>NZ_CBFFRI010000002.1:0-657236 GCF_965644235.1 Sphingobacterium sp. LRF_L2 | reverse complement strand
TCGTGCATCTCAACAAAATATCAAGCTGCAAATATCTGATTATTTTTTCTCCTCTCCACAACTTTTGAACATGATCCAAACAAAGACGCTACTAATCTTTGCTCAAAACGCAAAAAAGCGGCTTTTTTGTGTAAAAAAACCGCTTTTTAAATATGAGCCTCCTATCGGAATCGAACCAATGACCTACTGATTACAAGTCAGTTGCTCTACCAGCTGAGCTAAGGAGGCCTACGAAACGTATTGTGTTTCTGTGATGCAAATATCAGAACTTATCCCCTATTATGCAAGCCTTCTTTTAAAGAAAAACAGAAATAAGCTGATATACAGCCTAAAAAAATAGCAAAAAGTCATTTTGACACTAAAAAACAAAATAAACTGTCATTTTTTCCGAAAAACAATAAAAAAGCAAAAAGGCATTCAAATTGTTTAGTAAATATTAGAATTGGATAACAAGATTTTAAATTAAACAACTAGACTTATATGAATTTTAATAACTACACTATCAAAGCTCAAGAAGTCATACAAAAAGCTTCTGAAATTGTCCAGGGAAACCAACAACAGGCGATTGAACCAGCTCATATTTTTAAGGCGCTTTTAGCAGTTGACGAACACATTATACCACATCTACTAAAAAAACTGAATGTAAACATCAACTACTTGGCTTCTGAAATCGACAAACAAATAGATGCACTACCAAAAGTAAGCGGAACTAATGTTTATTTAAGCAGCTCTACAAATACGGCTCTACAAAAAGCACAAAGTTACCTTAAAGAATTTCATGACGAATTTATCTCTATAGAACACATTCTATTAGGCTTACTTACAACGAACGATAAAGTAAGTACGCTCTTAAAAGATCAAGGAGTCAACGAAAAAGACCTTAAACTAGCCATAAAAGAATTGCGGGGCAACAACAAGGTAACAGACCAAAATGCCGAAACAACTTATAATTCCTTGGGAAAATATGCTCGAAATCTAAATGAATTTGCGGAATCTGGAAAGCTAGATCCAGTTATAGGAAGAGACGAAGAAATTCGTCGGGTGATGCAAATACTTTCGAGACGAACCAAGAATAACCCTATTTTAGTTGGCGAACCTGGAGTAGGCAAAACAGCTATAGCTGAAGGTATCGCTTACCGAATCATAAAAGGAGATGCACCTGAAAATTTGAAAACGAAAATTGTGTACTCGCTTGATATGGGGGCTCTTATTGCAGGGGCTAAATACAAGGGCGAATTCGAAGAACGTTTGAAATCTGTTGTAAAAGAAGTTTCCGAGAGTGACGGAGAAATAATACTCTTTATTGATGAAATACATACTCTTGTAGGCGCAGGAGGTGGTGAAGGCGCTATGGATGCTGCTAATATATTAAAACCAGCGTTAGCACGTGGGGAATTGAGAGCTATAGGGGCAACAACATTGAATGAATATCAAAAATATTTTGAAAAGGATAAAGCCTTGGAGCGACGCTTTCAAAAGGTGATGGTAAGCGAACCCAATACCCAAGATGCTATATCAATCCTAAGAGGTTTAAAAGAACGATACGAAACACACCATAAAGTAAGGATATTGGATGAATCTATCATTGCTGCTGTAGAGCTTTCCCAACGTTATATCACCGATCGCTTTCTACCAGATAAAGCAATAGATTTGGTGGATGAGGCTGCCTCTAAACTTCGCTTGGAGATGGACTCGGTGCCAGAGAATGTAGACGAATTGGATCGTAGAATCATGCAGTTAGAAATTGAAAGGGAAGCAATAAAACGGGAAAATGATCACAAAAAAGTTAACGAGCTTTCGGAGACAATCGCTAACTTATCCGATGAACGGGACTCACTGAAAGCCGCTTGGCGATCTGAAAAAAGTTTGGTAGACCAAGTAAATCTAGAAATACAAAATATTGAAGATTACAAATTGGAGGCTGATCAAGCTGAAAGAGCAGGAGATTACGGCAAGGTGGCAGAACTCCGTTATGGAAAAATAAAAGAAGCACAAGATCATGTAGAAAAACTAAAAAAGGAACTTGCGGAAAAACAACAAGACAGCCGCATGCTAAAGGAGGAAGTTACTGCTGAGGATATTGCTGATGTTGTTTCTCGTTGGACAGGGATACCTGTGAACAAAATGGTGCAATCTGAGAGAGAAAAACTATTGCGCTTAGAGGATGAGTTGCACAAACGCGTAGCAGGACAAGAAGAAGCTATTGAGGCAATCTCTGATGCTATCAGACGTTCTCGCGCAGGATTAAGCGATGCAAAACGTCCAATAGGTTCATTCATCTTTCTAGGTACTACAGGTGTTGGTAAAACAGAGCTAGCCAAAGCATTAGCGGAATACTTATTTGACGACGAACAAGCTTTGGTTCGAATAGATATGTCTGAATACCAAGAGCGACACGCGGTCTCCAGATTGATCGGAGCGCCTCCAGGCTACGTAGGTTACGATGAAGGTGGGCAATTAACAGAGGCTGTACGTCGTAGACCTTATTCCGTAGTTCTTTTAGACGAAATAGAAAAAGCACATCCAGATGTCTTTAACATCTTGCTACAAGTATTGGATGACGGACATTTAACGGACAATAAGGGGCGAATCGTTAACTTTAAAAACACGATCATTATCATGACCTCAAATACAGGGTCACCCATTATTCAAGAAAATTTCTCACAATTGAATGATGGAAACAGAGATGAAATTGTCGCAAAAACGAAAGATGAAGTATTTGCTTTGTTGCAAAAAACCATTCGTCCAGAATTTTTAAACCGTATCGATGAAGTCATTATGTTTACGCCGCTGAGCCGTACTGAAATTAGCAACATTGTGCGACTGCAGTTCCATCGCATACAAGATCAACTTGCCGAACAGCATATTTTACTTTCAGCTAGCGAAGATGCATTAGATTGGTTAGGTCAACTTGGCTATGACCCTATCTATGGAGCACGTCCTCTAAAAAGAGTAATCCAGAAACGGGTGCTTAATGAACTATCTAAAGAAATACTTTCGGGAAAAGTATCTAAGGATGCAAGTATAGAGCTTGATGTATTTGACGGACAGTTTGTTTTTCTTAATAAAAACGCACTTCCAGACAACTAAGAAAAAATAGTTCCTCCAAAAAAGAAAGAATACAAAGTACAAATCAGAATGTATTTCGATTTGTACTTTGTACTTTAATATGGTATAGGATCAACTAAACGGAAGGTCGTCGTGAAAACTTTTTCATTCCTTTTTAAAGTTAGTTTTAAAGTATCGCCAGGATGAGATTGCAGCTTAGAATTGATTTTAGACAAGGTTAAATTACCAACCTCCATTCCATTAATTTTCAGCAATATATCATCGGCGCATACACCAGCATTAGCTGCTGGTGAGTTTTTCCTCAAACCTGAAATTTTGTAAATAGCTTTCAATACAAATTTATACTGCAGACCGCTGTTCGATAAATTAACCTTTATTTCATTATTTCCCGCCAAAGAAGAACGCTCATTCGGCGAATTAGAAGAAACCGAAACAAGTTCTCTTACCCATTCTATACCATCGTGTTTAATATCGACGCCAGCCATATTCATCAAGAATGGCTTTTTGAAATGCCTATTCTTATCCAAATAAAAAATTCGTCTTTCATAGTCTATTAGGATATGAAAACGTTGAACGACCTGGCTCCCAATCGAACCTACCCTATTTCTAGCCAACTTACTCAAAAAAACAGCATTGGAATCTGGATAAGCTACTATCGGATAGTCTAATGTAAAATCCTCTAAAACCACTTTCCGAATTCGATTTCTCTTCCCATAAATAACACCATTAAACCCTCGCCCTATATATTCTTCCACGTAAGGAGATCGAACAACATGATTTTTCAACACAAAAGGAAACAACATAATCGGATCTGTATTCCCTAGATCCAAAAGCACCTTGCCAGCCATCCACTCGTTGTCTGCCAGCCATCTAACTTGAACGTATGGTCGTTCATTTTCTACCTGCAAATTGGCGGCCCTATATCTCCGTATTATTCTAGTATAATCATATCCTGGTGGAAATAAAGTAATCTTTTCTTTGATGTAGTCTATTTTTACAGCAAAACTATTGAAGAATTTTGAACCTATAATGCCGTTAATTGCCACGCCTATATCACTAGACAAATCAAGGTCTGTAGCATGTATAACATACAGCCAATGTAAAGAGTCGATTGCTACATCTCCAACCTCTACCGTATTTCCTTTCGATAAAATACCTTCAACGCCCCCCTCAGTACCTATACCATGAAAACGCATCTTATTTTGATTTTTTAACATCAAAGAATCGTCTGCTTGAGCAAAAAGAATGGTTTCTTTTACTCCCGTATCAAGTAAAAAAGTCAAGGGAACACCATTTATTTTCACCGGTATCAAGATAATATTATTTACTAATTCAAATTTTAAAGAAAGTGGTCCATCGTCCATCAACTTAAAAAATCCTTGACCATATCCCTGAAAAGAAATACAAATAAACCAAAGGCAGATCAAATGTTTCATTTATAACTGGTACATATACGAAGATAACGATTGTATATAGAAAATAGAAATATGATTACTAAGTAATTATAAACGGCATATGAAGATCTTTATAGCCTGTTTATTTTATCAAATACCTATGAAGTTTTACACTTTTTATGTATGTTTGAGAAAATCAAAGATATAACTTATAGACGTCATATATGAGCGTATACACAAAGCTTCTAGCTCTCTTAATCTGCTTTATATCCGTATGTTGTACCCAAAAGCAGGAAGTTAAAAATGATCCTGAAGCGCAAAAACGTACAGATTCTTTGGAACTTGTGAAAAAAGCTGAGGAGGAAGCTCGCAAGAAACCGAAAACAGCCGAAGACATTACATTAAGCAAGGAACTTTCCTATGACAAACATACGTTAGAGGAGTCTTATCCTTATAAGGATACCTCACGTCATTTTCAAATGGAAAAAATCAAAGAAAAACTAGCCTTAGTTGAGAATTTTCAACGTGTCCCTGCAAACTATGCTGTATTACAAAACTACAAAAACAGAAATCAGGAAGCTCCTCTCGTAAAAAATTATCACAGAAATGAATACACTCGAATTTCGGATTCTTTAGGAAACGAACGCTATCAATCTGCGCCACTGTACGTTGTCGGAGAAACAAAAACGCCTACACTATATGGACGAGACGGATTTCTTGTCAAACTACAAAGTGCAGATACCTTAGATATGGTCAAAGTCGAAGGTATATCATTTGAAGGTGTATTTGAGGTTCCAAAGCGATATGTTAAGAGCTTAGGTGATACCGTGAATTTTCATCATATTGCATTTGTCGATGTCACCAACCAAAATATATTAACCGCAGAGCGTCAGGGCGATTGCAAATGGGTCATAAAAAGTATGAATCCTGCTACAACTGGCAGACATAAACCACCTTATGCCCAAGAAACCCCTACAGGAATGTACGTCATTCAAGAGAAAAAAACTAAAATGTTTTATTATAAAGATGGTACAACTTCTATCGAAGGGTTCGCCCCTTACGCCAGTCGATTCACTAACGGTGCCTACATACACGGAGTTCCCGTTAATAATCCAAAAGGAGCAATTATTGAATATAGTTGGTCACTAGGTACCACACCCAGATCGCATATGTGTGTGAGAAATGCATCTTCTCATGCAAAATTTATCTTCGATTGGGCAAAAAAATTTAATGCACTAGTGATAGTGATCGATTAAATATTTACATTTTTTTAACATTTTGACAATCAATTTATTAATAACTTTGCAGACGGATTAAAGATTTTGTGCTTATGCGTAGTTTATTTTTTGTATTGTTGACGGGGTTATTGGTGAGTTATATACCTACGACTTTAAAAAAACATTTTCCCGACCATCCTTCTAAACCAATTTCAAAAAAAGAAAGAGAACCAATATCCGAAGCAAATTTGTTGTATGACAAAATGAATTTGGGAGAAGTCCTCAAATTCGAGGCTTTTGAGCAAGCTTTGCAAGGTTACCATACTTTACACCCTAAAAAGACAAATATTCTCACGGTAATTGATTTTACCCTACCTTCTACAGAAAAGAGAATGGTTGTTATTGATATGGAAAAAGAGAAAGTACTTTTTAGAACAATTGTTTCACACGGTAGAAATTCAGGCGAGAAGTACGCAAAATCATTCTCTAATAAACACGGATCGTACCAAAGTTCCTTGGGCTTTTTTTTAACAGAGAATACTTATCAAGGAGGCAATGGTTACTCGCTTGTATTGAATGGGCTTGAGAAAGGAATTAATGACCAGGCCAAAGCTCGTGCAGTTGTAATCCATGGAGCTGATTATTGCAGTGAATCTACTATAAAATCTACGGGAAGACTTGGTAGAAGTTATGGATGCCCTGCTTTGCCAAGAGAATTGACAAAACCCATTATTAATGCAATCAAAAATGGATCTTTGTTATACATCTATGCAGATAACCCGCAGTACTTGGCTAAAACGACGGTATTAAATACAATATCCTCAAGGGGGTTACTCGCTCAGCATAATGAAATAATGGGAGATAGTTTGGAAAATCTAAATTAATCTTTTTGAGAAAAAATCTTATACGATAGCAAAAATATTCTAAAACATTTTCAGTAAAAAGGCCAATCGAGTAGATTGGCCTTTTTATTATATTTCGATTATATATTATCTACAATGAATCAATAACATTATTCAATGTTTCTGATGGGCGCATCGCATGACTTGCTAATGCGTCATTTGGAAAATAATATCCACCAACATCTTGTGCATTACCCTGTGCTTCAATCAATTCCTGATTAATTTTAGATTCATTATCAGCTAAGGCCTTTGCTATCGGGGCAAATATCACTGCCAAATCTTGATCTTTAGATTGACCAGCTAATGCTTCAGCCCAATATAATGTTAGATAGAAATGCGATCCTCTGTTATCGATCTGACCGACTTTACGAGCAGGAGACTTATCATTTGCCAGAAACTTCTCGGTAGCGGAATCAAGTGCATCTGCCAAAATTTGTGCTTTTGCATTGTCTTGTGTTTGCGAAAGATGTTCAAAAGAAGCACCTAATGCCAAGAATTCCCCTAATGAATCCCAACGAAGATATCCCTCTTCCAAGAACTGCTCAACATGTTTAGGAGCTGATCCGCCAGCACCTGTTTCAAATAACCCTCCACCATTCATTAAAGGAACAATCGAAAGCATCTTAGCAGATGTGCCTAATTCTAAGATTGGAAATAAATCTGTTAAATAATCACGAAGTACATTTCCTGTTACGGAAATCGTATCCTCCCCTTTGCGAATGCGTTCTACAGAAACTTTCGTAGCTTCTACAGGAGATAAAATGCGAATATCCAAACCTGTGGTATCAAAATTAGGTAGATATGCGTTCACTTTTTTTATAATTTCACGATCGTGAGCGCGATTTTCATCCAACCAAAAGATTGCTGGTGTAGCGGACAAACGAGCACGATTTACAGCTAATTTAACCCAGTCTTGTATAGGAGCATCTTTAGTCTGACACATGCGGAAAATATCGCCTGCTTCTACTACCTGATCCAAAAACAATTTTCCATTTGCATCAACCACGCGAATGGTACCTTTTTCCGAAGCTTGGAAAGTTTTATCGTGCGATCCGTATTCTTCTGCCTTTTGCGCCATAAGGCCCACATTCGGAACAGACCCCATTGTCCTTGGGTCATAAGCTCCATGTTCTTTACAATCAGCTATAACTGCTGCATATACACCAGCATAAGAACGATCGGGAATAATAGCAAAAGTATCTTGTTGTTTTCCCTCTTTATTCCACATTTGGCCTGATGTCCGAATCATAGCCGGCATCGAAGCATCTACGATAACATCAGAAGGAACATGCAGGTTTGTGATACCTTTATCAGAATTGACCATTGCTAAATCAGGTCCATTTTCAATAGCAACTTGAATAGCCGATTTGATATCTTGTTCTTGTGTATGTCCTGCAATTTTAGCGTAGACCTCACCTAGCCCATTATTCTTGTTAATCCCGAGATCAGCAAATAACTGACCATATTTAGCGAAAACGTCTTTAAAGTAAACCTCAACAATAGCACCGAAAATAATAGGATCAGACACCTTCATCATTGTAGCTTTCAAATGAGCCGACAATAAAACACCGGCAGCTTTTGCTTCTTCAATAGCGTCGCCTACGAAAGACTTTAATTTAGCAAAATTTAATACAGAAGTGTCAATCACCTCTCCAGCTTTAAGATTTGCTAATCCTTTAAGCTCTTTTACAGTACCATTTTCGGAAACAAACTCAATTTTGAACTGTGTATCTGTATCTATTGTAACCGATTTCTCTGTCGCATAAAAGTCTCCATCAGTCATCGATACTACTTTCGTCTGGCTTGTAGATGCCCAAGCTCCCATACTATGTGGATTTGCCTTTGCATAGTTCTTAACTGCCTTTGGAGCACGACGGTCTGAATTTCCCTCACGAAGAACTGGATTTACAGCAGATCCTAATATTTTAGCATAAGTAGATTTTACAGCTTCCTCTTCTGCATTTACTGGAGCATCGGGATAATTTGGAACGTTGTAACCTGCTTTCTGCAATTCAGCGATAGCACCCTTAAGTTGCGGAATAGAAGCCGAAATATTAGGCAACTTTATAATGTTAGCCTCGGGCTCTGTAGCCAATTTTCCTAATTCAGCCAAGGCATCACTGGTTTTTTGTTCCGCAGTTAGATGATCAGGGAAATTAGCAAGAATACGTCCTGCCAACGAAATATCTCTCAATTCAACATCGATATCTGCTGTTTTAGCAAAGGCTTGGACAATTGGTAAAAACGAATAAGTTGCCAATAACGGCGCTTCATCTGTTTTCGTGTAGATAATTTTAGATGACATAATTTTCTATTGGAATATTACAAATTTTCTGTGACACCATAAGACCCCTCCAAGGAGATGTCTATTTTTAAATTCGCCTAAAGATAAGCATTTGCAAGCAAAAACGCCATAATTGAGTGAATTATGGCGGTGTCAAAATAATATTTGACAACAATGAATTAGTTTAACGATACTCGTAGGAAAATCGCTCATTTCGTTTCCTAATCCGGATCTATTTACCACTCAAAATAGACTTGAGGAGACGCTATAGATATTCCATGCTGTGAACGAAAAAGAGACTTTACCATAACCGTAGCTAATGCTGAAGTCGTAGTCGCTCTAAATGAAGGAAAAAGCCCCATTCGGTTAATAAACTGCAAAAGCTTTCCAGCAATAATTTCCATCTTCCGTGTCGACTCTGGCCTAATAATAAAACTTGGCTGTATGATATGGATAGACGAAAAATTAAGTGCTTTTATCTTGTCTTCTAACGTGCCCTTCATACGGCTGTAAAAAAATATAGCGTTATGCTTTGCTCCAATCGCAGATAAAAGAATGAAATGTTTAACACCGACCTTCAAAGAAAGTTTAGCGAATTCGAGCTGATAATCGTGATCCACACGCCATTGTGCAGCTTCACTTCCTGCATCAGCTTTGGTAGTCCCTAAGCATGAAAATGAAACATCTGCTTCTACATCTTCCATGTACTCTCCCAAATGTTCGAAATCAACCACAATTTCTTTTAGCTTAGGATGTTTCTGAAAAAAATTCCGACGTACAAATACAGTGACTCGATGAAAACGATTGTCTTCGAGTAATTGATTAACAAGTTCTCTTCCTGTAGCACCTGTAGATCCAATAATTAATGCGTGCATACTCACAAATTTTATAAAACTTTGATTACAGTTCGTTCTGTCAATGGATGAGCGACACAAATTAAGCATCGACCATTCGCTACTTCCCGGTCTGTCAAAACCTCATTATAGTCCATCCTTACACTTCCCTCTACACATTGCGATATACAAGTACTACACATCCCTGATTTGCATGAATAAGGAAGCCTGATTTTATGTTCTAAACCAACGTCTAATATTGTTTTATTATAAGGTATCGTCAATTTGTATTCATGATCTTGGAACTGCAATACAATATCATAGGAAGTCATATCTACAGGTTGCTCTTCATGCTCGTCCTCATCTTCCTCCTCTTCTGGAAAATGGAACGTTTCGCGACGAATATTTTCATCTGGATACCCCATTCCCAACAATGTAAACCGGACTAAATCCATGTAAAAAACAGGTCCACAAGTGTAAAAAATAATATCTCCATGCTCAGGCATATTCTCTTTAACAATGCGAATAAGAAATTCTCTATTAAGGCGAGCATTTAATAGATTCTTTGCGTTAGAGAAAATCCAAACAATCGTAAATCTATCTTTGTATTCTTTTTGCCAGTCTAGTAATTCGTTATAAAAAACAGTTCTTTCGGGCGATCCATTACTATAAACCAACACAACTTTTGTTCGTTTTTCTGCAACTAAAGCTGTTTTCAAAATAGAAAATAATGGGGTTACCCCTACACCCGCTCCGAAAAGAATTAGGGTACGCTCTATTTCATCTTCCGGCTCGTAATAAAATAAGCCCTGCGGCGCCAATACTTCGATACGATCACCAACCCGCATTCGATGATGCAATAATCTCGAAATCTCACCGTTATCGACCCGCTTCACGGTGATTCCGATAGGTTCATCGATATCTGGCGAACTACTAAATGAATAAGAACGCCTCACTTCTCGTTCTCCAAATAAAAAGGAAAGTGTAAGAAATTGTCCAGCTTTATAACGAGGATAATTCCCAGAAAGATCTCTAAATGTTAGTGTTATATTTTCATTAGGTTGGCGAATGATATCAGAGATTTCAAATGTGTACATCCCGTAAAATTAATTTAATTCCAGAGAAAAGTCAAATAGACAACAACTATAGAACAAAAAAATCCTGATAAGTTCTTCGCCTATCAGGATTTCTATACTTTAGAAACTCAGTATTAGAGTTTACGTTTTACTTCTACTTGTTCGTAAGCTTCTACAATATCTCCCACTTGGATATCGTTGAAACGATCGATGTTCAAACCACATTCGTAACCTTGTGCAACTTCTTTAACATCGTCCTTGAAACGTTTTAAAGATGCTAATTTTCCAGTGTGAATAACAACACCATCACGAATCACGCGTATATCATTACTTCTAGTAATCTTACCTTCACGAACCATACAACCCGCAATAGTTCCCACTTTAGAAATTTTGAAAGTTTCTCTAATTTCCACTTCAGCAACTATTTTCTCTTCAAACTTAGGAGCCAACATACCTTCCATAGCTGATTTGAGTTCGTCGATAGCATCATAAATAATCGAATACAAACGAATATCGATCTGCTCTTGCTCAGCAAGTTTTCTAGATCCTTGAGTTGGTCTCACTTGGAAACCGATAATGATTGCATCAGAAGCAGAAGCTAACAAAACATCAGATTCGGAAATTGCCCCTACAGATTTATGGATAATGTTAACCTGTATTTCGGCTGTAGAAAGCTTCAATAAAGAGTCTGACAACGCCTCAATAGAACCATCCACATCACCTTTCACGATTACGTTAAGCTCTTTGAAATTACCAATTGCCAAACGACGTCCAATTTCATCAAGTGTGATATGTTTAGTTGCGCGCATACCTTGTTCACGTTGTAATTGAAGGCGTTTATTTGCAACCTGACGAGCCTCTGATTCACTCTCAAGGACATACAACTTATCACCAGCAGTCGGTGCGCCAGACATACCTAAAATCTGAACAGGTATTGAAGGACCGGCCTCTTTCACACGCTCACCTCGTTCGTTAGTCAATGCCTTAACTTTACCAGAGTGCGATCCCGCAAGGATAGCGTCTCCTACGCGCAATGTTCCACCTTGTACCAAGACCGTAGTAACAATTCCGCGACCTTTATCTAGAGCAGCTTCAATAACAGAACCGACAGCACGTTTCGTTGGATCAGCTTTCAACTCTAATAACTCCGCTTCTAACAAAACCTTCTCCAACAACAACTCCACATTCTCACCTGTTTTTGCAGAAATTTCCTGGGCTTGATATTTTCCGCCCCAATCCTCTACTAAGATGTTCATTGCAGAAAGTTGTTCTCTGATACGATCCGCATTTGCACCAGGTTTGTCAACCTTTGTAAATGCGAAAACAATCGGAGAACCTGCTGCTTGTGCGTGATTAATCGCTTCACGTGTTTGTGGCATGACAGCGTCGTCAGCAGCAATAACAATGATAACAATATCTGTAACCTTAGCACCACGAGCACGCATCGCCGTAAAGGCCTCGTGACCTGGCGTATCTAAAAATGTAATCTTACGACCATCATCCAATTTCACAGCATACGCACCAATATGTTGCGTGATACCTCCGGCTTCGCCTTTAGTAACATTGGCTTTTCTAATATAATCTAATAACGAAGTCTTACCATGATCGACGTGTCCCATCACCGTGACAATAGGGGCACGAGAAATCAAATTCGCTTCATTATCTACCTCTTCCAATTCGGTTACTTCCTCATCTTCAGGTTTAATAAATTCAACTTGATAACCAAACTCATCAGCAACAATAGTCAATGTTTCAGCATCTAGACGTTGGTTAATGGAAACAAACATACCTAAGCTCATACAAGTAGAAATAACTTGTGTCACCTGTACATCCATCAAGTTTGCCAACTCATTCGCCGTTACAAATTCCGTCACGCGCAAAATTTTAGATTGCGCTGCTTCCTCCATTGCTGCTTCCTCTGCAGAAAGAGCTATATCGTCACGTTTCTGACGACGTAATTTAGCACGTTGTGCAAATTTACCCGATTTTCCAGCGCCGCTCAAACGAGCAAGCGTTGCTTTGATTTGATCTTGGATTTCTTTTTCTGAAGGCTCTTCCTTCGGAGTTTCAGGTTGACGGCCTCTTGCTTTATTGTCATGACGACCTTTCCCAAATCTGTCCTGCGAATTGTTTCCTTGGCGATTTTGTTGCTGTCCAGCACCATGTTGTCCGCCAGTACGGTTAAATCCACCACCACGATTATTGTTGTTATTGTTATTATTATTGTTCGTGTTGGTATTATTTCCAGAATTTCTATTATCCCCAGAGTTCCGTTGACCTTCGGTAGCATTTGGATTAACAGGAGCATTAGGATTCTTGTTCGAACGCTTCCGCTTCCGTTTATTGTCGTTATGCGCCGAATTAGACGAAGAAGCTACCGGCTTGCGCTCTACAGGTAATTGAATCTTTCCAATCACCTTAGGGCCCGCTAACGTCTCCGAACGCGCACGTATAACCTCATTTTGTGGTGCCTCTACTACTGAAGGTTTAATTTCTTCGGCTTTCTCCACGGGTTTGGTTTCTGTAATTTCTTTATTCATGTCGGCCTTAGGCTCGTTTTTAATTTCTTCTTTAGGCAGCACCTCTACAACCTTCTTTTCGGCAATAATCTCGACTTTCGGTGCTTCCACTTTAGGCGCTTCAATTACAGGTTTTACCTCTTCCTTTTGTACAGGCTGTGGCTCTTCTACAGGTTTTGTTTCTATAACCTCTTTAACCTCCACAACTGGTTTTACCTCCACAACTGGCGCTGGCTCTTGGATCTTCTCCTCGACAGGTTCTACCTTTTTTGATTTTCCTCTATTTAAACTATCTAAGTCAATTTTCCCAACAACTTTCAAATGGCCTTGACCAACGTCCTCTTTTTTCGGTTGTTCTTCGGGTTCCGTTTTCACTGGCGAAGGAGCTTCTTCAACAGCAGCGGTATTTTTTATTAGAATCTCTTTAGAATCCGTTAGATCTTCTTGAATGTCTTCTTTAGATTCAGAAGGATTTACTCCACCTGTTCCGGCAACTGACTCTTCACGACGAATCTTACCGATAACAATCTGCTTCGCTTCGTCTTTTACGATTTTGTCTCCTTGAAATTCTTTTAGAAGAATAGCATACATATCTGGCGATAACTTAGTGCTCGGCTTTGAATCTACATCAAATCCCTTCTTCACTAAGAAATCTACAGCAGTACCTATCCCTATGTTAAGTTCTTTTGCTGCCTTAAGCAAGTTTACGCTTTTTCCTTCTGTCATCTATTAATTACCTTCTAATATTAAGTACTACAAAAATATGTTTTTTTACACTGAAAAAACAATTTCAAATCAATTGTTTTTTCAGTGCTTTTACTCGTCAGAGATCTTATTCAAACTCTGACCTGAGGATACGTACAATTTCTTGTATTGTATCTTCTTCTAAGTCGGTACGTCTTACAAGCTCCTCTTCTGTTAAAGCTAATACAGACTTGGCTGTATCAAGTCCTACACGTTTAAATTCGTCTATGATCCAGCTATCAATTTCATCTGCAAATTCTTCGATATCCACATCTTCTTCCACCTCATCATTTTCTCTATACACATCTATTTCATAACCCGTCAATTTTCCTGCAAGCTTAATATTATGCCCACCACGTCCTATTGCTAAAGAAACCTGATCAGGCTTTAAATAAACAGCAGCTGTTTTATCATCTTCATCTATTTTAATTGATGAAATACGAGCAGGGCTCAATGCACGAGTGATATAGAGCGAATGATTCGATGTAAAGTTAATCACGTCAATATTCTCATTTCTCAACTCACGCACGATACCGTGAATACGTGATCCCTTCATCCCCACACAGGCTCCAACTGGATCTATTCGGTCGTCATAAGATTCTACAGCAACTTTTGCTCGTTCACCTGGTTCACGAACAATTTTTCTAATTGTAATAAGACCATCAAAAATCTCTGGAACTTCTAATTCAAATAAACGTTGCAAAAATTCAGGTGCAGTACGCGAAATGATAATCTTTGGATTATTATTCATCATGTCCACCTTAAATACTACCGCGCGAATACTATCTCCCTTTTTAAAATAATCTGCTGGTATTTGCTCTGTCTTTGGCAAAATGAGTTCATTTCCATCTTCATCCAATACAAGAATTTCTTTCTTCCATATTTGATAAACTTCACCAATTACTAACTCTCCCTCGCGATCTTTATATTTCTTGAAGACCTCATCTTTCTCAAGTTCTAAGATTTTTGAAACTAGCGTTTGACGTGCTGCCAATATCGCACGACGTCCAAAACTCTCTAAAGTAATTTGTTCAATATAATCATCTCCAACTTCCAAATCAGGATCATATTGATGCGCTTCAGCTAACTCAATTTCAAGATCATCGTCTTCCGAAAAGCCATCTTCCATAACGACACGCGTTCTCCAAATTTCCAAGTCTCCGTTATCAGGGTTTACAATAACGTCAACGTTTTCATCCGTACCAAAACGTTTACGGATCATGCTACGAAATACTTCTTCCAATACCGTAATAACAGTAGGACGATCGATATTTTTAAAATCTTTAAACTCTTGAAAAGAGTCTATCAAATTGATATTGCTGCTGCTCATTTTTACTTAAATGAAATTAACACCTTTGTTTCTTTTATATTCTCCATTGGAACCTCAGATTGTTGTAACACTTCCTTCTTTCCTTTTTCTTTTATTCTTTCATTAATCAGAACACTTGATTCACTTACCTCTAGAAGCTTTCCTTCACGTTTCGTACCATCCAATTGTGTGATGCGAATATCACGTCCTTTATTTTTAGCATATTGTCTATACAATAAAAGAGGTGTATCTATACCAGGAGACGAAACTTCCAAACGATACTTTTTATCAATAACATTCTCTTCTTCCAAATGAAATCCAACATGTCGGCTTACCTTAGCACAGTCTTCAATTGCAATACCGGCATCTCCATCCAATAGAATTTCCAAAATATTGTTATTGTGCATCTTTATGCGAACAATAAACAGATCACTCCTATCTGCAATCTTTTCTTCTACCAATTCGCGAACTCTTTCCTCTATCTGCATATTAAATTTCAATAAGTGAACTAAAAAAGGGGGCATACTATGCCCCCTCTTCTTCAGATAATACAAAGGTACAAATATCTTTGTAAAGAAACAAATATGCTTTTATTTATTATCAACTACGGAGTTAATTGTTTTCTGCATTTGCGCCATCATAGCAGTCAATGTTTCCATTGTAGGCTCAGGACTAGGTTCCGGTAAAACCGTGCTAATGAATGCCTTTGCTTTCCATACTTCCACAATATCTTGCGCCGGCACCCAATAAGGCTCATAAACCTTATTGTCTGACAATAATTTCAATCCCTTATCATCTTTAAACTTAGAAGCTACCCTTTTATAAACCACACCTTCTTCTTTTGAAACTACAACATATGTCTGATTGGGCTTAATGTCGTGCCAATTTTCAACATATTCGCCAACAATAACGCTTCCGGAAGGCAATGGCAACATGGAATCTCCTTTAATCTCAAACGCTCTGTAACTCCCCTGATTAAACATCGGCAACGAAAACTTCGGCAACTCTGCAACATATTCAGGGTCTCCATAGCCATTTAAGTAGCCCGCGCTGGCTTTAACGGGTACCAACTCAATATTTTCTCTTTGTTGACCATCCACCGTCACACTCAATATACGAAGATTTGAAGCATTACTTTTGGGAGTAGGTTTCCATTTTTCATCAATAATATCATGTGCCAATTCGTCCATCGTAAGATCATAAAACTCCGCTATCTTTTTTAGCAACTCATACTTTGGTTCCGCGCGATCCTCTTCATAAGCACCAACAGAAGCTCTTTTTATTTCTATTACATCAGCAAACTGCTGCTGTGTTAAGCCCTTTCTTTTTCTTAAAAATTTCAGGTTCGATGCAATATTTGACATATTTTTTTATTAAAAATTTTTAAATACTAATTTTATTAGTATTATTGTGCCAATAAAATTAGTAAATAAGTTTGGCACCACCAAATTTATTAGTAACAAGCATCATTTTATCATGGAAAGACACTTTGTTTACATTATCACAGACAGCAACAGAACTTATCTAGAAGTTGGTTACTGCAATGACATCCAAACACGTTTACAAGAAATAAGAGATACTTCAAATGTATTATTTAGCGGCACACCTAAATTAACGAATGTCGTATACCTTGAGGAATATCATGCTTTGGATAAGGCTATCAAACAACAACAACAACTCAATTTCTTTACGCGGATGCAAAGGGAAAAACTTATTCGCTTAAAAAATCCAAATTGGCTAAACCTAGGAATCAATACAACTATTCCCGCAAACAAAAAAGTCGTTGTTTACGCCTCTTAAGCGAAACAACGACCTTAACAACCTTTTCCCAACATGAACCTACTGCACAAATCTAAATATTAGACTACCAGCCCGGCATAAAGTTTAAGCCAAATGTCCCAAATTTTGTTCTCGACTTTATAAAAGGTACCGCGTAGTAGGGCTCAATAATCATGGCACCAAATAAGTTGATCCGTAAGGATACCCCTGCACTAAAGATGGGGATACGGTAATTTTCATCGTAACCATATATAGGATTTCCATCCTCGTCATTGATAGGACTTCCATCACTGTTCTTTTGTTGAACAATAGGCTTCTTATCTATACTGCCTACAATTTTGTTTCCGCGACTCCAGGCTAAGCCTCCATCAAAAAACAAATTCAGATCAGAGAATAAAAATCCTGATTTTATAGTCGCAAGCTTCTCCGGGCCTGTAAAAGGCAAACGGAGCTCAAAGTTACCAACCACCACCCTAGACCCCATCAAATCATTAAAAGATAGATCACCCACTTTCTGAGGGTCTAAATTATCGAAACCGCGAACAAAGAAAGGGTAACCAATATAATTTCCCCTTAATTTATTCTCATCCGTACCAGAACGCACATAAGAATAAAGGCGACCAGCAACCGTTATTGGCTTAAATCTCAGGTAACGTCTCAAATCCAACGTATAGGTCGTAAAATTTAAGTCTCCAACATACTGCCCTGCACCAATACGGTATCTATATCCCTCTAAGGGAGCTGCCATACCAAAGACAGATTTATCACCGACAAAGGAAGCACTGGCTTGCTGAACAAACAAAGGATCAAGATTTCCAAAATTCAAGGCATTCGCCTCCTCATTTGATAATTTCTGGCGGTTACCATAAAAATAAGAATTTCGACTCCATTTTTCTGCACGGTAGCCGTATCGAGCTACAGCCCCTCCAATTTCAAACCGATGATACCGATTAAATGGATAGGCAACAAAGGCATCCAGCTGTGTTTCATATTGCCTAATCAAATAATCATTGATAACCACCTCATCCCCATTTCCCAAATCCTCAATTGCATACTGACTAAACCCATACCGATAAGGCACATGGGAAATCGAGCCTCCCCAGTTCCATCGGCTTTTTTGATTCACATAAGCAAACTGCCCCCCAAAATCATAAATCTCTCCATTTATGTTCAAGGTTGTATAAATCTGATTGTACCCCAGTATATCCGAGAAAATTCCAAAAACTCCTCCGGCCATCCCAGCTCCATAACGTGAACCCACAGTCATTCCCACACCAGAGTTTGCTAAATAATCCAATTTAAATTTAGAACGATAAGCAACAGGATTAATCTGTGTATCGCCTATCCGCTCATATACGTTGAAATTTTGCAGATTCGTATTAACCACATTAACGCCTCTATTCAAATGGGGTGGCAACATTGCTGCTGTAAAATCAGAATCCCCAGCATCAACAACCTTGGGCGTAAATTCTGACACACGAGCCTTATAAATATTATATTGATTTCCCCTGAAATAGGAATATACAATATCATCTTTCCTAGAAACACTCATTGCGGGCGAATACTCTGTAATCCCACTAATACCCGTAAAATAATCCGTCATCTGCTCTACGGCTAATGTAGCAAGTGAATAACGGAATAAATTCCGGTAGCCATCGCCATTAGATAAAAAATAGATATATTTCCCGTCGCCTGAAAAATGAGGATTTAGGTTATTGCCCCCTGGAAAAACACGAATGGGATCCACCCGATTTGAGTTAACCTCCAACATTGCTAATCCCATCGGAATATCCACCGCTCTAGAGTCACTTTCATACGCGACTCTATCTGTACTAAATACAATATATTTACCATCCGGCGAAAAGCTAGGTTGAAAATCAGAGTATTTATCGTTCGTCAATTGAAGTAATTCTTTCGTTTTGAGGTTATACGTATAAATATCGCTTTGTCCCTCCTTCAATCCTGAAAATGCAACTGTATTTCCATCTGGAGCGAAGCTGATATTTGTAAACTCCACGATTTTACCCATTGCCTCCACAGCTATAGTCTTCCCTGTGCTGACATCGATTATCATCAATTTATTTTTACCATCGCTAAAAATGCTAAAGGCAAAATGCTTACTGTCTGGCGAAAAATCACCTGCGGATTCTAAATAGCTAAATTCGTCAATATCCTTACTCGTTGTCCTACTGCCCAATTTACGAATAATTTGTCCTGTTTCGGCATCAGCTAGGAACAAATCAATACCGAACAAATCTTTTTCAGACATAAAAGCTACATATTTACCATCAGGAGAAATTGCCGGTGCCACATTCATACGACCACCATTACGCGAAGTGATCAAAGCCTCCCCAATCGGATTTGAAGTTGTGTCTTTATTCAAACTCTTGAAGGTAGCCTCCATGCTATTTCTCCAAAGTGTCGACATCGTTTGTGCGTCATATCCGAATACCCTCTTCATAGCAAACTCGTAGCCATACTTTGCCGTCTCCAAAAACAGCGGCATAATAATCGTATCTCCATATGTCGCACCTACGTAAGCCCAAAAAGCCTGTCCGTAGCGATATGGAAAATAGTTGTAAGACTGCTCCGTTAGTTGCTTTAATGAGGGTATATCATTTCTCGCATATGCATCACGCATCCACATGGCCGTGAATGCATCTTTTTTTCCAATAGAAAGATATTCAGCCATCCCTTCCACCATCCACAATGGGATATTAGCAACACTCTCCAATCGCGTAGTATCTCTTCCTTCCATTAATATCCGGTATTGAAAAGCATGGACCATCTCATGTCCCAATACATGTCGCGTTTGTTGGTTGATCTGCATAATCGGCATCACAACGCGTTGCTTGAAAGCCTCCGTAACGCCGCCCGTCCCTACCGATATCTCACCAGAAATTGCAGTCGTTTGTTGAAATTCGGGATGGTTATTATAAATAATAATAGGATTCTTACGCAAGAAGGTATCTTGAAAAACTTGCTGATGCATTCCATACCATACCTCTGCTTCTTTCGCGAGCCACTGCATAACGCTATCGTTCTTCAGATAGCTATACATCTCGAAGTGAGGCGTTTCCTTTACCTCGAAATCAAGCTTCTTATAGCGCATCTTATTCTGACCAAAATACTGCGCTCTAAGTGAAAACGGAGCAACGAAAACAAACAACAACACAACGATCATCAACTTCGTCTTCACCATGCCAAATATGTGACATGTATTCATAATGTAATAATGTAGTTAGGATAATTTAATGTTAAACTCTCAATTTGCCAAATTTATATTTCGTCCGATTCCGACTCTGTAACCTCAGTTTCAACACCATCTGAAGATATTCCACCTCCTTCAAAAGATTCCAAACTATCTAATTCGTTATTTGCTGTACTGTCAGAAGGTGTTTCAAAAATAATTCGAGGACTAGGACAATTATACGTTTTCTTAATCTCTACCGTAGATTTAGGAAACTCACCTAGTGTAACTCCCAGCTCTGGGTGCTTATACAGCTCTTCCATAAAGCGCGCATAAATTGGCAAAGCCGTTTTTGAACCCTCCCCCGAATGAGAGTTTTTAAAATGTACACTCTGCTCGTCACACCCCACCCAAACGCCTGCAACAAGATCTTTTGTCAACCCCATATACCAACCATCTACATAATCAGACGATGTTCCTGTTTTACCACCGATTTGGTTGTTGTCATCAAATAAATCCCATTCCCATAATGCTTGCGAAGTACCTCCTGGCTCCTCAATCGTACCGCGTAACATATAAGTCATCAACCACGCATCCTCTGGATCAACAACCTGTTTTTCTTTTGTTTCAAAAGAAGCCAACAACTTACCATCTGCATTGTAAATTTTAGACACCAAAATAGGATCCACCTTTTTTCCTGCATTCATAAACGTGGCATAGGCATTGACCAT
Organism: Sphingobacterium sp. LRF_L2; assembly: GCF_965644235.1. Lineage (NCBI taxonomy): Bacteria > Pseudomonadati > Bacteroidota > Sphingobacteriia > Sphingobacteriales > Sphingobacteriaceae > Sphingobacterium > Sphingobacterium sp. LRF_L2. The sequence continues at coordinate 636,189 of NZ_CBFFRI010000002.1, read as the reverse complement.
CTCAAACACAGAAACATCATTTGAACCTAATCCTACAGACGGCACAGACTCTAAATGACTTTCAATACCACAGCGATGTGCTGTTTCAACGATCTTATCCCAGCCAACATCACGCGTAATTTGAGCGGTTATCGTATTCAACGAACGTGCCATGGCCCAACGAAGAGACATATTCCGATAAGAAAAATTCCAATCTGCATTTTTAGGCTCCCAAACTTCGTTCTCTCCCTTTTTATTCACAAATTCCAAACGGACGGGCTTATCCTCATAAGTATCGCAGGGGGTTTTTCCGTTTTCTAACGCAGTTAAATAAACAAAAGGCTTAAAGGTAGAGCCAGCTTGCCGCTTTGCTTGATTCACGTGATCAAACTTATAGAATTGATGATTAATGCCTCCTACCCAAACTTTAATATTTCCATTATAGGGATTCATAGCCATTAATCCCGTGTTCAACATCGTTAAATAATGTTTTAAGGAATCCATTGTAGACATTTCAACCTCTTTTTCCCCATCCCAGGTAAAGATGCGCATCTTTTTCGGCTTACTTAAAATCTGAAAAACCTGTGCTTCGTTCTTATACTTTTGCATCAAAGCCGTAAACAGCGGCAATTTCTTTACTCTATCTTCTAAAAAATTAGGCAAAACATTTCCACTTTTATCTCGCCAGGGAAGTTCATTACCCCAAGTGTTATCTAATCGGCGCTGCAGTTCTTTCATTTGCTTTTCGACAACTTCCTCAGCGATAGTTTGCATTCTAGAATCAATGGTTGTATAAATCTTTAGTCCTGCTGTATGTATATCTAATTCGTTATCAGCACTCCATTTCTCCAACCATTTTTCTACCGCCGCGCGCAAATAAGAGTCATTGCTCTCCCGTACTTCTTGATTCGTTAAGTCTAAATTTAAAGCTTCCTTCGAAAGTGATACAACCTGTTCTTTTGTCAAATACCCTTCTTTTTGCATCTGGCCAAGTACGACATTTCTACGTTCCAGAGACCTCTTCGGATTACGCATCGGGTTATACAATGTTGTACCTTTCAGCATACCGATAAGAACTGCCGCTTCTGTTACACGCAAATCTTTCGGATGTTTATTGAAATAACGAATAGCTGCAGATTTGATACCGTAAGCATTATTACTAAAGGAAACGGTATTCAAATACATCGTCACAATTTCATTTTTACTATATTTACTCTCCAACTTATAAGCCGTCATCCATTCTTTGAATTTCGTCACCCCCATTCTCAAAAATGGAATTTTCCCCAATAGCCCCTGCGATTGGTTGTATCGCGTGCGATAGAGATTCTTCGCAAGTTGTTGTGTAATCGTACTAGCCCCTCTTTTATCCCCCCGCAAAGTGGATATCACACCTGAAAAAAGTCCAAAAAAATCAACACCATGATGTTGATAAAACCGTACATCTTCCGTGGCAATAAGTGCTGCCAAAACATTTTCAGAAATACTATCATAGGACACAGGATCACGGTCCTCTTCGAAATATCGACCAATTAATACAGAATCAGCAGTATATAGCTCCGACGAGACATTCAATGTTGGCATCATAATATCCTTTTTCGTTGGAGAATACCCAAACAACCACAAAAAATTGAGTTGAACAGCACACACAAGGATAATAAGGCTATAAATTATAATTAAAAAATAGCGGAGAAATTTGTTTTTAACCCTTCTAAACATACGGTAAAGATGAAAATTGTTTTTCGAAAAACAGTCATTTAAGATAAAAAACACAAAGCTGTTTTTCTAAATTAACGAATTTTAACACTTTATAGATACGAGGCAATCGATGACAACAGATCGCCTTACAAGCAAAAATTATACCTAATCTTTACGAACTCCCATTTACTATTTATTTTCTTGATTTATTTAAGTATTTTTACGTTTGAAAAGATGTATTAGACAATGTTAAAACAAACACTACAGCAAAAGTTACTACAAAAACTTTCGCCACAACAGATACAGTTTATTAAGTTATTACAAGTTCCAACAGTTTCCTTAGATGCAAGAATAAAGGAGGAATTGGAAGAGAATCCAGCTTTGGAAGATGGGAGCTTAACGAATATGAATGATCCTGTTGAAGAATACCCCGATCGTGACCCTGACGAAAGTTATGAAGAGGATTCTTCGGATTTTGAAGAAGAATTCAGTGTTGACGAATATATACAAGAGGATGATTACAGTGATTATTCTTCCAATTATAGTGGTGATGATGATGACGACCGTAAGGAGATACCTATTGCTATACAGGATTCTTTTTTCGAAACATTGCAAAATCAACTTGATCTGCTTGCGCTCTCTAATCAAGATTATTTAATTGGTCAACAACTCATTGGCAGTTTAGACGATGACGGCTATCTCCGCAGACCTATATTATCTTTGATCGATGACCTGGCATTTTCGCAAAATGTAATCGTAGGCGAAAATGAAGTGGAATCTATGTTAAAAGTTATTCAAGATTTCGAACCTGCAGGTATAGGCGCTAGAGATCTTCAGGAATGTTTACTTATACAATTGCGAAAAAAAGACAGCTCCAACCCTATTATTTCTCAAGCAATTAAAGTTGTTGAAAATTTCCTAGAGGAGTTTACGAAAAAACATTACGACAAAATCGAAAAACAGTTAGGGGTCGATTCCGGAGAGTTGAAAGATATTATAAACGAAATACTCAAGCTTAATCCGAAACCAGGCGACTCAGGAGCTGCTGCGGGAAAACAACTGCAAATAATACCAGATTTTCATATCACAAATAACGATAGTGTATTACACTTGACCCTAAATGGGCGTAATGCGCCAGAGTTACGTGTATCACGTTCTTATCAAGAAATGTTCGAACATTACGAAAAAGCGGAAAAGAACGACAAAAAAATGAAAGAGGCTGTACAGTTTGTAAAACAAAAACTGGATTCAGCAAAATGGTTCATTGATGCCATCAAACAACGACAACAAACCCTCCTGAAGACTATGAACGCCATAATGGAATACCAATATGAGTATTTTTTAACGGGCGACGAACGACTTCTTAAACCAATGATTTTAAAAGATATAGCCGATAGAATCGAAATGGATATTTCAACAGTATCAAGGGTTGCAAATTCAAAATATGTGCAAACAGAATTTGGAACTTATCTTCTAAAATCATTTTTCTCCGAAGCTATACAAACAGACTCTGGTGAAGAGGTTTCTAATAAAGAGGTTAAAAAGATTTTAGAAGAGTGTATTGCCAATGAAGATAAAAAGAAGCCATTGGCTGACGAAAAACTAACGGATATTCTTAAAGAAAAAGGCTATTCTATCGCAAGAAGAACTGTTGCGAAATACAGAGAAGCAATGAATATTCCCGTAGCAAGATTAAGAAAGGAGCTATAAGCTCCTTTCTTTAAAACAAATACAGTTGTTTACTTTCTATTTTTTCGAGATCTACGTCATAAAAATTGGATAAGGTGACACCTAGAAGACGTACACGTCGATCCTCTACTTCGATTTTATCAAATAAATCGACCACTTGTTTAAAGATTTCATCGCCCATATCGAAATAATAAGAAGTAGTCTTACTCCGAGTTATTTGCGAAAAATCGGAAAACCTCAATTTTAAAGTCACCGTACGTCCCTGTTTAGTCTTCACCTTTAATCTTTTCTCTAGCTTATGGCACAACGTATTCAACTCTTCTAACATATCCTTGCGGTCCTTGATATCTACAGAAAATGTATCTTCAATCCCTATGGATTTTGAAATACGGTTTGGCTTTACCGGCCGATAATCCTCACCACGTACCATATTAAAGAAGAACTTTCCCGACTTACCAAACTTCCTCGTTAAATCAAACTCGCTAACCAACTTCAAATCAAGTCCCTTATGAATCCCCATTCCTTTCATCTTTTGTGCCGTAACCTTACCAACGCCAAAGAAACGTTCAATAGGTAAGTTTTCTAAAAAAGAGATGACTTTAGAGGGTCCTATGAAAGTCAACCCGTCTGGCTTATTGTAATCTGAAGCGATCTTTGCGATAAATTTATTCACAGAAATTCCTGCTGAAGCAGTCAAATCAAGCTCCTCCTTAATAGCGGATCGAATAGCTTTTGCGATTTCAATAGCAGAGCCTATACCAAGTTTATCTTCCGATACATCAAGAAAAGCTTCATCTAATGAAAGTGGCTCAACCAGATCGGTATAGCGATAAAAAATAGCACGCACCTTCTGTGACACCTCTTTGTAAACATCGAATCTAGGATGACGAAACAGCAGTTGAGGACAAAGTTGGAGAGCTTGTCTTGAAGACATAGCCGAGCGAACACCAAATTTTCTTGCCTCATAACTTGCGGTAGCCACAACACCTCGTCCATCCGGCGATCCACCTACCGCTAGAGGCTGTCCACGTAATTCCGGAAAATCGCGCTGTTCTACAGAAGCATAAAATGCATCCATATCAATATGGATTATCTTCCTTTGTATCGCCTTCATACTGTTTAAAAGAAACTATAAACTTTGTTAAAATTAGTCAAAATAGGATACAAAAGAGAAGCAAGGGTAAACAAATGACTCCTTCTTAAAATAAAAAGGAAGCGGCTTCTGTTTTAGGGAATAGTCGTATCTTTGCGCCATAAAAAAACAACCATATCACACAAGTTATTTACCATAACTGACAATGAAAAGTAAATTAAAATTATTCCTTTCAGCGCTAGGAAGCCTATTTTTAGTCGCATCTTCTTTCGCACAAGAACGAGATGATCGCGCAACCATATTGAATTTCAAGGGTATACAATACCTCAGTAAAGACTCTTTATTCTACACAAATTTTCGGTTTCGAATGCAAAATCGCGCTGGGTTTAGCAACGTCATCGATGGTGAAGACAATGGAAAGTTTGATGCACGAATCCGCAGATTGCGATTGCGCGTAGACGGCTATATTTATACGCCAAAGGTCTCTTACTCCATACAATTGGCCTTCACGCGTTCCGATCAAGATTTTGACGACACAGGAGTTGCCAATATCGTTAGAGATGCAGTTGTTTTTTACAATTTTACCCCTGATTTCTACATTTCATTTGGACAAAATAAACTTCCCGGCAACAGGCAACGTGTAAATTCATCAGGTCAACTACAATTTGCCGATCGGTCGCTAGTAAACAATCACTTCACATTAGATCGTGACTTCGGTGTTTCTTTTAATTTGAGTAAAAAAATTGGTGATATGCCATTCAATGCAAAAGCAGCAATATCGACAGGAGAAGGACGTGTGGCCGCTGGAACAGATGATGGTTTGGCTTATACGGGAAGAATAGAGTTTTTGCCATTGGGTAAATTTACCAATGATGGCGATTATTCTGAGGGCGATCTAGAACGCGAGAAAACGGCAAAACTTTCCATTGGAGGAGGCTACAGTTATAACGATCGCACAACGAGAGAAGGTGGGCAACTGGGGCGATATGTTAAAAATCCTTTCACCTTAAAAACAAGCTTCGCAGATGCGATTTTCAAATACCAGGGATTTGCCTACCAAATTGAATACATGCGACGCGATGTTGACAATCCATTTAATTACGTCGACGACAAACTCAACCAAGTTGATGGTCCAGAAAATGAAGAAACGTACGCTTACAAAGGATGGGGAATAAACCAACAAACCTCCTACCTTCTCAATAAAGGTTATGAAATGGCGGCACGTTATACTTTCGCCAAGCCCCATCAACAGATCCGTTCATTTGAAGATCAGACAGAAGTTATTGAGATAGGACTAACTAAATACGTAAAAGCACACAGGTTAAAACTGCAGCTAAACGCGAACTATACACTTAAAAACGGTGACTTCCAAAATACGAACCAAAAAAATTCTTGGGGAGGCATGCTTCAGGTTGAACTCGGAATATAAAGAAGTATTTCTCGCATCGAATTTAAAATTATCTTCTAAAAAAGAGCCCATGTTAGGGCTCTTTTTCATTTCTATTTATGAACTTCTCCCCCTTTTTGCATCATTTAAATAAAGAATCCCGTATCTTTAGGGTGCACAATTTTAGAATATGAAGTACTATCTTATTGCAGGAGAAACATCAGGCGATTTACATGGCGCAAACCTTATTAAAGCGCTAAAAAAAGAAGACACAGCCGCTTCTTTTCATATTGTAGGTGGTGATCAAATGGCTACTGCATCTGGCGAAAAACCACTAATTCACACCTCTGAAATGGCTTTCATGGGCTTTATTGAGGTTATCAAGAATCTGGGGAAGATCAGCAAAAATCTGAAACGTGTAAAAGAAGATTTATTAAAAAATCGTCCCGACACTGTCATATTGATAGATTTTCCTGGTTTTAACCTTAAAATCGCCGAGTTTGCAAAAAAAAATGGTATAAAGGTGTGCTACTACATCTCTCCAAAAATATGGGCTTGGAATCAAGGACGAGTACATAAAATCAAGAAAATCGTCGATCACATGTTTTGCATTCTTCCATTTGAAGTCGATTTCTATAAAAAATATTACTATAACGTTAATTACGTGGGAAACCCTTTGCTAGATGCCATCGATTCCCATGTGTATAACGAAAACTTCATCCAAGACAATTTATTAAATGAACGTCCTATCATCGCTTTGTTACCAGGAAGTCGACAGATGGAAATCGACAAGTTGCTTCCCGAAATGGTGGACCTTTATTATCTTTTTCCTGCTCACCAATTTGTAGTAGCCGGTGCGCCAAATTTTGACAAATCATATTATAAAAACTTTATTGGAGATTTACCTATTCAAGTCGTTTTCGAACAAACATACGATCTGCTCAAGCATGCCGAGGCGGCGGTTGTAACTAGTGGCACAGCAACATTAGAAACCGCTATTTTAAAAGTCCCACAAGTGGTCGTATATAAAGCAAACAAAATTACGGTTTGGATTGCTAGATTTCTTGTGAAAGTAAAATTCATCTCGCTAGTGAACCTTATCAATGGCTTTCTGTCGGTACGCGAATTGATTCAAGAAGATTGCAATACCAGAACAATTGCAGACGAGTTAGACGATCTCATTAACAAAAATGACCACCGACTAAGCGTCTTAGAAAATTATGATATCTTAGAAAGTAAATTAGGTACACCAGGCGCATCTGAAAAAACAGCGAAGCTAATTGTGGAATATTTAAACCAATAATAATTAAACCTTTAATACGTAAGGCTATTCTAACAAGTAGAAAAATATAAAGCTTATGAAATTACGACATCTATTTTTCATGCTATTGACGACCGTTAGTATGACAGCCTTTGGACAGACTTACGAAGAAAGTATTTCTAAACTTAACCTAAACAAAAAAGAAAAAAAATATTTCAACAACCGGGATTCTGCAATTGTTTTACACATCGATACGTTAATCATGAAAGACAAATCATCTTTGCAATTCATCGGAAAAAAGAATGTACGATTAATTGTTAAACACGCAGAACTTGGTAAAGGTGTTTTTTTTAGTGGTACGGGAAGACAAAATGATGCATCGGATTTCGATATTGACATCAACTTTTCAAAATTAGGCTCCCTTTACGTAATTGCTCGCGGACAAGATGCTATTAATGGCACACGAACCTTTCCAAACGGAAACGGTGGAACAGTCAAACTAACCTATAGTGCAAACGGTATTACCCCGCAAACAACGGACAAAAAGAGTGCTCAGTATTTGTACGTAGATGCATCAGCGGGTGGCAGAACCACAAATCCATCCAGTGATCTTAGTCAAATCTACTCCACTATTGCGCGTTCAGCTCCTGGTTTAAGAGGAGTGCCACAAGGTCAGATATACTCGGGATCGCTCGGTAAAGAAGGAACGATAGATATTCAAAAAAAATAAATATTGATCACGTTAATCGCTTATTTTACTTAGAAAATCCAACAACGATTCCAATGAAATTATTTCCCCTATTGCTTGTTTTATTCAGCACTTTCTTACAAGCAAAATTATCGATTGCACAAAAGATAGAAATCCTTACACAACTTGATCATACGAGTTTTAGAGGCGTTCAAGTTTACAAAAATAATTGCATATGGGTGAGCGGCAATAATGGGACAGTAGGAAAATCAACAGATAAAGGCCACACTTGGTCTTGGGTGTCTCCAAAAGGATACGAAAAATATGACTTCCGAGATATCGAAATTCTGTCTGAAAAAGAGGTTATTATCGTAAGTGCAGGAAGTCCAGCAGTCGTATTAAAGACTATAAATGGCGGGTTGAGTTGGAAAGAAGTTTATCGCGATGATCGTCCCGAAATTTTTTTAGATGGAGTATCTTTTCGAGGGAGCGAAGGTTTCATTATAGGCGATCCTATAGACGGTCTTTTCCAACTATTGCAATCAAAAGATCGAGGTAACACTTGGACCGATGTATCCAACTTTATGTTCCTTATTGCTGATAATGAAGAAGCTGTGTTTGCAGCTAGCGGAACCTCTATTCAATACCTAAATAATAATCTTTGGATAGGAACAGGCGGGGCTTCTGCGAATATTTTTAAAAGAAATGAGAAAGCCCGAACAATGGATAAATACCCATGTCCTATACTTCAGGGAAAATCGAGTCAAGGTATATTTTCAATAGACTTTCTAAACGACAACATTGGTATTGTTGTAGGAGGAGATTATCTAAACGATAAAAATGTCGAAAACACGGTTTTGCTCACTTTCGATGGTGGTAAGAATTGGGAGAATCCAACAAAATCAACCAACGGATTCAAATCATCCGTAAAATACATCAACAGTAAAGTGCTGATAGCAACTGGAACCTCAGGTACAGACATATCCACTGATGGAGGAAACCAATGGAATAACATCTCGTTATTAAGCTTCAACAGCCTAGCAACAGCTAAAAATAGATCAGAAGTATATTTAGTGGGAAGTGATGGTTCTATAGGAAAATTATCACTGGCTAAAAAATAAACAAAAAAAAATAGCTCGTTGAATTCAACGAGCTATTTTTTGATTAAAGCTGTTTGGTTAACTTCTCTACCAACACAGACTTTGGTACAGCGCCAATTTGCTTATCAACAATTTCTCCGTTTTTGAAAAATAACAAAGCAGGAATATTGCGGATACCGTATTTAACAGAAATATCAGGATTGTGATCGACATTTACCTTACCAATCACAGCTTGACCATCATATTCTGTAGCAATTTCGTCCACTACTGGACCAACCATACGACATGGACCACACCATTCTGCCCAAAAATCTATCAAAACGGGTTTATCAGATTTGAGAACAAGTTCCTCAAAATTGCTATCTGTTATTTCTAATGCCATATTAATTATATTTATTTTTTACAATTCTTTAAATTTTCCTATACAAAGATAGAGATTTGACAAAAGATAATCGTCATCGATCATTCATAAAATTTCTATAGCCTATCAATTTAATCTATAATTTATCCCCTCTAGTTTCTCTAAGCCATCTAAAAATTCATTCGTCAAATTTATTTTCAAAGATTTCGCAGGCATCTCTATAGCCAGCTCATCCTGAACATCGAGGATTTTGAATTTCAATTGACAGTTAGATTCCGCTCCTTCTATTTTAGTAGACTCTACCAAATTATGAACTACTTGAACCAATTTATCATCCAATAGGTGAAGAGGCAACTGTATTGTAAATGACTTAGCCATCTTATCCCTAAGATCAGATAATAATTGAATATTTTTCAGCTCAAAACCCCAATTACCAATCTGCTTAAAACGTTCCTGAACCAAGCCTCTAATCTGTACGAAAAATCCCTCTTGTAAATAGCCTTTAAACTTAACATAGTCTTCTCCAAAAACCATGATTTCGAAAGATTCACTGTAATCTTCAATAATAAAGGAACCAAAAGGCTTTCCCGACTTGGCTACTCGATGGTTTGCAACCGCTATTATACCACCAATAACAACTTCTTTATTTTTGATTCGATTAAACTCTAAAAGCACCTCTTCCTCTACCTCACTCGCTTTTACTTTATTGATCAGTTGAAGTTCACTCACATTATTGGAACAAAAATGTTTAATCTCAAATTTATAGTTATCCAAAGGGTGACTCGTAAGGTAAATACCAATGACATCCTTTTCGTATTTCAGTTTTTCTATAAGTCCCCAAGTCGGACAAGGTGCTAAAACAGGCTCAGGCAACTCAGTAGCTGCTGACCCTCCAAACAAACTTGCCTGAGCAGAACTTTCATTTTCTTTTATTCGGTTGCCAAACTTTATAGCCTTCTCCAAACCGGTAGAATTGTCACCATCCGTATAAAAATATTGCGCTCGATGTGTCTCAACAAAACTATCGAAACCGCCAGCATAGGCCAAACTTTCGAAAGCCTTTTTATTTGCAGACCGAAGATCAATTCGTTTTGCCATGTCAAATACAGATTTATACTTCCCTCCTTTTCCTCTAGTCTCTACAATCGTATCCACAGCACCAGCCCCAACTCCCTTCACAGCCCCCATTCCAAAACGAATAGCCCCTTGCTCATTTACAGTAAACTTATAGTGCGATTCATTCACATCAGGCCCTAGCACCAATAATCCCATACGCCGACATTCCTCCATAAAGAAAGTAACTTGCTTAATATCATTCATGTTATTAGACAGTACAGCAGCCATATATTCAGCAGGATAGTGAGCCTTTAAATAAGCTGTTTGATAAGCCACCCAAGCATAACAGGTCGAGTGAGATTTATTAAAAGCATACGATGCAAAGGCCTCCCAGTCTGTCCATATTTTCTCTAATACTTTTGGGGCATGCCCTTTTTCGGCAGCTTGGTTCACAAACTTCGGTTTCATCTTATCAAGAACCGCCTTTTGTTTCTTACCCATAGCTTTCCGCAGAACGTCAGCATCCCCCTTGGAGAATCCTGCAAGCTTCTGAGACAAAAGCATTACTTGCTCCTGATATACAGTGATACCGTAGGTTTCCTTTAGATATTCCTCACAAGCATCTAAGTCATAAGTGATGGGTTCAATTCCGTGTTTACGTTTAATAAATGACGGAATATATTCCATAGGTCCAGGTCGATACAACGCATTCATAGCGATCAAATCCGCAAAAACCGTAGGCTTCAACTCCTTCATATATTTTTGCATACCAGGCGACTCATATTGGAACACACCGATTGTCTCTCCCCGTTGGAATAATTCGTAAGTCAAGACATCATCTATAGGAAATTTGTCTGGATCAAGTTCTACACCATGACGTAGTTTCACATTTGTGACCGTATCCTTAATTAACGTGAGGGTCTTCAATCCTAAGAAGTCCATCTTCAATAAGCCGGCACTCTCGACTACCGAGTTGTCAAACTGCGTGACAAAGAGATCCGAGTCTTTTGCTAAAGAAACTGGAACGAAATTCGTAATGTCATCGGGTGTAATAATCACTCCACAAGCATGTACTCCCGTATTACGCATTGACCCCTCAAGCACTCTCGCTTGTTTTATGGTCTCCGCCTCCAAACCGGCACCATCTGCCAGATTTTTAAGACGGTTGACCGCTTCAATCTCCTCTGTGCGTAAAACCTCCTTCAGTCCTTTCTCATCCATAGCGAAGATCTTATTTAACTTTAAGTTCGGGATAAGTTTCGCAATTTCATTCGCATCTTGTAAGGGCAAGTCTAAAACACGTGCAGTATCCTTTATCGACGACTTAGCAGCCATAGTACCGTACGTGATAATCTGTGCTACCTGCGAGGCTCCATATTTATCAATTACATATTGCATCACCCGTCCACGACCTTCATCGTCAAAATCCACGTCAATATCGGGCATAGACACACGGTCTGGATTCAAAAAACGCTCGAAGAGCAAATCATATTGAATGGGATCTAGATTTGTTATACCAAGACAATAGGCAACAGCCGATCCAGCAGCCGATCCACGTCCTGGACCTACAGATACACCCATACTTCGAGCAGCGGCAATAAAATCCTGAACAATAAGAAAATAACCAGGATAACCTGTACGTTCTATTGTAGCTAATTCGAAATCCAAACGTTCCGTTACTGTCTCATTTATTTCTTCATAACGTTCTTCAGCTCCACGATAAGTCAAATAACGCAAATACGCATTCTCACCTCTTTTCCCTCCATCCTGCTCATCCTCTGCATGTAGAAACTCTTCCGGGATATCAAATTTTGGCAGAAGCACATCGCGATTAAGGGAATAGATTTCGATCTTATCAAGTATCTCCTGAATATTTACAACGGCTTCAGGTAAATCTGCAAATGCTTTCTTCATTTCATCAGCAGATTTAAAATAGTATTCCTGATTAGGTAGTCCAAAACGAAACCCTCGACCACGACCTTTTGGAGTAGATAATTTTTCTCCATCCTTTACACACAGCAAGATGTCATGTGCATGTGCATCCGCTTTGTTTACATAATAGGTATTATTAGTCGCTATCAACTTAACATCATGCTTTCTAGCCAATTGAATTAATGTTTCATTGACACGATCCTCATCTTCCTGACCATGTCGCATTAATTCCATATAAAAGTCTTCGCCAAATTGTTCCTTCCACCATAACAAAGCCTCTTCTGCTTGGCTCTCGCCAATATTTAATACTTTATTAGGAACTTCCCCTTGTAGATTTCCGGAAAGCACAATTAAATTCTCTTTATAACGTTCTACAACAGATCTATCAATACGAGGCACATAATAAAATCCTTCCGTATACGCCGCAGAAGCCATTTTAGCAAGATTATGATATCCCTGTTTATTTTTGGCTAAAAAAACAATTTGGTAACCGTTATCTTTCCTACTTTTATCCTTATAATCTTCGCATACATAAAATTCACCGCCGACAATTGGCTTGATAATACGACCTTGGGCAGGCTCTCCCCGCTCTTCAGCCTCCGCATTCTTCGCCTCAACCTCTTTGTTGTATCCTAAAGCTTTATTCACAAAATGAAATGCTCCCATCATATTACCATGATCCGTCAAGGCAACAGCAGCCATATTCGCTTTAGCGGCTGCATCGACAAGCGCACCTATCGATATAGTAGATTGAAGAACAGAGAATTGAGAGTGGTTATGTAAATGAACAAATTCGGCCGCATCTAACGCTTTTTTTAGCTCTTCATCAACAATTGTTGTTGACGTATCCGTTTTTGTTTTTTTACGGATTTCTTCTGAAGCCGCTTTTAAATTGATATGCTTTAGACCGACAGAAGCTATTAAATCCGGGTTATGTTCTTTGAAATTGACAAAATACCCCGTATCTGTCTGCAGATCTGTTGGCGTAAAAACTTCCCGACGTACCAACTCGAAGAAACACCGGGTTGTTGCTTCAACATCGGCAGTAGCATTGTGTGCTTCAGCAAAAGGAACTCCGAAAAGATATGCATGTAGCTCAGTCAAATTCGGCAATTTATAACGTCCCCCACGTCCACCGGGAAGTTGTAAAAGCTCCGCTGTAACCTCCGTACAAGTATCTAAAATAGGCATTTCCGACATTGGTGAATCCACGTTATATCGAAAAAATTCGCAGCCCATTATATTAATATCAAAACCAATATTCTGACCAACAACAAATTTCGCTTTCGCTAATGCTTCATTAAATTTTACCAATACGTCAACCAAAGGCACACCTTCTTGTTCTGCCAAAGCAGTAGAAATCCCGTGTATTTTCTCGGAATCATACGGGATATTAAATCCGTCCGGTCTAATCAAAAAATCTTGATGCTCAACCAGACGTCCCATCTCATCATGAAGCTGCCAAGCTATTTGTATACATCTAGGCCAGTTATCCGTATCCGTAATAGGTGCATCCCACCGTTTGGGTAAACCTGTTGTCTCTGTATCAAAAATAATATACATGCTATTCCTTTTCTCTTCAAACAAAGTTAAAAATTACATACAGCAATTTTGCAGACAAGTAAGCAAAATATATTCCATAAAGAGATATCACCATGAGCACTAAGCAATAAAAACTTTTACGAGTAAACAGAATGTTCACAATGTAATAAAGATCGCCATTTCGAAACTTCCGTAAAATGTGATTAATGTTCGACAAAATATAAGAAAGCTTTTTTTATCTTTTTTATCACATTTACCGCGGAAATAAAACAAAAAGAATAAATTCACCATTTCAAATACAGTTATTATGTTTTCAGCTCAAACATATGAGAGCCGTCGAGCTCATCTACAAAGAATTGTGTCAAACGGAATTATTTTGCTCCTCGGCAATGCCGACAGCCCGATGAATTTTGAGCACAATATCTACCCTTTTCGTCAGGACAGCACTTTTCTTTATTACTTTGGGATCAAAGAACCCAATCTCGCCGCTATCATTGATATTGAAAATCAAGAAACTATTGTTTTTGGAAACGAGTTAACCATGGATCAGATCGTTTGGATGGGGCGTCAAGAAACAATCCAAGAAAAATGTTTTAATTCAAACGTTACTAAATGTTTACCATTTTCCGATTTAAGTAATTATTTAGAAAATGTAATCAAAAGAAAACAAACTGTCCATTATCTTCCTCCTTACAGATCATCCAACAAGATTTTATTAAGTAATCTTTTAGGAACAAAAATTTCAGCATTAAATCCTTCGGAAAAACTAATTAAAGCTGTCGTTGCGCAACGCTCCATAAAAGAAAAACAAGAAATTATAGAAATTGAAAAGGCGTTACAGACTTCTGTTGATATGCATTTACTCGCCATGAAAATTACGAAAGCGGGCATGAAAGAAAAAGAAATTGCAAATGCAATACAACATCTCGCTGCCGACCAAGGCTGTCCTTTATCCTATCCTCCAATTGTTACCATTCATGGCGAAATATTACACAACTCCTACCAACAGCACACGTTAGAAAAAGGACAACTATTATTAAACGACTCCGGTGCGGAAACAGACATGGGATATGCAGGAGATTTGACCAGAACATTTCCTGTTGGCCCCCGTTTTTCCGAGACCCAACGTGCAGTATATGACATCGTATTAAATTCTTTTACCACAGCTAGAAATCTCCTGCGCCCAGGTATAGCTTTTAAAGATGTGCATATGCAAGCCTGTCAAGCACTAGTAGAAGGGCTAATCGAACTTGGACTAATGCGGGGCAACCCAGAGGAAGCAGTACAAAATCATGCACATACGCTTTTCTTTCAATGCGGACTCGGCCACATGATGGGATTAGACGTACATGACATGGAAGATCTTGGCGAACAATACGTGGGTTATACCACAGAAGAACCAAAAGACACGAATACTTTTGGATTAAAATCATTACGCTTAGGCAGACAGCTCCAAGAAGGGTTTGTTCTTACTGTAGAGCCAGGTATTTATATTATCCCCGACTTAATCGACCAATGGCAAGCAGAAAACAAGCTTAGCAACTTCATAAACTATCAAAAAGTAAATGAGTTCAGGAATTTTGGCGGAATACGAATAGAGGATAATTTTGTCATTACTCCGGATAGTTATCAGCTACTGGGTCCCGAATTACTAAAAACAACAATTGAAATCGAAAACTTTAGATCCCAATATGTTTCTTAAAATCAAACTTTTAAAGAAGATAGCAACAATTTTCATTGTTGTTACTACAACTTCATCTGCACAGGCGCAACTGCAGTGGACAGCAGACGGCATGGGTTATTACGCGTTTACTGATAAAGGCATAGAAGTTATTGATGCACTTCAGCCCGAAAATAGGACACTATTTTTAGGTAATGCCGAATTACGACCAGCAAATGCCAGCCAAGCACTAGAAGTGCAGAGTTTTCAGGTTTCACCTAGCGGAAATAGTCTTTTATTGTTTACAAATACCAAACGTGTATGGCGTGAAAATACGCGCGGAGACTACTGGATATTTGATAAGCAAACCAAGAAACTAACACAATTGGGCAAAGGGCTAACATCGTCTTCGCTCATGTTTGCTAAATATTCACCCGATGGATCGCAGGTAGCTTATGTATCCAAACACAACATCTTTATCGAGAATCTGACCAACCACCAGATCCAAAAAATAACAGATGATGGAACGGATCGTATCATTAATGGTACATTTGACTGGGCATACGAAGAAGAATTTGGCACACAAGACGGATTTAGATGGTCACCCGATGGCTCAAAAATCGCATTTTGGAAACAGGATGCCAGAGATACTCGCAACTTCCTCATGATAAACAATACGGATAGCATCTATTCTTTCACGATCCCCGTAGAATATCCAAAAGTTGGGTTTCCACCATCTCCCACTAGCCTTTGGTTATACGATACTTCAACAAAAAAAACAAGACAAGTGAAAGATCTATTGTCTTCTGTAGACAGCTATATTCCACGCATGGAATGGCTACCAAACTCCGAAGGGCTTATTTTTCAAACGCTTAACAGAAAGCAAAATGAAAGTAGCATCGTGGTTTCTTCCATTCAAACCGGCGAAAGCAAAATAATCTACAAAGAACAGGACGAAGCATGGATAGATATCAAATCAAGATGGAATAATGGTGATCCAAGCGGTTGGGACTGGATCAACGAAAACAAAGAGTTTCTATGGGTCTCCGAAAAAGGAGGATGGAGACAATTGTACGCTATTGATTTAACCGGCAAAGAGCGACTATTAAGCAAAGATGCATTTGATATCATCCAAATAGATCAATTTGACCAAAAACAACAGCTGATATATTTTACAGCTTCACCAAAAAATGCAACACAGCAATATCTGTATAAATTAAGTTTAAAGGGTGGAAAAGCGAGTCGAGTAACGCCA
This sequence comes from Sphingobacterium sp. LRF_L2, assembly GCF_965644235.1. Classification (NCBI taxonomy): domain Bacteria; kingdom Pseudomonadati; phylum Bacteroidota; class Sphingobacteriia; order Sphingobacteriales; family Sphingobacteriaceae; genus Sphingobacterium; species Sphingobacterium sp. LRF_L2. The sequence continues at coordinate 619,491 of NZ_CBFFRI010000002.1, read as the reverse complement.
GAAAACTATACAGGGACAACAAGTTATACCATTTCTCCAAATGGGAAAATCGCATTATTTCAGACCGCGAATACAAGTTCTATAGCTGCGAATGCCGTTGTCTCACTTCCTGAGCACAAACAATTGGTTGCTCCGCGTAGGACAATGGAAGCTCCCGTTGATGATGCAAAAACAGAGTTTTTTCAAGTAACCACTATCGACGGAATTACTTTAGACGGTTGGGTAGTGAAACCAAAGAACTTCAATCCTTCAAAAAAGTACCCTATTGTATTCTACGTATACGGAGAGCCTGCTTCACAAACCGTTACGGACAATTTTTACACTGGAAAAAATCGGTTGTACAATGGCGACATGGCAGCCGATGGTTATATCTATGTTTCCTTAGAAAATCGTGGAGCTCCAGCTCCAAAGGGCAGAGCTTGGCGCAAATCCATTTACAAAAATATAGGTATAATCAACATCCGCGATCAAGCGATGGGTGCAAAAGAAGTATTTAAATGGGGGTTTGTAGACACGACACGCGTCGCAGTATGGGGGTGGTCAGGCGGAGGAGCAACTACGCTGAACCTATTAGGACAATATCCTGACATTTACCAAACAGGTATATCTGTTGCTCCGGTCACGGATCAACTTCTTTATGACAATATTTATCAAGAAAGATACATGGGACTTCCACAAGAAAACATGGAAGACTTTGTAAAGGGATCTGCGATAACATACGCAAAAAATGTGAAAGGCAACCTTCTACTGGTACACGGAACGGGAGATGATAATGTACATTACCAAAATGCTGAAGTTTATATCAATGAGCTAATCAAGCATAATATCCCTTTTCAGATGATGTCGTATCCCAATCGAAGTCATTCTATTCACGAAGGCGAAGGAACATCCAAGCATCTTTCACAGATCTATACGATATTTTTAAAACAACATTGTCCTCCGGGGGCAAAATAAAAGAAAGGAGAGGCACAGCCTCTCCTTTTTTATCATTTATGCCTATCTTTAGTTATCATGGCAGACCAACATAATAAATCTGAGGTATGGATGCGCGGACCTATTGCAAATGTTCCTGCATTATTACAGCCCGTTGCACATGCCTTACTTCAGGTAGAAGAAGACATTGTACTTTATACCAACGACATCCAGGAAGAACTTCTTTTTGAACGTCCCGAAGGATTGGCATCTCCAGCATTTCACATACAACATATTGCTGGCGTTATCGACCGCATGTTTACTTATGCTAAAGGAGAAGCATTAACGGAAATCCAATTTAACTATCTAGCGCAGGAAGGACAAAAAGTAGATAACCTAAAAAAAATCGATCTATTAAAGAATCTTCATCTTAGCATTCAACAAGCAATTCAACAGTTGGCTAACACTGCTGAGGACGAATTGACTGCGATACGACACCTTGGGAGACAGAAAATCCCTACCACGCTTTTAGGATTGGTCTTTCATGCCGCAGAACATAGTCAACGTCATGTCGGTCAACTATTGGTTACAGTGAAGTGGTTAACCGCAAAAGCCCTTTAACACCTGTAATTTTACCTTTCTACTACCAGCCATAGTTAAATTTTCGATCCAATAATAGTATCTTTGTCCTTGTAACGAATAAAAACGAGGCTAGTAATGAGAAACGTAAAAGTTGGTGTTGTACAGATGAGCTGCACCGCAAACAAACAAGAAAATCTGGATAAAGCTATTTTGAAAGTGAGAGACGCCGCTGCAAAAGGTGCACAAATTGTCTGTCTGCAAGAGCTTTTCACTTCTTTATATTTTTGTGATGTAGAAGATTATGACAATTTTGACTTAGCGGAATCAATACCGGGACCTTCTACAGATGCCCTTTCTGTTGTAGCAAAAGAACTGGGCGTCGTCATAATCGCCTCCCTGTTCGAAAAGCGTACAGAAGGTCTTTATCACAATACCACAGCCATTTTGGATGCCGACGGAAGCTACCTCGGTAAGTATCGCAAAATGCATATTCCTGACGATCCTGCATTCTATGAAAAATTTTATTTCACACCTGGCGATTTAGGTTATAAAGTATTTCAAACCAAATTTGGCAAAATTGGAATTCTAATCTGTTGGGACCAATGGTATCCTGAGGCATCGAGAATTACTGCACTTATGGGAGCCGAGATCTTATTTTATCCGACGGCAATAGGTTGGGCTACCGATCAAGACGAAGAGACCAATGCCGACCAATACAATGCATGGCAAACCATCCAACGTTCACACGCAGTAGCAAATGGTGTTCCTGTTGTTTCGGTAAATCGTGTAGGCTTTGAGCAAAATGGTGCGATGAAATTTTGGGGAGGAAGCTTTGTTGCCAATGCGCAAGGAAAGTTGCTTTACCTTGCATCGCACGAAGAAGAAGAAACTACGGTCATTGAATTAGATTTAGCGCAGAGCGATTATTTCCGTAAGCACTGGCCTTTCTTACGCGATCGCCGGATTGAAACCTATTCCCCAATTACAAAACGTTTTATTGACGAAGATTAAAATGTCGAAAAATATACCTTTTCAACTTTCTTATTTTGATAATTCGCCTAAAAAATTAGGCTTTTCATTCCCCGCCGAATGGGCAAAGCAAGAAGCAATGTGGCTCAGTTGGCCTCATAAAGAGGCTTCTTGGCCGGGGAAAATTGAAAAAATATACGCACCTTATTGTCAATTCATCAAAGCGGTTGCCGAACATCAAAACGTACGAATCAATGTCCTTGATGAAAAAATGAAAGAGTTTGCACTCGACGAATTGACAAAAGTTGGAGCTAGGCTTGAAAATATAGCCTTTTTCTTTAACCCAACAAACGATGCTTGGTGCCGAGATCACGGGCCTGCATTTTTATTAGCGAAAGACAGTAATCAAAAGGCTGTTGTCGATTGGGGATATAATGCCTGGGGAGGAAAATACCCCCCCTTCGATCTCGATGATGTTGTTCCTACCCGCATAGCTCATCATTTTGACCTACCACTTTTTACGCCAAATATCGTGATGGAAGGTGGATCAGTCGAATTTAACGGTGCAGGAACCATCTTAACGACAACAGCATGCCTGTTGAATGAGAACAGAAACCCCCACCTAAATAAAGAGGAAATAGAAGTATATCTCAAAGAGTTTTACGGACAGGACCAAGTTCTTTGGCTAGAAGATGGTATTGTCGGAGACGATACAGATGGCCACATCGATGACATCACTCGATTTGTCAATGAGAATACCGTTATTACCGTTGTAGAGGAGAATCCCGAAGATGAGAACTACGCCATTCTTCAAAAGAATCTGGAGATATTAAAGACATTTCGTTTGCTAGATGGAAAACCGTTGAATATTGTGGAACTGCCAATGCCCGGCCCAGTTATCTACGAGGATACGCGCTTGCCAGCTTCCTATGCCAATTTTTACATCGCAAACGAAGTTGTAGTTGTTCCAATTTTTAATGATCCGAATGACCAACGTGCATTAGAGATTATACAATCCTGTTTTCCAGAGAGAAAAGTCATCGGAATTGATTCTGTAGACATTATTTGGGGACTGGGAAGTTTCCATTGCTTAAGTCAGCAAGAGCCAATTCTCTAAATTGATTCTATAATACTCCTTGAACCGTCTTATTTGAATATAGAAATAAGACGGTTATTTTTTTAACATCGAAAAACAATTTTCCTAGTTCTTTTATTACCGGTATTTCTTTATTTGAACTTTTATACCGTATTGTGGTTCTCTCCATAAATATGGAGGAAAAAATGAGAATAACAAATATTCAGATCAATGATACAGCAGTTCATAACGAGAACTCGTTGCCAAACATTACCCTTAATCTAGATGTCAATATCGTTTATGAAGGCGATACCAAGGAATTTGAAAGCGCATCAGGAATAGATACCACCACCTTGAAGGATAGCGTTACAAAACGCTTAGTTCAAAAATTGACCAACTTAAATCTCGCAGAAGAAAAATAGAATGTCATTTTTACGTCAGTAAATGAATTTTACGATACGATTTTTACAATATATCCGTTTTTAAAGCATTCATAATTTAGGTTAATAATTGGTTAGTAAAGCCTCCCCTTGCTCCCGCTTGGGGAGGTTTTTCATTTGTCTACAAAAATATTATCTTAGCCCTTAGAATACATGCTCTTATGTCTATAATTTTATGATACAAAGACCACATTTTATTGTGTTAGATGGTTTAAGAGGTATAGCTGCAATAGCGGTAGTTATATTTCATTTTATGGAATGGGTTTTTCCCGATTTCAAGGATAATTTTATTGGACATGGATTCTTGGCTGTAGATTTTTTCTTCTGTTTGTCAGGTTTTGTGATGAGTTACGCCTATGACGAAAAGATAAAAAAAATAGGTTTAAAAAAATTCTTTATTTCTAGACTCATCCGTCTACACCCTCTAGTCTGCATTGGCTCAATACTTGGCATTATTTCCATGATATGGGATCCCTTCAACACAGAGACATCGCGCAGTTTCGGAGAGTTAGCTACCGTTTTCGTATGTTCTCTCTTACTCATTCCATACCCCATTCTTCCAGAAAAATTCTTTAATTTGTTTAGTCTCAATGCACCAGCCTGGTCTCTTTTCTGGGAATATGTTGCAAATATCATTTATGCTATAGGTATCATCAAACTATCCAAAAGATTTCTCTCTCTATTATTCTTTCTGGCAGCATTGTTTTTAATATATATTAGTTATCGAGACGGAAACTTAGCAGGTGGATGGAGCAAAGACAACTGGGAAGTTGGTGGAATACGACTAGCCTACTCATTCTTTGCGGGTCTTTTACTACACCGAAACCAAATGATAATAAAAAATGGAGGAGGGCTTTACCTATCATGTATCTTGTTAGTCATCGCGTTCATCACGCCTTTTTTCACGTCAAACTGGCTTTTTGAATCTTTCATTGTTATCCTATATTTTCCATTTATCATTGCATTGGGAGCGGGAACAACCGTCGAAGGCAAAACCTTATCTATTTCTATAACTTTAGGTAATATTTCCTATCCTTTGTACATGACGCACTATTGGGCAATTTGGATTTTTGGATATTATCTCAAAAGTCCTATTTTCGACAAGCAATTGTTGCCTTTCATCGTATCGCTTGGTTTAATTGCGTTGATTTTTTTCGCTCATTTAGTAAGTCATTACGTCGATGAGCCCATTCGCGATTACCTCCGTAAGAAATATCTGAACTGATGTCGACATACCTTCTTCCTGGTAACTTCATACTAAACAGCAGATTAAATCGTTATTAACATGAAGATTTATATTTCATAATAGATTAAAAATTAGTTTAACAAATCCTGAAGTCCCAGCTTCAGGATTTATTTGTTAAAGAAGCGTTAAATGTAAAAGCAAATTATACTAATGAAGAGTAAGAGACGTTATTTATGTATAATTTCATAATTTAGGTTAATAATTGGTTTGGTAAAATCCTGGAGTTCCCCGCTTCAGGATTTTTTATGGTTGCATAAGCGCCCCTACTTCACGTGTCTTCTATTTAAAATACCCGAAACCGGGGATGGCTATTTTCTATTAATTTAGGATATTTGTTTTGTTATGGATATCCATTATGGATATCCGTTACGGATATATACACAATATCTATTCTACTTTATTAAATATGATAAAAATTGCTATTACTGATGACCACCCCCTATTGCTCGAAGGCTTAAAGAATGTACTAGCACAACAAGATTACTTGCAAGTAGTCGGAGGCTATTCCGATGCACGGTCTATGCTCAACGAACTAGAAAATAAGGAAGTGCATATACTTCTATTAGACATCAATCTACCTGATGCAAATAGCATTGAACTCATAGCACCTCTAAGAAGCAAATATCCAAATATGCACATCATTATATTAAGTGTACATAATGAATATGCTGTTATTAATAGTGTTTTGGAAGAGGGTGCACATGGATACATCCAAAAAAATGCATCCGTAGAAGAAATACTTGCCGGTATTGAAAGCATTATTAGCGGAAAGAAATTTCTTTGCACACAAACGAAGAAGATCGTAGAAAGCAAGACGCAACACGGACTGAACAGTGTACCAAAATTAACACGCAGAGAGAAAGAAATACTTGTTGAGGCTGCAGCAGGGTTAACAACAATTCAAATTGCCGATAAGCTTTTTATTAGCCCGCATACAGTAGAAAGTCATCGAAAAAATCTAATTGAAAAATTTAAATCATCTAACTTAAGCTCCGCTATAAAACTGGCCATAGAGTATGGTTTAATTCGGCAAATCACATCTTAGATTTATCAAAATATTATTTTGTAAAACATAAAATGAATAACCAATAAAATTAGGAAAGGTTTTTGCTTATCGATAAAGCACATCGACATTAGCTTATAAATTTCTAGAATAATAGACATTTGGAATATATTTAAATATGCAGAAAATACATATATTAACTCTTTTTATCATTGGCAGTCTTCTTTTTAGCAGCTGTTTAGATTTCGTAGAGCAGATTGATATGCACAACGATGGTTCTGGTAGTATCAAGGCAACATTAAACCTCAGCAAAAGTCGTACAAAAGTTGCTTCACTGATGAAACTCAAGAATGTAAATGGAATAAAAATCCCTACGGAAGCTTCCATAAAGCAAGAAATGCAAAATGCGGTAAACACGTTAAAAAATACTGCTGGTATAAGCAATGTAAAATACAATTTAGATTTCGACAACTACATTGCGACCCTATCCTGCGATTTTAAAACGATCAATGCATTAAATACATTTAGTAGTACCCTCTCTAAGCAATTTAAAATACAAATCACAAGTTACAACAACTATAGTTTTAATCCTAACACACAAACTTTCGTTCGTAATTATACACATACGACTAATCTCGCGAAGGAGTTTTCAAAAATAGCCAAGGAAGACCAAAAGCTGTTTGAAGATGCATATTATACGAATATCATTCGCTTTCAAAAAGGCGTTAAATCACAAACAAACAACGCGGCGAAGCTTTCCAGTAATAGCCAAGCTGTACTGCTAAAAATCAAAGCAACAGATCTAATTCAAGGATCTTCAAGTTTAGCCAACACCATTACTTTATCGAAATAAATAATCATGTTAACAAGAAAATACATTTTATCTACAGCTTTAGCTTGTGCAACCGCATCCTTTGCTTATAGCCAAGACCTATTACAGCATGTGCCACAAGAAGCAGAACTCGTTCTTGTCGTCAATAACCAAGCGATTGTAAAACATAGCTCATTTGAAAAAATTAATGCTGTACTTCATAAATTAGGTGCATTTGAAGCCTTCAATAGCCAACAGCAGACCAATGCGCAAAACATCAATGATCTAGACATAGCTTATGACAGAAATGCATATGTATATAAAACGGATACCGACAGCGCATATTATGTAGGTATCTGGCTTCCGTTGAAAAACGGACATCACATTGAGCAGATATTCTCAAAAGATTTCACCCTACAGCCAGCAGTGAATAACTTTCAACGTGCAACCTCTGCCGATAAACAAACGCAGTTCGCGTGGAATGCAAATAGTTTATTCATCTTGACCGGTAGTTCAAAAAATGGTTTCTTTTCGGATGACGAAGTTGCTAACCGGTATGGGATAGAACCTGGAATTACAACAGCCGACGATTCATATTGGTACAGCGATACCGCGAGTGCCGTCGCAGATTACGATTACTATGCCGACACAGTCGTCGCTGCAGATAGCTCTTACTACGAGTGGACAGATGACGAACGTGAAGCACAAAGCGCCGATGAAGTAGGCTTCCCACCCCCTGCATTACCTACAATTGTCGATACTGTCAGCACCGATTGGGAAGCCTATTCTTTTGATGATACGTTGGACATCAAGCCAAAAGTTTACGATGAATACGCTGTAGATTCGGCTACTAGTGAGGGATACTACGAAGATTCAGATATCTACGACAGCTATTCAGACGATATGTATCAGGAAGAATTAGCTAGAAATGCCATGAACGACTCTATACAAAAAGCAGCTTTTGCCTCTTGGTTGGCGAATACTGTAGAGAGCCAACTCGTCTCAGAGCAAAACGTATCCTTGCAAAAAGAGATCCTACAATTTGATAAAAATAATACGCTATTGCATCTTTGGGTAAAGGATCTAAACAATTTATACAGAAATATGTTGCCATACGATGTCTTCCGTATGGGATTTGGTATCGATATGAAAAACCTAGACTATGGCTATAAAGATGCAACATTAGACCTCATACAGGACAAGCATACCTTAAAGGTAACCGGAGCTATCACCGTAGATGATGATGTGAAAAATGTGTTTAACCAAGTCTATAAAACAAAAGTAAATAGAAAATTTGCTAAATATATTCCAGAAAAACATCTAGGATACCTGTCCATCAACATCAGCACAGAAGGCTATCTAAAAAGTCTACCAACATTGATGAACAAATGGTATGCACCATTGGTCTATTCTTACAGCGATCTAATCAGTATCGCCGGAACAGCTTTAGACATTGCACTCGATGAAAAAGCATTGGCCAAAGTTATACGCGGTAATCACCTCGTATTCATCAACGACCTTAAAAAAGTAACCACAGAATATATCGACTACGAATATGATGAAGATTACAACTACAAAGAAGTCAAAAAAACCAAGGAAGAGGAAATACCTAACTTTCTTTGGATGCTAACATCAGAAGATCAGCGCATATTCAAAGGGCTATTAGCGTTTGCAGAAAAGAAAAAACAAGCTACGCAGGATAATGGCATTTACAAAATATCAGAGAAACCTACTTCTACACCTTTTTACATTTTATTTAAAGAAGATATCATTTTTGTAGGCAACGATGAAACACAAATCAAACAGATACAGAATAACACATTTGTTGCTAACCGGGATCCTAAAGTCAAAAAAGATATTTTTTCAAATAGCTTAACAGCTACCGTCCACACTTCTGAAATTCCAGAGGTCATCAACAAATTAGGGGTGCCTATCGTAGGGCAATGGCATAATACTGTAAACGAACTCGCCAAATACGGCGACGTAAGTATCAAAGCCAAAGGAATGAAAAAAAATAAAATAAACGGTGAATTTTCCATCGATTTTCCAAAAGAAGAAAATAATGCTCTACAATATCTTCTACAGTACATTATCACGAATGTTGATTCTCAAAAAGGATTTTAGTTTAGATGAAAAAAGCACTGCTCTATATATTCGGAATACTTGCCCTGATTACGATCGGGACAAGTATTTTCTATTGGGTTCGAAAGAAAAATGCCCTTCAACACTATGTATCTGTTGAATCTCAATCCGTTATTGCAGTTTCCCTTGACGATATCGTAATAGACAACATGGACCAACTCTTTCGAGATCGCAAAAACAACGAAGATTTTAATTATCAATTTTCGGATTCATTGTGGTTCGATCTCTGGAATTCAGGACTAAAAATACCTGCTAAGGTCTACTTGTTTAGTATAAAAGATCAAGCTCATACATTCTACAGCATCCAACAGGTTTCTAATCAGAAGAAGTGGAAAGATTTCTTGCATAAATACAGCGAAAAGCCAAAAGAAACGGAAGCTCAAAATGATCCTTCACAAATTATTAACTTAAATAAATATGTATACCTGATTCACAAAAATGATGATGTCATTCTTTGTTTCTCGCTGGATACAGTTGCATTCGATAAGACAATAGAAAACCAGCTACTAAATAAAGAAAACTGGACCGCTGTCAAAGATTTAACCGGTTTTCAGGAAACATATTTTAGCGACCATATCACTTTATGGAACGCCTCTGCAAATCTTAATCTAAAAGCACATATTTCTGGGAAAGACATAAAGATAGCAGGTAGCTGGACTACAAAAAACACTTTTAAACATGATTATCTATCTAGAAGCATAGCTATTCAAGATAAGGCGGTCATCTTTTCTAACAGCTTGCCCCTTTCCGGATTTCCTCTCCTGAAAACGGCTATGCATCAATTTCTTGGCATTGATTCCGCGACCTTAACTACCGAGAATATTGATTATATGGATTTTACAGTGACAAATAGAGAAACACTGCAACCCGATACTATTATAACATACGACTACGATGAAAACTTCAATAGTGTAGAGAAAAAAGAAATTCGCCAAATTCCTGTTCCACTTATTGAGGGTATTTGGAAAGCGGATGAGATGGTGGGCAAAAAATTTCCTAATAAGATATTCTATACGCTCTATCAAAGTTCGCAAAACGGCTTTACCAGCTATTCTACAGATGAAACCTCGTTACAAAAGATATCTTATACTATGAATGAAAACGCAAGTCCGCTACAGTTGTATCTGAATTTTTCAAATTGGCCTGAGGCTTGGTCAATAGGTACTTTACGACATCTTAAAGAAAGTAATCTACATGTAACCATTCAAACAAATCTAGAATCGAGTAATCAAATAGCAATCAAAGGATATATTGGTTATCGTCGTTAAATCGATTACTTAATAGTATTCCGATTACAAAAAGTTCTTTATTGATAAAGAACTTTTTGTAATTATAGATAAATCAAAAATATTTCATCTACAAAAAAATCATCCAACGAAGTATCTATATTTCTATAAAGTCCGGTACGCATTTAAACAATATCAACCTTATCCGTTTAGCGGACATTTTACTCCTTATCACATACCTTGCCCTGATTTCATTCTCCTAGCTTTGTAGAAGTTGAAAAACACCGTAACTAGAGAACAGGATTATATTTAAGATTTTAAGCCCTTAATTTACAATGGATACCAATAAACAGCTTATTTTAAATGGGAACTTAGCAAAAGTGATGTGGACTATGTCGTGGCCAGCAGTTTTAGCTATGGTGCTCTATGGACTGAATAATTTTTTAGATGGAATTTTTGTAGGCCACCTCATCAATAACACAGCCTTAGCTGCTGTTGGTATTGCCTACCCTTTGGCTCAATTAGTTCAAGGTTTCGGTTCCTTGATAGGAACTGGCGTTGGTTCCGCAATAAGCATTTGGATCGGGAGAGAGCAAAAGGAAAAATTAAACAACGTTTTTGGATCAGTCAATTACCTCGCGCTTCTTTTCTCTGTACTAATTACCATTCCTTGCTATATCTTTTCAAAAGAACTCGTTTATATGATGGGGGGACGAGGCGAAATATTGTCATTAGGTATTGATTATTTTAGAGCGACAATATTGGGCAGCTTTTTTTGGATTCATGGACTAGCTCTAAATATGATAATACGATCGGAGGGTCAAATGAAAACAGCTGCTTGGATGATTGCATTGGGTTTGATTGTCGATATCGCATTGAAGCCTCTATTTATAGATACATTCGGCTGGGGAGTATCTGGGGCTGCCTGGGCGACCAACGTATCTATGATAATATATACAGCATTAGGTATATGGTATTACGCTAGTGGAAAGTCATCGTTTAAAACCAAATTCTGGTCATTGAAAAAAGATATGACGGTTCTAAAGGAGACAATTTCCTTAGGTATGCCGGGATTCATTATGATGGTGATGATCGTCGTTCAAAACATTGTTGTTTTCAATTCATTAGCCAAATACGGAACTGAAATAGACATTACCTTTTTCACGGCCGTAAATCGCTTCTACATCTTATTGAATACCCCTCTTTGGGGACTTATGCGTGCCTTGCAGCCGGTCGCAGGTATGAATTATGGAGCTAAACAATATAAACGAACCGTTCGTTCTTATCGCCTATTTTCTCTTACAGGATTGATCATCCTCTCCCCTTTTTGGTTATTTGTTATGTTTTATCCGGGAGATGTCATGTCGATTATGATTCCAAACATTTCATTTAGCCACGAGCAGCTACTGAACTTCCGTGTGTACATGAGTGTTTTACTAGCCCTTCCGTTTGTATTTATGGCTATCGTTTGGTTTCCTTCAATAGAAAATGCTAAACCAGCTACTTTTATCAGTATACTTCGGCAAGTCGTTTTCTATATTCCATTGCTGCTTATTGCCCCTAAATTTTATGGAGTAAACAGTATCTATTATGTAAGCGCTGGCATTGATTGGCTTATCTTTTTTATCATTCTTTATAACGTCAGGAAAAGTGCATCCCAAATGTATAAGTTGCAAAATGCGACCCCATAATCGTGCGAACTAAACTTGAATATTCCATTCCCAGACGCTACGGTATCTATCAATAGACTCTACATAGCGAAGAAAATTCTTATAGAAAGGATGTTGCCCCATCGTACTACTATCCCCTACTACGATCAACTTTTTCTTAGCCCTTGTCATCGCTACATTCATCCGTCGGGTGTCCGCAAGAAATCCAATCTGTAGGTCGGAATTACTTCTTGTCAAACTCAGATAAATAATATCCTTTTCCTGTCCTTGAAATCCATCTATTGTGCTGACACGTATTAAGTAAGCAAATGGTGCTAGTGTATCCTCTGAGGCGATTATCTCTCTCAGCAACAAGACCTGACCTCGATAAGGAGCAATCACGCCAATACTCGGAAAATGTCCGTCTTCATAACTTGTTTTTAATTCGAGCAATAATGAGCAAAGGTGTGCAACCACAAAACGAGCTTCTTCTACATTGTAAATAGCTTTCTCGACAAATGTTTCTTCAAAGCCAGCTCCAGCTGTATCGATAAAGAGGATAGGCTCATCATCACGAGGTAAAGTCCGATCGGATACGGACGTATCCGCGATTAATTTATCTGCGTAAAACACCTGTGATGGATAGCTCATAATTTGTCTATGCATTCGATATTGCACATCCAATAGCGAAACCTGTTCTGGATAATGCCCTACTAATTTTTCGAAAAGCGTATCATAAAGGCCTTCACCGGGCCGGTTACTGGATCTTACCGTAGGTGGAAGCTGGCAATGATCACCCGCCAATACCAATCTATCGGCTTTCAAAATAGGAATCCAGCATGCAGGCTCCAGGGCTTGTGCTGCCTCATCAATGAAAACAGTATTATAATGTCTGTTTCGGATTACATGATGGTTCGCTCCGACCAAAGTTGCCGTAATCACTTGCACTTTATCTAAAATATCTTCCACGATAAAGTCTTGAATACGGTCGATCTCCTTTCTTAATTTACGAGCCTCATCAAATAACGCTTTTCGTTGTTCACGTTCAGTTTTGCCAAAGTTCCGTTTATATTTATGAGCCATCTCGGTATAGGCACGAGCTTGTTTCTCTAAGGACTTGACCTCTTTATTCGCCGAGTGAACATCGACTTTTGCATCCAATGTCAACTTCTGGAGATGCTCCGATACCTTAACAGGATTACCAATTCGAACAACAGCAATACCTATCGCCTCCAATCGCTCGGTTAAAAGATCAACGGCTAAGTTGCTCGGTGCAACAAGCAACAACTGCTTCTTTTCTTTTTTCAGCAACGCTGCGACAGCATGAACCAATGTTGTAGTCTTACCAGTACCTGGTGGACCATGTAAAATTGACAAAGGACTCCCCCTTAATATGTGTTGTATTGCCTTATTTTGACTGGCATTGAGATCCTTATTATCATAAACGCGTTCCTCTTCTCTTTCGTAAATAACTTCTTCTCCCATCAACTGGCGAATAAGTTTTCCCTTCATTTCATCCGAACTAAGCTCATCCGCAAAAACAAGCGCATCGCTCATTTCCTTATAAGAATTTTCATCGAACAACAAATCCACCCCTAATTTGCCTCTTCGACTCCAGTCAGGTAATTCCTCGGTACGAAAAGAAATCCGCATCGTGTCACGATTCACAAACGCGATAACTCCATCAATACGATCTTCGTCCGGAGCATGGTTAGAAAATAAGGAAACAGGCATACCAAATCTAAACTTATGCCCCTCCTCTACATTATTTGTTTTGAGAACCGTTATCGTCAAGTAATCTCCTCTTCCAAGTTCGCTGTTTACAACAGAAATGGGAAACCAGGTCACGCCAAGCGCTCGTCGCTCATTCAGTGAACTTTTTAATAGTAGAGCCTCATGCTCTGCCTTATCGTAGGCATGTTCTTCATCCAGTAAACCAGCGAGTTGTTGAAAATAATCCTTCATTAGCTATCCCCATTTGCGGTAAAAACAAACCTACTCAAAATATTTGATTTGATTGAAGGTCAAAAAACCAATGAGCTAAGACAATAATTTTCACTAAAGCTCATTATTCTGGCGGATTCTTAGGGCATCTTTTATAATGGAGAAAATCAGGTAATCATCCGAGACCACAAATCAATCCATCAAAAATCGAATCAGAATAATCCAGACTAGCCCCCATTAAAAAGAGTTAACTAAAAGATAATTCGTTAAATTAGTTTAAAACATTATTGTATTTCGATATGTTTTTTATATTTGCCGCCAGTTTTAAATAAAACAACAACATGAAAGAATTATTAGAAAAAATCAACTCAGAAATCGAAGCATTCAAAGTAGATGCGGAATTACAATTGGAAAAAGGAAATAAAGCAGCAGGAACAAGAGCCCGCAAATCGACACTTGCACTTGAAAAACTTTTAAAAGACTATCGCAAAGTATCTTTAGAGGAAAGCAAAAAATAGTTTTTATATCATATACAGCCCTACTATTTCGTGGGCTGTATTTTTTTAATATGTTATTGACATTACCTAAAATACCGCAATTAGGATAATTAATAAATCGCAGCACAACACAGTATATAAGCACAAAAAAAATTGAAATAAAAAACCTATGTTCACACTAACGGTATGATTTTAGCTTATTAAATCATAAAGTTTAAACGAGTAACATATGAACAGAAAAATAAAACTAGGTATCGGTGCATTCCTACTTTTCTCTCTCCTTTCCAGCTGCGGAAAAAAAGACACCGTCAGCGGCGATGTGAAATTAAATTCCCTTCAGGTAAAAATCAACGGAAAAGAAAAAAGCTTTTCCAATGTACAGGCTCGATGGGTAGATGGCGGTAATTACCTCGAGATAAATTCAACAGATAATGGAAGTGAATGGGTCAGTATTACCGTATTATCAGAAACAACTCGTGTGTCTACCGGTCAATATAGTTTAGATGACGAAAGTTTATTTACTATTTTGGGTGTTTACTCTTTGACGAATAACCAAGAACAACTAAATTATACAGCAACCCGAGGTACACTTGCTCCAGAAGACGCCTTTAGTCTTAAAATTGATAAAATAAATAATACACATGTCGAAGGATCATTTTCCGCAGTTGCGGTCCGTGTCGAAGGAGCGACAACATTGGATGCTGTAACCCTAACTGATGGAAAATTCAACGTAGATATCGATGCAAATTAAACGTTAATAAACTTAAAAACAACATAATAAAAGACCGATCAGAAAAATTCGATAAATCTAATTTTATGACATTTTTCAAAAAACGTGATCAGCTCTCTCGACAGCTAGTCTAAAATTAGTATAGTCGGTCTTTCTTTATACACATTACACAACCGCTTTTACAATCTGGCCTAATCTCTTCAAATCATACCGCAGCTTGTCATTCCAATCAAGCGCAAAATTCAAGCGCATACAATTGTTGTACCGTTCTTGCAAGGTAAATATACGTCCAGGAGCAAAACTTATGTTTTGTTGTATGGCACGATCATATAAAACCGCAGTATCGACATGCTCAGGAAACTCTAACCAAAGTACGAAGCCGCCTTGAGGCTGTGAAATTTTAGTGCTATCCGGAAAGTATTCCTCAATAGCCTGTTGAAACCTTAAACAGTTTGTATAAAGTTTATTTCTAAAGTCGCGAAGATGATGCTCGTATCGTCCATGCTCCATAAAATCTGCCACAACCTCCTGATACAGAACTGGAGTCGAAAGCGTTTGTAACAGTTTTTGTCGAATAATTTTCTCTTTATACCTTCCAGGCGCAACCCAACCAACACGATACCCAGGCGCTAATGTTTTCGAAATAGAACCGCACCACATAACAATACCAGCTTCATCAAACGCTTTACAAGGCTTTGGCCTTGTGGCTCCAAAAAACAGATTTCCATATAAATCATCCTCAATAAGAGGTATATTATTTGCCGTAAGCATGTCAACTAATTCTTTTTTATGTTGTTCTGGCATGAGGCTACCTAATGGATTACTAAAATTTGCGGTAAAACAACAAACATCAATCTTATGTAAGACCTTTCTTAATGCATCTAATTCTATACCTGTAACTGGATGAGAAGGAATTTCGATAACATTTAGTCCCAATGATTTTGCAATTTGTATTGTACCGAAATACACGGGAGTTTCAATAGCAATTGTATCGCCGGGTTTAGTGACAGCAATCAAACAATTGAAAATGGCATTCATTGCCCCCGAGGTGGTTACTAAATCATCCTCCTTCAAATGCCCTTCAAATAAGATACTCCATTTTGCAATGGTCCTTCTCAAATTTAAGTTGCCCTGAACAGGCTCATATCCCGTCCCTCCATCATGTAATCTCCTAACAGTGTTAACCAATGTTTTATTCAACTTTGCAATCGGCAACATGCTTTCTCCAGGAACTCCTAAGGAAAACTGCGTTATATCACTACGTTTCAATGTATTAAAAACTTTATCAACCAGATCTAAAGAAGGTTGATCTTCCGTCGCAGGATTCAACGCGCTGACCGAAGGAAGCCCAAAGCGCCGAAGAGATGTCTTACTAACATAGTAACCGGATCGAGGTCTAGATTCAATCAGAGATTTACTCTCCAAACTCAAAAAAGCTTGTTTTACCGTATTAATACTTACGTTATACATCTTCTCTATCGAGCGGATAGATGGTAGTTTATCTCCCAACTTTAGGGTCCCAGCTAAAATTTGTTCTTCTAAGAGAGATGCAATCCCTACATACAGCGGTTGTTTTTTCAATGTCATTTCTAGCTCTAATTTAGGAGGCAGTTATGAAATAAAATAATTCATATACCACACAAACATATTATGAAAAAGCTGAATTTGCGCTAAAATTTATTAATCCAAGTTAATAAATCTTCCGTAGCCATAGTTAATTTTTTTATAGTCCCCTGATCATCGCCAAATACGGCATGGAAATTTTTCTCAGCGAAATTCCTAAGTGATATTTGCAATAAAACATCGGGTTGGTCTTCGAGGAGATAGCAACTTAACTCAACCATCCCACGCTTATTAACAGCAGCAGCGGCAAAACCAATAACAGCTTTATTTTGAATTGCAACAGCCATGGGCAAACCAAAGTCTACTCCTACTTTTTTACTCAAATTATCCTCAGTAGATCTTTCTTTATAAAGGTTAATTATCCCCCTCAATTCCGCTACCGAAACCTGTTCGATGCTAAAACCATTATTGATTACTAATGCCATAGACGTTATCTTCTTAAAGTCTGCAAGTTACCAGATCTACCAAGTAGGATACAGACACAGAAAACCTTATTATCTAAGACACAGATTAATCTAAAAAGATCAAATTATCTTACAATGGAGTATAATATCACCAATTTCAGCTAGAGACCCCTTGGTATTTATTTTGTATTTTTACCATGATGCGTAATAAACCTTTCGATTTAATTAGAATGAATTCAGTGGTAAAATTCTCTCTTTTGATGACGATAATTTTATTGCTAGGCTGTGATCCAGTTCGCGTATTCCAAGTAAAAGCATTAAAAGAAGAAAGCGAGTTGTATGTTTATTTAAAGAAAAGTAAAGATATAAGTCTTTTCGGAATACAGACGCACACTTTACGTGTATCTTTAGCTGAAAATCCAGAATACAAGATACACTTTGGGATAGGAAGCTGGACTGAGGCGGAGATTTATCAAGTGCTAACATCCAGTATAGACTCCATAATTATATACCAGAATTTAGAAAAAAAAATGTACAAAAGCCCTAAAGATATCCACAACTACTTAAAATCACAACGTAGGATTTTCCATAAAAATGTCATTCTCATTGAGAAATAGATCAGCGGAACAACAATAAATTTAGTCTCTAAAAAAAATAGGGATTACCCACTCTTAATAACTCCTCCTCTGCATCTGTATCCCTCCTTTGGTATCTATCCAAACCTACTTGGTAGCCTCATAAAACTTTAGAAGCCTTACATAAGCCGGTGATTTTGATAAATCCTTCTTCCACAGGTCCACCATAATAAACTGTATCTTTAAAAACTGATCCACATCCACCACAATTTGATCTTCACTGATTGCAATTGGAGCAATAAACTGTTTCCCAGCAAAAGCCTGCTTTAGTTCTTCGATTGTCATACCGCGAAGTTAGCAAATGTTCTGTAGAGCTATCGACAAAATTTTAAACTCAATGACTATTATTGTAACTTTCGACAAGTCTATCTAGAAATAGGTACAGTATATCATTCATTTGGCTATAATCAAATGTGCGTATGCTGTCGGGGGCTTGAACAAATGCATGTTGTTTGCTAGATTCCTCCAGATCTTCTTCCGAGGTAATCAATAGTTCAACCAATTCGGGAGTAAGCTCCATATGACATTGAAATCCATAAACCAATTTTGAATAACGTACAATTTGACGAGGACATCCTTCACTCTCCGCCAAAACATCGCTTCCGTCTACAAGTCCAGGCATATCATTATGCCAATGTCCCACAAGCAATGGCGAACTGAAACCTCCCATATGCCAATCTTCTTTCCCTTTATCGGTCAAATAAATAGGAAACACACCTATTTCTCGCTGTGGACTCGCTTTATAATCACCTCCCTTTGCCATTCCGATTAGTTGTGCCCCAAGACACACGCCTAGAACAGCCTTGCCCGCATCGATACAAGATCTGATAAATGCAGCTTCTGCATCAGCATCAAAATAGGGAAACTCCTCTTTTGTACTTGCAGGAGACTGCGGTCCCCCCATAACAATTAACAAATCTATGTTATCAACAGTAGGGGGCAGCAAATCGTATTCAAAAATTCTAGTAAAGGAAACGCTATAATCTCGTTTCATTGCCCAAATGAGATAGGCTCCTGGGGCTTCAAATGATTCATGCTGTATAAAGTGAATATGCATTATTTGTTAATTTTAATTTCAGAAAAAACAGATACAGATTTTTATCGAAAATAACGATTCTAATCTGAATTACGCACTAGCAGATTTTATAAATGCGATATGAACATGACAAAAAATATATCTCCGAAATCCCCCACCCTGCCATTATTTTGTAAAAATTGAGAGCGGAAAGGAAAGAGTTTGTACAAAGTTTTCTAATTTGTCTCGCATAGAAATAAATACCTCGTTAAAAGATTCAATTAAAAAGGCAACATGATACAAGGACTTTACGAAACACACATTCAAGTGAGAGATTTAGAAATATTGACAAAGTTTTACACCGAAATATTGGGATTGAAATTTGCCCATCGCGACGAAAACCGTCCTATTGTATTTCTTTGGATTGGGGAAGATAAAAATTACATGTTGGGCCTCTGGGAAGTCACTGAAAATTTTCAACCTAGGCATTTCGCTTTCCGGAGCAGTACCGAGGATATTTTAAATTATTCTAATACTTATCTTACGAAACGTAACCTCAAACCTTATAATTTTTTAAAAAATGAAACACAGACTCCAATGGTATTTGCTTGGATGCCGGCTCTAGCAATTTACTTCAATGATCCTGATGGCAATCAATTAGAGTTTATCTCCATACTTGAAGGTGATCCGAATCCGCAACTGGGTGTAATTTCCTATGAAAACTGGCTGATGAACAAACAAAATAATCCCTTTGAATAGCGAAATTTATATTATCAGTGGACTTGGTGCTGATGAACGAGCCTTCCAAAAACTAGATTTTTCCGGTCTAGATGTTCATTTTATAAAGTGGATTCCACCTTTTTCAAATGAAAGCATGTCCACATATGCTACCCGATTGAAGTCACAAATCCTTACAGAAAACCCTATTCTAATTGGTTTGTCATTTGGAGGAATGTTAGCTGTGGAAATTGCAAAACTAATACCTACAAAAAAAGTAGTACTTATAGCCTCTGCCAAGACACGGTACGAGATCCCGTTTTACTATAAAATTGCAGGATATTTGAGGTTTAATGATCTTGTTCCCCCAAAACTTTTAAAGAAGGCGAATAGCCTTACCTTCTGGCTGTTCGGGGCATCCTCGACAGAAGACAAAGATCTTTTGGCTAAAATACTGTTCGATACCGACGCACAATTTCTTAAATGGGCATTGTGCGCCATCACTAAATGGGATAACAAAACGATCCACACGAACTGCATTCATATTCACGGCACACAGGATCGTATACTCCCTTTCCATAATGCCAATGCAAATATTGCGGTGCAGAATGCCGGCCACCTCATGACATTAAATAAAGCAACTGAAATCAGCGAAATCTTACGCTTATTATTGCAATAAGAAAATTGCTATGGCTAAATTTATGTAATTTTATACCATGAATATATATGTTGTTGGATCAGGCAAATTGGCCACCGCTATTCTTACTGCTTCTATAGAAATAAGTGACTCTCCCATAAGAGCATGGAAAGGAACTCCCAATACCCTCGAAAAATCCGTGCTTATTCACGCTGGATCGGGAAGACAACTTCAGGAATGCCGAAATTTTTGCCAAAAGACCCAGTCCATTTTCATTGAATTAGCTACTGGGCTGGAAACAGCATTTTGGGAAGTAGATTTCCCTATGATTATCTGTCCTAATACATCAATACTGCTCCTCAAGACGCTCCATATGCTAAAAGAAAATGGCTGGAAATTTGCGAATTGCGATATCGAGCTGACAGAATCTCATCAATCCAGCAAATCTACAGAACCTGGTACCGCTTACAAAATTGCTGATTATGTGGGGGTTCCACACACAAAAATTGTATCTATCCGCGATACAAAAATACAAGAAGAAGAATTAAGAATACCAAAAGCTTATCTTCATAAACACGCCTATCATAAGCTTACCATAAAGGATGGCAGTGATGAAATAACATTATCTATTAAAGTTTTAGGACACGACAGCTACGTATCTGGTGTGAAGAAAATTGTGCAAGCGTGCTTAGCTGCTGATAGCCTGGAAAATCGGTCATATGACGTTCTCGAATTAGCCGATATGGGATTACTTTAACGTATGTATATCTGAATTGCCAAATACGATGCAAAAAAAAGCAATAGACAACTTCATAGCGCAAATGTGCGGGTATTCCCCCTTATCACAGGAGACAAAAGAAGCTTTGCTAAATATCTGTACAAAACATGTGTTCAAAAAAAATGATCTTATTCTTCAAGCAGGCAACCTAGCTCGGTATTACTATTTTGTTCATTCAGGACTGTTAGGTTATTATACCAATGACGAAAAGGGAAATACCATCTACAAAATCTTTTTTGAGGAAGATACTTTTTGTGCCTCTACCGCCGCAATCATAGAAGAAAAAACAAGTGAGTTTAATATTATTGCATTAGAAGATACCGAAGTTGTTCAATATCCTGCCAAACCATTTCGTGAACTTGTAAAGAAATTTCATGATTTAGCTTTATTCCAAATTGCATATCTTGAAAAGAATTGGGTTGTAAAAAAAGAACCTTTAGAAATCAACCTGAAGTGGGAAACGGCTAAAGATCGTTATATAAAATTATATGCGAACCAACGTCTATTTAAACGACTCAAACAACATCATATCGCTTCCTTTCTCGGCGTAACTCCTACGCAATTAAGCCGGATTCGTAAAGAATTAAATTTCTGAATCCCTGAACTAGAGACGTCGTTAGTTGCAAGGAACACCTACCTAGCAAATTACATGATCATAAATAGTAAAATTACTCCATCGAAACTTTTAGAAGATCGTAGAGTATATTCCAGACCTCTTGTTGTGCTTGAATATGATCTGTATCGGCTGTATTATATTCTGTAATTAATATCCGTCCTTCTTCATATGCATTCCTAGCGATCTCTTTTTGGCTTAAGGCTAAATTTTCAATTTTCTTATAACTTTCTAACTTCAATTTCGTAGCCGATATTTTCGCACGCTTTTTATCGTTATCAATTTGCCAATTATACTCCGCTTCGTCGAGGTCCAACTTAGCAATACGCGCATTCAACATCGCGCCCCGCAAAGGAGTAGATTTTAAAATATGGGCCGATAGAGGAATCTTCACGGCTATATTGGCGAAGCTATTACCATACCATCTTTCCCGATTGAAGAGGTCAAATTGGTTACTAAAAAATTGAGTGCCATATGCCGCATTAAATGTAATCTCGGGTAATAACTGTCTTTTTATCTGTTGAATTTGCATTGTGGCAATCCTATAATCCAACGACGCTATTTGGCCTTCAAAATCTATTTCATCTTTATCCAAAACAAAAGTCAATATATCCTCTATCCCGGAAGACAATTGAAAAATGGTATCTAAGTTGACATAACGACGCAACTCAAGATGACTTTCTTCCAAAACAGAATAGGCTTCATAACCACGAATCTTTCGACGTTCCATCTCTTGCTCCGCCATCCTATATTGCTGTGCACTGGCTCGTCCGGCGTTAAAGCGCAACTCGGTAACTTTTAAGATATTATTGTAAATCGAACAGTCTTTCAAAGCGGACTGGTATTGCAAGCTGGCTAGCACCGATGCCGCATATGCCAAGGTCGCATTTTTTTTCAGTTGTTGTTCATCTTCTCTGCCTTTAGTTTCTATTTTATCCAACATTAGACGACCTTCTTCTTCAATACCACGCTGCATGGGGTCAAAAATCTTCCACTCCATTTGTACAGCCGATTTTGCAATCCATCTCGTAGAAAAACGAAGTGGAATAATTGCACCATCTGCCGCATTCGCATCAAAAGCAATAGCGGGAACAGGTGTGGTTGGTATAATAGCGTTATATTGATGGGTTAAATCGCCATATATAACTGGAAACCTAGTCAAACGATTTGTTCGATTCTCCTCGCGTTTAACGCCAATTTTCAAAGTCGTCCTCTGGTAATCACGGCTATCCTTAAGATTTTCCCACAGCTCCTGAATGGACATCGCCTGACTAAAGGCTGTTAACGGGAGCAAGAACAACGTGTAAAATAGAAACTTTATCATAACTAAAAAACTGAAGCTGGCTCAACTTTGGATATTCTACGTACCGCAAAAAGAGACC
The DNA here is from genome assembly GCF_965644235.1 of Sphingobacterium sp. LRF_L2. Classification (NCBI taxonomy): domain Bacteria; kingdom Pseudomonadati; phylum Bacteroidota; class Sphingobacteriia; order Sphingobacteriales; family Sphingobacteriaceae; genus Sphingobacterium; species Sphingobacterium sp. LRF_L2. The sequence goes on along the minus strand of NZ_CBFFRI010000002.1, from coordinate 596,461 downwards.
CTCCCACCGATATGACAATGGATAAAAACAACAACATCAAAGAGAAGCCCAAAGATAAATCTATAGCAAGACCACTTTTAGCAACGCCTAATTTAAAACCCCATAACAACAACATAGCCAATCCGTAACCGATCAAAGCAAATAAAAAAGATTGAGTCACGATCAACCGACTTACGTATGTTCCCTTCGCACCAATAGCCTTTAAAGTACCGTAATCTTTTAATCGATCTAAAGCTGCAGAATAGAGTGTGAGGCCAATAATGAAGAAACCGCTCACCATAGCAAACAAAACCAGAGTACCAAAACTCATCCCCATATTCGATGTAATCAAGATCTCTCTAATAGAAGATTCCCGCAGTCGTTGTATATCCCAAGCGCGAAGATTAGGATACAATGCATTGATCTGTTCTATGACCTGTTCCTTCATGCTTTCCTTTGACAATCGCACAATAACTATACTTACTTTTGTTGGCGAAACATTTCCAAAATGACGTGCATTTGCCAAAGTCGTATACATGAGACTTGCACCGAACGCCTGGGCATTATTTGTGATGAGACCTATCTGCGCACTCTTGCCATTAATCTCGATTGATTTTCCCAAACGAATATCCGTTCCCCAATTTTTCGCGTTGTATATTTCTGCAGATACAGCAAAAGGTGCTATCAAGTTTTTAAGTTCGCCCTCACGAATCCTATTACTTACTGGCCCCATCCGAAACATAGGACTTGCAGCCCCTACCAATGTCACAGGAGCTGTCTTTCCATCTAAAAAAGTTGCTTGACCACTTGTTATTACGACAGGACTTGTCCACTCGACGTTGGGAAGACTCGCAATCTCCTGTACCAGTCGTTGATCAATACTATTTATAGCATTTATGTTCTGACTTTGCCCTTCGATAACCCAGATTTCATTATCCCCGACCGGCGCATTATTAATGAGATTTCCCATCAAATTCATCAAAAAAAACAGTAAACTCAACTGTTGACCAATCAAAAAAATGCTGATCACAATAGCTGCTACAATTCCAACACTCTTCGCTCGATCAAATCGAATAAACTTCCATGCCAGTCCAATCATATTAGCGAATTTCTATTATACATTCCAGCTTCGCATTTACCAACAAATGACTCGACTTTTCGGGTTTAACATGAATTCTACGCACACGACGATCTTGAGCCTCATTTGCGTTCTCGTACAGGATCGATTTATTGGTTAAAGTAGGACTTAAGTAGTTAATTACACCTTGTCCAATACTATCTTTGGTGTCCACTCTATAAAATCGAACAGCTTGCCCCACTTGAATTTGATCGGCAAATAATTCGTCAACTTCAGCCTCTATATGTAGCGAATTCACATCCGCAATCTTACCCACATCCGTATAACCAGACAAAGATTGCCCCACGGCCAATTGTAGCTCTGTGATCACCCCCGTGCGAGCAGCTTTGACAATAAGTTCTTTTTGGCTACTCTTCGCTTTCTCCACAACAATCAACTGTTCTTGCTTTTGCTTTTCACCTTTAACAATTTCTTGTCTTATCTCCCCAACTCGCTTTCGTTGCTGATGAAATGAACTTTCATCAGCGTCCATATTTTCTCTCGTTTCTGCCTGATGCATAAAGAGAGTATAAGAGGTATTGAATTTCTTCTGCAAAGAAGCAAGTAAAACTTCCTCTCGAGCCAACTCTTCATTAAAAGCCTGAACCTGCGCTTTAAGGACTTCCAATTGTGCCTCAGCTTGGTTGACATCAAAGCGAATATCGTCCGATTTCAAGATGAACAAATCTTGTCCTTCAATTACGGAGTCCCCTTCTGAAACTAAAATCTGATCTACAATTCCAGTCATTGAGGTTGATAAACTCACCCAGCCATCTTCCGGAGTCACCTTACCAATCGAAACCACAGTTTTTATATCATCGAACGCATGCTGATCGTCCTGTTGCTCTACTTGACGTTTTTCCTGCCTACAGCTCAAACAAAAAAAAGCTATACAACAGATAAACAAAAAGTTACTAATTAGTCTTGTCTTCATCGTTAATTTTGTCCGATACCATCCCTTCTTCCACATAAACAATCTGATCTGCATATTTTTTTAATCTTAAATCATGGCTTACAACGATAACAGCTTTGCCAGCGCGAGCTAGCATTTGCAAGTCACTCATAATCGCTACAGCACTTTTAGCGTCCAAAGATGCGGTGGGTTCATCACATAAAATCATAGATGGGCTAGTTACTAATGATCTTGCAATAGCTACTCTTTGCTTCTGCCCCCCGCTCAACTCCTTTGGTAAACTCCGTGCACGACTCAACAATCCGACATTATCCAAAGCCTTCACAGCCATGTCACGGGCCATTCTTGTTTTTAGTCCTTGCAACAATAATGGTTGCATTACATTCTCCACGGCATTCAACGGATCGAGTAAATTGAATTGCTGAAAAACAAAACCTATCTCCTTCAACCGAATCGAAGCCAATTGATTCTCCGTTAAACCATTTATAATTCTCCCTCTGTAATACATGTTTCCATTGGTTGGATAAATAACCATGCCCAGAATCGACAACAGTGTGGTTTTTCCACTACCAGAAGGTCCCATAATCAATGTTAATCTATGCGTATGAAAAGACAAATCTGTCTTCGATAAGGCAACAATTTTCGTATCTCCAGTTTGGTATATTTTTTCGATACCTTCTAACCGAACAATTTCTTCAGACATTGTTACTGATGTAATATTAAAAAGACCAATTTACTAAAAACTACAGTCTCCAAGAAACAAGATAACGAGTAAAGTTATAATTAACTTCATTTCATTCCCTCTCGAAAATCCTAACACGTAAAATCTTTATGACATATCAAAAAAACAAATGCGTTTTTCACAAAGACTTAACAGTTTGCTGACAGTTTTGTATCATTGTTATCGTTATTTTTGCAAAATGTTGGGTACGTTAAGAAACGGAAACAAATATCTTCTTCAGTTCATAAGTATTTCCCTTTTAATGCTATTAGCATTGAAAACGGGAGGGCTTTTATTCAGCCTGTTTCCGGGAAAACACCAGTTAGTTTCCAACGTAACACTAGACATCGAAGAGTCAGAAAAGGACGAAAATAAAGAAATTGACAAACGATATGGAAAACTCGTTTGCTTAATCACATTCACAGATCATAATATAACACCTGTTGAACGTTATAAAAAGCTCATTCGGAACAAATACCGCATATTTTCTATAGAAGAACACCAGGAGATCATTCCCTCCCCGCCTCCAGACAACATAGTTGTTTAAAGCATTATTTTGTTTATGGTCTAGTTCACTACACCCTTTTTTATCACATTTACTTTTAATTTATGACGCAAAAACAAGGCGGACCTACGCCCTTGCAACGCTTAGTCAAACTTTTACATCCTGAGCGTAAAACCATTAACTACATCTTTCTGTACGCCATTGTAATTGGCGTGTTCAGTTTGACGATCCCTGTCGGTATTACAGCGATATTTAACCTACTGAGCAACGGAGCCATGTATAGTTCCACCTATATACTCATCGCCTTTGTTATTTTCGGAGTAATTATTGCCGGATTTCTTTTAATAGGGCAACTCAGCTTAGTAGAATACTTGGAACAGAAGATTTTCCTAAAATCGGCAGTTGAATTTGCCTACCGTTTACCACGCATTAAGCGCAGCGAATTAAAAGGAGAAAACTTAGTAGAGTTAGTAAACCGATTTTTCGATGTTATTATCATCCAGAAAGGACTTATAAAATTACTCATTGACATTATTGCAGCAGTAGTCACTATCTTTTTTAGTGTCATTCTACTTTCTTTCTATCATCCTGTTTTTTTAACGTTTGGATTAGTGGTTATTATCGCCATTGCATTTATAGTAGTTTTATACTACAGACAGGGTATGAAAACGAGTATCCAAGAATCAGAACACAAATATGAAACAGTAGCTTATTTGGAAAGTGTAGCAGAGAATATTGAAGAATTCCGAAATGATGAGCGTAAAATGCAGGAAGTCATTAAGCATACTGATCGTATCAGTAGTCAATATTTAACTTCAAGAAACCAACATTTTAAGATTTTAAAACGTTTTTTTGCCGGTTCAGTAGTAATACGTACACTACTTTTTGGGGCAATGCTCCTATTAGGATCTTATTTCGTTGTGGAACGTCAAATGACTTTCGGCCAGTTTGTAGCAGCGGAAGTTGTCATTGTCCAGATAGGGTATGCGATTGAAAAGCTATTAACGAATCTCAGCACTATATTCGATATGCTAACCGGAAGTGTCAAATTAGGAACAGTAACAGATCTAGCGTTAGAGGAGGGCGCAACTCCATATGGCGGATAATAGACATACAACCGAGAAAATGCTTACATGGGAGGATCTTTCGGTAGAGGGACGCGAAAAATTATTGAAAGAACGTGGTTCTATTGTTTTGGGTCGTCTTCTTATGATTGCAGCAGTGATCTTTATCTTTATCTTATTTTTACCTTGGCGTCAAACCATCCCTGGAAAGGGTATTGTCACCGCTTTACGCCCCGAGGATCGCCCGCAGACAATACAGAATCAAATAGGTGGCCGAATCGAACGATGGGCTGTCCGTGAAGGAGATGAGGTCAAAAGAGGCGATACGATACTCGTCATCTCTGAAATTTCTCAATCTTATTTTGATCCGGAGTTACCTTTACGTCTTCAAGAACAATTGGACGCCAAACGCAGTAGTGAAGACGCTGCACTACAAAAAATGAAAGCAACGGAGGCACAAATTAATGCACTTGGTAGTGGATTACATTACCAACTCGAGTCTGCTCAAAATAAAGTCCTTCAATCGCAAAACGTCGTTAAAATTGATAGCGCAGATTTACTAGCTACACAGAGCCTGTATGAAACGAGTGTGGCACGTTTGACACGGTACGAACAAGGATATAAAGATGGCCTCTTTTCATTAACAGACATCGAGACAAGACGGTTAAACTTGCAAAACGACCGCGCAAAAGTTGTGAGTGCAGAAAATAAACTCACAAACTCTAGACAAGCGTTAGTAAATGCATCTATAGAGTTGGATAATATCAAGGCTAAATATCAAGAATCCCTAGCTAAAGCACAATCTGATTTAGGATCCGCATTATCTACCAAAGCGTCAGCACAAGGTGATATTGCGAAATTACGCAATGAAATTACGAACATTGATATACGTCGAGGCTTATACGTTGTTCGTGCACCTCAAGACGGATATATTGTAAAAACGCTAAAAGCTGGTATAGGTGAAAACATAAAAGACGGCGAATCTGTGGCTACATTGCAACCAAAAAAGCCATTGTTAGCAGCCGAATTATACGTCAATGCAATAGATGTCCCTCTAATTTTGGACGAAAGCGATACACGTTTACAATTCGAAGGATGGCCTTCTGTCCAATTCTCAGGATGGCCCTCTGTAGCAGTAGGTACTTTTGCCGGTAAAGTGACAGTAATCGATAAAGTAAGCAGTCAGAATGGCCAATATCGTTTATTGGTGAGACCTGCCGATCCCGTTCCTGAGGGAGATGAACCGTGGCCAGTACAATTACGGCTAGGTTCCGGAGTGTATGGTAGAGTTGTTCTAAATTCTGTACCATTATGGTATGAAATATGGCGTCAATTAAATGGTTTCCCTCCTAGTTTAGAGCGAGAACCTAAAGAGGAAACTTTAAAATAAAAGCTATATCATGATGAGACCCTGCTTTTTTCTTATGGCTTGGCTACTTTTAAATTTTTCAATAACGAGTATTGCCCAGGAAAAGAAACAAATAGCACCACAGACAACCTTCACCATAGAAGACCTCGAAGACTTACTCTTGGCTAATCACCCTGTTGTCAAACAGACTGAACTTCTAAGCGAAACTGCAAAAGTTCAAATTGCACAGGCGTTGGGAAAATTTGACCCAACACTGTCTAGCTCATTCCAAAATAAACATTTTGGAGAAACAAGTTATTACAATCAATGGAATAGCGAACTTAAAGTACCGCTTTGGCTTGCGGGTGCAGACTTAAAAGTTGCCTATGATCGTAATGTCGGAACCTATACAAATCCACAATCGAGGACCAATAATGCAGGTTTATCGGCCGTAGGATTAAGTATTCCTTTAGGTCAAGGAATGTTTATCGATAGCCGTCGAAATACGCTTTGGCAGGCCAAAGCAATGCTACATTATGCAGAAGCCGAACAAGTTAAACAAATCAATGCTATATGGTTTCAAGCGGTATCAGACTATTGGAACTGGTACTACGCTTATCGTCAATATTATTTACTAAATGAAGGTGTAGAGCTAGCCGAAACCCGATTCAGAGCAATTAGTGAGCAAACTGAATTAGGAGACAAGCCTGTTATCGACTCTATTGAAGCCGCTATAACAGTAAAAGAGCGAAAAATGGAATTGGCGAAGTATGAAATCGAACTAAAGAATGCGAAATTAGTATTATCCAATCACTTATGGAACGAACAACAAACTCCCGTAGAATTGCCAGATCATGCTATCCCACATCAGGTCGATCAACAGAAACTAATTCCAGATAGCCATCTTTTACTAGAGTTATTGGAACAAGCTCAAGACCAACATCCAGAGCTTCTGAAATTGGAGAGTAAAGATCAACAATTATCAATAGAAGAGCAATATAGAAAGGAAATGCTAAAACCTAAAATGAATCTTTCGGGAACGCTAATTTCCAGTCGACGCAATTTTAGCGAATCTATTCCGGCTTATTATGACTTCAATTGGAGCAACTATAAACTTGGTTTCGAATTTATATTTCCAATATTTCTGAGAGCCGAACGAGGTAAACTCAAAGAAGTACGATTTAAACAGGAAGAACTTCGCTACGAGCAACTTATTGCCAGTAGAAAGATACAAAATGACGTAACCACAAAATACAATGATCTTACTGCTTACAGCAAGCAAATCGAATTACAAATCGAAAATATAAGCAATCAGGAGATACTACTACGTGGTGAATTACAAAAATTTGATCTAGGGGAAACTACGTTATTCATCATCAATAGTCGGGAGAGTAAGCTTATCGATATGCAAATGAAAAGAGAAAGTCTAATAGCTGCTTATCAGAAAGCACTAGCCGAACTATTTTATAAAGCAGGAACTCGATTATAGCTTGAAAAACAAAAACTGTCCATTACATTTTTTTGTGATGGACAGTCTTTAAGTCTCCTACTGAAAAATACACTTACTTCTGCGCGTGCTCCCGAAAAAGCTTCTCAACATCATCAAACCAATTCAATCTATTGCCGTGAATATCTAAATATTGATTATCTCTATATACGACAATAACTTGATCATTAGGCACACATACATACTCTCCAAGTTCTGGATTCGTTTTTACTAAAACACCTTTGACTGAAACTTCCTCTACTGTTGGGACTGAGTATACTGTCCCATTTTGATTTATGGTAAACATAATCGCAAATTAAAATAATCTTTTAACGGCTTTAAGTTGACTTTGAATCACTGTCGCCACAAATATACTATATTTTTTAGCAACACAAATGATAAAAAATCAAAAAACTTACTATTAACTGACTATTAAACAATTATCCTTTTTTTCTGTGCAATGGCATCCTTTCTAAGAAAATACATTGCACATCCCTAAAAACCAAAGCCAAACATGATAGCTACACGGTGTAGAAGGTACTTATTATCTTGCCTGTAATCATATCCCTCCAGCCTATTATCGTCAGCGATTGGCCCCTGTTTCTCGGCTGTGTATGTATAATTTGAAAAATGCGTTTCTCTAAACTGTTGAAATCGATATCCAAGGCTCAACGTCCAAAAGTGATCTCTATGGGGTGATTTCAAGCGTAATCCAAGCTGAGGATTAACGAACAATCCTCCACGATAGCGGTACATTTCATTTTCTATTTTATTCTTTCCGTTCAAAAAAGTAAAATTGTATCCTATATCTAAATCAGAAAAAATAGAAATTCTACGTTTGGGATTGAAGTAGTAACGTCCCTTCGCTGATAAAGGAACTGACCAAAATTTCCGATCTTCATTAACTGGGAAACGACTAACCTCAATAGTTACACCCGTTGCATAATGATCACCTACATGTATACCGTTAAAGCTACGGATTGCTAATCCTGACTCTAAAAAAACTGGCCCATAGGTAATTACACCTATTTCATTATGATTGGTAAATTTAGTGGTTTGTGCCTGGGATATTCCCATATAAACGAGAGTAAAAATGACGTACAATATTTTTTTCATCAGTATAAGGTTTTCTGTAAAGAGAGATCGATATGGTTGACAGCAAGCAGGTGAAATCTTTATACGAGCATATTAAAAAAATGCAAAACGGCTTATTTTTTCCAGACCAACCTGCTCAGGGTAATTCAGCTCAATAATATCAACTTACTTTTAATTGGATTGTCCCACAGAGACACAACTTAATAATTTCAATGCCGACGGAGAGGAATAATCGTATTGACAAACGCCTTCTTCTCCAATTACCACCAAAGATTTAGGACCTACAATAACATCTGTTGCATGCTTATCCTTTAAATGTTGCAACATACCGGTTGTTATATTATTGACATCTGATATTTGAAAGCTTTTCAGCCCAAATTCTCCCTCAGCTAAATAAAGTACCTTATCAGCCAATCCCAAACCATGAGGATTTTGCATTTCGTAAGATTTCACCAACTGTGGTTTTCGAAGATCTGTAATATCAATAACTTCTAATAGATTTTGAGAACCTCCACATAAAGCACCAGTACGCAACGTAACAAAAGCATAATCATCATTAACTACAACGGGATCGCATGCTCGAATATGGCGATACTGCGAAATTAGTTGAGGGGTCTCCGGTTGTAGAATGTCAAAAATGAACATACCTGTATTTGATCCTACAAATAAATTTTCTTTATATGGAAAGATCGTTTCTATCCCCCAACCTAGCGAAATGTCTTTCACAAAAACAGGAGCACTTTTTTCACTAACATTGAAAAGATGAAGCTGCATAAAATCTACTGCGTAAAGATGATTTTTCGCCAACGTAAACCTAGCCATAGAACCTCCCTGACCGTAAGACGAGTTACTATCGTAATAAATTATCTCCGTGTCTTTTTTGATATAGGGTGAATATTCCTTGTAATCCTCATAACTTACCAACGTATCTTTATACCCTGTCAGCACACCATCTAGCCCTCCAGCGTAGAATACTTCAAGATTGGAGTTAATAAGCTTAAAAACATTCTCCTTCCGATCCACCAAAACAGGTCTTTCAGGATTATGAATATCAAAAGTTAATAAATCCATATAACTATCAACATATAACATACCATCGTTAATAGCCATATCTACATTACCAGGAACGTTCAAAAATGATAACGCTACTGGACTTGAAGGATTAGCATTGTTGTATATGTGCACACCTTTCAAAGGTTCATTAATAAATAAAAAATTTTGGTAAAGGTAAATTTTACCCGTTTTTTCTAAAGGCTGCGGAAAAACAACCATCTCATCTTCTTCTAGCCGAAAATTGGACATCGGTTCAAAAACGGGAACTGTTACCTTATAAAGACTATTGGTTTCAATTCTATCACACGACGCCATAAGGCAAACTAAAAGAAAAAATAATGCTAACTTCTCTGTTATTTTCATAATTTAATAGTTGATTGTACTTATTAAAACGCAATACAATAAGCTACGCTACACCTACTATTATTTTTTTTAAAAAAATTGAATAATTCATTTTTTTGAACGATAACTATCAAATATTAATCCGTCAATAAATACGATTCTTATCTTATTTGGAACAAAACATAGCCATTGTATTATCCCAAACAAAGACGCTCCGGTTTACTATTTGGTCAATTTTCAGATCACATCGCTTTTTACTGTCTATCTTTTTCTATTTTTACTTATGGAAATATTCTGCTACATTAGAAAGTAACTAAAATACCATAGACATAATGAAAACTACCGCTTATAAATTTCCAACTTTCAGCTTCATAAGTTCAACGTATTTTGTTTTGATTATGTTAGCTCTGTTTTTTTGTCTTTTGACAACATCTTGTAAGGAGAAAGAAACGGTTCCCAATACATTAACAGACAAAGAAAAAAATGAAGGATGGCAACTATTATTTGACGGAAAGACGCTAAAAAACTGGCATATCTATAATCAAGGAGAAGGACCTTCTTCTTGGCTAGTTAAAAATGGAACATTGTACTGCAATCCTAACAGCGATGCAAAAAAGGGTGATCTAGTAACAAACGAAGAATTCGAAAATTATGAACTTTCATTTGAATGGAAACTTGAAAGTGAAGGAAATAGCGGCGTATTTATTAATGTGATAGAACGGCCTGACATCGATGCAACTTACCATTCTGGCCCAGAATATCAACTATTAGAAGATACACATCCGGATTTTGACAAACCTCTTAAACGTTCAGGTTGTTTATACACTTTTTCACCTCAGAAAAACTTTGTCAACACAAAAAGCAAAGGGCAATGGAATCTTTCTCGTATTATACAAAAAGAGGGCAAGGTTAACTTCTATCTAAATGGGGAAGAAACAGCAGAAATGGACTTCAAATCGCAAAAATGGCAACAACTTGTAAGGAGTAGTAATTTTAAAGATTATCCTGAATTTGGTAAGCATAGTTCAGGTAAAATTGCCCTTCAAGATTGGTCAAGAGGTGTTTCTTTTCAAAATATTAAAATCAAAAAAATCTAGCCATTGACATACGAGCTAGCGAACAACATATAGCATCTCGTCATAGATTGCAATATGTTGGGCTAGTTTATCATATTCATTTCGCTTTATTTTTGCCTATCCAACCTAAGCTTGTGTGCCTAAAATCATCTGAGAACTTCAGTCCGTAACCAAAGATACGATCAAAAGAGGCGTGTCCAAATACCACAATGCCTGCAAAAATTAAAACATCGAACTGCGCAAAATATCCCAAGGAAATTAGCCCAACTGCTATAGCACGATGATGAAAAAGATTGTATACATAGGCCCCAATTTTCGGATTTACCAAGTACCCCAACATAGAAATGTCAGGAGTAAAAAAAAGTAGTACAAGACTCCAGAAAGGCAAACCTAAATTGTAAATAGCCAATCCATATAATGAAGCCACAGTAAAGGAAATTTCCTCTATTCTAAGTGACAAACGCATACCTCTTTCTTTTTCCATAATGTAAATATACTCCCCTACAAATCTAGAGGTTTCATTCGGTATATCACTCCGGTTATCTTGCATCTTCTACATCCCACTTCGCTTTAAAAAGCAGTTGCAGACGCTGGATTTCTTTATCATATATCGTTTTTTTTCTCGTTCCGAAATACAGTGTGTTCTCTAAAGGCACATTTCCTTCCCAGACCAATTGAATATCACCTGCCGCAATTGCATCCCTGCAAAGAAAATCCGGAACAACCGAAAACCCTTTTCCATTACTTAAACAACGAATAATAGAACTGATATTAGGCACTATGTAATTGGGACTAAAATCGGGATGTTGTCCAAAATGCTTGATCCAAAAATTTCTAAGATGCTCCATATCCGCCGCCGTACTATACCATAATTCGTTCTTTAATACATGTATAGCCTCTTGAAATCTACCTTCTCCTAATAAAGTCTTCAATTCCGTAACCTTCGTTTCGTTTCCCGCGATCAATACTACTCGTTCCTTAGAGAACGGCACATATTGCAAATTTTGCTGCGCCCCTTTTTGTGGCGTGACAATTAAATCCAGTAAGCCATTGTCTAAATCTTGTTGCATCTTCGGATAATCGCCGAATTTGATAATCAAATTAAAAGGCAATTCCCTAATATGCTCTTCCAATGTATATTGGAAAGTCTCGAAACACATCCCGACGCTAACAGTAGACCGTTCTTCATTAGAACGTCGCTGAAAATGCTGTTCGCCACTTTCCAACTTTTTTAACGGATCGAAAATAAAATTATAAAGAATTTTCCCTTTTTCTGTCGGTACCATTTTTCTTGCCGAACGGTCAAAAAGTTTATACCCCGTAAATCCCTCTAGCGAATTTAGGTGCAAACTAACACCCGGTTGCGAAATAAATAGCTCCTGAGCAGCCGCAGAGAGCGTCCCCGTTTCATATATCGCTTTAAAAGTCCTCAGCCATTCCAAATTCCAGCGCATATCTATTATTTTTATGATACAAAAATACAATTTAAGTTATTTATTTTAGATATTATTACCAAATGAATAGGACTTTATTGCAAAAATAATTCATTATATTTACTCATACACTTAACTCCACTCTATTATGAACGACAACCAATTTGACAATAATGAGATAAATGAAATGGTTCAACAAAGTGACGAACATATTCGAAAGCTTCATGAAATTGTTCAAAAAACCTTAGAAGAAGAAAAGTTAATCGTCAATAATTTATTGAATCCTCCTGCTGAAATATTAACCCCAGGACAACAGGTCTCCGATAAAGTAGCGCGATTTGGAGGCAGTTGGAAGTTCATTATCATATTTACCGTTCTTTTAGCGTTGTGGATAGTGTACAACAGCTTCGTTGCAAAACAGGATCAATTCGACCCCTATCCTTTTATCTTAATGAATTTAGTGTTGTCTTGCATTGCAGCCTTACAAGCTCCAATTATTATGATGAGTCAAAATCGTCAGGAAGAAAAAGATAGGCAACGCGGAGAAAACGACTATTTAGTGAACTTAAAAGCAGAATTAGAAATCCGAAGTCTTCATCAAAAAATCGACATGCTCCAGGAAGAACAAATTAAACAATTATTCGACTCTCAGGTAGCACACCTCAAATTACTCAATCAAATGGCTGAGAAAATTGAAAAACTAGAAAAGGATGCAAAAGATTAATGGCGAAGTTTTCGAAAAGGCAAAGCATCTAATTCAAGATCTGAAATGGATTCCACTTTATAGAAGTAATCAAACAAATTAAAAAAATATATCCTAAACCTCCCGATATAAGTGTAGGCATATATGCGTGGCATTGTGCGCATCACTTCGCACATATACGACTTGCAAAAAACACTTAGTAGATTATTTTAGGCGAGGTAATAGTCCTCGTCTAAAATAAATCTTTAAAATAAATTAAGAAGTCTTCTGTAACGTATTTGGGTCTGGATATACAAGAATAAAAATCGCCGATGAAAAACCAATGTCGTTGGCACAATGATGTATACAACGGACAGCATCCCCATGCCATAAAAAAAATTTTGTTTAGACGGATTCTTGAGGTAATATCCAATCCAAGTGATAACAATAAGATTCCATGCACACATGGATGTCATCAGAAATACCCTTAACTTTTGTAGTGCAGGGCGAAATTCTTTTTCATTTTCTTTCATTACCTATTCAAATAAAATTCATAAAAATAGACGATATCAAAACCAACCTAGTCATTACAAATGATGAAACATACAGCTCAAAATAAAATGAAGTACTTCTCAATCTCTTTTCTTGTAAACTTATCAAAGTTGCCGTATAACTAACATCGGTTTATATGGATAATAGTTTTTTTTATAGCAAATAAAGTTACAATTTTAATAGAAAATATCTGATAATCAAAATCATAAAAAGGGCTTCATCTCCTCCTCTATTTGTTTGCGCAACGACATCAAGCGCTTCGCATATTGTTCCTGTTGCCTTTCTTCCTCCGTTGAGGGAACCCACAAAGGAACAGGCACAGCTTTGCCATTTTCATCTACAGCAACAAAAACGATAATGCAATGTGTTTTTTTTATAAAATCTGGAGTCTTCAAATTTCTCGAAAACACATTTATGGAAATATGCATACTTGTTGAACCGGTATAAATCACATGAGCTTCTACTTTAACAATTTCACCGATTTTAATGGGTTGATAAAAACGAATTCCTCCAACATACACAGTCACTGAATAATTTCCGCTCCAGGTACTCGCGCAAGCATAACCTGCTTGATCAATCCACTTCATCACACTCCCTCCATGCACATTCCCACCATAGTTCACATCTGAAGGCTCCGAGATAAATTGAAATGTAATTGGATTATTTTCCATAAATACCAGATTAATGTAACATAAAAATACCTACCTAAACTACGATAAATTTCTAATATGTCCAGCTTTATCAGCCTGTATCATCCTATTATAAAAAACAAAAAGATGGCTCGCGTCAGTGAAACCAAATTCCTTTGCAATTTCTTTCATCGTAAAATTTTTGGATTCTATGCGTCTCCTTATCAACGGAAATCGAACTGCGTCTATATATTGTTTCAACCCCATGTCAAAGTTTCTTTTAAAATAAAGACTAAAATAGCTTTCAGCTCTATTAAATATCTTAGCCATCTCTTTTGTACGAAGCCTTTCTGGATGATAGATATTACGGTGAATATAAGATAACAATTCCTGTGATCCCACTGGTGTCATCGAAAGCCCCTCCATTGCATACCCTTTTTTTTCTATAACAAGAGCAAAAATCGAAAGAAATTGCTGCCATACAAACAATGACGTTGGAACATCCTCCCGTGGCTGATATTCTTTAATATTTTCAACAATTCGCATAAGTGCTTGCTTTGATTGGAGAGAAAATTCTATAGAAGTTTCGCGGATTGACCTGTCAGTCAAAATCCTCTCCATATATGTTGAAATTCCCTGAAATCCACGCCGCTCCCAAAATTCAAAATAAGATTCCGTAAACTTAATAGCAAAGAAGCTTGTTTTCTCTAAGATGGTAAAAATATGATGATCCATAGGAGAAACTAAAAAAAGACTGCCTTTTCCATAAGATAGCTTGCGATCATTTAAACTATGAACACCGCCTCCCTCCAAAATATACATCAGTTCAAAGTAGTTTTGACCATGTTCTGGCAGATCAAAAAACTCTTTTTCAAACTCCATAATCCCCATCACCTCAAACTGTTTAAACCTTACCATCTTGTTTTATTTAGAAAATAACCTAAAAATACATATAAATATCAATTTTATACATCAACATGCATCATATCGGTCGATAATTTTGCCTACTGAAAAAACGATAACAATGGTAAATGTCGCCCTCATTATTTTTTGTACACTAGCAGGTATCCTCTTTAAATACTATGGACTTATTGCAAAAGAAGCTTACAAAGGAATTAATGTTTTCATTCTATATATTGCACTGCCAGCGGTATCTTTTAAATACATACCGCAACTTAGCTTGTCTAAGGGCTTAATATTCCCTGCACTATCGTCGCTATTAGTCATGATAGGTGCTTATATTTTTATGTACTGTTATAGTAAATACAAAAAATACAATAGAAGAACAAGGAGTAGTTTGGAAATTGCAAGTGCTTACAGCAATACTTCTTTCATAGGCTTCCCCTTAATCATTGCTTACTACAGTGAACAAGACCTCGGCATTGCGATACTGTGTGACCAAAGTATGTTTTTGCTTCTTTCTACTATTGGTGTGATAAGTGCGCTAAAAGGAAACAAAGGTTCAAAATCGCCGTTAACTCTAAAAGTAGTATTGAAGCGATTTGTGAGTTTCCCACCGGCTATAGCCTGTATACTTGCCATCGTACTCTCATCACTATTCGATATGACGAAAGCCGAGCCTTTCTTCGACAAACTAACAGCTACCGTAGGCCCTTTAGCCCTATTTTCGTTAGGCTTGCAACTCAATATCAAGGGTTGGAAGGAAAGAGTATCCCAAATATCGACTATCTTACTTTACAAGCTCTTATTAGCACCGTTACTCGTATTAATTGCAGCCTTGGTGTTGGATATCGAAGCGAATACTGCACGAATTAGTATTTTCGAAGCTAGTATGCCTACTGTAATTACAGCATCCATAATTGCCGAACAATTCCATTTAAATGATAAACTCATCAATCTTACCATCGGCATGAGTATTGTAGTTGGCTTTTTTACCACGGGTCTATGGACACTGGTTATTAACAGCTTTTTCTAGCTAGCTTTTCCCTCATTTGTATTCCTGCAAAAATTGCGCATACCACCGTCCCGATGATTTTACAATACGGCGTTGGGTTTTAAAATCAACATGTACCAAGCCAAATCTAGGATGATACCCCTCCGCCCATTCAAAGTTGTCGAGAAAAGTCCAGACAAAATACCCTAAAACGTTTACACCATCGTGCTTTGCACGAAAAACTTGTTCAATAGCTCCTTGCAAATACTTCAGTCTTTTGAGATCATCAACCTCATCATTTTCTACTTCATCAGCAAAAGCCGCTCCATTTTCGGTAATAATTAAAGGTGGAATATTCGCATATTCACTGTATTTTTTTAACATGTGATAGATTGATTCGGGATATACTTCCCAATTCATAGCCGTTAATTCTACATTTCGCTCCTTCGCACTCACTATTTTTGCTTGTAGGAAAGGTACGAACATAGAATACCGTATAACTTCCCGGGTGTAGTTCTGGATACCGATAAAGTCCATATCAAATGCTAAGTCTTTTTCATCTTGCTGCTTTATATATTTTTCAATTCGATTAAGCACTTTAATTTCCCCTGTTGGATACCCCAATCCTAGTAGAGGTTCTATGAAAAATCTATTCAGCAGAGTATCTGCTTTTCTAGCAGCAATAACATCCTTCTCACGCAAGCTAAACGGCTCCACATGCGAGCAGGAAAATGTTGTCCCTACCCGACTATCACGTTGTAGAGACTTAATAACACGAGCACCTGAAGCTTGCGATAATGCTGCATGATGGGCTGCTGCTAAAAAATTATCTACTCCTTTTCGCCCAGGTGCATGGACACCAAAAAAGTAACCTGCAGCCGTAAATACTGTAGGTTCATTTAACACCATCCAATTATTGACGCGATCACCAAAATACTTGACACAAACTGAAACATATTCGCGAAACCAATCTTTACTATCCCGGTTTACCCATCCTCCCTTTACCTCAAGCGCATGTGGAAGATCCCAATGATAAAGAGTAATCCAAGGAGTTATCCCCAATTCTAGCGATAAGTCTATTAATCTATTATAAAAATCTATTCCAGCTTGATTTACATGCCCAATCCCATTTGGCAATATCCTGCTCCATGAAATCGAAAAACGATAATGACCTATATTTAAGCTTCGCATTAAATACAAATCATCCAAATAATTATTATAGAAATCACAAGCGATCTCGCCGTGATGGTTTTGAAATATTCTATTTTTTTTCTGGACAAAGACATCCCAAATCGAAGGACCTTTCCCATCTTGATTATGAGCACCTTCTATTTGATAGGCAGCCGTAGACACCCCCCATATGAAATCTTCACCAAAGGCTTCTTTAGTTAAAAGCATTGATTTTTAATGACCTATATTTTAGGAAAAGATACAAAAATCTTCATACAACTGAAAGTTCCTAATTTTTATGAAATCTCAATGGAGAATAGAAAGAACTAAACTGTGTTAAAAACATCCTGAAGACAATCCGTTGGAAAAAATAAATAACTGATTTCATATGTAAATTATTATTTATGAGTGTTAGATTTCATTGGAATAAATGAGCTCGTTTCACTCGGTTTGTTTTTTAAAGATCATACGAAATGCACAACTTATTTTCATTTCTATCTGTATGTTGCAATAGAGAACATTTCATATGTATTTATTTTTATTAAACAGAATTAAATTAAACTCTATAAATAAAGCATTTTCATATGAAGTCAAGATTATCAGGCGGTTAATTTTCTGCAAACAAAAAAGACAATTCTATTTTCTTTCAAACAAATCGATCCTACGAAAACATCTACTTCTCAGTTCACAGATCCAAACAATTTCCGATGAATAAGGCTATTCGAGCTGTCGCATCTTCTACTTCTTTAAAAGCAGCCCCCATATGCATAAATCCGTGAATCATTTCAGCGTAATCAACAACTTCCACTATCGCTCCTGCATTGGCAATTTTTTCCGCTAGTAACTTCCCCTCGTCATGCAATGGATCATGCTCAGCTAACAATACCAATACAGGCGAGATATCTTCAAAAACATCGTTTAAAATCGGTACAGCCCGTGGATCTATGTTATTGCTGTCATCAGACAAATACATGGACCAAGCTTCTATACCACTGGCTTTACTTAAAATTGGGCCGTCAGCATATTTCATCCACGATACTGTATTCAACTTATTATCGGTAGCAGGATAAATCAATACCTGAAACTTTAATTGCTCTTTCATTTTCATGGCAACAGCCAATGCTAAAGCTGCACCCGCACTATCTCCCACTATACCGACCTGATTCCCATCAATATGTAATCTTTGCGCATGCTCCAACAACCACCCCGTTACAACCAAAATATCTTCAATGCCTGCCGGGAAAGGATATTCAGGAGCAAGCCGATAATCAACCAGTATCGTGACTGCCTTTGTCGCATCTGCCAACTTACGGGCAATGGCATCATGAGTTTCCAGGCCTCCAGACATAAACCATCCCCCATGAACATAAATAATTGCTGCTGAATTTCGAGTTTCCAATCCTTCCGGGCGGTAAAGCCGAACCGCTATTTGATGGTTTGCCGCAGGTATATCGAACTCTTCAATAACACGAATCTTAGTTTTCGTCCCACTAAGCTGTCCTGCCATATATTCATAGCCTTTACGCGCTGCGTCGACAGAGTCGCTAGCCCCAAACACTTTGATCTGCTGAACATGGGCATTTACATTTTTTACCTTTTCTGTTAATTTCATATCTTATCGAATATCATAACAATGCCATATCTCCTTTACCATATCGCATCAATTTACTTTACAAAGCTATACGAAAACTACTATTTATCACTGATAAACAACCGAATGTGCGATACAGACATTTTTGTATGTGCTATTTTTAACGTACCATTTTCTAAACCTTTTCAACGAATCAACAGCTGTACTAAAAAACGGAAAGAATTCTTTCTTAGATTTGTTACCAAACAATAACAAGCCAAAACTGAGCTTTCAAGAATAGTTTGAGAATGGGAAAGAGAAAAGAGAATTCAACAAACATGCAAAATGAGAAATACATCATCACATGTGATCTAGCCTACGCTGTTTGTAAAATTGGTGGTCGCTGGAAATTACTTATATTAGGAAAACTCGAAAACGGCAAACTTAGATTTGGTGAAATAAGACAGCAAATCGAAGGAATAACGGAAAGAATGTTAACGTTGCAACTGAAGGAACTTGAAAAAGAAGGATTAATCAAAAGAACGGTGTATGCAGAAATACCATCACGTGTGGATTATGAACTAACAGCAATCGCCAAAGACCTAATCCCTATTTGGAGACAACTGGAAAAATGGGCTGTTAAACATAAATTTGCAGTTGGTTTTAATCAGGAAACAAAATAATACTAAATACATCTAGTAAACCCGACATATGAGGACATTATTCATCAAAAACATGGTTTGCAATCGCTGTATAATGGTTGTACAGAATGAACTAAACAGACTACACTTAGATACAAAGAAGATAGAATTAGGAGCCGTTGAATTTAAAGACGATTTAACAAAAACACAAATAGATACGATAGAACGAGCGCTGAATCCTTTCGGTTTTGAACTTATAGACGATAAAAAAAGTCGGCTTATAGAAAAAATTAAAAATGTTATTATTGAACTCGTACATTATCAGGATAACGAGGTCAAAACAAATCTTTCCGATCTATTAAGCCAAACCCTCAATCACGACTATAATTATCTTTCGAACCTTTTCTCTGAAATAGAGGGCAAAACAATCGAAAAATATTTCATTGCACAAAAAATAGAGAAAGTGAAGGAGCTTTTGGTATACGATGAGCTATCTTTAAGTGAAATAGCGAATCGTTTAAACTATTCGAGTGTTGCGTATTTAAGTAACCAATTCAAAAAAGTGACGGGCCTTACCCCTAGCCATTTCAAACAAATACGTAACGAAAAAAGAAAGCCTTTAGACGAAGTGTAAATCTTACAAATCAATCCCATAATAGTGTAACCCCTTAAACACCTTTTATCTAGAAATTTGTAACATAAGGAAAAAACAAATCGTTCCAATAATATCCTCGCTAGTTTATTGAAAAAGCGAGAGTGGCGAACGTTTTAAATTATCAAGAATAGACATTTTCGATAAAACATTATGGCTACAAATAACGAAAATACGACGATATATATTCCGCTTGAGAATGTGGAAAGTGAACACTGTGCAACGATTATTGACAGAGGACTATCTCAGGTTGAGGGAATAAAACAGCATCATGTAGAACTCAACAATAAACGAGCAGTTATACAAACGAACAATCAAGAAACAGTAGAAAAAGCAATTTATTCCATTCGAAATCTGGGCTATACTGTTCCGACTATAAAAAAAAATTATCCTGTATTAGGCATGAGCTGTGCTTCTTGTGCCAGCAGTGCGGAAAACATTGTAAAATATGAACCTGGTATTATAGATGCATCGGTGAACTTTGCCACAGGCAATTTAACGGTTGAGTACCTCCCCAACATGCTCAGTGCCGCTGAAATCCAGAAAGTCATACAGGAAGGCGGATACGATTTACTGCTTGAAGATGAATCTCAACAGCAACAAACCTTGGAAAGTATGCATGCTGAGAGGTTCGAAAAGTTAAAAAAGAATACAACTTGGGCCGTTCTTCTATCTATCCCGGTGGTGATCATCGGAATGTTTTTCATGAATGTCCCTTACGCAAACGAGATTATGTGGGCGTTTTCAACTCCAGTTGTCCTCTGGTTAGGAAAAGATTTCTTTATTAATGCATGGAAACAGACAAAACATCGTTCTGCTAATATGGACACATTGGTAGCGTTAAGCACTGGAATTGCTTATCTATTTAGTGTGTTTAATATCTTTTTCGCTAATTTCTGGCATGAGAAGGGCATACATGCACATGTTTACTTCGAAGCTGCCTCCGTCGTTATTGCATTCATCTTGCTCGGAAAGTTACTCGAAGAAAAGGCGAAAGGAAATACCTCCACTGCTATCAAAAAATTAATGGGATTGCAGCCGAAAACACTATTAGTTATCCAGCCCGATGGCACAGAGAAGCAGATTCCCATTGCTGATGTAAAAATAAATGATGTTGTTCAAGTCAAACCTGGAGAAAAAATCGCTGTAGACGGGGTCGTCCTATCGGGAAATTCTTATGTGGATGAAAGCATGTTGAGTGGAGAGCCTGTTCCGGTCTTAAAGCAAGCACACGACAAAGTGTTTTCAGGAACAATAAATCAAAAAGGAAGTTTCCAATTTAAAGCGCTTAAAATTGGAAAAGATACGATGCTCGCCCAGATCATTAAAATGGTACAAGATGCACAAGGCAGCAAAGCGCCTGTGCAAAAGATGGTTGATAGAATTGCAGGTGTTTTCGTCCCTTTAGTTATCATCATTGCACTGATAACCTTCGCCTTATGGTTCTTCTTAGGGGGAAATCATAGTTCGGTCCAAGGTTTGCTAGCAGCTATCACCGTTTTGGTTATCGCATGTCCATGCGCGTTAGGTCTAGCGACACCTACAGCTATTATGGTTGGGGTGGGAAAAGGTGCTGAAAATGGTATCCTTATTAAAGATGCAGAAAGCTTAGAGCTGACAAAACACGTCAATGCTATTATTTTAGACAAAACCGGTACAATTACAGCCGGTAAGCCTGAAGTTGCACATATAGAATGGCTCGATAACGACAACAGTGCCCAGAATATCTTGGCAAGCATGGAGCGAAAATCGGAACACCCCTTAGCTGACGCTGTAAGTAGATATTTATCAGAAACATCAAGTGTAACGCTATCAGCGTTCGAAAGCATAACCGGCAAGGGAGTTAAAGTAATTTACAATAACGAACACTATTATATAGGTAACGAGAAGCTTCTATCAGAAAACAAGATCAATATAGCGGTCGAACTCTTGAGATATGGACAGGAATGGGGACAACAATCTAATACAGTAGTTTGGTTTGCAAACAGCAAGCAAACTTTAGCCGTTATTGCCATTTCCGATAAGATAAAAGAGACTTCAGTTACCGCAATAAAAGAGCTACAAGACATGGGGATTGAACTCTACATGCTGACAGGTGACAACAAAGATACAGCAAGCTCCATTGCTCAGAAAACAGGAATAAAACATTATCAAGCAGAGATGTTACCTCAGGACAAGGCTGCTTTTGTAAAGCAATTACAGCAACAGGGAAAAACTGTAGCTATGGTTGGCGATGGAATAAACGACAGTACAGCATTGGCTACTGCTGATGTAAGTATTGCTATGGGTAAAGGAAGTGACATCGCAATGGATGTTGCCAAAATGACGATCATTTCCTCTGATCTGAGCAAAATTCCTCTAGCTATTCGCCTGTCAAAACAAACCGTAGCCACCATCAAACAAAATTTGTTTTGGGCTTTCATATACAATATGATAGGTATTCCGCTAGCTGCAGGCATCTTGTATCCTATTAATGGCTTTCTATTAAATCCCATGATAGCAGGTGCAGCAATGGCTTTAAGCAGTGTCAGTGTAGTAAGCAACAGTTTACGACTAAAATGGAAAAATTAAAGAAGAACATATGTCACTTTCTCAGCATAAAATCAATTGGAACATCACACTTATTGCTATTTCCTTTTTGCTGATCGCGATATCAGTATGTTATCAGCCGAAAAACAGCACACAAAGTATGAAAAGCCAACAAGAAAACCGGTCATTAGAATAGAATTATAGCAACCAAGCACGATGAGCAACGTAACTTTGTGCAAAGCATCTGTAAATATTATAAAAACAACAAATAAAAACACAAAGAATAAAACAATAAATCTTGCGAAATTTGAAAGAACAAATAAAGTCGAATAATCATGGAAAATAAAAATCTTCAATTTAAGACAAACATTAATTGTGGAAATTGTATTGCCAAAGTAAAACCTCATCTAGATAAACTAGAAGGGATTCTTGATTGGAATGTAGACACCGAAAATCAAGACAAAATCCTCACGGTACAATCCGAAAATGTTACAAAAGAAGACGTTATCAACGCAATCAAAAAAACTGGTTTTATTGCGGAACCGTTGGACTAAATACAGATTTTTCTACTGTCAACTATGCACAATAGACAGTAGAAAATTTCTATTTCAATAACAACAACTTATTTTTGAATTCGTGAGTCTCTATAAACCATATATCTTAATAAAAATAACGCTTGTGTTTTTTGCGCTCATTTTGCATTCGAAGACAAGCTATGGCTGTAGCGACCACCATCAAAATATCAAAAGCAACCACAGGAAACTTGACTATGCATCGGAGGAACGAAAAGTTGATCATCTAAAGCAAGCTTCGATTAAACACGCTGAACAACAAGAGGACAAGGTAAACGATGAACACCACTGCTGTCACGCCTGCGGACAAGCCTCTTGTAAATGTTGTATGGCGAGTCAATACGCCTTCCTAATACCGTATCCATATATTCTTCCGAAAAGTTTCACCGAGACTACAGATAAAACTAAAAACTTCTATTTTGACTTAAAAAATATTTCATCAGGACACTTATTTGTCTGGGTTCCTCCAAAAATAAATCGATCTTTCGCTTGATTAAGTTATGGTTTTATTCCTGTCGTATAAGCTTAAATTACATCGGATAAGTATTTGTGGTAAGCTATACGAATAGTAAATTCATGTACTCAAAAAATCACGATAAAGCGCAATAGAACGACACAATAAATCAGAACCAAAGAAAAGACTTTATGCACAGCACTGGATTCGAACACGTATATTCCAGTAAAAGATAGCATTGATATAGTTGGCAACAGACATAAATAAATTATACATATGAAAACATTAGTTTTAGCAGTTATCCTTATAATAACCAACAGTGCGGTTTTTGCACAACAACATACAGAACAATTATTAAACAGTTATTTGACCGTAAAAAATGCATTAATTGCAAGCGATAGCAAAACAGCTTCAAGCGCAATTGCAACTTTTCATGGTATCCTACAAAGTGAACAGAACTTTGAACAAAAATCTGTATTGCTAGAATCCGTCGAAAAATTTAAAAAATCAGGTTCAAATTTAGAAAAGCAACGTGCGTCTTTTAATGCATTATCAACCATTATGTGGACTGTTGTCAAAAATGCACCAAAGAATAGCACATCTCTGTATTACCAGTACTGTCCAATGAAGAAAGCTTATTGGGTAAGTAAAGAAAAAGATATAAAAAATCCATATTATGGATCGAGTATGCTCTCATGTGGCAAGGTCGTGGAAACAAAAAATTAGTTCGAACGAACAACAACATAATTTCCTAAGAAGACAGTCGGTAGCGAACACCCGCCTTAATTTATCAAAGGTCGTTGTCTTTACGTATACACGACTGTCTCTTTAGCCTATTTATTGTGACCTTACTGACAAAAAAATCAGGTATAACTTCTAGGAAGCCATGATAAACAAGAAACAGCTACTCCACATATTTTTTATAGTTTTCACAGCTATTCCGACGACATTCGCACAAAGAAAGGTTCATTACGATCTCTACGTTACCGATACACTTGTAAACTACGCTGGAAAACAAAAGCGCGCTATTGCGGTAAACGGACAGATCCCAATGCCTACCCTCGAATTCACACAAGGTGACACTGCCGAAATCGCAGTACACAATCTATTGAACGAAGCGACATCACTACATTGGCATGGTATATTCCTTCCCAATAAAGAAGACGGTGTGCCTTATCTAACGCAGTTACCTATAGCTGCAGGCAGTACCTATACCTATCGTTTTCCGATCAAACAACACGGCACTCATTGGTACCATTCGCACTCCGGATTACAAGAACAAATCGGGATGTACGGTAGTTTCATCATCCATAAAAAAAAATCAGATAGCACCTTTCGTAAGAATATCGACGATTTACCTCAGATTCCAATTATGCTGAGCGAATGGACAAATTTTAAACCAGAACAGGTTCAACACATGCTTCACGCTGCCAATGATTGGTTTGCCATAAAGAAAGGCGCCACACAGACTTACCTCGAAGCCATCCGTGAAGGCCACTTGAAAACAAAAATCACCAATGAATGGAAACGCATGCTAGCCATGGATGTGAGTGACGTGTATTATGATAAAGTCTTGATGAATGGTGAACACGAATCTTATTTAAAAAGTATTGAAGGAAAACATATTAAAGCCGGTGATAAAATCAAATTAAGGATTTCCAATGGCGGAGCATCCTCCTACTTTTGGTTGAGATACGCCGGTGGAAAAATATCTGTTGTAGCCAGTGATGGCAACGATATCGAACCAATTGAAGTCGACAGACTTCTAATCGCTGTTTCGGAAACCTACGATCTCGTCGTTACAGTTCCCGAAAATGGCCATGCTTATGAATTTCAAGCGACTACAGAAGACCGAACACAAACAACAAGTATTTTTATAGGAGATGGTATCCGACAGTCCATTGACGCTTTGCCCCGACTAAAATATTTTGAAGGAATGAAGATGATGAACGACATGATGAAGATGAACGGAGATCTGGATGATATGGGGATGTCAATGAGCTTAAATCAGATGGATATGAATGGTGTTATGTATCCTGAAGTGTCGGGAGATGATGTTCATCAGCAAAAAAAGACCGTGCAAGCAGATCACAAACACTTGGGTACCATTGAAACACAACGTAAGGAAATCATTACGTTAAACTATGCCATGTTTCGGTCGCCAACAAACACAAAGATTAATCCTCCTGCTCCAGTAAGAGAGATGACATTTACGTTAACGGGTAATATGAATCGATATGTATGGAGTATGGACAATCGTGTACTCGCTGAGTCTGATAAAATTCCGGTAAAAAAAGGGGAAGTTCTTCGAATTACTCTACACAATAATTCCATGATGCGCCACCCTATGCATCTCCATGGGTTTGATTTTAGGTTACTAAATGGACAAGGCGATTATTCTCCATTGAAAAACATCATCGATATAATGCCTATGGAAACTGACACTATAGAATTCAAGGCTGATGAAGAAGGAGATTGGTTTTTCCATTGCCATATTCTTTATCATATGATGGCGGGAATGAATAAAGTTTTTTCTGTTGGAAAATACGATAATCCGATATTATCAGACAGAGAAAAAGCATACCAGCTACTACAGCATGAAAGTAACATGCCTCATTTCACTGCAGAAAATGATTTTGCTACAAACGGAAATGATGGTTCTGCAATGTTTATGAATGCACGATGGAGTCTTGGTACGGAATGGCGACTGGGGTACAATAATATGCATGGTTACGAGGTGGAAACACATTTAGGGCGTTTCATTGGAAAAATGCAGTGGTTAATGCCTTTTATAGGTTTCGACTGGCGTTATCGAAAAATGGGGATGGATGAACACGAGAAAAATATCTTTGGCCAAGCAAATAAAAAAGACAACAGAACAGCCGTTAGTCTAGGCCTTATGTATACCCTACCTATGCTCATCAATATCCAAACAGAAGTTTACCACGACGGCATATTCCGCGTCTCGTTGATGCGCAAAGATATTCCGCTAAGTAAACGCATACGCGGAGGTTTCATGATCAACACCGATCGGGAATATATGGGCGACCTACGCTATATCATTACAAAAAACATGGGAATCCGCGGACATTACGACAGCGACATGGGATTCGGTCTAGGATTATCACTAAATTACTAAGCATGGAAATCAATCGTAATAATCTACAAAACGAAGAATTTATTCCATTCTCAGAAAAAGAGACTGAGATTATCAGCACAGCAGGTGGAATATTTCGTTTTCAAGAAACATCCTTTGATGGCCTTCAGTTTGTTAAGTGTAACTACTCCCTCCTTGAAAAAGAAAAACTGCATATCCATATTGAAAAAGAGGTGTTGGAAATGCACTTCCGCTTGCAGGGTACGAGTCAAATACATCGGAGTAAAAGTCCAATTCATTTGGAACAGGGAAACAATATGTTAACTTATCAACGAGATGATGTGCAAAAAGTGATTCTTAATCCTGTAGAATACGGTACATTTCTAGAAATTCGAATTGGCAAATCACAGTTTGAAAAATTCATGCACGAGGATATCGTCCAAAGTACTCGGAATCTCTTTTCTGGATCTGCACATCAAATCACCCCTACCATGCGACTACTTATTGCTGATATGACAAATAATCGCTATCAGGGAAAAATGAAAGCATTGTTTCTGGAGTCAAAAATGACGGAGCTTTTTCTTCTCCAGTTACAACAAAAAAGCGCTATAAGACCTCAATCAAACACGTTAAAAAAATCCGAGATAGAACTTCTATATGCTATTAAAGAATATATTACGAGAAATAAATATAACTACCTAAGTCTCGACCAACTTTCCAAACAATTTGGCATTAACAAAACAAAACTAATGCGTGGATTCAAAGGTATTTTCGGGCAGACAATCTACCAATATATAGTAGAGCTCAAATTAAACAGCGCAAAATCGATGCTGATCAATGAGGATAAATTTGTCAATGAAGTTGCTTACGAGATCGGTTATAAAAATCCCCAGCATTTTGTTGAGGCATTCAAAAAGAGATTTGGAATATCCCCTGGAAAGCTCAAGTCAAAATAAATTCGTTTAAGCTTGCTGTCCGTATCTTATCACTGTCAAAAACGATCATAAATGATTTAAACACGTATTTACACCTTTTTTTGAATTTGTTTTTCCATCGAACAAAAAAGGCATAGTATTTGATAATTTATCATTAGGTTAATAATTGGTTTGAAAAGCTTCGAGTCGCCCGATTTCGAGGCTTTTCTTTTTTGATCTCTTATTTTCTTGACAACATTTCAACTAAGTAATAGGTTTTTAAACGATTAAAAATAAAGCTCATCTTTAAATCTCCTTTAAACTTTAACAATCATTTAACTTATCGATCTATGCCTTATCATTAATTAAACTTACCTTTGGTGAAGTTGGTCTGTTTATACTAACTTGCAACAATATGTATACTTTTCCATTCGCCTTCGATGAGCCAATCCATAAAATTTAGTAATGTCAATACCGTATTTTCGAAATCTTTGAAACAAAAGATTAACGATCACTTTACCAGTACTCTTCAAAAGAAAACCGGTAATAGAAAAATATTCATCAAAGCAACCATCTTACTCGCCGCTTTTATAATTTTATATGCTGTTCTAGTCTTTGTGCAACCCCACTGGTCTATAAGTATCGTTTTATGCATTCTTTTTGGCTCAAATTTAGCTGCAATCGGATTTAACATCATGCATGACGCGGGACACAACTCGTTCTCTGATAACAAGAATTTAAACACTGTTCTGTCCTACACATTAAATCTATTAGGTGGTAATATATTCTTCTGGAAAATAAAACATAATATAGCACACCATACATATACCAATATCGATGGAGAAGATCATGATATCGAAGTTAAGTTTATGCGTATACATCATGATCAAAAATTAAAAAAACATCACCGTTACCAACGGTTTTATTTCCCTTTATTGTACGGAATTTCCTATCTCGCGTGGATTTTCTATCAGGATTACGAAAAGTATTTCAGACAACGAATGGGAGTAAGTTCTGAACGCTTTAACTTTCCACTTCAAGAGAAGATTATTTTTTGGACAAGCAAAGCACTGCACTTCGGTCTATTCATTATTGTTCCTATTTTGTATGTTGGTTTTTTACCAACATTTATCGGACTTTTAATTGCTGGTATGGTTTGTGGCATGAGCTTAGCGACTGTATTCCAATTGGCCCATGTCGTTTCCGAAACTGAATTTAAAACCATCAATCTTGCAAAAGTTGAAGAAGAGTGGATGATCCATCAAATACAGTCTACAGCCAATTTTGCTACAAGAAACAAAGTATTAACTTGGATACTCGGAGGTTTAAATTTTCAAGTTGAGCACCATCTTTTTCCAAAAATCAGCCATGTACATTATCCTGCCCTTAATCGTATCGTGCAACAAACATGCAAAGAGTACAACATTAAGTATAACGAATATAAATCATTCTGGAGTGCATTTAGATCGCATATCAATGTCATACATTCGTTGTCGAGATAACAACTAACATCTCAAAATTTGAATAATAGAAATAGGTGTTTACAATAAATAATCGAAAAAACTTTCGTTTACCATTAATTTGCTCTACTTTTGCTGTAATACAAGGCTCTGCCTACGCTCCATACTATACTGGTCGATACACGACCACAAGTCATGAAGCATTATCAGTTGCCACTTTAAAGTTATCAACAATATATACAGCATACATTTGCTGAGTGGCATTGAAGTTTTTCGTTTAGTCTCCCTCCGTATATTTCTGTTAACAACAAAGTACATTGTTTTGCCCTAGCAAGTAAGCAATACCTTGTAACATTTTTTATAATCTTCGCTTAAAAAGGGATTATTATAAATGAAAAAGATAAGAAAGAATGAATTTCAACAACATAGGGATAATAGCTCCCATTTTTGATGCTATTAAAGAGATAGGTTACACAGAACCTACAGAAATACAAAAACAAGCCATTCCTATCATATTGTCGGGTAAAGATATTATAGGATGTGCACAAACAGGGACGGGAAAGACAGGCGCATTTGCGCTACCTATTCTTCAGTTGTTAACGTTAGAAACAAAAAAAAATAAAAATCCTCGCGCATTGGTGCTTGTGCCAACAAGAGAATTAGCCCTACAAATTGATCAAAGTGTAGCAGGTTATGCTAAGCATATTGCTGTCCGCCATCTCGCTATCTATGGCGGTGTTTCCGCTCTAAAACAGATTGACCAACTCCAAAAAGGAATTGACATACTTATCGCTACCCCAGGTCGGCTGTTAGATCTTGTGTCGCAGGGTCATATTACGCTTAGCGATATACAATACCTCGTATTAGACGAAGCGGATAATATGCTCGACATGGGCTTTATCCATGATCTGAAACGTATATTAAAACTCGTTCCGCAAAAAAGACAAACACTATTCTTTTCCGCGACCATGCCACAAGCTATTCGTAAGTTGGCGGATAGTATATTGAGTCATCCAGCAGAAATTAACGTAACTCCAGTTTCCTCTACAGCAGAAAAAATAAGTCAATCTGTCTTCTTCATAGAAAAGAAAGAAAAAACGGCACTTTTGACTAAAATATTAAAAAAAGAGAAACAAATTCAAACGCTTATTTTTACGCGAACAAAGCATGGTGCAGACCGATTATCTAAGTCTTTAAGCAAGAGTGGGGTGGTCAGTGCTTGCATTCACGGAAATAAATCGCAGAACGCAAGGCAAAATGCGTTAACTTCTTTTAAAAATGGTACGATTAATGTACTGATAGCAACTGATATTGCAGCACGTGGAATTGACATCAGCGAATTGCCTCAAGTAATTAATTACGATTTGCCGGAGGATTCGGAGACTTATGTGCATCGGATAGGTCGTACGGGGCGTGCTGGAAAAGAAGGAAAAGCCTATTCATTTTGCAGTGAAGAAGAAAAACCACTGTTGATGAAGATACAAAAGCTAATCGGGTTTCAGTTACCCATAACAAAGTAAATAACAATTTATCAATTAATATAATAATACAATGCAAGAAGGAACAGTAAAATTCTTTAACGAGACTAAAGGTTTCGGTTTTATCACACCAAAAAATGGCGGTGCAGATGTTTTTGTACACTCTTCAGGACTTACTAGCCAAGTTCGTGAAAATGATACAGTAACTTACGAAGTAGAAAATGGAAAAAAAGGACTAAATGCAGTCAATGTTCGCGTAGTGCGATAGTTTCATATTCCAAAAAAACCTAAAAGGCGTCTAAAAAGTTTCGTACTAATCTTCACTTCATTTATCAACGACAAAGTCTTTGATGTAATGTAGTCAGAAAATGTCGTTCTTTTTAGACACCTTTTTTTATTTACTATACACTTTTAATGAAAAAACAAAAAGCCACCCTTTCTCGAGCAGCTTTCATTTATCAATAATATTGAAGTTTTATAGTATAATTTCCACCTCGGAAATTTGATTTCCTTGTTTAGATCTTCTCGACTTATACTTGACTTTTTGGTTCAACTTTAATACCATGCCAGCAAGGTTATCATTAAAATAAACTGTTTCTCCAGATTCATTATCACGAATAAAGCCATAGTGACCTGTCTCATTGTAATAAGACACTTTTCCGTACAAGTAATCATCTTCCGAGACCACCGGTCGATGCAAATCTTCTTCTTTAAATTTATAAGTCTGCGTCGGAGGTGTAGACGATATGTTTCCGAATTCATCAACATAGGCAAACATCTCTTCTAAAGATTTCCCCTTATCGTTGTTTGCCTTATTCGACTCACGTCTCTCTTGTTTTTCCTGTTTTTTTTGTAGCTTTTTTTTAGCTGTTTCTTTTTTCTTGAATGTTAGTTGACTTTTCGCCATTAAATAGAATTAATTTTTTATAGTAATTGAAAGGTATAAGTTCTTAAGACAGCGAACACAGCTTGGAGATAAGAAATAGATGCCTCTATGAATAGATCAAAGATACGAATATAAAACGATAAAAGAGAAAAAACGAATGCAATTGCCATTTCCTCCCCATTTGTTAAAGCCGACATTTATGTGTTTTTATTCGTTGCTACTACCGTAATAATGACAGCATTAGTCCATTCTATTCACCACATGAGCTCGAAACATGCCTACATTATGATAGCAATAGCATGCAAATGATAAGTCGACTATTTTTTTTTTCAAATGTACTATTTTACAAAACTGTGGTTTATCGCCTACAGCCAAAATAACTGATAATCGTTATTTTTGATCAAATCAAATACCGTAAAATCCTGAACAAGCTTTCAGCTTATCTATTTAAACTTATGGAAAATATTTTTTTGCGTAGAACCCTTTTTGTTTTCATCCCCCTTTTATTCGTTACCTTTCTCAGTTTTCCACAAGGCAAAATAGCATTTAAAAGTAAAGACAACATCAGCTTATTCTACAGTACGAAAAAAACAACAAAAAACTGGATAAACATCAGTATCAATGCAAGCCCAACAAAAAGCTTATATACCCTGCATGCAGAAAACATGGATGCTCCTGTTTCTTTCGAGATTACCGATGCTTATAAACTAGATGACAGTTACTATGCTATTCCGGTAACGATGTTAGGTTCTAAATTATACTTTATTTTCTCCCGTCAATACAGCAGAGCATTGTTAGTTAGCGATAATAAAAAGACAATCCCTCTAAAAGTTGAATTAACGAAAGTAAGCATAGACGGCAATCAAAAAAGCGAGGGACAAGTGAAATTGGAAAATATGATTTCATTGTTAGAATTATTAATCTAAGTTGCGAAAATTCATGCGGCACTTTTCAGAAATGAGTCTCCCCGTTTCAAGCTATCTTACGTTAAGATTAACAATTTGTTACGTTTCAAATTTTAACAAAAATTAAATAAAAAACATTCTACTTTCGCAGCAAGTTTCGTGATGAAACAACGCGCAGAGTACTCAAATTAGGGAGTTAGGGAAGGTTCGAATCCTTCCTCTGCAACTATATAAAATGTCTTATCTTTTGTTTGCTTTAAGGTTCATTTCAAAAAGAAAAAGTTACCCGACTTCCTTAATGCAGAAACATCTATTTTTAGAGTTGTTACAACGTAAAATTTCAAAAAAAACAAAGCAAATATTTTATTAATCGCAAAATTTAAGGATTTATTATATTTTTGGTATTTAACAGTAATGGCAATACTAAATTATGACAGACTTTAAACAGCAGATTATTCAGGGATCTATAGAAGCCTACAAGAAATATGTGCCACATATTTCCATTGATACAGTGATTTTTGGATTTGAGGAGCATGAGCTACACGTACTGCTTTTAAAAATGAACTACAACCAGCAATGGTTTCTCCCAGGAGGCTACCTACTTAAAGAAGAAAACTTAGAAGAAGCAGCAAATCGCATATTATTTGAAAGATCCGGTGCTGAGAACATTTTTTTGAAAGAATTTGGTGTATTCGGAGATTATGGGCGCACACAAGACGCCTTTAAGGATTTCGACAATAACCTTTGGCACAAACAGAGATTTATTACCATAGGATACTATGCCCTCGTAAATTATCGAACAGTTAAACCCATTCCCGACATTTACAGTGAGCTTTGTCAATGGGTTCCGTTAACCAAACTCAACGAAATTTCTTTGACCATGGATCATAGCAAAATCATCCAAAACGCCTTACAAACATTACGTACGCAGCTCTCCTACCAACCCATTGGTTATAATTTACTTCCTGAAAAATTTACCTTAACCGAATTTCAACGACTCTATGAAATTATATTAGGAAGAACCTTAAATCGCGGTAATTTCTACCGAAAAATTAAAAATCTAGGTATTTTAAAAAAATTAGAAGAACAACGTTCTGGAGGAGCACATCGTCCAGCCGACTACTACATTTTTGAAGAAGACGCATATAACAAAGCTTTAGAAACAGGAATAGATAAATGGTAGAATGCACAATCGACACATCCTACCATCTTTTAAACGATTTTCAACAAATCGTTTTTTTATGACTTTTGTCCAAAGGCAAGCTATTTCAAAGTGGGTTCATCGTCTACTAATGCCTTGAAAGCCTCGATAAAAACCGAAAGATCACGAATCAGTTCCTCATCTGATACCTCTCCCGAAGCACTGAACTTCCCTTTAATACCTTTTATCAATAAGGTTGTATTCGTATTGAATCTCGCCATAAGGGTCTTCATTATCAGCTGAAGCTCCTCATGCCCTTTTTCACCATGTGCTGACGCTGTAATTATTCCTAAGGTCTTATCTGAAAAAATAGTCGTCGATACACTCCATTCAATAACATTCTTTAATCCGCTTGGAATACTAAAAACGTACTCAGGGGTACACATGAGCACCGCATCCGCATCGGAAACATCTTTCCTAAATTTCTGGACAGCGTCGGGAACCTCGCCAACAGACTTTTGCGGATCAAAATGAGGCATTTTCTTTAAATCCTCAACGACAGATACATCGAATAGATGGTTTGTCTGTGCTATGAAATACTGAATGAGTCTTTCATTAGATGATGTTGTACTTGCACTTCCATTAATCACCAGAACCTTTCTTTTTTGCATTTCACTAAAATATGCATTATAAAGAGTCCGACCTATAATTTAGAATAAGATTCGCGCAAATCGCCATCTTAGACTTGTAATAAATATCTAAAGAACCCGATCAAGCCCAAACCTCGTTTTTTATTTATTTTTCAGTTTGTTGTGCAGATGTTCCCGTGTACCGTTCCCCTGTAATTTTTATTCCATTAAGTGCCGTTGTCAGACTCTGCAATTCATCCTTTGAAAATGTATAATATGTTGCTCCCATGTTTTCTTGTAGGTGCGCCAATTTCGTTGTTCCAGGAATAGGTACTATAAATGGTTTCTGTACTAGTAACCAAGCTAAGGCAACCTGCGCCACCGTCATCCCTCTTAAATCACCAAACTCCTTCAACGTATCGATAAGTGGCCAATTCGCTATGACATTTTCAGCTTGATAACGAGGTAAAGAAGGTCTGTTATCATTATTTGCATTGTATCTAGAGCGTTCGTTTAAATATCCGGTAATCATTCCCCTACTTAATGGACTATAAGGTACAAAACCGATACCCAACTCTTCACAAACCTGGATAACATCATTTTCTGGCTGACGCGTCATTAAAGAATACTCACTTTGTAATGCTGTAAGCGGCTGAACAGCATGTGCCTTTCTAATATTCACCTCACCGGCTTCACTTAAACCAAAATATTTCACTTTACCCTCTTGAATAAGATCTTTAACGGTACCTGCAACGTCTTCCATCGGAACAAGCGGATCAACACGGTGTTGATAGAGCAGATCAATATAATCCGTCCGCAAACTTTTCAAGGAATGCTCTACGACAGCCCTTATACGTTCTGGACGACTATCCAATCCATTATGGGGTCTACCATTCCTGAACCCAAATTTGGTCGCTATAACAATTTCCTTTCGAAAAGGCATTAAGCCTCCCCTATTAATTCCTCATTCGAAAGTGGACCATAAGCCTCGGCAGTATCAAAAAAATTCAACCCCATATCGTAAGCTTTCCCGATTAAATGGAACATTACTTTCTTATCCGGCACAAAACTACGGTGGTAACTCATCCCCATACATCCCAAGCCCAGTGAAGAGACTTTTAATGCGGCATTTCCTGTACCTAAGATACGTTGTGTCTTATCGCCCCCTGTTGAAAACTTATCGCTATTTTCCTTTTCAGTCCCAAAAGCACTTGACATTAAAAATGTACTACCTAAAACTGCTGTGGACTTCAAAAATTTTCTACGCATATTATCTTCCATCATTTTACTATTTAACGTTCAAAATAAATTATACCTTTCAAGTCAAAAAGGATAAAGCAAATTTCAGAAGATTGCACTGTATCTCGTTTATACAGATTACTGCATTTCTTACCCTTATTACAGTTTGTAAAAACGAACGCTTGCAGATGTTGATAAATAAAAAACCTACTTTAGGTCACCGATTTAGTTGACTTAAAGTAGGTTTACTTTATACTTCTATTTAAGTACGATTACAAATTTAAGGCATCCAATACTGGCGTCTTAACGGTATGTAAGCTTGTTTGCACCTTTTGATTCATTTGATCAAATACAACGATGGTATTTTTTCCTTGCCGCAAATATACACCAGGAATGAACAACGTTTGTTGAGGCCCCACTTTCCAGTACCTCCCTATATTTATTCCATTCACAAATACCACTCCTTTTCCCCAACTTTCCATATCTAGAAAGGTATCTCCTACTTCAGACAAGTTGAATTCACCCGTATATAAAAAAGGGATATTCTTAGTGTCTCTTACCGCCTTGGTATTGCTTGTTTTAGCACCTTTCAATAACAATCCTAAATCCGTTTCACTATCCATAGGAACTGGCGTACTTATCCAACTTCCAGAGATTTCCACGTCATTAATAAGAACAGGACTAATAATCCCCTTTGTATTATGAATAATTTCAGCCCCATAATTTATTCTACCCATATTTTCTACTACAATTTGAAGCGTTGAATTAAATGGAACATCAATAGGGATTTCAAAGCTATTATCGTAACGATTTAACTCACCTACAGGTTCCCCATCCACATACACCATTGCATAATCACGTAATCCTTCAACCACAAGGTTCCCTTGGATGGGTTGATTAAATTGTCGCGAATAAATAACATAACCAAAAGGATGAGCGAGCTCCTCAAAAGTCAGGGGCTGATCACTTTCCTTTCCTTTCAATTTTGTAACAGCATCAAGCAAATTTATCGATTTAGCTAAAGAAATATTAGAAATTTCAATGACAGGAAGACGAGGAGGAACTTCTGGCACATGGTAATCGACATGTTTAAGCATCAACTCCCGGATAGCATCATATTTTGCTGTACTCCAACCGGCTTCGCTAATAGGCGCATCGTAATCATAACTCGTAAGATCGGGCTGTATACCATGTTGTTTGTTATAATTCGCTCCACTGGTAAATCCAAAATTTGTCCCACCGTGGGCCATGTAGTAATTAAAAGATACCTTATCCTTTAAATAGATTTCAGTCTGTGCCGCAATTTTTTCTACAGAAACCTGAGGAAAAGGCTCAGCCCAATGACTTAACCAGCCGGGATAGAATTCCGCAACCATATAAGGCCCCTGTCCTCCATGATATTGATTAACCGCTTTCTTTAGATTATCAACATTATCCTCTCCGTTAGCCGTTGGTAGTGCCCCTGCTGTAGCACCTCCTTCAAAAAGCCATGTCCCGTCTGATGTAAATAGAGGTACATCAAATCCCGCTTCTTCCAATTGCTTTTTAATTTTAGCGTTATAAGCCCTATGTTCCTCAAGGGGAATATCTTTTCGTTGGCTGACGTAAGAACCGAACTCATTTTCGGCTTGAACCATAATAATAGGTCCGCCTTTTGTAATCTGCAAACTTCCAATCTCTTGCCCTAAGCGTTTTAAATACTTCTCTGTGTAATTTAGAAAAGCAGCATTATCGCGTCTAATTTCTAAGCCAGGAATGTTCTGAAGCCACCAAGGGTATCCGCCAAATTCCCACTCAGCACAAGCATAAGGTCCTGGACGTAAAATAACCATCAATCCCTCTTCTTGTGCTGTACGTACAAAAGCAGCAAGATCGTGGTCTCCAGCAAAATTCCATTGTCCTTCTTTTGCTTCATGAAAATTCCAAAAAACATAAGTAGCCACTGTATTCAATCCCATAGCCTTCAACATCTGTAGCCGATGTCTCCAATATTGATGAGGAATACGCGCATAATGTATTTCTCCGGAATGGATCTGTACCGGCTTACCATCGTACAAGAAATTACCATCGCTAATTTTAAATTGATGCTCCTGCGCTTGTAAATGCACAGAAAAAGCAGAGCCCATAAGAAGACCCGCTAATACCACATGTTTATATATTTTCATTTTCATATACGATTTTAATAGTCAGATCGAACGTGAATCCTGTTTATTTATACGCTTTTTGTCTTTTACAATCATCGATATCTACGTTTTTATTATTCTTTACGAATAGATTCTCCACTAAAAAACGGATAATCAACATTTACCAAAGAGCTATCTTTCAGATATAGGAAATCGGGCTCTCACTTTTTAAAAAAATAAACAATGGTTAACAAAAACGATATAGCAAATTCTCATTCACCCACTGCTTTTAATAGAATTGTAGGCAAAAGTAGTAAAACGTTATAGAAAATAGAGTCATGAAGCTTTTTTTAAATTAGCTTCCTAAGCTCTTTTCACTACTACTACAATTTTCTTGTCTTATGAAAAGTATATAAAAACTAGATAGTATTAAATTGCAATATCAAAAAAGAATAAATTTACACTGTAATAATGCATTGAAGATGAACAAAAATTACGAAAGAGTCTATAAAATGTCTTTTGCCACCGTATATCCTTTATACATACAAAAAGTGGAAAAAAAAGAACGGACAAAAGAAGAAGTCGACAAAATTATATATTGGCTGACAGGGTATGATGAAAAAGCCTTACGTCAATTAATCCATGAAAAAACAAACTTTGAAACATTTTTTGCTCAAGCTCCCCAGTTAAATCCCAATGTTTCAAAAATTACAGGCATCATTTGCGGCTATCGCATAGAGGAAATTGAAGATGAACTCATACGGAAAGTTCGTTACTTAGACAAATTAATAGATGAGCTTGCAAAAGGAAAAAGTATGGAAAAAATTCTAAGAAAATAAAAAAGGATAACAGTAAATTTGCCGCATGAGGCAAGGATTAGTTTTCGAAAAGTATACCGTTAAAGATTTTGCAATTTATTATTCTTTGGTAAAGGATGATGATGTTATGAAATACATTACGGGAAAAGGAATGTCAGAAAATGAAGCGCAACAAAAATTTGATTCCATACTGTCCATTAATGAACAAGAAGATGCACTCGGTTATTTCAAACTTTTAGATCAAAAGGGCTTCTTAATTGGTGATTGCAAACTTGTAAATTATGAAAAAGATCCCGCGGTCTTTGAAATTGGTTATTTACTAAAAAAAGCATATTGGAATAGAGGCTTAGGCACACAGGTATGCGAAAATCTATTAGCACTTGCTACGAAGCTCGACTTTTACAAAGACATTGTAGGCATAATAGATCCTGACAATATTGCATCGAAAAGGTTATTGGAAAAATTTGGCTTCAAAAGCTATTTTATTGGCATAGAAGATCAGCTTCCTACACAAAAATTAAGGTTATTAAGAACTTCAAAAAAATAAACCGAGCATATTTCGGACAATAACTGAAACGTGTCAGTTTTTTGGCTTTGCTATAAATGGCAGCAACAATCCTTGTCCCACAATCGTCAACAATACAACGACCGACGTAATATAAATTATATCATTTTTCATAGGGAAAGGAGCCCCATTATGTAATATATGAGGCAAACCTATAGCCAAGGCTAGCGAAATAATGCCCCGCATGCCCGACCAGCTTATAATCATACTTTCTTGTACACTAAGCAATATAGACTCGGGGATGTTTCGTTTACGCTTTCCATCTTTACCATTTCGAAATGCTTTATATAATCTTCTACGTTGTGTAAATACGCTTAGTGTACGAAGGATCAACGCTGTAAGTGTAATAACAAAACCATACATTCCGTAAATCCATAATTGATCTGTACTCAATTTCTTTACAACAATGGGCAATTCCAACCCGATTAGAATAAAAATTAATCCGTTGAGCAAGAAAGTAATCATATCCCAAATATTTTCTGACTGTACTTTTAAACGTTCAGGAAATCGAACGGCACTGAGTCTCGACAAGCTAAATCCCAAGGTCACCACCGCAATAACACCCGACGTGTGGAAGTGTTCGGCAATCAAGTACAATACAAAAGGAGATAAAAGGACGAGGCTAAGCACAGCAATATTATTTTCGCGCATCAACTTTAACAGAAAGCCAAGAAGCTTCGAAAAGAGAATCCCGATAAAAAATCCGCCCGCCAATAAAATCACAAAAGATAACGTTGCATCCCAGAATACGAAAGCAGTTCCTCCCAAAGCTGCTAACGCAAATTTAAATGCAACCAACGCCGACGCATCATTCAAAAGGCTCTCTCCTTCTAAAACTGTATTCGTCAATGAAGACAATTTCATTCCCTTAGTAATGTTTAAGGCTGCTACAGCATCCGTTGGGGCAAGAATAGCCCCCAGTACAAAGGCAAGAGGCCAAGACATACCTGGAATGACATAGTAAGAGACTACAGCTATACCAAGCGTAGTAATAAATACCAAACTAAAAGCTAATCCCGATATCGTATAAATATTCGCTTTAAATTCTGGCCAATGAATTTTAAAAGAAGCATCATATAACAATGGCGGTAAAAAAAGTAAGAAAACGATTTCAGATTCTATTTCTATAATGGGCATCCCCGGAATATAACCAACCGCGATCCCAGCTAAAATTAAAACAATGGGTGAGGATATTTTGATTTTATCCGCCAACGTGCTTAAAATGACCATTAGCCCCAAAAGCACTAAGATTATCGCATAATTCTCCATATTATGTTGGTTATAGTACCCTACTAAGGTAGATTATCAAATTAGTTTCTGCAAAGTAAATCAATAAGATCAAAAATAGAGAAGCAATTACGTTAGTCTTTAGGAACTACCCTGTAAGTGGGATCTTCAAGAATATCGACTTCGACTATGCCTTTAGCATTATGAATTAATATACGACAATCCTCACTTAGATGCTTAAGCCGAACTTTCTTTCCTAATCTGGTATATTTTTCTGTCAGCTTGTTTAATGCATCGATAGCAGACATATCAACTACCCGACTTTCTTTAAAATCAATAACGACGAGCAAAGGATCTTCTTCGATTTCAAACTTCTCTAAAAAGGCAGTTGTTGACCCAAAAAAAAGTGGACCGTAAATCGCATAATGTTTAACACCATTTTCGTCTAGGTACTTACGCGCCCTTATACGTTTTGCGTTATCCCAAGCAAATACGAGTGCCGAAATAACAACACCTACGAGAACAGCCAAAGCTAAGTTATGAAGTAGGACCGTTATTGCTGCGACAAGCATGCCTACAAAAATATCCGATTTTGGAAATTTGTTTACGATACGTAGGCTCACCCATTGGAAGGTATCGATAGCTACCATCATCATCACACCAACGAGCGCAGCCATCGGAATCTGTTCAATAAATGGTGCGCCAACAAGAATGACCAACATAATCGTGGCCGCACCGATAAATGCAGCCATACGAGTCCGAGCCCCCGCATTTAAATTCACTAACGTTTGTGCTACCATTGCACATCCCCCCATTCCTCCAAAGAAGCCATTCACAATGTTTGCCGTTCCTTGGGCTAATGCTTCCCGATTAGCTTTGCCTTTCGTATTCGTAATTTCATCGACCATATTAAGCGTCAACAATGTCTCAATAAGTCCTACACCTGCCATTACTAAAGCATATGGAAAAATAATCTGCAGCGTTTCAAAAGTCCATGGTACCATGGGAATACTGAAACTTGGAAGCGAACCGCTAACAGAAGCAATATTCACGACTTTTTTAGTGTCGATATCAAATATGTACACCAGAGCGAATACCGCAAGTATAGCTATTAAAGAAGCCGGGATTACTTTGGTAATCTTTGGCACAATGCGCACAATCAATATCGTCAACAACGTGAGCCCAATCATCGTATAAAGTTCATTCCCCCCCATCCATCCTGATCCCGATGATATTTTAAACTGAGCTACCTGTGCCATAAAGATGATAATAGCCAACCCATTTAGGAAACCATACATCACTGGCTGCGGAATCAGGCGAACAAATTTTCCCAATTTAAAAATCCCCACCAACAATTGTAAAACCCCTGCAACAATAACCGCAGCAAATAAATAAGAGACGCCATGTGCCGATGCCAATGCTATTAACACCACAACCGTAGCTCCAGCACCTCCAGAAACCATTCCTGGCCTTCCCCCAAACACAGCGGTAACCATCCCCATTAATACGGCTGCATAAAGCCCTGTTAGAGGCGACAACCCGGCAAGAATAGCAAACGACAACGACTCCGGAATCATGGTCATGGCTACGGTCAAACCCGCAAGGATTTCGTTTTTTATATTGACTGATCGAAAAAACGGTAAACCAACTACTTTTGCCATATTACATCAATAAAAATCTTACGAAAAACAAGAAAAAGAAGAAGATTTTACAACCTCCTTTAGGACATAAGATGTTCATTAGTTAATATTTACACTAGACCAATACCACTTTAACTCCGCCTATTTTCCTGTTTTTTGCGCAAATATACATATAATATGAAATTGTAAAGCCGCTAGCACGCTTAAACAACGGGAACGAATTAAAATGTATAAAGCACCAGAAATAAATGAAAAAAAGTAAAACAAGCGTCTTAGAAAAAAGAATTCATTTGTTGTGTTTACGTTTTTTAGAATTTGATATCAAGCCCCCAATAAGAAACGAGTTGTTTCGCTTCTTTAGCAGTCAAATGAATGACCGAACCATGTTTTGGCGAAGTAAAATTCGTTGTCTTCATTTTCCCCTCGTTGAAACGTCCCAGATTGGTAAAAGTTTTGAAATCGCTCGTTTCGCTAAATCCGAAGTTATGAGGACGAATACTGTAGATATCATACATCAAAACCCATTTCTCTTCCCCAATTCGTTTCCAAATATTAGGTGCTTCACAGGAACCTTCTTCAGGATCATACCAACTCGGATCATATTGATAACCGGTTTGGATTGAATCCGAAACAGCCTGCTTAATCCCTGGTGTTCCATCGTGCGACACATAAAACAAATGAAACTTACCATTCACATCGGTAATATCACCATCGATATAATCCTTGTTATGTTTTGGGTATTGAAAAAGCAGCTTTGGCTCGCTGTCCAATTTGTTGCATTCCTTATTGAGATAAGCATAATAAATTTTGTTTAAACCATTCCTAAAACGCAATGAGAAATACATCATCATTTTTCCGGCACGCGCATCGTAAATAAGTTCTGGTGCCCAAGCACAGCCTATACCTTCCCATCCAGGAAAGGCCTGATCCACCCTCAACAATGTGTGAGACCAATGAATCAGGTCTTTCGACTTCATTAATACAATATTTTTGTTGTTGCCCCAACCAAATTCCCGACCATCGCGCTCCCACTCCGTAGGTCGATAACCTTGCTTTTGCGCATAAATATGCAAGTCCGTCATTGCCATATAAAAATAACCGTCAACGCCCCGCGTAATGTACGGGTCACGGATGCCTTTCTGCTCAGCGATTGTATCCCCTGCAATAATCGGGTTACCATTATTAATATCCGTAAACGTGTAACCATCTTTACTCAAAGCGAAATACAAACCATGCGTCTCATCTTTAAAGTAAACCATAAGATAAGCGGCCATATCTTCCTCTTTTACTGCCGTTGATACCTGCGCGTGTATTGACATAAATGAGGCTACGTAAAAAAGACTGAGCATAAAGATCCGAAGATGCAACATAGAAATTTTCATTGTTATATATCATTAGTTAATTTATCCATTAGAGGAAAAGTACCAAAAGCTGTAATTCGCTTGACGGTTTTCGTAAGTTTCAATACAGTATCTTGGTTAGCGTACTAACAACAAATGTATAAAATACATTTATTATTTCCTATAGATCATTTTACATAATTAACATAAAGATTTTCAGTAAATTAAAAAAAATTAAACTCGAAATAAAATCCAACGAATTTGCTTATGTTTGCAGTATCATAACACACTATGTCAAACATTTCTTCCCAACAGATTATCGTGGCTTTGATCGTTGCCATTGTTGTCAGTAAAATACTTATTGGTATTCTAATCTACCATCTTGTAAAAAGAAAAAAGCAACTAAAAAAAGAACGGGCCATACTAAGCAAGAGAAACCTCCTCATGGAAAAACATCTTCTTGTTATCCGTTCACAGCAAGATGAACTGAAGAGCACGGAGAACCTAAAAATGAAGGTATTATCGATCGCATCGCATGACCTCCGCTCACCTTTTAACGACCTGAATGCCCTTTTCGAGCATTTCGACTTATTAGAGATGAACCCAGAAGGTATAAAAAGATCATTGTCAACTGTCCGTGATCAAATGCGTGCCTCTCAAATGCTACTGGACAATGTTCTTATGTGGACAGTGAATCATATCCGAAATGATCAGGAAGCGTTAAAAGTCCGATTTTCAATTTCAGAACAAATCGAGAATACATTAGCTATTTTTCAAGTTCAAATTCAAGAAAAACAACTACAGATTACTTGCGATCTTTCTGAAGATGATTCCGTTTTGGGGAGTGTCGAAGTATTCAATCTGGTCACCCGTAATATTATCAGCAACGCTATAAAATACAGTAATACATTAAGTGTGATTAAAATTGGGACAAACAAAGAAAATCAATCCGTGACACCGTCTATTTATATTAGAGACCATGGTATTGGAATGGACCAGAATACACTCGAAAAAATACAGCAAGGCGATTACCAGACCAGCAAAAAAGGCACAGAAAACGAAAAAGGATCTGGGGTTGGGTTATCGCTGTGTCATGAACTTATTGGCATGCAGGGTTGGCACATGAACGTAATTAGTCAAATAGGTAGAGGTACGACTTTTGAAGTATTCCTTCCTATTGAAAAGACTAATCTATCCCAAAATCCTACGTGATGCTTTAAATTACATCTGACAGCAATCATAATCGCAACAAAAGCAATTGTCATTGAACCAACACCAGTTGTCGTCGGCACAAAAGCAATTGTCACTGAACCAATACCAGTTGTCACCGACACAAAAGCAACTGTCATTGAACCAGTACCAGTTGTCATCGACACAAAAGCAATTGTCATTGAACCAGTACCAGTTGTCATCGTAACAAAAGCAACTGTCACTGAACCAATACCAGTTGTCATCGACACAAAAGCAACTGTCATTGAACCAGTAACAGTTGTCACCGATACAAAAGCAACTGTCATTGGACCAATACCAGTTGTCATCGCAACAAAAGCAACTGTCATTGAACCAACACCAGTTGTCATCGACACAAAAGCAATTGTCATTGAACCAGTAACAGTTGTCACCGATACAAAAGCAACTGTCATTGAACCAACACCAGTTGTCACCGACA
This sequence comes from Sphingobacterium sp. LRF_L2, assembly GCF_965644235.1. Taxonomy (NCBI): domain Bacteria; kingdom Pseudomonadati; phylum Bacteroidota; class Sphingobacteriia; order Sphingobacteriales; family Sphingobacteriaceae; genus Sphingobacterium; species Sphingobacterium sp. LRF_L2. Next base: position 551,853 of record NZ_CBFFRI010000002.1, on the reverse strand, counting down.
CAAAAGCAATTGTCATTGAACAAATACCAGTTGTCATCGACACAAAAGCAACTGTCATTGAACCAATACCAGTTGTCACCGACACAAAAGCAATTGTCATTGAACCAATACCAGTTGTCACCGACACAAAAGCAACTGTCATTGAACCAATACGGCATTGATCTACGATTTCTAATGGAGGAATTCAGCGGTAATGGCTGCAATGTCTCTAATTGAAAACATTTCTTTTCGAGGATCTAACACTTGTATTTTAAGCCTGTGCTATTGGTATTCCCACTCCTCAGCAGTCTCTTCATTTTTTTTGATAAAAATCGCCCAAAACACCTATTTTAGCAAATAACAACGGAAGAGTAATCCGTCAATTTGAATTTCTTTAAATTATAGAAATTTCATAATTTAAAGTATCCTATATCCAAAAAACAAAAAAGTGTTCGAAACTCATCAGAACTACACATTTCAAACGATAAATAATCTAGGGAACTCCCCTCTGACACTATTATTAATAACCTGAAAAAGAACACAAAAGATAGACAAATATGAATAAACTAATTAATCTAAGTGTTTTTAAAAATTTCTTCCAATCCAACAATGCAAGTGGGATTTTACTACTCTTCTGTGTAATCTTGTCAATGGGAATAGCGAATAGTCCCTTTTCTAGCTATCTTCAGCATTTGTTAGATACAGAAATTGGTTATCATTCAGAGTCCCTTCATTTGAGTTACAGCGTATTGTTATGGATCAACGATGGGTTAATGGCAATATTCTTTTTGATGGTGGGTTTGGAAATAAAACGCGAAGTGGTTGAAGGTGAGCTTTCCTCTCCACGTCAGGCATCACTACCCATACTTTGCGCTATTGGGGGAGCTATAGTGCCTGCAATCATTTATTTCATCTTGAATAATGGAACAGAAACCGTACATGGTTGGGGGATTCCCATGGCGACAGATATTGCCTTTGCACTTGCTGTTATCGGTTTGCTTGATAAAAGAGTTCCTGCTAGCTTAAAGATTTTTCTCGCAGCATTGGCTATCGTCGATGATTTGATCGCGATATTGGTTATCGCACTATTTTACTCTAATGGGATAGAAACCTCTTACCTACTCTACGCCGCTGGCGGTATGGTTTTACTTTTTATCATGAATAGGCTCAACGTCCAAAATCCATACTTATATTTAATTCCTGGAATTTTCATATGGTATTTTGTGCATCATTCAGGCATTCATGCTACAATTGCTGGCGTACTTGTAGCAATGACCATACCGACAAATGAGACCGATCAGGAGTCGCCACTGGAAAGACTGGAACATGCCCTCATTAAGCCAGTGAACTTTATTATTATACCTCTTTTTGCCTTCGCCAACACAAATATCTCCCTGGAATACGAGATGTTAGATGGTCTGATTGCGCCGATAGGGTTGGGAATTAGCCTTGGACTACTTTTAGGCAAGCCTATAGGTATTCTCATAATGGCATTTATATGTTCGAAACTTGGAATCAGCACTCTTCCTGAAGGAAGTTCATTTAAACAGCTATTGGGAATTGGATTGTTGGCAGGTATCGGTTTCACGATGTCGATTTTTATTTCTTTGCTATCTTTCGACAACGATCTCTTCATTAAAGAAGCAAAACTATCCATACTGATAACGTCGATACTTGCTGGGATACTTGGTTTTTTTTTCTTAAAAAATTTAAGTAAAAAAACAATTTAGCTTTTGAAACTTCCCGCCGCCAAACCAACACGAAAATGGCGGCGAGGAAATAATCATTTGCCCAAGTTAAACTCTTCGATCTTTCTATATAACGTAGATAAACCAATTTGTAACATTCGTGCGGCCTCTGTCTTATTTCCTTCCGCTAAATCAAGTACTTTCTTTATATGTCGCTTCTCGACGCTGCTGAGTGAAAACACGGAAGAAGATTCATTATTTTTACCAGCATCTTCCAATATCTCATGAGGTAAATCATGAACTTCCAAAGCCTCGGTCTCTGTTAATATTAAACTTCGTTCAATCACATTTTTTAACTCCCTGACGTTTCCTTTCCATTGATACATTTGCAAACAACGGATAAACTCGTCGGAAATAATTGGATTTTTTTTACCAATTTTCGCAGCAAAGCTTGCTGAAAAAATTCCTGCCAGTTCAGGAATGTCCTCTAATCGTTCTCTTAGTGGCGGAAGTAATAATTGAAACGTGGAAAGTCTATAGAATAAATCCATCCTAAAATTGTTTTTTTCTATTTCTTGCTCCAGGTTTCTATTTGTTGCGGCAATGATCCGGACATCTACCTTGCGAGGACGGGTTTCTCCGATCTTCAAATACTCACCAGACTCCAATAACCGTAATAACTTTGCTTGCAAATCTATATTCATTTCTCCGATTTCATCCAAAAAGAGCGTTCCCTTATCCGCTTCTTCTATCAACCCTTTTTTATCGCCTTGGGCACCAGTGAATGATCCTGCACGATAACCAAAAAGCTCACTTTCTAGAAGTTCCCGACTAAAAGCCGAACAATTTATTGCAACGAAAGGTGCATTCTTCCTTCCACTTGCATAATGTAGTCCATTCGCAAAAACCTCTTTCCCCGTTCCGGTTTCTCCCAGTAAAAGTACGGAGGTATCAAGTGGTGCGACTTTTTCCGCCAAAGCTATTGCACGTTTTAACGCTAAAGAATGACCTATTATCTTATCGAAAGAGTACTTTTTATATGTTTTATCCTCTAAATGTGCAACCCTTTTTGCTAAAGCTACTTTTTCCGCGGCTCGATTGATCAAAGGTAAAATCTTATTATTATCATTCCCTTTAGTCAAATAATCGAAGGCTCCGTACTTTATTGCACTCACACTATCTGGAATATTACCATGAGCCGTAAAAAGAATCACCTCAACCAAAGGCTGCGCTTTTTTCAATTCCACAATAAACTCGACACCATTACCATCAGGCAATTTAACATCGCATAAGACCACATCCAATTCCGTATGTGTTATCTTTTTTCGAGCTTCCCCCAAAGACCCTGCCTGTAAAACTTCAAAGCCTTCGCCCTCGACAGAAATTATACGGGCGACTAAAGCTCTCAACTTCTCCTCGTCATCAATAATTAGAACCTTGCTCATTATTATTTAATTTTACTCATTTATACTAATCTATTCTGGTTCAATATTATACTGTTATCAAAATAGCAAACTCAAAACCATATCAAAAGACACGAAAAAAAGAAACCATTGAAATGAATTTAGCATTTCAGTTCATTTTTTAGGCAATCCCCTTCAACAAAAAATAGAACTTACTTCCCGCACCGTAATCACTATGCACACCAATCTGTCCTCCCTGTGCTTCAATAAATTCTTTGCTTATAGACAACCCCAATCCAGTACCACCTTTCTTCGCCCCAGGAATTCTAAAATAGCGTTCAAATATTCTATCTAGATATTTAGGCTCAATTCCCTGTCCGCCATCAATTACAGAAAAAAAAACTTTATCATTTGATCTACGAACTTCAATATTCACTGGTGCATTTTCGTAGGAGTAACGTATAGCATTGGATATAAAGTTAGTTAAAACCCATGCTGTCTTCTCATTATCTGCATAGACGTAATCTAGCCCATCTTCGATATTCACCTGTAAATCAATATTTTTCTGAATGGCAGCGGAACGGTTAGCATTCACCGCGTAATCGATTATAGGTGCAATTTCCGACTGATGTATATTTAGTTGGATGGAACCACTTTCCAGTTGTGCCATGTTGAGTAACTCGCCCGTTATTCCCAATAAACGTTCGGTATCTTCACGAATACCCATCACTAGATCTTGCTGCTCTTGGTTCAAGCTTCCTACACGTTCATTTTCGAGCAGCGTCACCCCCATTTGAATGGAGGCAATTGGTGTCTTAAACTCGTGAGACACTGTTCCTATAAAATTGGTCTTGGCAAGATCCAGTTCTTTAAACGGAGTAATGTTCTTTAATAGCACAACATGTCCTATAAATTCTGGTTCCCGTTCACCTGTCGGCACAATATGAATATCGATTATTTCCTTTTCAAAATAACTTTCTTTGTTGTCTGCATAAATCTTCAACGAAGCATGATCAATCTGCTGTGTATTGTCATTCCCTACAATACCTTGGAACACATTTCGAATAAGATCATTTCCCATGGCTATCTCCTGCACTTTTTGTCCTAAAATCTCGTCAATCTTTAGTCCGGAAATTTTTAATGCTTCATGGTTTGCAAAGATAATCTGCTCGTGCTCATCAAGACCAAAAACGGGATCATGCATCTGCTCGATAATGGCTTCGATACGTTTCTTACTGCGCAAGAGTTTATCAAGTTTGCTTTCCGTGTACTCTTCCAATTTTTCGGCCATCGTATTAAAGGAACGAGCTAGTTCACCAAATTCATCGTGGCGTTCAAAATGTACACGCTCCCGATAATTCTGATTCGCTATCTCCCGAATGCTACCAGTGAGTTCTTTTATAGGATTTGCAATCGCTGGGGGCAAATTGATCAAGAGCGTAAAAGCGATAACGAAGCCCAGCGTTCCAGCAAAAGATATCACTATTATCGCAGTATCGGCACTCTCTTCGGCTATCTTCTCTTTACGACCTATTGACTCCATATTTATATCCATCAGCTCGATCAGATCTCGACGGATGGCACCTTTCACCTCCGAACTACTACTATTCTCCTTTAGTGCGTCAAAATGTTGTGCCAAAACCCCTGTAATCTCTAACTCACCTTCTTCGGTTATATTAGCCTTTTGTTTTTGCAGATATACATCGAAACGAGGGAAAGCCGTGGGGTCATTTGGGAGATCCTCAAGCGTACCGAGCATGCCTCGAACATGTTGAATACTGCTATAATTGGAAGCAAGGATATTGGCCGTATCTTTCTTCAATCTATTGAAATACCAACCACTCAACGCCGACAGTAGGAATATGACCAGGAACAGCATTCCGATGCCCATGGTCAACTTCGTCTTTATTTTCATTACGATAAAATTACCAAATCTATATTATCACTGGATAACTTGTTTAAAAGTGTTCTAAAGGTATCGGTTGCCATAATTACCTTTGCCAAATTCAAATGTGGCTTGCCTATACAGACCGTTGTTATTTTCCTAAGCTCGCATTGCAGCATAATTTCTTTTGCCACTTTTTTTCCCTCTACTTTGATGATCTCTGCACCAAGCTCGGTAGCCAGTTTAAAGTTATTGATCAAATGCCGTTGTTTATCCAAAGCAATTCTATCCACTCTTTCTTGGGGCTGTTGTACATATAACACGTACCAACTGCTATTGTAATACCCTGCAAGTCTAGCCGTTTTACGAATAACTGTTTTTGCTGTCAGCTCATTCGAACTGATACAAGCTAAAAAACGTTCTTTCTTAACAAAGCGATGCTGGATCACTTCAGTTTCAACTTTACGTTGTACTTGAGATGCAACTTCTTTCAAAGCAAGCTCGCGTAACTGCAAAATATGTTCGTTCTTAAAGAAATTCTGGAGTGCCTGCGCTATTTTAGATTGCTCATAGATCTTTCCTTCCTTTAAGCGTGTTATAAGCTCTTCAGCGGTTAGATCGATATTCACTACCTCATCAGCTTGATCGACAACGCTATCTGGAATACGTTCCGACACCACGATACCTGTTATTTCGCGTATTTCCTCATTAAGGCTTTCAATATGTTGAATGTTGACGGCACTAATGACATTGATGCCTGCGTCTAAAATCTCCAAAACATCCTGCCAACGTTTTTCGTTCTTGCTCCCTTCGATATTGGTGTGGGCCAGTTCGTCTACGATAACAACTTCGGGACGTATCCTAATCACGCTCTGTACATCCAGCTCTTCGAGTTCTTTCCCTTTGTAAAACAGTTTTCTCCGCGGTATACAGGGAAGGCCATCCAGTAAGGCATGTGTATCTTTTCGCATATGCGTTTCGATATACGCAATGCGAACATCGATTCCATTACGAAGGAGGCTGTGTGCCTCCTGTAACATGCGAAAAGTTTTGCCTACTCCGGCACTCATGCCGATATAAAGCTTAAACTTTCCACGTCTTGACTTTTTGATAAGATCCAAAAAATGCTCAGGATTCTTTCTTTCGTCCATTATGCTGTTTTGAAATAAAAGTACCCTCCATAATTTGCATGGAGGGTAAATATAAATATACGATTAAAAACGTACCGCTAAAGAAGTAATGGCCAGGGTATTACCCTTTTTCTGTAAGCCATCCCGATCGATAAAGATATTATCCTTGCTGCTCAACGTCTTTACTTCTGTACGCCATACCAAATTCGGCATGATCTTATAATCAAGATTTAGTGAACCTCCAAATGTCTGGAACCCATTTTCTGATGCTGTGACGACAATTACTTGATTTTTATCCTTGTAGTATTCGCCTCTCGCGGCAATGCTGACACGTTCAGTTGGTGAATACTTAGCAATTAAAACCGGAGAATACCACGTATTGTAATCGCTGCTACCCTTCTCTTTTTGCTGTGCACCTATATCAAAACCCGCAGTTAAAGAAAACTCATTGCTTAACGTAAACTGTCCATAAAGATTATGGAAGTAGCGCATCAAACGATTCTCATCAGGCATGTCGTTGCCAATAAACGAGCTGCTATTTAAAGTCACTCGATCACTAGGGCGGAACGTCAATTGATGTCCAAAAGCCGGTGTAGAATTACCCTCGACGCGTTGAATACGTTGCCAGCCATTCATAATAAATAAAGCCATGTCCCATTTACCGTTCGGAGAACCGTAAAAAAGCTTCGCCCCGGTTTCAAAATATGGTGAATTATCTGCAAGCATACTTCTTGTCAACGTAAAACAGTCTGCACCTATAGCACTTTCAAAACCAATATGTGAAGGTAAAATACCTGCGTCGAGCCATAAATTATGGTCTTTCGATAGTTTAAACCCTACATTTGCCTCAAATACATTCTTTAAAACACCAGGCTCTGCGGCATAGTTAGCGTTCATGTAGGAACCAACGCCAATACCTAAATTGGCACGTACATTATCTTTCTGATAATTTACTTTAATCAAGCCAAGGTTGAGGCTGAATTCATTATTCCGGTTATGGCTATAAACAAACCCCGGACGACTGTTATTCTGTGGATTATGAAAATCCTGTTGGTAATAGACCTCTGCATAGCCCGAAATCGTTAACGGGTTGGTTTCTGTTTCTTGTGCACAAAGGCTTCCAGTTACTCCGGACATCACTGCCAAGAGCATCGCAATTTTTCTCATTCTCTTAAAAAATTAGTACGTATATATAGATGGATCGAACTGAGACGACTGCGCACTTGATGTATCAAAAACAAGCACGCAGCGTTCAGTTTTATTATTTAGCTCTTTATTTTATCTAAGGCCAGATTTAGTTGTAATACATTAACACGGGTTGTTCCAAACATGCCCCATAAAGGCGCTTCAACGTGCTGATCAATAACCTTATTGACCACGTCAAGGTCTAGGTTACGAATTTGCGCAATGCGCTGCGCTTGGACTTTTGCCCCCTGCACAGAGATGTGAGGGTCAAGACCACTACCACTTGCCGTCACTAGATCTATCGGGATCTGCGATACAGAAACCCCCGGGTTGTGTGCCAATAGCGTATCGATTCGTGTTTGCACCTCTGCGAGGTAATCCTCATTGAATGGTCCCTTATTGCTGCCCGCCGATCCAGCTGCATTATAGCCTACAGCAGACGGACGCGACCAGAAGTATCTGTCCTGCGTAAAGGATTGACCGATATTGCTATAATATTTTTTACCATCGACCATAACCGTCTGTCCTTCCCCCCCACCCAAAGAAAGTTTGGCAATGCCCCAGACGACAGCCGGATAGATTACTGTAAGCAGTACGATCAACACGATCGTCAACTTTATAGCGGGAAATAAATGTGTTTTCATTTTTTTAGTTTTAGCTTTTGTACGCAATACTCTTGTAATCTAAAAATCCTTTAGAAGCCTCTAGATAAAGATCGAAACGAACATATCGATCACTTTGATCCCCGCAAATGGCGCCAAAACTCCGCCCAGACCGAAGATCAATAGGTTACGACGCAGCAATGCACTTGCACCAATAGGCTTATAATTCACCCCTTTTAGGGCCAATGGTATAAGCATCGGAATAATTATGGCATTAAAAATTACAGCAGACAATATCGCACTCTGTGGACTCTGCAGATTCATAATATTCAATCCCTGTAGAGCAGGAATAGCGGTTATAAAAAGTGCTGGAATGATGGCAAAATACTTGGCAACGTCATTAGCAATACTAAAGGTAGTCAGCGTACCACGTGTCATAAGAAGTTGTTTACCTATTTCAACCACTTCGATCAGTTTGGTTGGGTCGTTGTCTAGATCCACCATATTACCAGCTTCTTTTGCTGCTTGCGTTCCGCTGTTCATCGCTACGCCCACATCGGCCTGTGCAAGTGCGGGCGCATCATTGGTACCATCCCCCATCATGGCTACTAAACGGCCTGAAGATTGCTCTTTTTTGATGTAATTCATTTTATCCTCAGGCTTCGCTTCTGCAATAAAATCATCAACGCCTGCTTTTTCTGCGATATACTTTGCTGTAAGCGGATTGTCTCCGGTTACCATGACTGTTTTGATTCCCATTTTACGCAGGCGTTCGAAACGCTCCTGAATACCGGTCTTGATGATATCCTGCAGTTCGACGACACCAAGTGCTACCTCATTTTCGCAAACTACCAAGGGTGTACCTCCATTTTGGGAGATTACACGAACGGTTTCTTCAATTTCTATTGGAAAACTGTTCCCTGCTGCGAGCACGATGCTCCGTATGGCATCGGTCGCTCCTTTTCGTATCCGCGTTCCAGCAAAGTCAATTCCTGAACTACGCGTTTCTGCCGTGAATTTGATAAACGAAGGATCTTTTACACCGTAACTTAATGGATTGACGCCAGCAAGCTCGATCACAGATTTACCTTCGGGCGTCTCATCAGCCATCGAACTCAATACGGCGGCCTTGGTCAACACCTCCCTATCCACACCATTCGCGGTATGGAACTGGGTAGCCTTGCGATTACCGATCGTGATTGTCCCCGTCTTGTCGAGTAGCAAGACATCGATGTCACCCGCCGTTTCAACGGCACGACCACTTTTCGTTATCACATTGGCACGGAGCGCTCTGTCCATACCTGCAATACCGATCGCCGATAAAAGACCACCGATAGTCGTTGGAATCAAACAGACAAATAACGAAATGAAGGATGCAATCGTGATCGTTACATTTGCGTAATCAGCGAACGGTTTCAATGTTACCGATACAATGATAAAGACCAACGTAAATCCAGCCAATAGGATTGTCAGGGCAATCTCATTAGGCGTCTTCTGGCGGCTTGCACCTTCCACCAGGGCGATCATCTTATCCAAAAAACTTTCACCGGCTTGCGTTGTTACCCGCACAATGATACGATCAGAAAGTACCTTTGTACCACCTGTCACCGAACTTTTATCGCCACCAGATTCCCGTATTACAGGAGCAGATTCTCCAGTAATAGCACTTTCGTCGATCGTAGCCAAACCTTCTATAATCTCACCATCAGAAGGGATCACGTCTCCGGCCTCACAGACAAACACATCGCCCTTTTTGAGCTGTGAAGAAGATACCGTTTGACCGTCCTGCAACCTTGCCGGCGTTTCTTCGCGCGTCTTGCGCAAGCTATCCGCTTGCGCCTTACCACGTGCCTCAGCAATGGCCTCAGCAAAATTGCCAAACAAAAGCGTTAGCAACAGGATGATAAACACCGTAAAGTTGTAGCCTATGCTACCTTGCGACTGCTCGCCAGTTAGAATCCAAAGGCACACTACGGCCATGATCAGGGTGCCCACTTCCACAGTGAACATCACTGGGTTGCGGAACAATATTTTAGGGTTCAGTTTTACAAACGATTGTTTCAACGCCTGCTGAACCATCTCTTTTTGAAACAATGATTGATTCTTGCTCATTTCTTAATTTTTATAGGCTATTAGATCATGGAAAAATATTCGGCTATCGGTCCGAGGGCCAGTGCCGGGAAAAATGAAAGGGCAGCAATGATCACGATTACCGTAAAGATCATCATGCCGAAAGTACCGGTATCGGTCTTTAGTGTACCATTTCCTTCAGGGACATATTTCTTCTGCGCCATGAGGCCAGCTATTGCCACCGGACCAATGATAGGTAGAAAACGGGACAAGATAAGTACGATACCCGTTGTGATATTCCACCAAAGGGTATTATCACCAAGCCCTTCAAATCCACTACCATTATTGGCTGATGCCGAGGTGTATTCGTAGAGTATTTCACTGAAGCCGTGAAAGCCAGGGTTGTTCAGTGTTGAAGCTCCCTGCTCGGGAAAAGCTGTTGCCAAACCGGTGCCGACCAAGATCAGGAAGGGATGTACCAGAGCAATGATCATGGCGATCTTCATCTCTCGTGCTTCTACTTTTTTGCCCAAAAATTCGGGTGTACGCCCCACCATCAAGCCGCTAATGAATACGGCAAGGATGATGTAGATGAAAAAGTTGAGCAGTCCTACGCCGCAACCTCCATAAAAGGCATTGACCATCATGGCCAACATTTGGTTCATGCCCGATAGCGGCATCGTACTGTCGTGCATGGCATTGACCGAGCCGGTAGAGATAACAGTAGTCACGATACTCCAGAAGCCTGAAGCTGCAGCTCCGATACGAGTTTCCTTGCCTTCCATAGCTCCCAAGCTATTATCTACGCCCATTTGCGTGATGGCCGGATTGCCCTTCATCTCCATGAGTACATTCGGAACCGTCAGGATAAGGAAGCCTATCGTCATCACGCCGAAGATGATCCACGATAGCTTCTTTCGACGGATAAAATGTCCAAATGCGAATATCATAGCTAGCGGAACGATCAACTGCCCGATCATCTGCGCTATATTACTGATGTAGCTCGGATTTTCGAGCGGGTGTGCCGAATTTGCTCCATAAAACCCACCACCGTTGGTACCTACGTGTTTAATGGCCACGAAAGCGGCGACGGGCCCTCGGGATACTTCGACCGTATCGCCCTGCAATGTTAACATCGTGTCCTTTCCTTGAAAGGTCATTGGCGAGCCTTCAAAAACGAGGACCAACGCTAAAATAAAAGATAGGGGCAATAATATGCGTGTAGACGATTTCACAAAGTATTCGTAAAAATTACCAAGTCCGGTAACCGTTTTATCCCGGAAAGCACGGAAAAGCACGACCACGGCTGCCATGCCCGTTGCTGCAGAAACAAACTGTAAGAACATCAACCAGAACTGGCCAAGATAGCTCAGCCCGGACTCGCCCGAGTAATGCTGCAGGTCACAATTGACCAAAAAGGATATCGAGGTATTGAAGGCCAAGTCCGCAGACATACTTGGGTTACTATCGGGATTCAAAGGGAGCGATCCCTGCGTCATCAGGATCAGCATGGAAAGGATGAACCAAATTAGGTTAATGGTCAACATGGCCATCATATGCTGTTTCCACCCCATCTCAACATGTGGATCAATGCCACTTACTTTATAGAAAAGCTGTTCTAAGGGGTCAAAGACCTTATCCAAAAATGTACGTTCACCAGCGTACACCTTGGCTATGTATTTACCAAACGGTATCGCCAGGATAACCGAAACGATAAACATGAAAATAATTCCAAAGATTTCTGTATTCATTTTTTAGTTAATTTTTGTGATATAATGCTGAATTATATTGCATTTAAGAGACCGGACGAAGCTATTTGAACTGTCTTTACAAAGAGACCGCTTATGAACTTTCGGGAAATTTCAATAGGGACGGCCAAACCAAAACTTATCCAAACAATTCGCATAAAAAGCTTCCAAACTTTTCCTTTCAAGGGTTCCCTTTTTTAAAATTTCTCCGGTTTGATAAGCACGTAGCAGATATATCCAAAAACTGCCAGTGCCACGATAAATAGTAGTGCCATTTTATTGCTTTATTAATAGATGTTCATTAATTTGTCTTTGATAGATCTCGATAAAGACCTTGGGCATTTTACTGGTCATTTCATGCCAACATGCAAGGTCGGAGCACCGTTGAAAGCTGCCCAATTAAGAGACTTGATAGGCTCTCTTCTTTGGAAATAACCATGAGAAATTCATTTTCTTTAGCGTTGCGCGTATAGCGACTTCCCCCTTGATAGAGCAAATTGACCACTTTGAAAATTATCGGTATACGTTCTTCAGATTGCGTATCTATCCTGGAAAATCCCTGCAAACAGATATCCGCAAGCTTCCGCAACAGGATATAAGACGCCATTTCCTTCTCTTGGTAAAAGTCATTCGGCATATCCGATACAACTTCGGGTATCCACTGGCGAATCATTGACACAATTTTTGTTTCCACGGCTAAATCTTTTCAAAAAATCCCACGGATTTGGCAAGAAGCCAAAAGCAGACCAGACCAGTTATTATCAGTATTATAGCTAACATATTGATATCGTTACTTTTTTATAGATTAAACTTATTTACCTTTTCCTTGTATCATTAACCGTGGTAGAAATATCCCAAGAACTTTTCGAGTTGTCTCCCATTAGATCGCACAGAGATTTCGTAATGCTTTTTTTTTGAAGTTTCCTTTTTCATTTCATATTTGTTTTGGATGGGCATGCCAAAAGCTATTCCATTTTTAAAAAAAAACCCAAAACAATCTGACTAAAAACACTTTACAGCTTTAATCGATTAATTAGCGAAAAGAAAACCTTATCAAAATGACAAGCTTTTTTCTCATTTTGATAATAGATAGGATATAGATATTTGCAAAAAAAAGCGGGAACTGTTGTAGCCCCGCTTCTATTGTGATTATTTTTTACGTTTTATTTCAAATATTCTTCTGGATCATTCTTGAATTTCTCTTTACAAAAAGAAGAGCAAAATCCGTAAGTCTTTCCATGGTAATGTAGTGTATCGGCCAATTCTGCTGAAACAGACATGCCACAAACCAAGTCATCGTAAGTCGTTGCCAAAGTCGTATTATTCGTTGTTCTTTTTACATCTTGTTCCGATTCTTTACGAGTGTTCTTATTTGCTGGTTCCGATTTCTCAAGATCCTCCACCCCTAATCCAATATCAAACATCTCCGTCATCATTTTAACCACAGCTGGATCTGCTTTTTCTTTTGAACCTTTATCTACAGGAGGCTGTGGATCATACTCCATACTCAATTGTACAAATTCAGCATAGGTTTTACCTTTTGCCTCCTTTACCATGGCCAAGCCCATATCCATGCCAGCAGACACCCCTGCCGCTGTCCAATACTTTCCGTCCTTTACCCATCGTTTATTCTGATAATGCGCTCCGTATCTTTTCAACATTTCTTCTGCACGATACCAGTGACTTGTTGCATTTTTACCTTCTAACAATACTGTGGCTCCCAGTATCCAAGCTCCATTACATACACTTGCAGTATAGGTACTGGTTTTATCTATCTTTTTAATCCAATTTAAAACCAAAGAATCTTTAGTCAATTTATAGGTCGCGTCATTTCCGCCAGGAATAATCAATACATCCAAATGGTTAATTTCTGAAAATTCGTGACCTACTTTATAGGTATTTTCTGTACCTTTCACTTCTCCCTTTTTTGCTGCGATAAGAAAACTTTTGACGCCCATAATACTATTGAGCTCTGTCTGTATACCAACAAAATCTAAGTCATTAAAACCATCATATGCAAGAATTCCCACAGAGTCGATTTTTAGCTGATGGTTCTCTTCATGACTTATTCTCGCGGCTAATTCTTCTGTAGTTTCTTGTACTTTTTTTTCAACTTTTGTGGTACATGAAACCAGCACTATAATACTAAACATCAATATTGATACTATCTTTTTCATTTTTATTATTTTTAAAATCTGTAAGTTGACGTAACACCATACATTCTTGGATTTCCCAACATATAAGAACCGTAGCCCCAAGACATATAACGTTTATCATTAAGATTTCTGCCCCATGCTGCTATCTCAAAACGTTCGGCAGTAATACCAGCCCGTGCATTGATAATTCCATAAGCGGACTGATAATATTGATTGACGAAATCCAAATAATAGTTGCCGACGTATTTATATTCAGCTCTTGCGAATAAAGATATGCTCCGCTCATTCTTCGCAAGAGGATAATTATATTGGGTCGCCAGCATACTCAAAAAGTTGGGGTTATTGATGGGGCGATTGTCTTTGTAATCAATAACGGAGGCCGAGGTAAGATCATACATTTCCAATTTTGCATATTTGGCATCTGACCAGGCAGCATTCCATTCTATAGACAGATTGTCTACCGGTACTGCGGCAATTTCAGCTTCAATACCTAAATTATTCATATCTCCCGCGTTGAGTATAAGGTAGTTTACCCCATCGTTTGATGTACTCACTTGTTGATCTTTCTGCTGTAGATAAAATGCAGTAACATTGATTTTTAGTTTGTTGGAGAATAAATTATTCTTGATAGCCACTTCGTAATTATCAGATTTTTCCGGTTTATAATACCTGTAATTGGAGGCCGTTGCCCCCATATTAAAACCACCGACACGGAACCCTTTCGCATACGAGGCATATAAAAGCGAATTTTCTGTGAGCTTGTAGGCCAAAGTCACTTTTGGCGTAAAAGCATTGAATGTTTTGCTATTGGTTTCCAAATCTGTTAAAGGCGTCTGTACACTATTTTTTTCATAGTCGTTGGTTTCGTCCTGCTTTCTTCGCTCCGATTCATAGCGGGCTCCAGCTGTAATATCTAATTTATCTGTTAAACTGTAAGTCGCCTGTCCAAAGAATGCAAGCCCCCAATTTCTGCGTTCATCATAGGTTAAAGTCCTATAAGGAGCGGATGGGTCATATACGGCATAATCTTCATCATAGTACACATCAGTGTTCGTTTTTATTTTTTCTGTAAAGAGATAGGTACCGGCCGTCCATTTGAATTTGTTCGCCCCAGCTGGAGAAGAAAAACGAAACTCCTGTGTAAACTCTCGTGATTTGGTCGCCGTTTTCCCACTAATAAGATTTGCCGATGTAAAATCGTAATCAAAACGGTTTGGAATCCAGATATGATATGCAATTCCAGATGTTATTGAAATGAAATTAAACTTGTCACCAAAATAGTTGGCCGTTGCAGACACATTGGTATTCGTTCTTTTTTCTGTGTTGTCCCAGTTACTATAAGAATTATATCCATTTGTCCAAGCTTCTTCATAGGATGCTGACCAAGGATAAGCTCCCTTGTCTTTATTTTTTTCCGTCTTAGCGTTTACTAACAGTTGCCACTTGTCGTTGAGAATATACTTTAAATTACCATTGATATTAAAAGATCTGTGATGATCGAAATCATCCGTGTTTAGCGTAGGATTACGGTATATACTGCCTCTGCCATTGTATTGCCCAGATACATTGAAATAGAGTCTGTCTTTCAAAATCGGCGTATTCAATCCGAGCGTATAACGTTGTTGCCCATAATTTCCAAAATCAGCCTCTGCGTAGCCATGTACTGAGTTTGTTGGTTTCTTGGTGATAATATTTACCACACCGCTAAAGGCATTTCTACCGTACAGAGCCCCTTGCGGACCACGTAATATTTCGATACGTTCTATATTATTGAAATTTATTGGTGATGAATAAAAATCAAATTGATACACGCCGTCAACATACGTAGCAACAGATTGTTCCGTTGTAAAGCCCATCGTCCCTCGAATATTGAAAAAGTTAGAACCGGAACTGTTGCCATGTTCCAGTACAAAAAGGCTAGGTGCTAGTGCCGATAAATCAGCCACATTCCAAGCTCGGTATTCATTTAACTTCTTTGCACTAAGCACAGAAATCGCAGCAGCCGTTTTTTGCACATCCGTTTCTGTTTTATCACTACCTGATACGACCACTTCCTCCAGCACCCGAGTGTTGTCTTGCAGTTCAATGTCCAATGTTAGCTCTTCACTATTAACGATAACCGCTTTAATTTCCCCCGCACAACCTCTAGCTTCAACCTTAATTTGATACCTTCCCCTATTCAGATGAAGAGAAAATTTTCCTGCATTATCAGAAGTAGTCTGTATTACACTATTTAGTATAGAAATATTGGCGTTAGGAATTACCTCACCTCGCTGCGATTTTATTGTACCTCGGATGTTTTGGGAAAAACCGCTTGTTACCCAAAGGCAGAGTATGAATGTTATGATATTTTTGGAAAACATGTTTTATTTTTTTTATAGAATAGGATTGAGATCGGATATCCATCTCTAACCATCACATGGTCGATGAACGATTGTTCAAATTCCCGAGATAACTATCTTCTAAATAGCATGTGACGAATAAATCACGCACACATATAGGATTATGCTCAGATCATTATCTTATCCGATCGATTGACAGCCATCAAAGTTAGACGATCAGATAATAGAAAACCGTGTTAAAAAATTGACGCATATATTTATCTTCTTCTAGTCGCCAATTAACTCGAATTATATAGGGTAAAAAAAAGCAAATGATGTAAAAAATAATATTTAATCAACGACAAAACTTTCGTCGTTCAATGTATTTAAGAACGATATAATGGCGTCCTTTTCGGATGCTGTTAGCGGTATTCTGTTACCGTTATCTTTTAAAATCGGATCCAGGTTATCTGCTTCCAACACGCCTTCGTCGAAATAGTCCAACACCTCTTTTAATGTCGCAAATTGACCAAAACTACCGTATGGTGCTGTATAACCAATATTTCTTAAAGAAGGTACTCGAAAGCGCATATAATCAGACATTACACCCGTCACCCGTGCGCGTCCTGCCTCTTCCGAGCTACTGTTTAAAGGAAAACCAACATTTCTAAACGTTTGATCCGTAAAAAGTCCTGTACTATGACAACTTGCACATTTCAACTTAAACAGTTGAAAACCCTCCGCTTCTATTGCAGTAAACTCCTCCCCTTCATTTCGCTCCACCCGATCATACTTGCTGTTTGACGATATCAAAGTGTATTCATATTGGGCGATACTTCGGTAGATTCTTTCGGCGCTGATGTTTTCATCACCAAAGGCCTTCTGGAATAAAGATTTATAGCTGGTATCGGCTCCAATTTTACTGATCACCTCCAGGATGGACGAATTCATTTCCTCATGTGTTATAATTGGGACTAACGGCTGCTTTTCCAATTGTAAAATATTACCATCCCAATTGTAAAATTGCATAAATGCCATATTTTGAATTGGCGGGGCATTGCGAAGCCCTTCCCTTCCATAAATCCCAAGTGCTTTAGGATTATTATCCGCAAACGCATGGGACGGATTATGACAACTGGCACAAGAAATTGTATTATTTCCACTTAACCTCTTCTCATTAAACAATTTTTCACCCAGCGCCACCCCGAACTTCGTTGGTAAATTACTGTTCACCGCACTATTCAATGCGGGAAATCCATTTGGAATTTCGATCGGAATCTCGGGATTATCAAACACAAACGAATCCAAATCGTCTGCTCTCTCACAAGATAAAAGAAGTAAAAAAGCGGAAATAATAGCTAATATTTTTTTCACAACAATAAGCAACTAAAAACAGGAGAGCCGCTGACGAAGCTCTCCCGACTCAATTAATTTGCGACGTTGAGGACAGAGAACATCCCAGTAACATCACTAGAACCATCTCCTCCTAGATTATTAACAAATTTCAACATCTGAACAGCTGTATGGATATTAGGAGTAGCATTGTCATCCATACCGGTACCGGTACTCAATGTAATTGTATTTGCCTTTCCACTCAATAACATATCAAAGTCAGCTTTAATAGTAATTACAGGCGAACTTTCTCCTACAATGGCATGTGTGCTAAGATCCAATATAATATCGCGATAGGCGTCTACACCTTGCGTATAGTTCCCTTCACTACCTTCAACCGTACTCCCCGTATGTATTGAAAGCGTTTTATTATCGGTATCGTAAAATCCCTCAATTTTTGTAAAACGATAACCTGTTCCCCACTCCCACATCATCTCGGTATCATTTGCACCTGCTGTAGCGTAAAAAACAGGGAATTTAACCTGATCCAACGTATTGATATCTTGTTTAATACCTAAACCGAACTTAATCTGTTTGTAATCTCCTGATGGTATATCCGTTAGTACATAAGCCAGTGTCGATAGTTTAGATTGGTCCAGCACCGTAGCTCCTTGATCCAAATCATTGACATGATAAGGAAACTCAGTGCCGTCGGCTTTAATCAAGCGGATATTACTAATAACATATTTCAATTCAGAGAAATGGTGTACTTGCCCTTCCGCCGACGTATTCACAGTAGCCGTCGTTGACGTGGCTCCACCGAGTACAATAGTTTGATCTGCAAATGTATTGTTAAACTGCAATGTGACATTGTTAGCCACGGGATTGTCGTTTTTACTGCACGACATCAAGGTAAGTGAACAGATAACTGCTGATCCAAATTTCTTCAAGTTATTCATTGTTAATTCTTTTTAAATTAAAAAATAAAGTAATCGTTAAGTTGTCTTTTAGAATTTTACTTTTAATGACGCAAATAAATTGCGTCCCATTCTGGGGATATTACCCCAATCGGCATAAGTGCTATAATATTCGTTAAATAGATTTTCAGCTCCAATCTGTAATACCGCTTGACATTTTCGTAATTGAAAACCATAATCAGCAGAAATATTCCAAATCGAATAGGCAGGCGTCTGATCTTCACCGTAAGTTGGGCTGTAATTACTCTGCGTCAGATCTCCGTTCCACGAAGTTTGTATGGCAAAATCTTTATGGGTAAAGTGAAGTGCAGTCTGATAACTTAACGGACGGATAAAAGGCAAATTCGTACCAAGTTTATCTTTGCCTCTGGCATAGGTCAACAAACCATCCCAATGCAAGTTGTGCAAGATATGATAACTCCCTTTCATCGAAAAATTAAACAAAGTAGCATAGTCCAATGATGTGTATCCTTTGACACCTACCGACTGATAGTTCATAGGACTTCCTAAACTCAAGATGCTACCGACAATATAATTTTGAATATGAAAGTAATTCGCTTTAGCTTCCAGCGAAAAACGATCCTTCTTATACCCCGCACTGGCATTTAATTCATAAGAAATCTCATTTTTTAATTCTGGATTTCCAATATAATCGTATCGATCAAAACTGTTATAAATATAATAGCCGTAAGCTTCCGATACCGAAGGAGCCCGGTGACCATAGCCTGTTCCTAACGATGCATAGAAATTATTCCATTGCACGTCGTAGCTTGCGTTCACGCTTGGCAATATTCGAGTCTTCTCTTGCGCAGCTCCTGGATAAAAAATCCAATTGAACTCCACATACTTTGAATGATTATAGTTTATCCCTAGGGCTCCTCCAACATGCAATTGACTTTTCGCCGATAGTTGCCAAGCATTATTCATGGATAGTCCTGCATAACGCGTAGTCACCCATGGCCAACTGTAAGCAAACATCGTCCTCTTGCTACGATCTTGCGGATACATTCTCATCTCAGCAATCGACACATTATCATACGCATTCAATTGTATTTCAGAAGAATAAATACCACTTTTCAAATTTATTTTGCTCAAAAGACCATAGGTCGTGCTCCAACCGGGCATATCCATGTGCACCAGATTTTCTGGCCGATTGGTATCGTCCATATAGTGCTCCACAGCGTTAAAGTAGATTTTGGAATCCCAAACTTTGATTAATCCATTTTCAAACAGCCGCTTATACGATAGCGAGGTAATCAATGCTCGTGATAACCACAAATCCATTGGCAATGCCGGGAAGCCCACGTCTTTCGCCTGATCAAAAATAGCGTCAACGCGCAAAGAGGATAGCTCGCTTGTTTTATAAGCCAGCCCTAAGGAGGTATTAAACTTCGTATACTGCGAATGCTTTACTTCCTGATCATTTCCATCCGAATAATTACCGGCTTTGCGAAACGACACACTCGCATCAGCAACGAACTTGGCATCCGAATAAGAGAGGTTTCCTTGGTTAAAAAACTGCTTATTATTAAACTCAAAACCAGTTTTATAGGCTCCATTCCATTCTTTGACCGGACTAAAGGGAGTATTCTTTCTCTTCAAATCAATACTTCCCCCTACGGTAGCCCCATGCATACTTCCAGCCTGTCCAGACGTAATATCTACTCCCGCCAAGTTATTTGTTTCCACATAAGAGGTTATTGGATCCATTTTATCAGTGCACGCACCAAAAATGTGCATTCCATCTATCGTCAATGTAGTACGTTCCGAACTCATATTATTTAAAAGGGGTTCCCAAGCATATGCCCCTCTCTTAATAAAGCTAATTTGCTCAGACGAGGCCAAAAACTCATCAACCGATACCGACATCTTCATATCGGTTTCTATCTTCTTTTTCACAAGCCCACTCACTTTTACCTCTTCTATATGTCGGGTACTATCGGGTTGTACTTGCGCATTCCCTTGCATTGCAACCAAAAAGAGGATTGCAGCTATGCCTATTCTTTTCATCAACATGGATTTTAAAATAAGATATCAAGGTGTAATTCACTTCTCACCCCCTCTACTCCCGGCGTAAAATCATCTGGTACCACCGTCCCCTTTAGGATCTGACCATTCTGATTCAACATAATAAAATTCAGAGTCCAATTTCCTGTCATCGTGTAGTTAACCACCCCATGATATAAACCATCACTTTGCTGCGTCAAATCTTTGTTATTCAACGAAGAATGGTTTCCCATCGAAGGTTCGGGCATACGCGGATCCAGTTGCAGCGTGTAGTTCTCTACCTTGGAATAGGAAAACTGTGTCGGATCAGGAAATGCAGCGGATGATGGTTCGCTAGGCTTATCCATTTTGTATATTCCCGCCAGCAATTCATTTTCAGCCACTTTAGGTTTCTGTGGAGCGACCAATGCTATAACATATTGTTCCTCATCTTTTCCCGTGAACGTGGTCATGTTTAAATTCATATTGGTCTGTTCCTTAACCGTTATATCGGTATTCGTTGTATATGTTTTTCCTTCAACGACAAACCCAACATAAAGGCTCCAAGTGGCCGATGCAGAACTTTCATTCGTAAAAACAGCATATCCAGGGAAATATCCCTTATCCACATCTTCCGTCAAACGGTATTGATGTGGACACGAAGACAGTTCTCCACTACTATCGTTCATAATAGGTAAAAAGGTAAAAGATTCCGCCTTCACTATCTCGTTCGTTAAACTGTTTGTAATCTTCACATGAAGCTCATTGTACCCCTTATACAACGTTCCATTCAATGCATCTACCTGAACCCTGTAATTGCCGCTCGTAAGTGTTAAAGCCTCTTTAAATTCGTAGTATTCAGTAACCACTGTATCGATTTCAGCTTCATAGTCTGTTTTATCTTTCGTACAGGAAGTAACCACAGCACATACAGCTGTGAGAAAAAATAATAGGATTCTCATTCGAGCGTATTGTCTAGTAAAAAATGAAAAATAATAGGTGTCTCGTATCAGAAATTGCAAGTAAACAAAACCGATATAATTGGCAGACCAATCGCAAAATACCTGAATAAATCCATGATATTAATTGCGGCAAACACCAATAAGTTAATACGTTTAGACAATAAAAAAGGGAGGACGAAAAATAGCGTTACAATGTGTATACGCATATAAAGAATCTTTAAAAGAAGTAGAGGTTTCCAGAAAAAGGTCCTCTTGTGGGAGAGAAAATAAGAAGGAAATTTTTTCCTCCATCACGACAAATTGCTCACTGCTGACGACTGCTTCGCGTGCTTCTTTCTCTGCACGTTTTTGGAGTTTCTTCATCAGCACACATTGTCCATTACAATGTAATGCTGGTTTCGATTTATTTTCGCAGAAATTAATATATTCTTGTCGGTGCAGACTGTAATCCATAACAACACCCATCCTATTAAAGATCTGAAATAATACAGTGATCAACAATATATGTGCTACGGCAACTTTCATTTTATTTTTTCCGATACAAAAATAGTATTTGTACAAGAGAATGTATTTCGATTTTCGGACCTATTTTTCTCAATTTTCGCACAAATTCAAGAATTTCATCTTTAATTAAGCTAAAAGCAATATCTTCTGTTGAGATAAAAGGAATATAATTGCATATGAAATGAACTTTCTATAAGTTTGTACCAAATGAAAAGGGCATGTATATACGGTCTCAGCTTGCTGATCTTCTTGCAATCTTGTGTAGGAGGACTTATCATTACCGCATTTTACGCAAATCAAACATACATTGCGAATAACCTGTGTGAGAATAGAGACAAACCTCAACTACATTGTAACGGTCAGTGTATACTTATGCAAAAGCTTCGCAAAGCACAGGAGAATGAAAAAAAAGAGGTAGATGGAAAAATAAAAGAAACATCTTATTTTTTCACATCCCATTCCATACATTTGATAAACAACTCGTTTACCCCTGTATGTGCTCATCTGCCTAATTTCGATATGCGATCCTCCCACTACTCCTTTACGATACATAATCAAGTCCACCGTCCGCCTATTGTATAGCTATATATCGGATATTACGATATCGATTACACGATATTTTGTCCGATGTTCTTACTTCCCTATCTAAGGGATGGCTTCCGCTATTTCACTTTTTAAGTTCCTTCACAAGAGATTTTCAGCGAACAGTGAGGTTACCATAATGAATCAACCAATCTTTAAGAATTGAAATAGTTGCTGCTTATAGCCTATGGTATCTATTTACCTTTTGACACGATAATGCATACGAAAAACGAGAGTATCAACACATTAACATTAAACGATTTGGTCCCTGGTCATCATGGATTTGTTATAAAATCACTGCGTGAACTATTCGGTACAACATCTCCCTACCAAACAGCAAATAAACGTACCTATTATTGCATCATGTACCTAATCGATGGTCCATTAGCATTGCATATTGACCAACGAAGAATTATTTTAAAGCCACAGGAAATCATCGCATTAAACCCGAACTGTGTCATGAAAATCGAGCTAGCTAATTCAACACCTGAAGGTTGGTTAATTCTATTCGAAGAGTCTTTTTTTACACAACGCTACAACGATAATATGCTCTATCATTTCGCATTTTTAAAAGAAGACTTCTCCCAAGCCCTGCCTGTTTCTTCACACGAGCAGAATAATTGGGCAACCGTAATACAGGCTATGCAGAAAGAGTATGAGCAACGTCATGCAGATGCTAAAAATATTCTACGCTCCTATCTCAATATTATATTAGGTACCCTAGAGCGAAATATGCAAGAACAGCCTATAGTATCCCGGCCAAATGAAAAAGAGGAAAAAATTATTGCCTTTGAAAGATTATTAAACGAACATTTTAAAACGCAGCGCTTTCCTTCTTTTTATGCGGACAGGCTTTTTATATCAACAAATTATTTAAACAGACTTTGCCAAGCAAGACGGGGAATTTCTGCTGGGCAAATCATACGGAACCGCATACTACAAGAATCAGAACGATTGCTACTGCATACATTTAAGAATATTTCTGAAATTGCATTTGAGCTCGGATTTGAAAGCGCTCCTTATTTTATTACATTCTTCAAACGGAAACATTTACAAAGTCCTGAAGAATATAGAAAAAAATTTCGGTAATGATTCCACGTGTTTCCCTTAAAAAATTCCCCGAAAGTCTGTGACTTTCGGGGAATCGGGATTAACATCCGCTCCTTTATAAACAGGAATAGCTATTAATCTACTTGCTATCAAAATTTTTCTGAGCTTCGTCCCAATTAACTAAAGCCCACCAATTGGATACATAATCAGGACGTTTATTCTGATATTTTAAATAATATGCATGTTCCCAAACATCGAGTCCAATCACCGGACGCCCCTGTAAAGCGACACCCTTCATCAATGGATTATCCTGGTTTGGTGTTCCACCAACCTTCAATTTTCCATTTTCTACGACTAACCAAGCCCAACCAGATCCAAACTGTTGTGTAGCTGCTTTTGCAAATTCTTCTTTAAGCTTGTCCAAGCTACCGAAATCACGGATTATAGCAGCCGCCAATGATCCTGTTGGTTTGTTATCTGGTTTAGGCGCACGCAGTATACGCCAAAAAAATGCGTGATTATAAGCGCCTCCAGCATTATTACGCAATTTGGAACTATACTTAGTTATATTTGCAAATAACTCCTTTTCATTATTTACTACAACATTTTCCTGTGTTAACGCATCATTCGCATTTTTCACATAAGCACCATAATGAAGATCATGGTGAATTTGCATGGTACGGGCATCAATCACGCTCTCCAAGGCGTCATAGGCATAGGGCAAAGGTTCTTGTTTAAAGCTTAACTTATCAGCAGAAAATAAAACTGATTCCATTCCGTTACTCGCTTTTACAGCAGCCATGCCGGCAACCAAACCCAAGCTATTTTTAATAAAAGATCTTCTGTTCTTCATGTTGACATTTTGTGCTATCAATATACATATTTATTTGACTTAGCTATGTTAAAATAACGACAAACAATATATTGTTACCCTTTCTTGACAAGTAAACCCAAAAGCCGTTATGCTATTGCCTCAGAAAGTATCGCAACACCTTTCCATGCCACCGCTTACATCTTCCTTTCTAACAACGTTGCGCCCCAGTTATTTAAGCCCCAAAGTATCTCCACCAGTTCAAGGCCAATGGGCGTAAGTGTGTACTCTACACGCGGAGGTAATTCATTAAAGCTCTTTTTCTCCAATATACCTGATATTTCCAACTCTTTCAACTGTTGGTTTAACACGCGCCTGTCGACTTTTCCTATACCACGTAAGAATTCACTCGGCCGCTTCTCCCCTTCATTAATCCGCCAAATGATCGGAATTTTCCATTTTCCGCTTATGGCATTAACAGCAAATTCGAGTGGACAAATTTTCTCTTCTATAGTAACTTCTTTCGTTTTCATGTACAATGCTTAATCATTAGCAACAAATAAACGCATTACGCACAAGTGGCCATTTTATACCTTTTAGCATATCGACCGATTGAACTCCCATCAATCGATATCTTTTATCCTAATAAATAAACAAAGTATATTCCTCGCCACAACGTAGCTGGTACAAAAGTGACTTTTTTATCCCCTAGAGACTATTTTATGCGGTATTGCTTTTTCAATATTCGTTTCGAAACTTTGCAAAAATAGAAAACAAAACATGAATAATCTAGAGAAACAAATAGACGAATTGAACAGAAATTTAGCAACCGATCTGCCTGCTCATATCTTGGAAGCCTTTCAGACTTCTATTATCGAACTTAAACAACAACATTTTGAAAAAAAAAGTATCCAAGTGGGTGATAAATTCCCTCAATTTTCCCTCAAAAATACAAAGGGGGAATACCTATCTCTCCAACATCTCCTAAAGAAAGGTAAACTCATTATAGCATTCTTCCGTGGAAGTTGGTGTCCGTATTGCAACTTGGAGTTACAAGAACTGCAACGTCGACTAAATGAATTACAAGAAAAATCTGCCACACTCGTTGCTATAAGCCCTCAAGTAGTCGTAGAAAATACAGCACTT
This sequence comes from Sphingobacterium sp. LRF_L2, assembly GCF_965644235.1. Classification (NCBI taxonomy): domain Bacteria; kingdom Pseudomonadati; phylum Bacteroidota; class Sphingobacteriia; order Sphingobacteriales; family Sphingobacteriaceae; genus Sphingobacterium; species Sphingobacterium sp. LRF_L2. The sequence goes on along the minus strand of NZ_CBFFRI010000002.1, from coordinate 526,336 downwards.
AAGTCAAAGCATCATCTTCAATTCGAAATATTACAAGATCTAGACAACCATTTAAGTAAACAACTGGGCATTGCTTTTACACTTTCACCATCATTTTTACCTCATTACCAATCGCTAGGCATACATCTAGAAACGTATAACGGAAATGACAAAAATGAACTTCCCATACCTGCTGTTTTTATTGTCGAAAAAGACAAAACGATAAGTTATCGTTTTCTAGACAGCGATTATATGAATAGAATAGATATTCAAGCCCTTATCCAACATCTCTAATGACCGAAACTCGAAAAGGAACCCTATCAAGGCAACATATCCCTGTAGACATATTAGAACAACTGAATCAGGGACTTATTCCATCTGCAAATCTGACGGAATGGTTAGCTATAGATCAACGATTGCTATTGGAAAACATCTTAAAATACTGCAATCGCAGCAGCTATTTGAACGCTATTCTAGCGCTCTTGAATAAGCTAGCAAAAACAACGGTTGTACTTACCTGCAAAACTATAGCAAAAGGGTTAAGCGATCAAATAAAACAACGAAAAGACCACGAATTACTCATTATATTATCCACTCATACTGCAGACATGGTCCGCTGTTGGGGAGCTTTTGCCCGCATATATCTTTGCAGCTCCCCTTTACAAGAGGTCTTTGAACAGATTAAACCATTTGCTGACGACCCACATTTTGGTGTGCGTGAAATTAGTTGGATGGCTATTAGAAGTCACATAAACGCCCATCTGGACGAAAGCTTATCCATTCTCTCCCATTGGGCATTAGACGACAGCTCTTATATCCGAAGGTTTGCTACCGAATCCACGCGACCAAGAGGTGTTTGGTGTGAACATATAAAGCAATTGAAAATAGAGCCTGAGCGCGCACTACATCTCTTAAACTTACTAAAGGCCGACGAGTCAAGATATGTGCAAGACAGCGTAGCGAACTGGCTGAACGACGCTGGAAAACACGTCCAGATTTCGTTGTTGCACTCTGCTGTGAGTGGGAAAAACTCCCCACAAACAAAGCGAACAGTTACATTATTAAACGGGCCTTACGCAACATACCATAACGCAAAGATGTCTCAGGTAGTATATCTCAGGAGAGGCTATTTTTTCATAGGACAACAAGTAATTTACACGTAGCGATTCAAACAAAAACATATTTATTAGCTACATTCGTATTCATTAATCTCATTACCCTTAATAATATGTTAAAGTCAATTCCTATTTTTCTTTTAGCAGGCCTCTGCGAAATCGGAGGCGGATACCTTGTTTGGTTATGGTTAAAGGAAGATAAGCCATGGTGGTTTGGGCTACTAGGCGCTGTAGTACTTGCCTTTTATGGTGTAGTTGCCACTTGGCAGACGGAAAACTTTGCACGCGTTTACGCTACCTATGGAGGTATATTCATTGTCCTCTCTATACTTTGGGCTATAAAATTTGATGGATTTAACCCCGACAGATACGATATCATTGGCGCTGGAATTGCATTGATTGGTGTAGCAATCATATATTATGCCCCTAGACATTAACGCTTCGACAAATTATCTAAACACGATAACCGTACATTTTTACGTGAAATCCGGCAATAAATAATAAGTTTGTACGAAAATCAAATTTCAGTTTCATGCAGGACCAAATCAACACATTATTGGATGAGCTCAGAGCAGGCAAGCTTCCATTTAGCCAAGTGATTCACTTTATCGAAGAGCGCTACATTCATTACCCTACAGCATTTAAAAATGGAAATGCACAAAATGAGGAAAATCAAAATCAAGGCAGCGCCAAAGTCTTTGCTTTTGCAAAAATTCATGAACTCTCCAAAGAAAACACCCTACTACTTTTCGCTGAGCATTACCAAGCAGTATTGGATACTCCAACAGCCAACGACCACCAAAATATCCGTCAATTCATGGAATGTGGTTGGGAAGGTATTACATTTAACGGTGAAGCCCTCAAGGCGAAAATATAACGAAACATAAATCAAGTGTCATCTGTTACGGACGAACAAGCATGGTCTTGTACGTAAAAATCGGATCAATCCTTATGTACCCTCTAATAAAAAAGGCTTAGGAAGATTCCTAAGCCTTTTTTAAACCTTATCATTTCATTACAAGATCGCTTCGCGAACACGCACCAGTTTCGCTAATAAACCATCAAGCAAATCCAGATGTAGCATATTGGCGCCATCCGATTTGGCATTAGCGGGATCCGGGTGAGTTTCGATAAATAAGCCATCAGCACCTACAGCAATAGCCGCTTTAGCGATCGTCTCTATCAATGCGGGTTTTCCCCCTGTTACACCAGAAGTCTGGTTGGGTTGTTGAAGCGAATGCGTACAATCCATAACGGTTGGCACACCAAAAGCCCGCATTTCAGGAAGTCCTCTAAAATCAACAATTAAATCTTGATAGCCGAACGAATTTCCACGATCAGTTAAAAAGATTTTTTCATTGCCAGATTCTTTCACCTTATCTACCGCAAATTGCATTGATCCTGCAGATAGAAACTGTCCTTTTTTGATATTCACCACCTTACCCGTTTGCGCGGCAGCGACCAACAATTCCGTTTGTCGACATAAAAAAGCTGGAATCTGTAACACATCGACATATGCCGCAGCCATAGCTGCTTCATGACTTTCGTGGATATCGGTTACCGTTGGTACCCCGAATGTCTTACCCACCTTTTCCAAAACCTTTAGTGCTTTCTCATCTCCAATACCTGTAAAGGAGTCCACTCTCGATCGATTTGCTTTGCGGTAAGACCCCTTAAAAATATAGGGAATATTATATTTATCTGTAATGTTAACAATGCGTTCTGCAATGCGGAGGGCAATGTCTTCTCCCTCTATCGCACATGGGCCAGCCATTAAAAAAAACTGCGAAGAACCACCATTTTTTATTGCCGGCAAATACTGTTGAATCATATATTCTCTTTCTAACTAATTTCCTAATTCCGATATAAATTTGATGCGCATCAGCTGAATATCCTCAAAGGTATAATCTTCTTCTCCCAATTCATTCAAAGCCTCTGCTATAGAATCTACTTCCGCTGTTTTGAAATAGTCGTAAACCTCATCCTGACGATCCCGATCGATCATTTCATCCACAAAATACCCGATATTCAATTTGGTACCTGAATTCACAATAGACTCCACCTCTTTCAATAAATCTTCATAGCTAATCCCTTTAGCCGAAGCAATATCATCTAAACCGATTTTTCGGTCTATATTCTGAATAATTGAAACTTTCAGCGCCGATTTATTAGCCGTACTCTTGACCACAAGATCTTGCGGTCTATCGATGTCATTCTCCTCGACATATTTCTTAATGAGATCAACGAAAGGTGTTCCAAACTTCGTCGCCTTACCTGCACCCACTCCCTGAATTTGTTTTAATTCCTCTAAACTAACGGGATAATGGGTACACATCTCGTCCAATGAAGGATCTTGAAAAATCACGAATGGAGGTAACGATTTTTGCTTTGCCATGCGTTTCCGAAGATCTTTCAGCATCTTAAGCAACTCCGCGTCCAAAGCACCTGTTCCCTGTCCGACTTCCTCTCCTTTATCCTCATCCGCTCTTTCCATAGGACGGTTTAAAATAAATTTTAAAGCGTATGGATTAACGATATATTTTTTACCACTCTCTGTCAGCTGCAAAAGGCCATAATGGTCGATATCCTTTTTTATAAAATCATTCAGCTCAGCCTGTCTAATCAACGACTTCCAGTAATTAACGCCCAACTCCTTGCCTTTTCCAAACAGCGGATGTAAATCATGTTTATACGACGAAATAGGCTGGTTGTTCTGACCGATCATGACGTTGATAATGTGGTGGTCGTCAAATTTCTCACCTTGGCTCTTCAAAAAGTTCAAAACTTCCAATAGAGACTCTTCTGCATCGAAAAAAGTTTTCTGTGTGCGGCAATTATCACACATGTTATTACAACCTGTCTCGTCAAATCGCTCGCCAAAATAATGAAGAATCTGTTTCCGACGACACACCGCTGATTCTGAGTAGTCGATAACCTCTTTCAAGATCTGTGTTCCAATTTCACGTTCAGAAACAGGTTTATCCTTCATAAACTTGGTAAGCTTCTCGATATCTTTCTCCGAATAAAAGGCTAAGCAATATCCTTCACCACCATCACGTCCAGCTCTCCCCGTCTCTTGGTAGTAACCTTCCATTGACTTAGGAATGTCATGGTGGATCACATAACGAACATCTGGCTTATCAATCCCCATTCCGAACGCAATGGTCGCTACGATGACTTCGACGTCCTCCATCAAGAATTTATCCTGAGTGTCTGCTCGTGTCTTTGCATCCAGTCCCGCATGATAAGGCAATGCTTTTATACCGTTGATATTCAACACTTCGGCAATCTCTTCCACCTTCTTACGGCTCAAACAGTAAATTATTCCTGTTTTTCCGGCATTCATGCGAATAAATTTCACAATCTCTTTAACCACGTTTTTCTTCGTACGCACCTCATAATAGAGGTTGGAACGATTAAACGATGACTTAAAAAGCGTTGCATTGTTCATCTGCAGGTTTTTACGGATATCTGATTGCACTTTAGGTGTAGCTGTTGCTGTCAATGCAATAATAGGAATTCCCTCTCCGATGGCATTAATAACCTGGCGAATCTTCCGATATTCGGGGCGGAAATCATGTCCCCATTCGGAGATACAATGCGCCTCATCCACAGCGACAAAAGAAACCTTGGTATGTTTCAAAAACAACGCATTTTCTTCCTTCGCCAAAGATTCGGGTGCCACATACAGTAATTTCGTCTTCCCTTCCGTGACATCCTGTTTTACTTTCGTTATCTCGCTTTTGTTTAAAGAAGAATTTAGGAAATGCGCTATACTGTCATTCCCACCAAACGCTCGCAATTGATCGACTTGGTTCTTCATAAGTGCAATCAATGGAGAGATCACGATAGCCGTTCCCTCGCTCATCAATGCTGGTAATTGATAACATATGGATTTTCCTCCGCCCGTAGGCATAATAACGAACGTATCCTTTCTATTTAGGATATTCGTTATTATTGCTTCTTGATCTCCTTTGAATGTATCGAAGCCGAAAAATTCCTGTAAGTTGTCAAATAGTGATTTTTCTATTTCCATTGACTATAAAACAAAAATTAGATGGACCTTTGACTCTTTTTTGAGTTCTAATAAACGTACTTTTGTAGTTTCGTTAAATAAAATTAGATATTTTTTCTGTGATACACAACATCGATATCAAAAAGACGGCTGTAGAGACCTTAGAGCTTGAAGCATCAGCCGTACAGAATCTGACAAAACTGATTCGCGAAGATTTCGTTCATGTCGTAAACCGGATCTTCGAACTCCAAGGTCGCGTCATCGTTACAGGCGTCGGAAAAAGCGCAATCATCGCACAAAAAATGGTGGCTACATTCAACTCAACCGGAACTCCTGCTATATTTATGCATGCTGCCGATGCAATTCATGGCGACCTCGGAATCATACAAGAACACGATCTTATCATCGCACTTTCCAAGAGTGGCAATACTCCAGAAATCAAGGTACTGATCCCCTTCTTAAGACAACGAGGGAATACATTGGTAGCGTTGGTAGGCAATCTAGATTCCTTCTTAGCCAAACATGCAGATTTCATTCTAGACACCACGGTAGAGCGAGAAGCCTGTCCAAATAATTTAGCACCTACGACCAGTACCACCGCCCAATTAGCTATGGGCGACGCACTAGCTGTCTGCTTACAAACCTGCCGACAATTTTCCGATCAAGATTTTGCCAAATATCATCCAGGAGGTACTTTAGGGAAGCAACTTTACCTCCGTGTATCCGATTTATCGGACAGCAATGGTAAACCCGAAGTTCATCCTCAGGCAAGCATCCGGGAGGTAATCATCACCATAACAAAATTTAGACTTGGAGCTACTGCCGTCATTGATAAAGGCATTATTCTCGGAATTATTACTGACGGTGATATCCGAAGGATGTTGGAAAACCATGAAAATCTTACGGGGTTAACCGCCCAAGATATCATGGCAAAACAGCCAAAGAACATTGAAAAACAAGAACTTGCTGTTGAAGCACTGCATAAAATGCGTCTTCATAATATATCGCAATTATTGGTCACACAGCATGGCATCTATCATGGAATCATCCACATACAGGATCTCTTGAAAGAAGGTATCATTTAAACCTTCTGTAATATTTTTGTTCAAATACAATAAATTACGCCGGAAAGCTTGGAGTTATTCGTAAGTTTGGCTCATATTTTGTTGATTTTTTAGCAGACAAGAAAAGAATAAAATGAAAAAGACGATTGGAATATTAGCAGTTTTAGTAGCGATTATAGGATTCACATCTATGGCATTGGCCATCGGCGAATTCAAATTTGAAAGTGAAACCCATGATTACGGAAGCATTCCGCAAAACAAACCTGCATCGTATGACTTTAAATTCTCCAATACAGGTGATGCTCCGATTATCATCACAGAAGTAAAGCCTTCTTGCGGATGTTCGGTGGCAGAATTCACAAGAACACCAATTAAACCCGGAGAATCAGGCACGATTACGGTAACTTATAATGCGGCAGCGAAAGGCCCTTTCACAAAACAATTCACAGTGAAGTCTAATACGAAAACCCCAGTAAAGACATTGACTGTAAAAGGAAACGTAGAATAATAAAAATCCACATCTAATACATAAAAGCCATCTGTAGATGGCTTTTTTTATTTCTCAACTCGTTAAAGAAACCACGCACAGACGCTGTGCAAACATTTTTCTTTTTCTTAATTTTGCAACACACAAAAAACAAACTACACAAGAGATGCCAAAAATATCACAAAAAGGCCTTGATATGCCAGCTTCCCCCATAAGGAAACTGACACCTTTTGCGGACCAAGCAAAGAAAGATGGAAAGAAAATATACCATCTCAATATCGGCCAACCCGATATTGAAACCCCAGAGGGGATGCTAAACGCATTAAAAAACGTAGATTTTAAAGTTTGGGCCTACACGGCATCCGAAGGAACTGCAACCTACCGAGCCAAATTGGCCTCCTACTATAACAAACGAGCATACAACATTGCGCCAACAGACATCCTTGTAACCAATGGTGGCTCAGAAGGTATCTTGATCGCTATGCAAGCCTGTCTTAACCCTGGTGAGGAGATCATCATCCCTGAACCATTCTATGCCAACTACAACAGCTTTGCCTGCGCTGCTGACATCGTCGTGAAGCCAATTATGTCGCATATTTCCAATGGCTTTGCCTTGCCGGAAATTTCAGTATTCGAAAGCTTAATAACAGAAAAAACAAAAGCTATAGCAATCTGTAACCCTAATAATCCAACAGGTTATTTGTATTCAAGGGAAGAATTGGAAGCTTTGAAAACATTATGCATAAAGCATGACCTTTATCTGTTTTCAGACGAAGCTTATCGCGAATTTTGCTACGATGGACGTGAATTTATTTCACCAATGCATATGGAAGGACTAGAAGAGCATGTCGTCGTATTTGACACGGTATCAAAACGTTATTCGGCTTGTGGCGCCCGTATCGGTTGTTTGATCACAAAAAATAAAACACTCTATCAGGTAGCCCTTAAATTTGCACAGGCTAGACTTAGCCCCTCATTGGAAGGACAAATCGCTGCTGAGGCTGCTGTCGATACTCCAGACAGCTATTTTGAGGCTGTCTCAAAGGAATATACCGCACGTCGCGATACGCTTGTATCGGGACTAAACGCTATCCCAGGTGTATTTTGCCCCAATCCAGGTGGTGCATTCTATGTCGTTGCAAAACTGCCTATAGATAATGCAGACCGTTTTTGCCAGTGGATGCTGGAAAGCTTTTCATACCAGAACCAAACCGTTATGATGGCTCCAGCCACAGGATTTTACAGTACACCTGGTGCAGGCGAAAATGAAGTACGCCTAGCTTATGTACTATGTGAGTCAGATTTGCAAAATGCCTTAGCATGTTTAAAGGAAGCACTAATTGTTTATCCAGGTCGACGCGATAATTAGACAGTATCCCGTTAAAATATGTTAAAGGGGGAAAACACTTGTTTTCCCCCTTTTTCAAAACATTAGTTTCCTCTCAAACGTTATTTAGTTAGTATTAAAGCAAAAATCAACACTATGGATAAATTGAAGAAATTTGATTTAATGGCTAAAATCACACGAGAACTCGAAGATGTCAGAAATAGCCAACAAGCTGTTTTAGAAAAAATTGCTAAGATAGAAGTCGACAATATTGAGCTCGGCGACAAAACTATTGAAAATAAAATCCCTGACATCTATCAACGGACAGCCGATAATTCCGAGGCGATCAAAGAAATCTTGGATTCTTTTCAGGAGAAAACAGATGAGTTTGGAGAGAAAAACAACATCGACAAATTAAGAGAACAGCAAACGATCGCAAATCTCAAATAATACTAAAAAAAGAAGGAGCCTTTAAGCTCCTTCTTTTTCTTTTACCAGTTTTATTCGAGGTCCATTCTTCGGTCTTTTCTTTCCGTGAGACCCCTTAATAATTTTACCTTTTCTTGTTTTTTTATCTCCTTTTCCCATAGTGCTAAGTACTTTGAATTTAAAAAATTAATGTTCATTATGAGCAATTTAATAAAAACAAACCTTAAAACCAAAGGTTTACCATATTTTTTAGAAACTAACCTCTACTGTTGTAGTTCGGAGCCTCTTTCGTAATAGAGATATTATGCGGATGAGATTCACGTAAACCAGCACCTGTAATACGTACAAATTGTGCCTCTTTTAATGTCTCTATATTCGCGGCACCACAATAGCCCATAGAAGCTCTTAGCCCACCAATATATTGATATACCACCTCAGCCAATGTTCCTTTATACGGTACGCGACCAACGATTCCTTCTGGCACTAGCTTCTTAATATCATCCTCTACATCTTGGAAATAGCGATCCTTAGAACCTTTTTCCATCGCCTCCAACGATCCCATACCTCTATAAGACTTAAATTTACGTCCTTCATAGATAATTGTCTCGCCTGGAGCCTCTTCCACACCGGCAAATAACGATCCCGCCATAATCGTGTCAGCACCAGCAGCGATAGCCTTAGCAATATCACCTGTCTGTTTTATACCACCATCGGCAATCAATGGCACCCCAGTTCCTTTTAAGGCTTTTGCCACTTCGTACACCGCATACAACTGTGGTACCCCCACACCTGCAATGATACGTGTCGTACAAATAGAACCAGGTCCAATACCTACTTTTACAGCGTCGGCACCAGCATCAGCGAGCGCTTTAGCAGCCGCTCCCGTAGCAATATTTCCTACGATCACCTGTAATTCTGGAAATGTATTTTTTACTTCTTTCAATTTATCAACCACACCTTTCGAGTGTCCATGCGCTGTATCAATGGTTACAACATCCACACCTGCTTTCACCAATGCGGTAACACGTTCTAGTGTATCAGCGGTAACCCCTACGGCTGCCCCTACTAATAAACGACCATGACTATCTTTAGCCGCATTTGGATAATGCTTATACTTTTGAATATCCTTGAAGGTTATTAAACCTTTCAAGTTACCTTGCGCATCAACAACAGGTAATTTTTCGATTTTTTGATTTTGCAAAATCTCTTCAGCCTGGATTAAATCAGTTCCTTCTGGAGCAACAACCAAGTTTGTTTTTGTCATCAACTCATTGATAGGCTTAGCCATATCTTTTTGGAAACGTAAATCTCTATTTGTTACAATCCCAACAAGCTTACCACTTTCATTCACGATCGGAATGCCTCCAATTCTATGTTCTTTCATAATCTTGAACGCGTCTCCTACAGTAGAGCCTTCGAGCAAGGTTACCGGATCTTGAATCATACCACTTTCAGAACGTTTTACTTTACGCACTTCAGCAGCTTGTTCTTCAATGGACATGTTTTTATGGAGCATACCGATTCCGCCTGCTTGCGCTATTGCGATGGCTAACTCAGCCCCTGTAACAGTATCCATCGCCGCAGACACTAAAGGAATATTTAATTTAATTTTTTTTGTAAGCTTCGTGCTTGTATCAACATCACGAGGTAAGATTTCTGAATAAGCTGGGATCAGTAAAACATCATCATAAGTAAGACCTTCAGCTACGAATTTTTGTGGATCTAATTGCATATGGCAAATATCTTTGGAGTTTCTATTTGCCAGGCAAATTTACGATTTTCAATCAATTTATCAAAAAATAATTCTTTTTTATCAAACAATGACATTGAGATTAAAAAGCAACTTTTATAAATTTCAATACCACTTTCATTTTTTTGGCAAACTATTTGCAAAGTAGGGCATATGAGTGTTATCGATGAGCGATGACTTTATGAAATTATAGATTAAACACACATGAAAAAAGTATTTTTATCCCTACTAGGTTGTACGCTTTTAGTAGGAGGTGTTCAAATTGTAAATGCACAAACGCCTTACAAGACAGCTATTGGTTTAGGAATTGATGTAGGCGACGGACCAACCTTAGTGGGGCCACAAATAAAACATTCGTTTGGCGGGGCAAATGCCGGTAATGCACAAGTACTGTTTGGTGATGATGTCGTTACGTTAGGCGTAGATTATTCATACAACCAACAAATTGCAGGTACAAATGGCCTAGGATGGTATGTAGGTATTGGTCCTCAGTTAAGTTTTGTAGATAGAGATCGCAGTTGGTATGGTGGAGAGGATGAGACTTACTTTGCTATTCGACCAGCCGCAGGTTTGGAATACAAAATCCCCACAGCTCCAATAGGATTTCACTTCGACTGGAAGCCTTGGTGGAATCTTTCACACAATTCAAACTTTGAACCAGCACGCTTCACGTTAGGTTTCAAATTTACCATAAAATAATTCCTTTTTAACAGTTTAAAAAAGGTCTATATCTTATTGATTTAGACCTTTTTTTTTGTTTTATACATATTCAGGAAATAGTAATTATAAATTTTGCTTGCATATCTATTCAATAATGTTTTCTTTCTACAAAATTTTTATACCTTTGCGATTCTTGGCTAGGTATTATTAAGCTAAATCGTACTTAAAAATTAATATAAACTATATCAAACAAATACACGAATACAGACAATGCAGAGTAAAGGGCTGATTAAATTTCTGGTAATAGTGGTGTCAATAGCATGCCTCTATTCCTTATCATTCACATTTGTTACACGAAAAGTAGAACGAGATGCTGCTGAATACGCAAAAGGCGATATGGCCAAAGAAAAAGCGTATTTAGATTCCATGGCAGGTGAAGAGGTTTATAATTTGGGACTTGCAAAGTTCACTTACAGAGAAGCTAAAGCACACGAATTAGCGCTAGGGCTTGACCTAAAAGGTGGAATGAACGTTACCATGGAGATCTCCTTGGACGAGTTGATTAGAAACTTGGCAAATAATCCCAAAGATGACAAATTCAATACGGCTTTGGCGTCTGCTTTGGAAAAGAGCAAATCCGTAAACAAAAGTGTAGTTGATCTTTTTGTCGAAGAGTATAAAGCGTCTGGCGCATCTACTCCTCTAGCAACATTCTTCGCAACAAAAGATAACTCCGCGCTTATTAAAGCGACAAGCTCCGATTCAGAGGTGCGCAATTTCTTGAGTAAAGAATCAGACAATGCTATTCAGAATTCGTACAAAGTATTACGTACGCGTATTGACAAATTCGGTGTTGCATCGCCTAACATTCAAATCCAACAAGGAACGAATCGTATCTTAATCGAACTTCCAGGTGTTAATGATGAAGCTCGTGTGCGTAAACTCCTTCAAGGATCTGCAAAATTAGAGTTTTATCAAACGCACGATAATTTCCAAGTATATCCATTGTTGGAAAACATCAACGGTATCTTGGCCTCTACCATCAAAGCCACAGCAGCAACTGCTCCTGCAAAACAAACGGTAGCAAAAGACTCTGTAGCGACAGATACAACGAAAAATGACGACAATTTATTAGCGAACTTAGGTGCAGCGAAAAAAGATAGTACAGATTCTACAGCTGTTTCTTCAGAGTTAGCATCAAACAACCCATTGTTTGCGATCCTAAACCCTGCTACATATACTGCGGAAAATGGTCAACCAAGCTTAATGCCTGGTCCAATGGTAGGTATTGCAAACTTAAAAGACACAGCGCGTGTAAATGCATACTTGAATCGCCCTGAAGTAAAGTCAACAATTCCTGCGAATCTAAAATTACTTTGGGCTGTAAAACCTGATCAAAAAACACCGAACTTCCTTTCTTTATACGCGATCAAAACCGCTGGTCTAGAAAATGGAGCAGTAATGACAGGAGATGTGATCACGGATGCACGCGACAACTTTGACCAACAGAACCGTCCTGTAGTTTCAATGGAAATGAACACAGACGGTGCACGTCAATGGCGTAAGGTAACTGCTGATGCTGCACAAAATAAAGAAGCAATAGCAATCGTATTAGATGGTGTCGTTTACTCCGCTCCTTCTGTCAATGAAGAGATTCCAAATGGTAGCTCCCAAATTTCAGGAAGCTTTACCATCGAAGACACAAAAGACTTAGCAAACGTATTAAAAGCAGGTCGCCTTCCAGCAACAGCAAAAATCGTAGAAGAAGCTATTGTAGGTCCATCACTTGGTCAAGCAGCTATCGATGCAGGTGTTAACTCTGCTGTCATTGGTATCGTTGTTGTTATGATCTTTATGATTGCCTATTACAACCGTGCAGGTATTGCAGCAAACATCGCTGTTCTATTCAACGTATTCTTCTTAATGGGTATCTTAGCGTCATTAAATGCTGTACTTACCCTACCTGGTATTGCCGGTATCGTATTAACGATGGGTACTGCCGTGGATGCGAACGTACTTATTTACGAACGTATCCGAGAGGAACTTCGCGAAGGAAAAAGTATACGTCAAGCCATTGCAGACGGTTACAAACATGCGATGCCTTCTATCCTTGACTCCCAGATTACGACATTCCTTGTCGGTATGGTTTTGTTCTTCTTTGGTAGTGGTCCAATCTTAGGATTTGCAACAACGTTGATGATCGGTATTATCACGTCCTTGTTTACATCTATCTTTATCTCTCGCTTAATATTTGAATACATGTTGAGCAAAGACATCAAGATTTCTGTATCCTACCCTTGGTCTGCAAAAACACTTCAGAATGCAAATTTCCAATTTATTAAAAAACGGAAGTTATTTTATGCCATATCTGTTGTTGCTGTTGTTATTTCCGTAGCATCAATCTTTACCAAAGGATTCTCATTAGGTGTTGATTTCAAAGGAGGCCGTACTTACACTGTACGTTACGAAAAGCCAGTAGATTTGGAAGATGTTCGCCAAAACTTAGATGCCGTCTTCAACTCGACAACAGAAGTAAAAACATTCGGTAACGAAAATCAAGTACGTGTAACAACAACGTACCATATTGAAGAAACAAGTGATGAAGCGGACAAAGAAGTTTTAACAAAATTAAACGACGGTTTATCTAAAATTTCTGGAAACAAACACGAAATCCTTTCTTCACAAAAAGTAGGACCAAGTATAGCTACAGATATTAAAGATAGAGCAGTTTGGTCTGGTGTATTTTCTATCTTAATTATCGCTGGTTATATCCTTGTACGTTTCCGTAAATGGCAGTATTCGGCTGGAGCAGCTGTAGCTACAGTACACGATGGTGTGATCTTGTTAGGTTTGTTCTCTATTTTGGATGGTTTAGTTCCATTCTCATTAGACATCGACCAACACTTTGTTGCGGCTATTCTTACCGTATTGGGATACTCTGTAAACGACACGGTCGTTGTATTCGACCGTATCCGTGAAGACCTGAATAAACCAGGTGCGCACAGCAAGGATTTTGGCGAAGTGGTTAATCATGCAATAAACACGACATTGAGCCGGACAGTAATCACATCATTAACGATCATCTTCGTATTAGTCGTGTTATTTATCTTCGGTGGTGAAGTAATTAGAGGTTTCTCTTTCGCTATTTTGATCGGTATCGTAGTAGGTACTTATTCATCTATCATTTTAGCAGCACCTGCTGTTTATGACTTAGGAAAAGGAAAACATCTTTCCGAAGAAAAAGCACAAACACCAAAAGTAGTCACTCCTTAATATTAAGGTAAAACTATAAGGCGGAAAGGCTTCTGATTTTTTCAGAAGCCTTTCTTCATTTTATCATCATTTAATCAATTTCTATCGTAGCTTGAAGCAATTTTTCCTAGTTTTGGAGATTAAACATGTAAAACGAATGAAATACTTACTCTCGGGTTTTGCCCTATGTGCACTCACTTATTTTAGCGCCTGTCAATCAAACAGTGGCAATAATTCCTCAACAGAAGTACAACAGTCGGCAGACCATACGGGCCATCAACATGCGACTACTTCAGCCGCTCAACCGGCAGCACAACCAGCTACCCCTCCCCTTGTAAAAGAAGCCGCAGCTACTATTCCTGCGTTCAAATTTTATAAGGTTAAGTCAGGCATAGGCTTCACAAATGCCGATGTTCCTAAGAATAGAACCACAGTATTCATCTTATTTGACCCTAACTGTAGCCACTGTCAACATGAAGCAGGCTTATTGGGAAAAAATTACGCTAAAATAAAAGATATTAATCTTTATTTCGTTTCCATGAATGATCCCGCATTAATGGTTTCCTTCTTAGAAACATTTGCAAAAGAACTTGTTGACAAGCCTAACGTAGAAATATTGTACGACAGAAATCAAGAATTTATTCAAAAGTTTCATGTTCCGTCCCAATTTCCTGCCAACTACGTATACGATTCGAATAACAAGTTAAAAAGCAACTGGGATGGTGAGAAAGATATTGATGTCATACTCGCTGAATACCTTAAATAATGAGGGTTGCTATCAACGGATTCGGTCGAATCGGTCGTAACACATTACGGAACATATACCGAAGAAATCTGCAACAGCAAATAGAGGTCGTTGCTATCAATGACTTGACTGATACAGCTACCTTGGCCCACTTGCTGAAATATGATTCCGTACATGGGCCTTTAGCGCTTGCTGTGGACCATGATGCTGATCATATTTATATCGGCGGATCTCCCATAAAAGTATTCAAAGAAAAGGACCCGATTAACCTCCCTTGGAACGACGAAGGCGTAGCTGTCGTTGTCGAGTCGACAGGCTTGTTCACGACAAAAGAGAAAGCATCCTTACATCTAAAAGCGGGGGCCAAACAAACAATCATTTCGGCTCCCTCACCAGATAAAGATGTGCCGACCATTGTACTAGGTATTAACGATACTTCGTTCGATTGGGAAACAAGCTTGTTTTCCAACGCTTCATGTACCACCAACAATGTCGCTCCGCTGGTCAAAATTTTGGATGAAAATTGGGGAATCAATGATGGATATATCACCACAGTGCATTCCATGACCGGTGATCAGAATTTACATGACGCACCACACCGCGACCTAAGAAGAGCAAGGGCAGCCTCCTCTTCCATCATACCGACCACGACAGGTGCAGCAAAAGCGATCACCAATGTTTTTACACATCTCGAGGGTAAGCTTGGCGGGGCGGGCATTCGCGTTCCGGTATTAAATGGATCCCTAACGGATTTTACCTGTACACTTCGAAAAGCTACTACTGTAGCGGAAATCAATCAGAAATTCAAAGAGGCCGCCGAAGGCGAACTGAAAAATGTATTATTTTACACGGAAGACCCTATCGTCTCCGTTGATATTATTAACAATCCCTATTCTTGTGTATTCGATGCACAGCTAACGTCCATTGTGGGTGGTTTAGTTAAGGTCGTAGGTTGGTACGACAACGAATTTGGATACTCCAACCGGATGGTGGACCTGCTTGAAAAATTAGCATCCATTCGCTAAAAAAAACGGTTGGCTCAAGGAAAGCCAACCGTTTTTTCAAATGACCTAAGCTTAAATTTCACCTTCCACCCCTATACCAAAGAGCGCAAAATCGTATTTAACGGGATCTAGCGGATCGAAAGCCTTTAAATTGTTTGTCAGCTCTACGGCGGTTTTCCAATTGACTTTATCGGAGCTAATCAAACCAAAATGACGTGCCACACGTTCAACGTGCACATCGCAGGGGCAAATCAAATCCTGTGCAGCAATACGGTTCCACAGACCAAAATCCACACCTTTTTTATCCCCACGCACCATCCAACGCAAAAACATATTGAGGCGCTTACAGCTCGACTTTTGTAAAGGAGAACTAATGTGCTTCTTCGTACGTATAGGATGATCCGGTAAAGAAAAAAAATAAGCCTTAAACTCGTTCAATGCACGTTCCATAGAAAACGGTTCCCCATATTGCCTATGTATCAAAAAAGCATCTTCTAATGAACTGAAACGCTCATAGTGGAAGCGTAAAAACGCTACGAAATATAACAAATCGGTATCGTTAAATGTACGATGTTTGAAGCCCAGCAGCTGACGTAAATCGACATCCTGATGTTCCATTACAAAACGGTAAGGCTCACCACCGAACCGATCAATAAGCTCTTTACATTTATTAATGATTGTTTTACGCTGTCCCCATGCTAGAATAGAAGCAAAGAAACCCATAATTTCAATATCTTGCTTCAATGAAAACATATGCGGAATACATATCGGATCGTTCGCAATAAAACCAGGTTGATTAAATAGCTCGACTTTACGATCTAAAAAATCCTTTACATCAAAATCCGCCATTAACCGTGTATTAGGCGTGATTCTTCCAAATCCAGATTATGTTCCATCTGCTTAATGACATCGCTATCAAATTTCTTCTCACTGCGAAAGCGTTCAAGACCAGATCGACGTACCTGTATAAGTTCCAATGCCACTTTAGTATATAATGCTCTTACACCACTTAGGCGAATCTTAGCTTCATCATCCAGTGCATCTTCCGTCGCACGAATACTGCGCTGATATTGTTCCTTTACGCGGGCAATCGTTTCATATTGCTCCATCTCGGTTGTATAATGTTTGTCCAGATACGTAATAGCCTCTTTCGCCAGCGCCAGACGAATAGATTCTATTTGAACTTTTTCTGGAACTTCATGATCCATTTCCTCCAGTCCTACCCACCGAATAATAAACGGTAGAGTTAATCCCTGAAACACCAACGTAACCAGGATCACCACAAATGTGATAAACAAGATCAGATTTCGATGCGGGAATAGCTCACCATTGGCCAAAGTAAGCGGTATTGCCAAAGCCGAAGCCAACGACACCACACCACGCATTCCAGCCCAACCCACTACCAAAGGGAGCTTCCATCCCGGACTGATTTCCTTTCGTCGGATATGTGGAAAAATTAATCGCGGCACAAACGCCGATAAATAAACCATCAAGACACGCAATACAATAACAATCGCACTAATCAGCAAGGCATATTCAATAGCTTCCTCCAAAGAATAGCCGTCCAATCCATTCACAATAACAGGAAGCTCCAGTCCTATTAGAATAAATACAAAACCATTCAATAGAAAACCAGCTGTAGCCCAAACTTCTTTCGTTTGAATACGGGTATGATGATTCATATAATCTTTTGAGCGATACGAAAGAAAAAGCCCTCCACTTACAACAGCAAGCACACCAGACCACTCAAAATGTTCAGCAACGATATACATAATGTAAGGCGCTATCAACGTTATTGGCGTGGTTATACTCGATGATTTTGCGACATAGCGTAAGAAAATATACAAAACATGTGCAATAACAAGGCCTACCACAACCCCCATAATCGCTAAAATGACAAATTCTTGCGCAGCCTCCTGTAAAACAAACGTTCCCGAAATAATCGCCCCTAAAGCAAAACGAAAAACCGTCAACGAAGCTGCATCATTTACCAGACTCTCGCCTTCCAAGATCGTGACACCACGTTTGGGAATACTAACCCCTTTCAACACCGAAGTAGCAGCTACAGCATCAGGAGGAGATATAATTCCGCCCAAGAGAAAACCAAACGCCAATGTAAAGGCGGGAATGATGGCAACAGAAAAGTAAGCAACAGCCAAAGAAGTTACGAATACCAAGCCAAAGCCCATAATAAAGATCGATCGCCGCCATTTTAGAAAATTATCCCACGAAGTATACCAAGCCGCTTCAAAAAGCAATGGAGGCAAAAACACTAAAAAAATGATATTCGGGTCTAAACTCACCCGAGGAGCACCTGGAATCAGCGAAATCAACAATCCACCGATAACTAACAAAATAGGATAAGAAATTTTCAGCCGTTGACTGAGCACAAAGAGCATCGCCATGAAGAAAAACAACAACATGACTAGCAACACATTTGATTCGATCATTTATATAAATACGTTATTTAGTACTGTACATTTTAGAATCGTAAATATAACTAAGTTTCAAGAAAGACAACAATAATAATTGGTACCTTTGTCTACAAAATCAAAGAGTAAATGTCGAAAAACACGCAAAAGAAAAACTTTCACCCTCGTAATATACATGCTTCGGGCTATGATTTAAAAAAATTGTCAGCTGCAAACCCTACGCTAAAACAATATCTTCTAATCACACCTGCAGGAACAGAATCCATTGACTTTGCTAATCCTTTGGCTGTATTAGAGCTGAACAGAAGCTTACTAGCACACCATTATCAAATCAATAACTGGTCTATAGTAAAAAATAGTCTATGTCCTCCGATTCCAGGGAGAACAGATTACGTACATTACTTGGCAGATCTCCTCGCTACTGATCAAGAGGGAAATATTCCGAAGGGAGATAAAGTTCGGATCCTGGATATTGGAACGGGTTCTTCCTGCATTTATCCAATTTTAGGGCAACGCATTTACCAATGGAGCTTTGTCGCTACAGACATTGAAGAAGCTACCTTGCAACACGCACAAAACACGCTAAAATCAAACGCCTCTCTCAAAAGAAATGTTACGCTCCGATTGCAGCCCGATAAAGCACACATATTCAAAGATATCATATTACCCGGTGAACGCTTCGATGCTGTATTGTGTAATCCTCCTTTTTTTAAATCCAGAGAAGATAATTGGCAAAAAACAACAAAAAAATTCAATAACCTACACCGGAATAAAGAACAAGTGCCTGTTCAGAATTTTGGCGGGCATCCCAACGAATTGTGGTGTGAAGGAGGTGAACGTCAATTTATTCGTACAATGATCTATGAAAGCATGGACTATAAGAATCAACTCGGATGGGTAACAACGTTGGTATCTGATAAAGAGAATTTAAAACCACTGATTTCTATACTAGAGTACCATAAAGCAGAAAAAGTAGAAATTATTCCGATGTCGCAAGGCAACAAAACTATACGGATCCTCGCTTGGAAATGGGCTTAAAAAATAGGATCAGGTTTCTAATAAAAAAGGGTAATTAACTACAATTACCCTTTTTTATTACATTGTCTTTATTATTACTTTATAATTTCCTCGATCTCATTCATCATACGCTTCGCAATTGCTTCCGCCGCTTCAGGAGTAGGCCCTTCAGAATAGATTCGGATAATAGGCTCCGTATTAGATTTTCGCAAGTGAACCCATTCCTTTTCAAAATCTATTTTCAGGCCGTCAATGGTCGTACATTTTTCATCTTTATACTTCTCTTGCATTTTGACCAGTAAATCATCAATATCTAAAGTTGGAGTAAGCGTAATCTTATTTTTAGACATAAAATATTGGGGAAGTTCAGCTCTGTAAGTAGACACTTTTTTACCCAATTTTGCCAAATGACTTAAGAAAAGCGCTACGCCAACGAGCGCATCTCGTCCATAATGAGAATCCGGATAAATAACACCTCCATTTCCCTCGCCACCAATCACTGCATTGACCTCTTTCATTTTGGTCACGACATTAACCTCTCCTACTGCCGCGGCATAATAAGTCCCTCCATGCGCTATAGTTACATCACGTAATGCACGAGTAGAAGACAAGTTAGAAACGGTATTCCCTTTGGTATTAGCCAAAATATAGTCGGCTACCGCGACCAGTGTATATTCTTCACCAAACAAGTCGCCATCTTCCATCATAAAAACCAAACGGTCCACATCTGGATCCACTGCAATTCCTAAATCGGCTGCATTGGAAACTACGGCAGCAGATAGATCCGTTAAATGTTCTTTAAGAGGTTCCGGATTATGCGGAAATTCGCCATTAGCCTCACAGTGAATCGGATAAATTGTCTTCACTCCAAGTTGCTCCAACAGTGCAGGAATAAAAATCCCTCCCGAACTATTTACAGCATCCACAGCAATCTTGAAGTTAGCCTTCCGAATAGCTTCCTTATCCACCAATGGCAGCGCCAAAACAGCATCAATATGCTTCTGCAGGTAGCTATTATCTTTATATTCTTTTCCTAATTTACCGACTTCAGCAAAATCAAAGGCCAAACTTTCGCCCAAAGCCAATACCTCTTTCCCCTCCAGATCGCTGATAAACTCCCCTTGGCTATTCAGCAACTTTAAGGCGTTCCATTGTCCTGGATTATGCGAAGCCGTCAGAATAATTCCACCAGCCGCACCTTCCATAGGCACCGCGAGCTCGACAGTAGGTGTCGTAGACAAACCAAGATTAATCACATCAGCTCCAATACTCTGCAACGTTCCAATGACTAAATTGCTAACCATCTCTCCTGAAATCCGTGCATCCCTTCCTACCACTATTTTAGTAGAAGCAGCATCTTTAAGGAGTATCTTTCCAAAAGCCGCTGTAAACTTCACTATATCTATGGGAGTAAGTCCGTCGCCAGCCTTTCCTCCAATTGTTCCACGAATACCTGATATCGATTTAATAAGTGTCATATCCAATTGTTTGAAGCGTAAAAATAGGGTATCCGATCAAATTTTCATACAAAACTTTCAATTTTGCAGCGAAAAGGCTACTTTTGACGCAACTGTGTTTCATTTTGTTAAAACACGATAATATTTATATTTATTAACTACTTTTGGGAGGTATTTAAAGATCTACGGTGTTTATGTTGAACCAACTCATTCATTTTGACCAAGAAATATTTTTGGCCATTAACCAAGGTTTGAGCAATCCATTTTTCGATTGGCTTCTCCCTATCCTTCGCAATCCCTATACTTGGTCCCCACTATACCTTTTTTTGATTATTTTCTTTATCAAACATTATGGTAAAATGGGGATTTTGATTGTCGCTTTTACCTTAGCTAACTTCGGTATATCAGATGCTGTATCCTCACATCTCATCAAGAAAAATGTGAAACGTGTACGTCCATGCAATGATCTTGTATTCAAAAATGAAGTCAATATACGCGTAAGATGTGGTTCAGGATTTAGTTTTACGTCCTCCCATGCCACGAATCATTTTGCTATGGCCTTCTTTTGGATAGCACTATTTCGTCGTCGTTGGAAACACGCCTTATGGCTCTCTATCACTTGGGCATCTCTAATTAGCTTCTCCCAAATTTACGTTGGCGTGCATTATCCTGTAGATGTCATCTGCGGGGCATTGTTGGGCGTTGCAATCGGCTTAGGTGTAGGTTATCTCTTCAAGCGCTTTTTTCCAAACTTCCTCCGTGAAAACCCAGTACCTGAAGTAGCTGCGACATAATCTCCGCAATGTACTGGTTCATTTATCAGCTCTCTTAGCTTTCTGGAATCCGCTTATTTCAAAGACAAAATAAGATAGGTATATTTCGCTATATATAGCCTTGATAAGCAGCAAACTGATCATCAAGGCTATATACAGTCTATTTTTCGTTTTCCGCTATTTCACCGCGGAACTTGTCAAGCAGGCTACTCAATTTAGCCGCCTCTTTCTCATTGATATTTGATGGAAGTACGTCCATCAGCAACATATCGTCCTCCATTTCTTCAAGAAGATCCAACCCTTTTTGGGTAATAAAAAGATCAACAGCACGTTTATCATCCCTATTTTTTGCACGCGAAGCCAATCCCTTGGCCACGATTCGATCGACAAGACGTGAAATATCAGGCGTATTGCTAATCATACGAGACCGTAACAAATTATTTGTTGTCGGTTCTGGTAGTTGTCCCCGTAGAATACGCAAAGCGTTAAACTGTTGCAACGTAATCTTCTTTTTGGCAGCTCTTTTTTCTAAAACAAGACCTAACCAACTCGCTGTAAACAAAACATTTACCGTAGCCCGTTGCCAATCATTCGTGAATTTTTTCACTTTAAGCTCTTCTTCAATTTTCATGGTCAGTTTATATTAAAAACAAAAGTGTGACAACTTAAAGCACCTAGAATAAATCTAAATTGGTTATCTTTGGACGCACACTGCGAAATAATTTTCAACACGAATATAAATTTTATTATTATTTATCACAAAGAATGCAAAAAAGTTTTAGTCTCGACGTCTTGAAAGTGGGTGAAATAGCGCAAATTAGCGAATTAAATGAGGTAGAATTACCTGCAAAATTCTATGAAATGGGATTATTACCTGGTTGTACCATCGAAGTAAAACATAAAGCTCCCTTCAACGGTCCAATTGGTTTACATCTTCATCAGTCAAATGCCATCATAGCCATCCGTAAATCTGAAGCCATCCATATTCTAGTCGAGAAAAAATAACATGAGTAATCCAATAATCGCCCTTTTGGGTAATCCAAATGTAGGGAAGACATCTTTATTCAACCGAATTACCAAACTGCATCAGCATGTGGGCAACTATCCCGGTATCACTGTTGAAAAACGTGAAGGTACCGTAAAAGCCAATGGAAAAACATATACTATTATCGATCTTCCGGGAACTTATACTTTATTCCCAACCTCACTAGATGAGGAAATCGTATATAATACCTTAGCAAATAAAGATAACAAATCGTATCCCGATCTTGTTGTCGTCGTAGCAGAGCCTAACAATATAAAACGCTCTATCGTACTGTATCAACAGGCACGGGAGCTTGGCGTACCGGCTATTTTCGTTGTCAATATGGTCGACGAACTAAAAAGCAAAGGATTGGAGATCGACTATGGCAAACTAGAGGCTTTTTTAAACACTAAAGTATACACAACAGATGCGCGTAGCGGAAAAGGCGTTCAACAGCTTATCCAAGCTTTTGACGAACGTCCTGCGCACTATATAGGCAAATTTAAATTAGACGAAACCTACCACGCCGCATTAGATGATGCTAAAAAGGAATTTCCCCTGCTTACAGAATACCAAACCTGGCATTATTTAACCCAAAGCCATGTATCTTTTCTTTCGGACAAAGAACGTCAGAAACTGAACGATATTCGCCAACAACATGAAATAAAAGGGCACACACTTCAAAAATGGGAATCCGTTGAAAGAAGTGCACAAATCGAGAAGGAATTAAAACAGATTGTTTTCCTCTCCGAAAACCGCCATGTGAATACAACAAATAATATAGATAAGATTTTGCTTCACCCTATTTTGGGATATGTAATTTTCTTTGCTATACTATTTGCTATTTTCCAATTGGTTTTCACCTTGTCGGCACCGATCATGGATTGGATAGACGAAAACTTCTCCGCACTGGTAGATTTTATGTCTAGCACACTCCCTGAGGGGCCAGTTTCCGATTTAATAACCCAAGGCATACTTGCAGGTATCGGCGGTATCGTCATTTTCGTACCCCAAATCGCCATCCTCTTTTTACTCGTATCTTTAATGGAAGAAACCGGTTATATGAGCCGGGTAGTATTCCTGATGGACAGATGGTTACGACCTTATGGATTAAACGGAAAATCCGTCATCCCTTTGATGTCAGGTGTAGGCTGTGCCATTCCAGCTATTATGGCTGCCCGGAATATAGAAAACACAAAAGAACGACTGATCACCATGCTGGTCACTCCATTTATGACCTGTGCCGCACGCCTTCCCATCTATGTCGTACTTATTGCTTTGGTTATTCCAGATGAAAAATTCTATGGTTTTGGTTTACAAGGTCTGGTATTGAACCTGCTCTATATCCTTGGTGTCGTAGCAGCCTTGTTATCGGCATGGGTTTTAAATAAAATCATAAAAACATCCCATAAATCGTTCTTAATATTTGAACTACCGTCATACAAAACGCCAGACTGGAAGAATGTGATCACCAATGTTTGGGATAAAACATCTGGATTTTTGTTTGGTGCAGGTAAGATCATCTTAGCCATGGCTGTGATTCTATGGGTACTAGGAAGCTTCGGTCCTAATGATCAGTTCAGCGATGCCGAACGATATGTAACAGCAGCAAACCCCAACCTATCCGAAGAAGAATTCGCAGAAGAAGTCGGTTCGTTCAAACTGGAACATTCTTTCCTAGGCTATATCGGAATGGGCATAGAGCCAATTGTAGCGCCATTAGGTTACGATTGGAAAATGGGTATTGGACTAATTTCTTCCTTTGCCGCAAGAGAAGTTTTTGTAGGTACCATGGCTACCGTATACAGTTTAGGAGATGAGGTCGATATTGAGGACGATGCACAAAAAGAAACACTATTAAGTCGAATGAAATCGGAAATCAACCGAAATACAGGACAACCGGCATACAATTTTGCTTCAGGATTATCGCTATTATTATTTTATGCATTTGCCATGCAGTGTATGAGTACAATTGCCACAATGAAAAGAGAAACAGGCTCCTGGAAATGGACATTGATACAAACGTTTATGATGACGGGCCTTGCATACGTTGTTGCCTTTATTGTTTATCAGGCATTAAAATAAAACATATATGAGTTTAATCATCCAATACATTATCGTAGCACTTGTCTTTATCGTTGCTTTAGCTTACATCGTCAAGCGTTTTGCTCCATCGAAAGGTAAAAATGCAGGATGTGGTAAAGGTTGCGGATGTGCGATGACAGAAACAGAACAAAAAAAGTAGCCTAGGCTACTTTTTTTGTTATTTGACCTTTACTCTTGACAACTAAGAGTGCTTCAATAAAGGAAACAAATAAAAAAAATCCATTGAAGCATGGATAATATAAGCCTTTTGTTATTTTTACAAGATGAACAAGATAATAGCGACCCGATTATTGACTTTGTTGTTCATGGCAATTACTATTTTCCCTACAAACGCTCAAAAAAAGAAAAGAGAAAAAGTAAGCTTTGAGCAGTCACCAAGACAAACCTTGGTATACGACAACATTGCCTATCTACCTGTTATCCGTAGTGTTCAGTACTATCCTATTGGTAAAGAAAATCAGCTTCCCGTCTATAACCTAGGCAGTAGCGACCAGCTCCAACTTACATTTGACGATCTTCGAGGAGATGTCCGCAACTATTACTTTGGCATAGAACATTGTGACAAAGACTGGACGCCTAGCCGCGTCAATATCCTCGACTACGTTCAGGGCTTCAATGAAGACCGTATTGAAGATTACAGCGCCTCCAAAGGTACCTTTCAAGCTTACACACGTTATTCACTAAAATTTCCATCGGCCAATCTCAAACCAAAATTAGCCGGAAATTACATTCTAAAAGTGTACGAAGATGCCGACAAACAAAGACTCATACTCAGCAGACGCTTTTATGTACTTAATAATCTCGTCAACATTACCGCCGACATTGTCCCCTCGCTCAACGTATCCAAACGACTAAGCAACCAAAAATTAAACATCACCTTAAAAACAGGATTAACCATTCCCAATCCCCAACGCGATTTAAGCATTGTGGTGATGCAAAATCAACGTCCAGATAATTTGATGACCCTACAACAACCCAATTTTTCAGGGAATAACGAGTTCCGCTATACACATAGTGAGACGTTCGATTTCGAGGGGAACAATGAATTCCGTTTTGTTGATCTTCGAAGTTTCCGAATTGCTTCCGAACGTATAAAGAATATACAGATTGATACGACGGTACATGTCAGACTCTATAGTGACGAAGACAATAGTCAGGACACCTATGCCGCTACTTTTGATGAGAATGGTCGTTTTTATCTTCGAAATCGAGATATTGATGATCAAGATACAGACGGCGATTATGCAACGGTTCTCTTTTCTTTACAGACCGAACAAAAAATAAAAGGAAACATCTATCTGGTTGGAGGGTTCAACAGTTACCTACGCCAAGAAGAAAACAAGCTTCAATACGACGATAAAACTAACCTATGGGAAGTTTCGTTGCGTCTGAAACAAGGACTTTATGATTATACCTATGTGTGGGAAGATGAGACTGGAAAAGTACACAGCAGTACGTTTTCGGGCAGCCACTTTCAGACTGGCAACGATTATCAAATACTGATCTATAATCGCAAAATAGGTACGTATTGGGATGAATTAGTAGGCTTTGGAGAAAGAAGCATACACAACAGAAAATAAAAGAACGTATAACATTAACACTATACCCTATCATCTTGGAAACAAATTCTTCAGAAAAAAACAAACTTAAAAGAGGACTAAGTAACAGACATATACAACTCATTGCCTTAGGAGGAGCTATAGGTACGGGATTGTTTCTGGGGATTGGCCAAGCTGCTGTTTTAGCAGGACCTTCCGTTATCTTAGGTTATGCCATCGCCGGTATGATTGCCTTTTTCATTATGCGTCAATTGGGCGAAATGGTCGTTCAAGAACCTGTTTCAGGAAGTTTTAGTTACTTCGCCAACAAATATTGGGGGTCTTTTGCAGGCTATGCTTCTGGCTGGAACTATTGGGTACTTTACCTCTTAGTAAGTATGGCCGAACTGACTGCCATAGGTCATTACGTTCAGTTTTGGTGGCCTGAAATTCCACTATGGGTTTCCAGTCTTTTCTTTTTTGTGGTAATCAATGCACTAAACCTTGCCTCTGTCAAAGTTTATGGTGAAACGGAATTCTGGTTTTCCATCATTAAAGTCGTAGCCATAATAGCAATGATCCTATTCGGAACTTACCTGTTGATCAGCGGCAATGGAGGTGAGCAGGCATCAGTTAACAACCTTACCAATGATGGAGGATTTTTTCCCAAAGGTTGGTTAAGCACATCAGCAGAGGGCTCCTATCAAGGTTTATTAGCGGCATTGGTGATGATTATGTTTTCATTCGGAGGGCTAGAGTTGGTCGGTATCACTGCTGCAGAAGCCGAAAATCCCGAAAAGAATATACCAAAAGCCACCAATCAAGTGCTTTGGCGTATTTTGATTTTCTACATCGGATCTCTCCTTATTCTATTTTCGCTCATGCCCTGGCGGCATATTACCTCCGAAACCAGTCCTTTCGTGGAAGTCTTTGCTAGTCTCAAAGGCATGCAATTCGAGTTGTTCGGTTCCACCTACTATTTCACGAATATCATTGCGAACATACTGAATCTAATTGTGTTAACAGCAGCACTTTCGGTCTACAACAGTTGTGTATACAGTAACTCCCGAATGCTTTTTGGATTGGCTGAACAAGGAAACGCACCAAAGTTTCTCACGAAACTCAACAACAACCATTCGCCTATTTACGCTATACTAGTTTCCGCAGGTCTCGTTGCACTTTGTATTGTAATTAATAAAATCATGCCCGAGAAGGCCTTAGAAGTACTTATGAGCCTTGTCGTTTCCTCTCTTGTCATCAACTGGATCATGATTTCGCTCACACATATCTTCTTCAAGAACAAACTTAATCAACGAAAAGAGACGGCGAAATTTCCAACAATTTTATACCCTATAAGCAACTATTTCGCACTACTTTTCCTCTTAGGTGTATTGGTTATGATGTGGTTCACCGGTTTAAAGATATCTGTAGAGCTCATCCCAATTTGGCTCATCTTACTTTACATCAGTTACCGCCTAGTACAAAGAAATAAAAGCAGACAATAGAAAAAATAAAAAGGGCTTACTTGTTGCTTTTTCGCCTGCAAGTAAGCCCTTACAAATTTGTTGAGATCAGCCCTCGTTATTACTGTTCCTCCGTATATGACCAAGTTTGTAATTTTTCCTGCAGAATTCTGGATATTTTATTAAAATATCTTTTTTGCTTATACCCCATCACCCATTGCACCCCCTGTACTGCATTGGTACAAAAAATTTCATCAGCCTGTTTCATAATTTCCGGACTAATCTGAGCCTCTACTACCGGGATATTCTCATCGGCAGCCATATCCATCACCACCTTACGCATCGTACCAGCTACACAGGCTTCAGTCAGTGCAGGTGTGTATAAAATCTTATCGTAATACACGAAAATATTCGATGTGAGTGCTTCACACAAGTAGCCCTCCTGATTCAACAGAAAGACCTCGTCGTAATCGAATTTCTTTTTATAAATACCCGCCATCACGTAGATAAGCGCATTATTCGATTTCAAATGCGATAGCCCGCTATACGGTTTTTTAAATTCGGTATAGAGATCCACAATAAGCCCCATTTTGCGATCGCGAGAAGACGGAACAATACGAGCTACTTGAATAGTGTAAACAGGTTTATTCGTCTCCGGTGAATAGATTCCTCCACCAGCACGGTATACAATAAGCCGCACACGAGCATGCTGGCCGATCATATTGTTTTTCCGGATAAGCTCTTCTGTTTTGGAGCGGATGAAGAAACTATCAAATTTGATCGCTTCGTCAATCTGTAAGGTATTCATAGCACGCTGCAAGCGTTCGATATGCAAGTCCAAAAAACGTATATCGCCATCTTTCCACAGCATGGTTTCGAAGATACCGTCGCCGTAGCGCAACGCTCGACTCTCGATACTCGCTATATGTTGATTCTCCGGGAAAATTTGCCCGTCAAAATTAAAGTAATGTAATGACATAAGTGTATATCTTCTATTAAGATAGTTCGTCGGTAGTAGAATAGGATCTCCATTTATCCAAAGCAAGCTGGAAATCCTGCGGTAGAGGCACTTCAAATGCTACAGCTTGTTTCGTTTTCGGATGCACAAAGCCTAGCGATTTTGCATGTAGCGCTTGTCTAGGTAATAACTCAAAGCAATTCTGCACAAACTGCTTATACTTATTAAATACCGTGCCCTTCAAAATCTTATCACCTCCGTACGACTCGTCCGAAAACAACGGGTGTCCTATCGACTTCATATGTGCTCGGATCTGATGTGTGCGACCTGTTTCCAGCTCACATTCAATCAACGTCACATACCCCATTCTTTCCAAAACTTTATAATGCGTAACCGACCACTTCCCTCTCTCCTCATCGTCATATATATCCATAATACGACGATCTTTCATATTTCGACCGATATATCCAGAAATCGTGCCATCATTTTTTAAGTCGCCCCATACCAACGCCACATACTTTCGCGTAATCGTATGATCAAAAAACTGCTTCGCTAAGAAGGTCATTGCCCATTCATTTTTAGCAATAACCAATAAGCCCGAAGTATCCTTATCAATACGGTGGACCAAGCCCGGCCGTCCTGTATTTCCCGGAAGTGTTGGTAGTTGATTTAAATGGTATGTCAACGCATTCACCAAGGTCCCTGTATAGTTATTGTATCCCGGGTGAACAACCATCCCTGCCTCCTTATTAACCAATAATACGTCATCATCTTCGTAAAGAATATGCAACGGAATATTTTCAGGATATACTTCGGTATCACGAGGTGGATCAGGAAGCACCATCGTTACCACATCCAAAGGTTTAATCTTATAACTGGCCTTTACTATTTTACCATTTACCAAAACCGATTCCGCATCAATGGCATTTTGAATTCGGTTTCTTGATGTATTTTCCACCCTGTTCATCAAGAACTTATCCAACCTAAGCAAGGCCTGTCCTTTAGGTGCTTCTATGCGCAAATGCTCAAAAAGCTCTCTCTCTTCTTGTTCTTGAAAATCTATTTCTTCAGCCATCACGCAAAAGTATTGAAATCCTTTAAAATCTACTAACTTTGACAACATAATATGTTCAAATTTGATTTTTATAGTCCGGAAGAAGAAATTATATTGCCTCTCTACCAAGAAAAGCAAGTACGCGTGTTTGTCAAACGTGATGACCTTATACATCCCTACATATCAGGAAACAAATGGCGCAAACTCAAATACACGCTCGAAGAGGCTAAAAAACAAGGCAAAAAATTGTTGATCACATTTGGTGGAGCATTTTCAAACCACCTATTGGCCACAGCCTGTACGGGCGCAAAATTTGGTTTCACAACCCATGCTTTTGTACGAGGTGAAGAAGTAGAAAACCCTGTATTACAACTATGTAAACTATTTGGAATGCAGCTACAGTTCACCGATAGACAAGCCTATAGAGACAAGCAAGCCCTATTTCAAAAACACTTTGGCCAAGTTCCAGAAGCCTATTTCATTGACGAAGGAGGAGCAGGAACAACTGCCTTAAGGGGTTGCAGCGAACTCGTAGCCGAGCTCCAACAAAGCTACGATCACATGTTTTGTGCCTGTGGCACAGGAACAACAGCAGCGGGTATTTGGGAAGGAATTCAACAATACAGCCCAACAACCCAGCTACAGGCGGTTCCTGTTTTAAAAGGAGGGCAATTCGTTCGAGATGAAATGGAAAGTCTAGGTATTAAACAAGTAGATCAGATAAAATTCCATTATGACTATCATTTTGGAGGTTATGCAAAGACCACTGCAGAATTAATAACCTTTATCCAATCGTATACACAAGCTACGGGCATACTGATAGAACCTATCTATACCGGAAAGCTATTTTTTGCACTTCACGATCAACTGGAAAAAAATCAAATTGCCGCAGGCTCCAAAATCCTTGTCATTCACACCGGTGGACTTACAGGACTATTGGGGATGCTCCATAAATTTTAAGGCTATTCAAACCCAATTTCGGCGAAAAATTCAGGTAGATGAAAGTTAGGCTTTGGGGATTCAATAGCTGCCCAGGAAAGAAAATGCGGTTCAGGCAAGGTGTCTCCACATTTATAGAAGTTCCCATGTACCGATAGTCCCTGCAGCGAAGCTATTGCAGTATATTCGAAAACTGCTATAGGAATTGTCCAGATACTCCCCCAGCTCTTAGCACCAGCTTGAGAGGTAACAGTCGTCGCAACAGCCACCTCCTCGATTCGCTCTGCGGACAAACGTGTTCGCTCGGCACGAATAGTAGACCCGTAAGCTATTAATCCCGTTCCAAGCACATTAAATTCCAAGTTGTAATAATGAGCGCCAGCATCAAAAGAAATAAAAAACTCCACGCAACTGTCTTCATAAACAGCCTCATTAGAACGTACATGCTGTGCCTTCACAAATTTCTCTTCGACACTAAAGTGGATAAATATATGCTGATTGTCATGCGCTATCTGGAAGTTGACCAAGGGACGATAAGGGTAATCATTCGGCCAATTCACTTGCGCCAGACTGTACCAAGGCAAGGACGCCAACTGCATTTGCAACCTATGATAGTTAACCACCGTTCGATCTACTGCCATTTGAGGCACACTTAATTTACTCATATATTTAATATTAACTATCCAAGCTCTTTTGCAACAACGATTCCAACAGTCCCTGTTGTCGTTCCATTTCGTCTACTAATTTAAGCTGCACCTTCGTTCGAACCAAATTATGCGTAGGATAATTTATTTTATAATAAGTATCCCCGTTTAAATAATCCGTCAAAAATCGAACAGCTTGCATAAAAGGGAGAAGAAAAACACCATCTAACAACGAATCAAGCTCCGGCTGCGTCAAAAATTCCTTCGCCTGATTCAAATAGCCCACCGCAAAAGCCTCATATAATGAAAGATTCAACCTTACTTTTGCCAAATCCTGCTCATCTTCTGCGGCCTTATTAATTATCGTCCGGATCGCATCCCCAAAATCATAGGCGACCACCCCTGGCATCACCGTATCCAAATCAATCACACATTGAATCTGATCTTGTTGATTAAGTAATATGTTATTAAACTTTGTATCATTATGTGTTATACGCAAAGGAATAGTCCCATTCTCTATACCTACCCGTATTCGACGCATCCGGCTTTCCCTTTCAAAAATATACGTCAACAACGATTCTACAGCAACCTTTCTTTGCTTCACATCTGCCGCCATAGCTTTCCTCAGATTATTCATACGGAAATCGATATTATGAAAATCAGGCAAGACTTCGACCAATCCGCGAGCGTCCAAATCAGCCAATAATTTTTGAAACTCACCAAAAGCCTGACCAGCGGCAGCAGCCTGTTGCGTTGTTTCCACAATATCATAGGTCTTTGTTCCCTCCAACAAAAGAAACAGCCGCCAATAAGCCCCATTTTCATCCACATGATAGGCTTTTCCATCTAACGTAGAGAGCAAGGTAAGTGTATGGCTTTCCAGCCACTCCAAGCCTCGGTACGCAAGTTTAGCTTTGAGATGAGCGATAACCAAGCTCGTATTGTGCATCAAACCGTCCACATTCGGGAATATCGTATGATTAATGCGCTGCAAAAGATACTTCTTCCCTTCTCTTTGACCCGTTGTCACCCTAAAAGTGTCATTTATATGCCCTGAACCAAAAGGTTCAACAAGCTCGATATCTCCCTCTATTTCAAAGTGATCGGCTGCATTTAAAATACTTTTACTAAGCGTATTAAACATAAAGAAAATAAAAAGATAAAACGTAATTTGCTGATTCAGGCGGCAATATCATGAAATAATATCAAAGAGAAAAGCTTTCCGCGCACACAAACGATTGTTCTTTTTCCCTACAAGAGAAAGTTGAGCTAATTTTAAAAAATAACGCAGGTTTTTTCCAGAATAGTTCCCTTCCCAAAAAAGAATTCGTATTTTAGGATTCAAAACGCATTCTATGCTCACCGAGATTATCAT
The DNA here is from genome assembly GCF_965644235.1 of Sphingobacterium sp. LRF_L2. Taxonomy (NCBI): domain Bacteria; kingdom Pseudomonadati; phylum Bacteroidota; class Sphingobacteriia; order Sphingobacteriales; family Sphingobacteriaceae; genus Sphingobacterium; species Sphingobacterium sp. LRF_L2. The sequence goes on along the minus strand of NZ_CBFFRI010000002.1, from coordinate 493,729 downwards.
AATTTTAGCCTTAATCCTATTAAACGGTATTTTATCCGCTTCAGAAATATCCATTGTATCCAGTAGAAAGGCCAGATTACAAGCCGCAGCTGAAAAAAACAACAATTCAGCTAAAATCGCATTAAAATTAAAAGACAATCCAAACCAATTTCTATCTACGGTGCAGATCGGTATTACGTTAATTGGGATATTAACCGGTTTTTTTAGTGGCGGAACCATATCGACCTATTTAAGCCAGGTCTTTAGCCAAGTTGCATTCTTAGCGCCTTATAGCGATCAACTGTCGGTAATACTCGTTGTCCTCATCACAACATACCTTTCGTTAGTGATAGGCGAACTTGTGCCCAAAAGGATAGGAATGGCTATCCCCGAAACCTATGCCTCGTTTATTGCGGCCCCCATGCAAGTTCTTAGCAAAATCGTCCGTCCTTTCGTTTGGCTTTTAAGTGTATCCACAGACGCAATTGTTCAACTATTGAATATCAAAGTCTCCAAAAACACCGTTACCGAAGAAGAAATCAAAGCCTTAGTAGACGAAGGCGTAGACAGTGGCGTCATTGAAAACTTCGAACACGATTTCATGGACAGGCTTCTGGTTTTGGGCGATAAACGCGCAATCAACCTTATGGTTCACCGCTCCGACATCGACTGCATCGATCTCCAAAACTCCTTCGAAGAGAACAAGGCCATTCTCCGAGGATCTGAACACACCGAATTTCCTGTTGTCGACGGAGGCTTCGATCAAGTCAAAGGTGTCATACATGTCAAAACCTTTTTAAAGAAATACATAGACGACGAGGCCATACATTTAGAAGAATTGGTACAGCCTATCCCTTTTGTCAATGAAAACACTTACGCCTATAACGTACTCAATGTTTTCAAAAATGCAAAAGCCCAACTGGCGGTTGTAATTGATGAATACGGTATCCCACAAGGAATTGTGTCGATCAAGGATATTGTGCGCACGCTGTTTGGTGAAATGGATGCTGATGATATGCAGCGTACAGACGCCCATATCCGAAAGCGCGAAGACGGGTCATTTCTTGTTGACGGAAGAATACAGCTGAGTGACTTTCTCAGCTATTTTCAAATCTACCTTTCCGAAGATGAGGAAGAGGAAATCAATAATATCACTACCCTAGGCGGACTTGTATTTCTCACGCTAGACCATGTCCCTGAGGAAGGGGAATATATTCACTTTAAAAACTACAAACTGGAAGTGATCGATATGGATGGACACCGCATTGACAAAGTACTCATTAGCAAATTGCCCGTGTTGACCAATAATATCACGGAAAATGAAGACTAATGCCGGTTTGGTCTAACGGAACGATGTGACAGTAGCCACAAGATCCTGTAGGGGAAGCACACCACTTTGCCGCCATACCTGTTCACCTGCTTTGAATAAGATCATTGTCGGCACCCCTTGTACACGATAGCTAGATGCCAAAGCATTGTTCTTATCCACATCAATTTTCACGATGGAAATCTCCTCCCCAAAATGGGTCTTTAAGTCCTGAAGGATGGGAGCCAGCATTTGACAAGGACCACACCAAGTCGCCGAAAAATCCACCAAAACCAGTGGATGTTTTTTTATGATTTCATTAAATGTTGCCATATTCTACTAAACATTATTCTGAGGTAAAAGTTCTTCTCAATTAATAAGGAATCGCCAGCTCTTCCAAATCCTCTATATCACCTTTAAACATATTTAAATCAACGTTCCCTACGATTCCACTCACGGCTCCCCGTTCTGAAAACTGCCAAAAATCCCAATGCTTTTTGGGTTTATCGACCCAAAAATTATAATTCGCTATCCACAGCACATAATCCGAAAATTCCTTTTCAAGAAAGTCTGTAAAATAGCTATCGCCAGAATACAATATCGGTTTGATCCCGTAGTGCCCTTCCACTTCATCCAACCAGCGCTTCAACCCTACCTTTAGTGAATCCATAGGCTGTCTACGAGGACGTTCTTCGATATCCAATACCGGTGGTAAATCCCCAGGTTTTAACTTCACCGTACGAATAAAATTACGGGCCTGTTTTTTCGAATTTTCATTCGGTCGGAAATAATGGTAAGCCCCCCGCAACTTCGTACGGCTCTGCGCAGCATCCCAATTTTCATCAAAACGGCGATCCACGCCACGTTCCCCCATCGTCGCACGGATAAAGACAAAATCTAACGGCACCTCATCGTGAATGGTGTTCACCTCAATCCAGTTGATTCTACCCTGATACTGCGAAATATCTATACCGTAGATATAGTCATCATGTCTCGCCATCAACTCCAAGTTACGCAAGCCATGTTCATTAGCTGTATGTGTTTCCCCATGATCTTCGCCGTATACCCACTTTTTAATGGAATAAGAAAGATCCGTACGCCAAACAATAATTCCTCCCAACAACACAACAACAGCAGGGATAACAATACTCCATACGAGAAACTTACGATTTTCGTCGGGCACAGTTTTCGGCTTTCTCTTGACAGTTCTCTTGGATTTTGCCATATTGCGGTGAAAATAGCGAATTATTTTTTATTAGCAATTTAAAACATAAAACTTCCATATGCGCGTCTACAACTCCAAGGAATGGTTCACAGCCACGGTCTTTTTCCACCGCAGCGACACCTTCCGCAAGCTCACCCCTTTTCTTATTCTTATGGCGTTGTATTCATGGGGAATAGCCTATTGGGAGTTAGAATACCTCAAGCTATCTGAAAAAAGCTGGATTAAGAACATTACAATGGTACACAGTCTATTGGGTTTTGTACTCTCATTGCTGTTGGTATTCCGCACGAACACGGCCTACGACCGCTGGTGGGAAGCCCGAAAGCAATGGGGCACACTGACAAACGTCAGCCGCACCTTGGCCTACAAACTCAACAGCTTTATCGATGAAGAAGACAAAGTAAGCCGTAGTTTCTACCGCAAAGCCATACCGATGTATGCAGAGACCCTGTTCAACTTTTTACGCAGTGATTACACCAAATTCATGCTCGATGAGAGGGAACATCCCGAGTTGAAAAAGCTAGACGAAAAAAAGCATGGACCAAACCAAGTTGCTTCATTAATTTTCAAGAAAACAAATGCACTTTACAAAGCACAGCAGATATCCGGCGAGCAGTTTATAATTCTGAATGATGAATTACAAAGTTTGACGAATATATGTGGAGCCTGCGAACGTATCAAAAATACCCCGATTCCCCTTAGCTACAGTGCATTTATTAAAAAATTCGTAATCGCATACTCCGTCACACTTCCGATTGGCTATGTTTTCTCCATGGGCTATTTTGTAATCGCAGCGGTGCCATTCATATTTTACGTGCTTGCCTCGTTGGAGCTGATTGGAGAGTCAATCGAAGAACCATTCGGCGTAGATGCAGACGATTTACCTATAGACAAGATCAGTTTCAATATAAAAAAGCACGTTCATGAAGTGCTAGAACCCTAATAAAAAAATAATCTACCTCATTTTCAACAGGTAAAAGCATAGGACAAAAATAAGTTTTGCAGAACAGCTCAGAATTTCTACTTTTGTCGCGGAGAGTTGGCAGAGTGGTCGAATGCGGCAGTCTTGAAAACTGTTGACTGTAACAGGTCCGGGGGTTCGAATCCCTCACTCTCCGCCAAACAAAAGCAGCTTTTTTAGCTGCTTTTGTTGTTTATAGAACGGCTAAATTTGAACCGAAGCGCGGACCGGGGTTCGATCCAAGGACGGTTCAGGGATAAGGTGTAGAACTATGCGGCTGAACCAATCCCTCACTCTCCGCAAAAAATAAAGCCCAATAACATTCGGGTTCTGTTTTTTACACGGATTTCCAAACGTATTTTTAAGAGTAGATCTGAAAAGGATGCCATGGGAATGGATTATACGATTTTACATCTGCCATACGAAAGAAAATATGAATATTATATCCAATCAAGGTTATCATCCTTGGGAAGAAGAATCAAGAATATATCAGATCGCACTCTAAAATATGACAAATCAAAAAACAAATCCAGTCGTTTATTTTGAAATACCCGTCAACGATATGCGACGAGCTATTACCTTTTACCAAACGGTATTTGGTTTCACCTTCGAACAGGAAGAATTGGATGGTTATGATATGGCATTCTTTCCGCTCAACGACAATCAGCCCGGCATCACAGGAGCACTCGCCAAAGGCGATGTGTACCAACCCTCTCACCAAGGGGCGATACTGTATTTTTATACAGAAGACATCGACAGCGCATTGGAAAATGCCTCTCGTTTAGGATCACAAATATTGTATCCCAAAACAATCAATACAGATCATGGTTTTGCTGTCGCCGAAATCGAAGACAGCGAAGGAAACAGAATTGCTCTGCGACAGACTATTTAACGACAGGATTTTATATAAAAAAGAATGACACAAAAAAGCCCCTATCGATCTAAAATAGAGATCTTAGGAAAAAAGGCACAGTTTTTTATAAATTATGCGAACAACAGAACCGGCTTAGGTTCGCCCCCGACAGATTAACAATGAAGCGGTCATCCTTCAAAATCACCACAATAATGATCTTTAAAAAGAAGTAAAGCCTCTTTGGGGTAAAGTATCTGGGGACAGTCTTTTGTTGTTTAATTCGAGTTTTTTTCCATATTATCCTAGGTGACAGATAAACTTGCCAAATCTTTCTTTTGCCGTACTTCCTATGCACATGTAAACGATGGTATCATTAGCAGTTGTAATAAGGTTCAGGAATACGAACTTTTTTATGCGTTAGCTGTTGCAATTCCTTTTCAAATTGGTCAAAGTAATGCGTATTTTCCGTATAGACATATAGATCACTACCTGTTTTAAGATGCACCATAAAGTCGGCATATCCTGGACCTTTTGCGGGTAATATATTTTGAAACGTAAAATGATCAATCGCTTCAACATCTAAGATCAGCGCCGTATCCGTTCCTACAAATCCAATTTTGTTATTCAGACGATCTATCCAAATACCACTTTTTCCTTTTAATAAATCTTTTACTTCTGCAGGAATATGTTTGATATTGCCATTATCTAGGTGACTAATGTTAATATCTAGTTTTTTGTGCAAAGGAAGAATCGCAGAAATTTCCATTTGCTCTTCGTATGCTTCATTATCCAAGAAATGGTCGTAGGCGCGTGTATTGTAAAAATGAAGCGATGTACTGCCATCATCGTAACTATATTCATCGTACGTATAGCAAATAGATGCCTCTATGCCTTTTGCAAAATTAAACCGCAGATAACATTGGTCATTTCTTTCATACCCATATTCGTCGACATCTATCTCTTCGTTAAGCCATAGTTTTCGTAGTTGTTGATAGCTTCTATCGGTATTTGTATCATCGTATAGATTGATGAAATATTCTTGTATAGGACGATTTGAGAGTGTATTTTCTACGTACAATTCAAATCCTTGAATCACGATTTGTTCGATACGAACAGGATACTTAAATCGCAAATATCTAGCTCCAAAATCTGTAAAGTAGCTTTCTACCAAACCCGATGCTTCCAACTCATCATGTGTCGTATCCCAAGAGAGCATCCGTTTGGGTTCTGCATAAACTTCATAACCAAAATCTGCATCAAATCGCTCTTCGTCGAGTATTTGATAGTTTTGAACCATTTTCTTGGTCCAAATTTTCACTTTTTCATCCTCTTTTTTTTCTCTACAAACCCTTAAAAAAGTGTCGTCATCAAAACTAAAACGATGAGATAGATCGTGATACACCTTCTCAAAACCTTGTAATTCTGTGGAGATATAGTGTTGATGATCGGCAAAAACAAACAAGTAAGGAACTCCTCCCAAAACTTGCACATAAGCATATTTTAGTGTTCTAAGATCTGCTTTTTCTATACCACCTATGTCTTTATAAAAAAGCGTATTTACTTCTATCCAAATTTCTTCTTTCGTATCTATAGTTTTCATTCTTTTATGCTGATACTTTGGTGCTTTCATCCATTCTTTGAGATATTTTAAAACCTCAATCATGCTGTAGTCTGGTTTTAAACTCTTCTAAAGTGGTAATTTAATTATCAAAAAAAGAAATAGCAAGTCTGATGCCGAAACACATGTTTGTATTCAAGAAAAAATTTCATTAAATCTTTTCTATTATATTTTCTTATCGATTTTAGTTGACTTCCTTCATTTACTAAATGGAAAGTCATTTTTTTCACTTTGTTGACATCCCCTTATCAAGGTGATAAAAAAGTATACTAAAACGACGAACAGAATCTCCTTTATCGGCTATATTTTGGCACAAAATATACCTAATCGATCCAATAGCAATCCACAAAAACGACTATTTTAAATAAATTTCATTTCCGTTGCTTTATGAATTAAGGATGCCGAATTGCTTACGTTGAATTTTTGCAATAAATTTCTTCGGTGACTTTCCACGGTAAGTGGGCTGATAAACATGAGCTCCGCAATCTGTGGAGTCGTCTTTCCGTTTGCCATGAATTGCAGTACTTCTTGTTCTCTTTGCGTAATTTTGGGAACGGTGCTGTCAAATCCCTTCATAATCGACTCCACGTCTGCACTGAGGATACTAGCACCTTCCATGACGTCTTGAATGGCACAGATCAGCTCGCTGGCAGAAACATTTTTAAGTAAATACCCTGATGCACCTGCATCGAGCATACGCTGTACAATACTACCTTCGCTGACATTGCTAATGGCTATCACCTGCGTGTTTGGGTACATTTTTTTTATAGCCACCGTAGCATCGATCCCGTTCATATCCGGCATATTGATGTCCACCAACACAACATCTACCCTGTTGCTTTGAAGAAATTGCAGAGCCGCCGTTGCCTTGTCGAACGAATCCAATAATTTTATCTGCGGATGATCCCGAAGGATAAACTCAAAGCCGTTTAAAACCAGAGGATGATCGTCTATGATCATTACTGAAATCATCGTATTCATAGCTGTCTTGTTTTTAATTGTTCATGAGCTTACTATTTTCCGTGATTTAGCGGGTTGGTATCTGGATATGAAAAGAAGATCCCTTGCCAGGGTTGCTGTCTATTTCGAAAAAACCATTAAGTAAAGCCACACGGTTACGGATATTTTCCAGCCCCATTCCACTATTTTCGTCCCCTTGGATGCCTGCTACAAACCCTTTGCCATTGTCTTCTACCGATAGGTACAACACATCCCCCTCTTCAGCACACTGCACCCATATTTGAGCAGCTTCGCTGTGTTTCAGTGCATTGGTCAACAGCTCCTGCACAATACGGTATACCGCAATCATCAAGGGGTGAGGATAATTCTCTTTTAACGCAGCAGAATGGAAATCAATCATTACGGCGGGCTGCGTTAATCCCTTGCATAAATCTTGCAACGCATCGCGAAGACCACGGTACAGGAGTGTATCTGGCATCAGATTGCGCGAAATACGACGGAGTTCATTTACAGAACGGTCATGCTGTTGAATAATCGACTGTAGATTGCTAATCGTAGAAGCATCTACTCGATTCCCTTTCAAGGCGTCTGTTACAGCCGAAAGTTTCATTTTCACATTCGCTAGCATCCCTCCCAATCCATCATGCAGATCTCTGGCTACTCGAATCCGTTCTCGTTCCTCACCTTGCAACATCGCGTTGTAGAGATTTAACTTTGTTTCCTGCTGATGAGATTTCAATTCCTCCTTTAGCAACAGTTCTTTTTGTGCTAAGATTTTTTTCTTGTTTTTTTGCGTATAATACCAGCCAAAACCAATCAAAAACAGCAAGATGCATACCGCAATAGCAACCATCGTCAACGTACGGGATTTCTGTAAGGCAATCGATTGTTCCTGATGTTGGGATTTAATCTGCAATAGTTCCTTTTCCTTTTCTGTATTTTGGTATTTCTGCTCCAATTCCAATATATACGTCCTATTATGATCTGCAAATAAACTGTCAGATACATCCTTGTATGCTTCATACCAATGGATCGCCTCTTTGTATTGGTTGAGTTCAGTAGCGGTGGTTGCAAGATCGTGGTAGACCATTTGTTTATTGGCAAAAGAGGCCGATTTTTCAATGTAGGGAAGCAGTTCCAATAGTTTGTTCTTCGCCTCTTGCTGTCGTTTATTCTGTTGATAGGCTTTAAACTGATCGTAAAGCAGCGCGGCAATAGATGCATCATTGTTTATTTTTTTTGCAAAAGCCAATCCTTCAGAAAAATGTTCTTCCGCTTTTGCAAAATTTTTCATAGCAGCATGATAACTGCCTGCTACCGTATGGTAATTGGGCATGTAAGCAGAATTGGGAACAACCGTAGCTGTAAAGGCAGCCGCATCTAACATCCTTTTAGACCGATGATAATCCTTATCATACAAAGCGTTTCTTGCTGCATTGACATACAGCGTTAATTTCTCCTCCGATGCGTTATTTTTATTGCGCAGTAGATCCAACGCTTTATCGTAGTATTGATTGGCTTTATCGTATTCCTGGAGATTCATCAGGTTTATCGCTACGTTTTGATAATTGTTCCCGAGAAGCGTACTATCTTTCGCCTGCTGGGCCAGCGGAATAACCTTGTCCAGTAAAATCTCCACATACTCATGGGCCTTGCCTTCACGTTGCAAAAGAGCGCCATAACTGCCCCAAAGACGCGCTCGGTAACGGTAGGCCTTTGGTATTTGATCAGTTTTAACATCTTCTAGTAGGCGATCAGCTTCCATATACAAGTCTTTGGCCTTATTCGGTTCCTTGTCAAAATAAACGGAAGCACGATAAAACGCTATTAACCCCTGATAATAAACTGCTTGTCTTTTTTCTTTTAATAGATTTTCCGCTTCAGCGATATAATGAAAAGCTTTAGAGCTGTCGTGATCAGACCAGAAGAAACTTAAATCCAATAAGGCAACAGCTTTATCTTCCCGATTTCCGATCTGCTTCGCAGCCTTATACAGACTGTCGCTGTAATGGGATAGCTGACTTTCAGTCTGCCCATACGCATGGGTTGATAGGACTAAAAAATATAGAACTATAAAATGGAATATTCTCAAAATACGTAATCATTTATCTATAAGTCACGGGAATATACGAAAATTATCGCCATACCATTTGACCTCCACCCGACTCAATCTTATCTTTTCCTTTCCAGATAACAGGAATCACTCCGGGAGAATTGGGTTCATTTGGATCTACATTGTACTGCTCACCGTCGTTGGGAATAATCTTCAAGTACCACGAATAGCCAAAAACTCCAGTTTGACGGTAATGGCTTCCAACAAGTAGATATTTTCCATCTGGCGAGAATAGCGGAACGGATTCGTTGAAATTACTGGTTGTCACTTGTTTCAAATTGGAGCCATCGATATTCATCGTATGCACGTGGTTTGCAATCTGCATCGCAAGCTGGGTGCCTGCTTGATTTACAGCCAGCTCGCCCCAATCCTGATAATTCATTTCTTTGACTAAGCTCCCTGAATTATATGGCGGTGCAAGGCGGATAATATACTTTCCATGCGTGAGGATAAAATGATTATTTGGCAACCACAATACGCTTACATTAAACTCGATAGGCTCTCCGTTGATATTTGTAATTCGGGTAACAAATTCTCCATTTCTTTTTAAGATGGTAATACCATCTTCCTCATCATTGGACGTTACTGCGATCAACGTATTATCGGGTGATAGGTAACCTTTGCAATAAGAATTGCCTGCAGGACTGTTATAAATAAACTCTTCAACAACATTGCCGTTATTGATGTCGCTGATCGTAAATCGAACATCATATTGCCCGATCGTACTCGCGTTGACCACGGTTAATTTCCATTTACCATCCCTTGAAACGTCAATGTTATTAAGCTTGCTGTCATCCGGTATAAAAGAACTGCCTGTCCCATCCGGTAAACTTATCTTCAGTATACCTTCGCTAGCCCAGTTGTAATAGATCGTTCCTTTCAAGTCAGCAGGGTACATTCCGTTGACTCCCCCCACATCGTTACCATCATCTTTAGAACAGGCCACAAAAAATAGAAAACACAAAATGCAAAGCCCGATTGTTGTCCTGATTTTTTCCATATGGATTATGTTTTATTACTCAACTATCAAAATTAATAGGGAACGAGAAACTTATCAATCCACGAAAACTAGGGTTTTTAGAAATGAGCTTGGGAAAATGTGGTAAAAGCCAATCCCCCATTTCCCGCAAGCAAATCAAGTCCGACGACAGGCGGGCTCTGTTATTTGTAGGTATTTCAAAATCTTTTTGAAGAAATAGTATAAAAAAAACAACGAGCGGAGCAGATTACTTTATTTGATTTAGCCTCGAAGTACGTATTTGCAACAGCCTTCGCATAAAAGCATAATATTCTTGAATCTGTAATAATGTTGATACTTCTTCATAGTAACCGAAGGCAATTTCGCTAGGTGTTAGCTCAAAATAAGTCTTTGTAATCCAACGATAAAATCATGTAGATTTCTTAAAGGAAATCAATGACAGAAGTGGTTTACGCAGATATTTATAGAACTGTTTGAATGCGAAAGATACAAACACCGTTAAAAAATTGGCTACTACACCAGTGTATCCGATTTTGGCAACAACAATCGTACATACGCTGTTTACGACAAAAAAATAAAATTATCACAGTATTCGCAATTAGAGGTGTGCAAAAAGAAACTAGCATAAAGAAGACTTTGAGGTCATTGATCAGCTATGCGAAAACAAAGGCATTTCATTCTACAATATAACTTACTATATTAAAAAGTTGGCCGAATTATTGCTGTAATTTAAAAAGCTCAAGACATAGTTTGCTGTAATTCTTTCTCTTTTCGTATTAAACCATAATATATACAGAAATTCGAAGTTTTCATTCATTGCCCAGGGTAGAAGGAAAATTTAATCTCTCGAGAATGGTATATAAAAATGATGTAATGGTATGCGATGATAATTTTGCAATATTGCATGTTATAGAATTAATTCTTCAATCGCACGATATTGAAGTAAGATCCTGTATAAATAGTTCAACTTTAATAACCGAAATTACTAAGGAATGTCCCAAATTATTAATAATTGACCTTTGGATGCCTAAAATGTCAGGTGATTATATCGTACGAAAACTAAGAAATAATCCAGATTTTAATGATCTGATAATTTTATGTATGTCCGCAAGCCTAGATGGTAGAGACGTCGCTACGAAATCCGGAGCTGACATATTCATTTCCAAACCTTTTGACATGGAAGATCTGATAAACGTTGTTAACAATGTAATGAAATAGATTAATGAATTATAAAGATTATACTAAGTAGTTCTAGATTTCATTTTCTTGTGATCCTTTTTTGAAAGTATCTCTTTATACAATTATGGATAGAAACGAAATACTGTTGTAAACCTATTTCATATAGATGAAATAGATCAGAAGTCGCAAATAGTCTTAAAAAAACTATTCGATTCTACGCTCTAATCTCTTAATAGCATACTTATTTATACACAAAAATCACCGTCTATTGTCTTTCTCTTTTTCGTTTGAAAATAAAATAGACAATTATCAGGCTTGAGAACATCAGTATGGATGCCAGTACGAATGGCGCACCCGAAAATTGAAAAGCTACATCCTTTTGTGTAAAATAGGAAAACAAACCCGTCATGACAGGCGGACCGACGATTGAAGTAGCGCTCACTAAGCTGCTCAATGTTCCCTGAAGCTCCCCCTGTTCATTTGAGGGCACATTTTTAGTCATAACAGATTGGAACGCGGGGCCGCATAGCCCCCCAAGGCTATAAGGAAGAAGAAAGGCAAACATCATCCAGCCCTGCCCAGCAAAGGCAAACAGCAACAAGCCTAGCGCATAAAAGAAAAGACCGTAATATATATTCTTCTTTTCGCCAAATCTAGGCATTGTCCAACGGATAAGAAAAGCCTGTACCAATCCCAATAGTAGCCCTAGAAATCCAAGCGAAATCCCCACCATTCGTCCATCCCAACCAAACTCATACATCGTAAAAAAATGCCAATTGCTCTGTACCGCGTGCAGTCCTATATAAGTCAATAACATAGCTGCCATTATACCCGATATCTGGGGATGTCTTCCTAAAAACTTAAATAATCCTATCGGGTTTGCACGCTGCCAACTAAACTCCCGACGCTTTTCCTTATCCAGACTTTCGGGCAGTATAAAATATCCGTACAAGAAGTTTAACAGACACAGTCCCGCCGCTACGTAGAACGGCACTCGAGCGCCATAATGCCCAAGAACCCCGCCAAGTACAGGGCCGATAACAAAGCCAAGTCCAAAAGCAGCTCCGATCATCCCAAAATTCTTTGCTCGATCTTCATCCGTAGATATATCAGCAATATAGGCACTTGCTGTCGACATGCTAGCACCAGTCAAACCGGCAATAACCCGACCTACAAAAAGCCAACCGATAGCAGGCACTAGTGCCAAAAAGATATAATCTAAAGCAAAGGCGAACAGGGAAATTAAGATAATAGGCCGCCTACCATACTTATCGCTAAGATTACCAACGATGGGTGAGCAGATAAACTGGGTAAAAGCATATGCAAAAGCAAGCCATCCACCATATATCGCCGCCTGACTAATATACCCACTGCAAGACCGACTTACCGGTATGTTGTTTTAGAAAAGTAGAAAGATATTGCGGCGTCAGATGTAGCTTATCCGCGTAGAAACTCACCGTACGCTCCGCATGTGCATACTTTGAAATCAACACATAAAACTCGTCAATAAGTTCATGCGTACGGCTTTGTACCACACTGTTCTTTTCCGGCCGCACAGCGTATTTCTCCGCGATCATCGATACCAGCGCTGCAACTAGATATTGTAGCATTTCTGTTTTTTTACGACTTGTTGTTTTCTTATAAAAACGTTCCAATAGACGTATTAAATCCTCTTGGAGATTTACTTCTTCTGCCGAAGGCCTAATGATCGGTTGCCAACGTACATAATCATTCATCACAAGCTCCCGCATCATAGTGAATCCAGAGATGAAGTCTGACGAAAGTCCGACAGTTACAATCTCGGCATCGGGACTTAATGATTTGGTATCTATCATGAGCTGCGGTTGCAAAACAGCAATATCTCCAGCCGTAACTTCATATTCCAAAAAGTGAAGCTGTACCTTCATCGTTCCGCGCATCAAAAAACCCAAAAGTAAACCATCAAAAAGACGGCTATTGGGTTGAATTTCGAGATCCGGGCTACCTCCCTGTCGAAAAATGACTATCCAGTCCATTTTGGTAGACGGATCTATATTATAAAGCTTATGAATATTCTCTAGAGTCAGGTGTAACGCCATTATAAATTCCGTTGAGCAAGTATTTAAATTTCACAGCATAGGCCATGATCTCAGTTTTGATCAATATACTCTATTGCCTTTCTGATCCACATATCCCCTCCTCCTTCCACATCCTCTACTTTCTGTACAATAGGAATATCAATTTTTACCCCTACCCGTTGATTAAGTCCCCAATTCGGATAAAATGCACCCGCCATAGTATATACAAATCTTATTCCCCGCGGCAAAAAAGAATTTTCGGTCTGCGGTAATTTAGCGTCCCAATGGAGGTACTACACTATTTTAATTCTCATATACTGGCATTTATCATTCAATTTTCCGTCAGCCCCCCAGAAAGCATTAGCGTGGTTCGCTGCCAAATAAAAATAACCATCAGCCCCCCAAAACATAGCAGCCTGCTGTTCATTCGGCATCCAGTTTTTAAAGCTCGCATCCATAACCTTGTTCAGCTTATTATCAGCAACAGTATAAAGCTCCAAATCAGCCGTAATCTCGTAAGGGTTTGCATAAATACACAGTACATACTTCCTGTCCGGTGAAACATAGGGATAGTCCACAAAGATATTCGTTTCTTCACCACTGGTCTTATCAACAAAGCGATAGTCAGCGCTTTCCCAATAGGATCCCATAATAAGGTAGTGATTCAAAAATGCTATTTGCCCCACATACTGAAACTCCTGAATATCAGCTTCCGCATCAGGCTTATCAACATAGGTTACCGTTTTTTTATCGCAAACCAACTCAATGACACCATTAGTCTTTCTATGCGCGGCAGTATCCGCCAGTAGAAAATTCACAGCAGTACTCTTCTTACTGTCAAATAGCGCCTTATTGATTAGTTCCAACTGAACATGTTCGGTAAGCTGTTTTCCATTTTCATAGGTTTCGGTTTTTTGATTTGCGCTCAGTAAAGAAACAATATTAAGATCCGAAGGAATGAGTGTTATCTCATCGATTGCGCCCGTTTGACTTTTTAACACATACACCTTCTCCCAACCATTACTTTCGATCTCCTTACCATCTTTCGAAAATTTTCGGGTAACTCTATCCCTTACCCCAAGCCATTGCTCCGTCTCTTCAATAACATCCAAACGGGTTCCGAACGCATAAACCCCTAGAGATTTCGCCTCCTTATTGGCCTGCTGCTTCATTGCTGTTCCATTTCGGTCGATGACATACACCGTTCCAATCACTTCCGTCTGATCATAATCGATCGGGTTGCCCATATTGTCATCCATTGGCGTTACCGTATCAGCAAGTGAATCCTGAACAACATGCGTTCTCGTTTGTGCATTGTTGTTACAGCTAAAAAATACAAAAAGCGATGCCAGATAGACAAAATAGTTCAATTTCTTCATAAAGAGTATTATTAACATACCCGGAATTTACATTTCAGCGGCTTTCGAAACTAAGAATGTGCCATCTTGAGAACAAGATTAAACTGCAAAAATCAAACTTACAAAGTCACAATAACAACCTTATTATGAACAATTTAATAAAGATATTTTTACTTCCCAAAGCATCCTGCCCAAAACCGGATATTTTTAAAAATAGAAAAATCTAACGATACTTACAGAAGGAATACAGCATATTTTTAGAATAAATTTAAACAGGAAAATCCTCTTAGCAGCAATACAAGAATAGAAAACCTATATTTCCACCATTCAACAACCGTTACAATCCAGTTTGTAGCTTAGCCAACCAACTACATATGTGCTAAACAAAAACAGCAACGTAGGTCACCTCTTCGATAATCGGATGTACACGCTCCAGCGTACAGCAAGTACCTGACAAACAGGCTACCCTAAACATCTACCTCATAGCCGCACAACACAGTAACTCCTATGAAGTATGGAAAAAATGAGATCTCCCCAAGAGCCTACCGCAGCGCAGACAACTGAACTTGAAAAATCAGGGAAACTCGCTTGTACCGAAACAAAAAAAGTAACCTTAGTCGATGGGAAGATAACGGTGCCAATCGAACTAGCAAGACAGGCCGTGGCTTTGGTCAAAATAGACTGGTAATCATCTCATAAAAAAATGAAAAAAAAATCGATTTTTGGAAAAACCAAGAATCGATTTTTTTTCACGAACAACATGCACGACTAAGTGCTATATCAAGTCTACAATGATTTAAAACCCCAATTAAATCAGGACTGTACAGGATGCCAAAGCAAAAAAATAAATCTATATTCACTGCACGTAACCAATGAGCGCAGGGAAAAGTGCGGCAATCTAGCTTATTATTTAGTCATTATTATAAACCTTTAAACAAAAATTAATGAGAAAAATCATGCTTAGTATGGTACTTTTATGGATCAGTGCCACTGCATTCGGACAAAGTATGGATTGGAGCTTCCTTGCTTCAAATCCCGGTGTTACCTATGTCGATAATACCAAATTAAGTTTCACCAGCACAGATGGTCTATTGAAAGTAGAGTATGAACTCGTAAAATCGATCAATGGCGACAACATTCTGTATTACGACATACAAGTGAGCCCGCTGTCCGGCGACCCCGTAACATCACTCGAATATCATGGCTACAGCGAAGGTTCTATTTATGAACCCACTGAACTAACAACACTTTGGGATAATTACGAAGGCTCACCTTTATCAGGCAGTGTCATACTCCCTCAGAATGACCCAGAAACTTTAAATCTTGTCGTCAATGTTACCACATCATCGAACATAAATCAGTATTTCGGACTTTTTACTACTTATTACCCCAATTAAAACAGCATGAAAAAAATAATTTTTAGCATCCTCCTTTTATGGATCAGCACGACCGCTTTTGGACAGACTATCGACTGGTCAGACTTCCACTTTTCAGCTCCTCCGGGAGGAACACTGTACCACGATAACAGCACACTCTATTACGACTCCGGAGATGGAAAACTCAGTTTTACATACGAACTATTACATGATGGAAGAACATTAAATTATGAAATAAACGTCAATGTACCTACATCTTCTTCCAACTACTGGTTTTACAGCGGAGCATACGAAGACGATTACATGGGCGCTCAGTTCTGGAACCTCGATTATCCTAGCTATGCACTAGGCACACAAACCTTTTCTGGCAGTATCTATTTGGACTACACAGCACCCACTCCTGTAGGATTTCATACCGGAATAGAAACAACAAGCGGAGCATGGGAATCATGGGGCGGACTCGTCTTTGCTACTTACTATCCACCCAACTAAAGATTGTTCATGTTGGTAACAGTTACAAAGACGGCCAATTGGCCGTCTTTGCTATTTAAAAATAACAGCCCTAGAAACAGCACTCCTTTATTATGATGGTTCAAAACACGTAAACAATGTCATTTATCTATTTGACAACAACGAATACCTGGCATCTGCCCTCCTTTTCAAATCGAGTCCTTCAACTCTGGGCGAAGATGTTGCAGAATTCTACTTAGAACGATACGATCTATTAGGCAGAAGCAACAACGTATACTATTTCACGGGAAGGGATCTTGAAACCCTCGTCGGTATCACCATTGACAGCAAACTCGGATTAATAGGCTCATATGAAAACAACACACTCAGAAGTAGATCAATCTCAAGCCAAAAAGGATTTTAGCACAAAAAGGGCGTTTCAAAAATTGAATATCTTAATAAATACATCGATTAATCTAAAAGAGCGCCTCTGTTGTCTGAGACGCTCTATATTATTTCTGACAACGAACCATTACGTTAGGGTTTATCCGACATCACTACCAATGATCTGAAAAACCGCTCCTTGCTTTAACATCAATACATCTTATCATTGAAGATTTCTTAACGAAAGTACGCTAACGACACTTTGGGTCCCTGTAAATCGCAACCTATCATATTATATAACTTATACTCGAATAGAAGAAATGTAATCCGTTGAAAAAAATCGTTTATTAAAACGAAAATTAGATCTATTTCTAAAATAAAAAAGTTAAGAGCGGCTGTTACAAAAACCTGATACCAGCAAAACATTCAGGAATATCTGTATAATATATCACTTCTTTTTCTTACTAAACACATTTACCGTATCTTTTGACGGCGTATCTTTCTCTTTTTGATAGGAAGATTGCGTTTTTTCTTTTGTGCTTTTTACTTTTTTCTGATCTTTGCTCATGATGAATAGATTTAAATTTAATGGTCTAATTTTCTTCAACGTCGTCCTTACATTGAAAATTGGTAAGCAAACATAGGGAACCGACGCATATTATTCGTTTTTGAAGGTCCAGAATGCTACGTGCTTTAAAGAGAAAGGGATTATATCCGATCTAAAAAATAAAACCTATCGTTTTATTTCTATATAATCCGCCCAAAGGGTTAAGTAAATGCGGATATTCTTTTTAAAGGTACAAATAATAATTGATATTCAAATAATTACACCTGCTCCTACATTGCTAGTTTTCTTTTCGTTGAGTGTAAGAACACATAATTAACCTGGCCATAAGATAGCTCACCGTAGATTCTGCACCTTGATTAATATTAACAGCATTTTCCTCCAAGCCATCGAAGCATCCGCCAGTTATGGGATTGTAAACTATTTGTCTAATATTGTTACGACCTAGAAACCAATCGAATGCAACATTCAATAATTCCCGATAGCGGTAATTGTCACTTTCCCTATAAAAGCGGTCAAGTGCTATTATAGTATATGCAACATCAATAGGTTGCTCTCCCCCTAGAGCGTTATTAAGTGGCTTATCGCGGTATGCCCATCCTTTGTTAGAAATTACCCGTATTCCGTCAACTCGTACAATCCGCTCAAGCAGAAAATCAAATGATTTATAGGCAATAATCTTATACGTTGACTTTCCAGTAACCTCATAAGCACAAAGCATAGCCTCCGGAATTGCACTGTTAGCATAAGTAAGGTATGATTCATACCAATTCCACTCTTCTCTGCTTTCATGATTAAACATAGCTGCTAGCCTATCAGCAAATACTTCGACATACTTGTCGTAATCAGCTTTCTTACTACAACTCAATCCTTTAATAATAAAGGCCATGGCCCTTGGAGAATTATAACGTAGAAAGTTAACTGAGGAACGTTCCGTGAGGTCTGAAGCAAGTTTAGTCAATGCCTCAGGCAGTATATCCGACATTCCCAAAAGTTCTCCCAGCGCCCAAATGGCACGTCCATTCGCATCTTCTAGGTTCTCCTCCTGGTTCTTCGCGAGAAAATTGCCAAACTTATCTACATAGTTCAAAAATGTTCCATCTTCTTGCAAACAGCGCGCAATGAAACAAAGGTATTTGTCTATTACGGCAAGATCCTCGTACGACTCAAAAAGCTTATAATGATGTAACATTGCTATAAGTGCACGAGCATTGTCATCGAGAGTATAGCCACTTTCCAGATTAGGGGAACAGATATGAGCGAATTGCACAAGACCAATATCTGTAGTCATTCGGAAAATATGATCCAAATTTATTGGGGGAAAGGAATAAATTATATCCCGTTGCCCACCAACAAGATTTTCAAATATATCTACATGTGCCACAGCCACATTCTGCCAAGAAGTGGTCACCATATTTCGAAGATTAATATGACGAATTGTTTCCAATTGCTTCGTATCATCCAGAATTTGATTCACTGCACTAGCCAACTGTAGAGGAGCATCAAAATCTATCATGATACCCATATCTGCATTTAAAACTTCAAGAGCATGCGGTATAGGTGTTGACACAATTGGACACCCTGTACTCAGTGCATAGGAAAATGTACCGCTTACAGCCTGCCATGGATCTTTAGAAGTAAAAAGATAAACATCTGTAACCAGCAAATAAGAAAGCAAATCTTCTGTCGCCAAAAATTCATTTACAAAGCGGACATGCCCTGAAATACCATAAGTCTCTACTAAACCTTCAAGCAACGTTCTGTACCGCTCACCTTCTTGTTGCAACAATGTCGGATGTGTCATTCCTAATATAAGAAATATAACTTCAGGAGTTTTTTTTATAATTTCAGGCAAAGCTTCCAATGTAGTCTCGATACTTTTCCCTGGTCCCAAAAGACCAAAAGTGCTAAGCACCTTTTTACCAACAAGGTCATATCGATGAAGAATATCATTCTTATCCGTCGCCGGAGCTAGATGTGTGCCATGTGGGACGATAATAACTTTATCTGGATTGATATGATAGTCATTAACAAGGAGTCGAGCTGAATCTTTAGTCATCACAATCACTTTGGTACAAGCATTCACTATAGCCTGTACTTCCTCCAGCATTTCTTTGCTTGGAGCAGGAAGTACCGTATGGAATGTCAAAATGATATCTTTTCTTATTTGACACAGCCATTCATAAAAAAAATCTTGTTGCCCTCGGAATAGACCAAACTCATGTTGAATAAAAAGCAAATCAATGTCCGCAGATGAATTCAAATGCACCAACAAGTCATTAAATGAATCCTCCTCTGAGATGTTAAGAACGTAGTCATGGACAAAATCATAGACGAATTTGTTAGCTTCGTTTTCAATTGGAACAGGGATCAGTTCGTATGCATGGAGAAACTTATCAGAGATCGCCGTCATGAGATCTGTAGTATACGTTGCAATTCCACAGGCGCGTGGCGGAAAAGTAGACAGGAATACTATACCTTTTTTTTGTGTAATTGTCATCTGTTATGTTAGATTAATATCCTGAAAACAAACATCCTGCATCTTCACAAGACCTAGCTACTTAGGGATATTTATAAATAGATAAAATAAGAATCACCGAATATCAAAATTGACAATCTTGACAAGATTCATAAAAAAATAAACTTGTCCCCTATTTAAAAACAAGGGAAAGTAAATGGATAAAAAGTAAGATTAATGTAATACACTTTATCCTTCGATCAAGACATAAAATATGCTAAACAAAACTTTCAATTCTATAGATGGTCGAACACTGGAATATCAAGTTTTCTGAACTTATCCCTAACATAAAATAATTCTTCTTCAGAAATAATTTCACCATACTGCATTGAGCGTGATCGCTTAACAGTAAAAAAATATTCAAAAAGTTCCTCTTCTGTTTTATCTTTTACTTCAGGAAACTGACTTTCCAAAAGCTCTCGGACTTGGTCAATATAAATCAAGACCTGCGACTTGCTAATTGCTTTCATATGTAAATAATTATTTATAAGTGTTAGATTTCATTGGAATAAATGAGCTCGTTTCACTCGGTTTGCAATCATGGACATTTCATATTTTGTATCGGAAATCAAATGTTATAAATCATAATTTCAAGAACAGTAATGCAAAAAGTGAAAAGGCACTCGTGTCTTAAAAGCGTAGAATAAGCAGCTAGTATCAGGAGTGTAGTTAAGTCTAGATATGGAGCTGCTAATGTAGAAAAATAGAGGCGGGTGAACGAAAAAGCCGTTCAAAACGGAGAACGGCTTTTTACACTATTTGCAAGAAAATTTTAGATCAACTTAACATTTACTGCGTTCGGGCCTTTCTGTCCCTCTTCTACATCGAAGGATACATGGTCGTTCTCACGAATATCCTCTGTAAGTCCCGTGGAATGTACAAAGATCTCGCGACCTCCCTCCGTTGGAGTAATAAATCCGAAACCCTTAGTTTCATTAAAAAATTTCACGACACCTTCTTTCATGATGATTAAATAAATAAAAAAAATAATTAACTGATGTAAACATACGATAAATTATTTAATAAAAAGTTATAAAACATTTTATTACTCAGCAATGACATATAAAAAAGATGGAGAAAATACCACTCTACTTTCATGTTCATTAAGATATTATCAACATATTTTCGTTTTACTCATTAAATTGAAATACGACAACCTCTAAGCATACAAGTAAAAGCACTTCATTTACACTCGTTTCAAAACCTTATAGTGACTACATTTCCGCGCAGAATTATCGAATAATTATTTTATTCACCTGAATATCTTCTTTAGCAAAACAAGGCTGTAGAAAATAAAATACATTTTTTATTATTTTTTCTAAAACAATTAGTGACCTTCATTGTTATCAACTAAGCTTATGAAAATTATACTTTGGGGAGTCCTCGTGCGGAGTGGTAGGGGGATTTTTTCACCCCACTACGCTGATTCATATTAATCCTGAAAAACAAACTTCTAATATTCTCAACGAGTAAACTTAGGTAAAAAATAGATCAAGAGTTCTTATTTTTCGAAACGGAACGTATCAAAACTATCTCGAAAATGACCCAAAAGAACTTCCACAAACTTACTTAATACAAAAGCCTTCATATCTTCATTAGGTACATACCCACCTCTCCAATGCCGCGTAGAAATCAATAAATTGTCCGTTCCGATCTCCGGTACCAATAATACTTTCTCCGACCATAGTTTAGGCGTGTAGTTATAGCAGATGCCTCCATTATCTCGATCGATTACCGTCCATGTGTGCAGTTCTCCCGATCTCATCGCGGGCGTTATCTTATTGTACAAATTCAAAGCGTCAATAGTAAAGATTGCTAACTTCATACCGTTAAAAGTGTAATAATAAACTAAAATATAAAAATAAAGTATATTAATAAACAATAAACGTAGAAATAAATTTCTTCGTATGGATAGAAAGCGGTGAACTATTCAATGAGCTACCCTTCAGCCGTTTATTTTTAGCAAACAGTTACAGCAAGACAACATCTTATCGGATTTTAAACATGGAGATTCAAGGATAATTATCAACAAAAAAAGCCCCCTTACAGTCGGGCGACGGCAAGGGGCTACAAACCAATTATTAACCTAAAACAAATATAGGTTTTTTATTCAAATTATTTTGCAAAAATTAAAAAAAGAATTTGTTATCCGATTTTTTCTATTCGGACAACCTTTAAACGATGGTGTGAGATAAGATTTGCTCATAAGCAATATTCCATGCAAACATTCTATCAACACTATTGTTTTATTGCTGTTATTGTAAGAACTTAACCGCATGAAAACCAATATATTTAAGCATACTATAGAGACGTAAATCGCACGCTAAATCCTCATTAACCTTATGAAACTGCATTTAAAAGCCAATAATTATTATTTCAAAGAGATTCTAGCCTTTCTATTCCTTATTCTAGCAGCTTATTTTTTCCGTAAACAGTATGCAGAAGTTGCCAATGCAAGGAAAGTAATCGAGCAAGCACAACCGCTGTATGTCGTTATAGGATTACTTGTTACGCTGATATACATTCTTTTACAAGCCTTTATGTATATCTATTCCTTTAAAGCTGTGCGCTCCCCTATCCGGTTGACAGAAGCCTTGCGCCTTTTTCTCAAACGGAACCTTGTCAGCGTGTTTCTTCCCGGAGGCGGTGTCACTTCGCTCGCTTTTTTTACAGAAGAAATCGAGCGCAAAGGAATCAGTAAAAACAAAATAGGCTTTGCTTCCTACATATTTGGCATGGCAGGCATTGCCTCTCTCGCTTTTGTAGCCTTGCCTGTCATTGCCTATCTAAGTCTTACAAAGAGTGCCTCATCAAGTACATGGACAGCACTCATCGGTTTATGTAGTTTAATCGTCTTACTTATTTTAGCAACCTACTCGTTTATACAAAAAGGATTTGTGTACAAATTACTCTACCGTATTAGTCCACAGTTTGAAGTATTAGCAAACGAAATCAGGCAGGGAAAATTTCAAAAGCGCCCCTTAATTTACACTTTTGCTTGCTCTATTGGCGTTGAAGTAGTCGGCATCTTACACCTGTATATTGCCATGCAGGCACTAGGCGTACCAGCTTCTGTCGAAAGTTGTGCAGCTGGTTACATCATTGCGACCCTATTTTTTGCGATATCACCATTTTTGAGAGGCTTAGGTGCCGTAGAAATATCATTAATATTGGTACTTCAATCTTATGGTATGTCGCAAGTCGAAGCCCTATCGGTAACCTTACTCTATCGGGTATTTGAATTTTGGCTCCCCTTACTGGCGGGCATCGCCGCCTTTTTCTTCGTCCGAGGGAACATCATCTTACGATTGCTCCCCGGGGTTTTACTGGCGCTACTGGGCTTCGTCAATATTATTTCGGTACTCACCCCTCCCTTCAGAGATCGCGTGCGTCTTCTCGAAAACTTTCTTCCCTTAGATCTTATACATTTTTCATCCGTTGCCGTATTAATTTTAGGCATCCTATTGCTATGCTGTGCTGCTTTTCTCGTGCGCGGATTACGTAACGCATGGTGGCTGGCCCTACTGTTCGCAAGCTTAAGTTTCGTTGGAAACATCACCAAAGGAATTGATTACGAAGAAGCTTCCTTGGCTTTATTTACTATAATCGTCTTAGTATTCACCCGCAATAACTATCGATTAAAGGGCGACCCGCACTTGCAAAATTTTGGGATACAAACCTCCCTTTTTATTTTGCTAGCTGTATTGGTCTACGGAACCATTGGATTTTACTTGCTAGACAAGAAGGATTTTAACGTAGACTTCTCCTTCTGGGAATCGATCAAAAGCACTTTTCGAAGTTTTATTTTACTCGATCCAGATCCCGAACCAGTCACACGCTTTGGGCTAGGTTTTGTACGTTCGATCAATTTCCTCGGCGGAATATCGTTAGCCTTACTCGTCTATGTATTTATTAAGCCCTTTATTTTCCACGTCACACCCTTGGAACAAGAACGCGCGCAAGCCATGCAACTGTTGCAACGCTTTGGCCGAACAGCCGATGATTACTTTAAAACCTATCCCGACAAAGCGTACTTCTTCAGCAAAACAACAAGTGGATTTATTGCCTATAAAACATCTGGTGGTTTTGCTATCGTTCTTGGCGAACCCGTTTGTACAGACGATCAACAAATCATTCAGCAAGTCATAGCCGAGTTCGAACGTTTCTGCTTCGATAATGGCTTAAAAACAGCCTATTACAAAATAGCCGAAGATAGGCTATCCATTTTTCAATCTATCGGAAAAAAAGCATTACCACTGGGCCAAGAGGCACGCCTGCATCTGCCTTCGTTTTCGCTGGAAGGCAAAGAGCGAAAGTCGCTCCGAAATGCGCTCAACGCACTGCAGAAAAAGGGATACAGTGCGGTCGTTCATGCTGCCCCTATCAAAGATGGACTCCTTCAAAAACTAAAACACGTGTCTGACGAGTGGTTAACAAGCATGGAGCGAAAAGAAATTATTTTTTCATCAGGCATGTTTGATTGGGAGGAACTCAAAACACAAACAATAATCTGTATTGAAAATACAGATGAAAAAGTCGTTGCTTTTTTGAATATTATACCCGACTACGCGCCAGATGAAGGAACCTACGATCTAATCCGAAAAACCGAAGATGCACCGGCAGGTGTCATGGATGCGTTAATCGTTGCTATTATCGCCGAGCTCCAGTTGAGCGAAAAACAATACCTCAACATGGGCATGGCAGCCATGTCTGGAATCGACAAACCGCAAGGATTGCCTGAATGGGTGATGAAATTTGCATACGAACGCTTAAGGCAATTCAGGCATTACCAAGGGCTCTACGATTTTAAAGATAAATTTGGACCGCAATGGGAAACAAAATACTTGATCTATGAAAATCATTATGACCTAGCCTCCTTGCCCTTGATTCTTTCGAAGATCATGAAGCCATAATTAAAAAACAAAAAGCACTATAAATAAAGCATTTATAGTCACCGTTTTTTGTATATTTAAGATATTAAACAGTAATACTATGAAAAGTGTCGCTATTCTATTCGTCTCCCTATTGATTTTGTCTTGTAACCAAGCAAAAAAAACGAACCAGACTGAAAATACAGCATCAACTACCGAAAACAATGAAAGTTTAGATTGGCTGGTCGGCAATTGGAAAAGAAGCAACGAGGAAGCCGGCAAAGAAACATATGAATATTGGAAAAAAATCAATCCAACCCAATATTCAGGAATTGGATTTACGTTGCAAAAAGGCGACACAATAAGTCAAGAAAAAATGGATATCATCGAATCTGATGGAAAATGGAACCTGTTTGTAAAAATGCCAGCTGAAAAAGAAGCCACAAAATTTATGCTCATTGAACTGAAAAAGAATGGATTCACTTGTGTAAACGACTCTATAGACTTTCCGAACAACATTCAATATTGGATGGAAGGAGAAAAGTTAAAAGCCAAAATTTCTAACGAAGAAATGGAGATCCCCTTTGATTTCGTGAGAATAAACTAAACAGTGTGTCTACGCTCCCTTACTGAGTTTCCATTTTATCCGGCAAGAAAGTATAGTCTACACTATCGAAGCTAACCGTGCCGGGTTCATGGTAAGGAATACCTAGGTACACTTTCTCTACTCCCCTTCCGCGCAAGAGCGAATCTCCACGGACAAGCAAAGCAATAGCTCTCCTTTTCTTGTGTCTGCTCCCAAATGGCAAATAATAAAAATCGCCTAAGAGCGTATCTGCAATAATTTTTCCCTGCACTTTTCCAGAATCGATCACATGCCCCGGTTTCCTTATTATTAAACTCCCGAAAAAGCTCTTGTCATACAACGTTAAACGGAGTAAAGCGGTATCGCGATTATGAATGGCTGTATATGAATTACTCGATCGATCATTGTTCGTACCGCAGCTTTCTATTCCTATTGCGAATAAAAAAAATAGGAAGAAGATAAAACGAGTTCTGATTATTAACATGTATGTTTTATTTTTAATCCGTTTTAAATTTAATCAGGATAAACGAATATCAAATCAAGATTATGGCAAATACTAATGAAAAGAAGGATGTAGCCAAAGGACTTTGGCAATACATCCGGAAAAATAGTTTAACTGTACTGCTCGTCATCTTTACAGGAGTAATGCTCCTTAGCCCCGAAGCAAAATCATTCGTGCTGCGGCAATTAATAAAAACAGGAATTTTTAATACCAGCATCGATAAAGAAGTAGATCGTCAGATTTCTGCACCTATTGATTTTGATTTTATCGACGAAAACGGGAACCATCGCAATACATCTTCCTGCAGAGGAAAAGTTGTCTTTATCAATTTCTGGGCATCCTGGTGTCCGCCCTGTCGTGCAGAATTTCCGTCGATCGAAAAGCTTTATTCCACCGTTAAAGATGACCCGGATATTTTCTTTTTGACTATCAACGAAGACAGCAACCTTTCATTGGCAAAAGCGTATCTCAACAAAGAAAAATTTACCGTGCCTCTTTATACCACACACGGTCCTGTTCCAGAAGAGATATACTCGGGACGATTACCGACAACTGTTATATTGGATAAAAAAGGAAACATCAGACTTCAGCATACACGTTTGGCAAATTATGGTACAGAGAAGTTTATCGAACAACTGAAAGCATTGGCAGCGGAATGAAGAAAAGTAAAGCTCAGCGGCTTAAATTGGCCATAGAAAAATGGCCTCCTCCTATAAACTTCAAATGAGGAGGCCATTTTTTATCCATTAATGATCATGCCCTTCTTCGGCATGCACTTCAAATTTTAAGGTTAGTACATTCTCACCGGCAAAAGCCTCTTCATAATCTTCGCGGTTCCAATCCACTCGTTCGATCGATGCCTTAACGCCTGCATCAAGCTTGCGAAGCACAAATACCAGTTCTTTAGCTCCTTCATTTTGATGGCCAATAGTAAAGTAAGATAATACCCCCGTCATTTCGTATTTACCATCTATCGCAGTACCGTCAGCATAAGTGACCTCACGAGGTTGAAAAATAGCCCCCGTTTCATCTGTGGTATTCGGATTAAGAATAAAATTTCCGCCAACTATAAAAGCTTTGTACTGATCCGCAGCAGCCTTATTGGCTATAAACTCGTTCTGAATTTCCTTTCCGTTATAATCCCAGACTTTCAGTTCCATCTTGTATACAGCATCCGCTTCCAGATGCAAATGACCATTTTCTGTCGCATTTCCGGCATCGTCAAAAGAAACCACAATTTTCTCGCCCTCCGTACCGGCATCAAGTCCGTGGAAGTGATCCCCATGTGCTTCAACAGTCTCGCCACTAACTTCAGTAAACGTAATTTGAGAACGTTGAATACCCTCCTTTTGTGGTTCCACAGCATCATCACTACTACAAGAAGAAAGTGAAGTAGCCGTAAATCCAACAATCATCATCGCTAATAACGCTTTACTCATTTTTCTAATTTTCATTTTACTTTGATTTTTATAATAGATGTTAATTTGATTCTTTAGAAATGTGCGACCTATTCAAACGCAACAACATTGCAAATATAAACTATTTAAATATAAATGCAACAAAATAGCATTTATATTTAATTTCTATTTTTCGAATTATCAGCTTCCCTTCCGCAAACAATTTCCCTTGTTTTTATATCTTCGTCTTATGGAAGTCTTAGCACATCACATCCAAAAGTTTATACAGGTTTCGGAAGAAGAACTCGCGGAAATCGTTCAATATTTTAAACGATTGCATGTTTCTAAGAAAAAAAATCTGATCGTCGAAGGTGAAATCTGTAAGCATATTTACTTTGTGAGCAAGGGTTTGCTGCGTAAATTTTTCATCAATGACAAAGGCATTGAACGTACCACCGAATTTGCATTGGAGAGTTGGTGGATGATGGATGTACTTGCGTTTAAGCATACCAGTACAACTGAATTCCATATCCAAGCGGTAGAGGACTGTGAAATACTCGCGATAACAGGCGAGAACTATAAGCTTCTCCTCAAACAGCATCCATCCATGGAGCAATATTTTAGACTAATTTTTGAGAAAGCGTATGGTGCAATGCAAATGCGTATAAAATTTCTTTACGACTTTTCCAGGGAAGAGTTGTACCACCATTTCCGCGCGCAACAACCTGAATTTTTACAACGCGTGCCACAGTATCTGATCGCTTCCTATCTTGGTTTTACACCAGAATATCTCAGCGAGATAAGAAAGAAAAACATTTCTTAAACCCGTTTAAGTTTTTTAGCCATCAGGCCGTGTAGCTTTGGAATATAAATCAAAACGATCACACAATGCAAACACGATTAGACATCAACACCGCTGATCCGAAAGCCTTAAAGGCAATGTATGCGCTCGAAACTTACCTCGCGAGCAGCGAACTTTCAACCACTTTGAAAGAACTCATCAAAATCAGATCTTCCCAAATTAACAACTGTGCTTTTTGTATTAACATGCATACCACAGACGCGATCAAAAACGGAGAGACAGCCCAACGTATCTTTCTGCTGAGCGCATGGAAAGAAGTCGCCGATCTGTATACCGAAGAAGAGCAGGTTGCGCTAACCATGACCGAGGAAATTACCCTTATTGCCAACAATGGATTAAGCGATGCGACCTATCAAAAAGCATGCAGCTTATTTTCAGAAACACAAATTGCACAAATTATCATGGCTATTGCCACCATCAATGCCTGGAACAGGATTGCCGTCAGTACGCATAAACCCATTTAACAATCGTTCTTTCAAGATCATCCTGTTATTGCCGGTAGCAAAAAAGAGGATGATCTTGAAAATGCTTTACAGCAGCTGATTTGGCCGCATCAGACAATCGATCGAGTATATAAATAAGGAATCAAGTAGTTTATGGATGTCCTCCGCCACCTGCAGCACCATAGATTTGGCCTGTTGAAAAACTAGCTCCATTGTCGGCCAATTGCACGAAAATTGAAGCCAGCTCCGCAGGCTGCCCCGCGCGCTGCAAGGGTGAATCGCCGCCGAAGTTTTCCAGTTTATCCTGCTCTTGACCACCACATACTTGCAATGCCGTCCACACAGGCCCCGGTGCTACACCGTTTACCCGAATACCTTTAGGTCCCAATTGCTTGGCAAGTGATTTTACATAAGCCACATTTGCCGCCTTGGTCTGCGCATAATCAAATAAATTCTCGCCAGGGTCATAGGCTTGCACAGATGCCGTCGCAATGATCGACGATCCTGCTGGCAGATGGGGCAATGCAGCCTTTGTAATCCAAAAAAGTGCATAAATGTTGGTCTTCATTGTGGCATCGAAACTATCATCACTAATGTCTAAAATTGATGGATTACTTTTTTGGTAGCCCGCATTGTTTACCAGTAAATCAAGTCCCCCTAGTTCCGCGACCGTTCTTTCGACAAGTTCCTTACAGAAATTCTTGTCCGTAATATCCCCTGGCACAGCAACCGCCTTTCGTCCTGCTTCTTTGATCAGGGCAATAACCTCTTTTGCATCCGGCTCTTCTGCCGGGAGGTAATTGATGACCACATCAGCCCCTTCCCTTGCGTAAGCGATAGCAGCGGCACGCCCTATGCCCGAATCGCCCCCAGTAATAAGGGCTTTACGTCCTGTCAGACGTCCGCTTCCCTTATAGGATTTTTCGCCATGATCGGGCAGTGGATCCATTTTGGAAGCCAAACCGGGGTGTGGCTGCTTTTGCTTTGGATAAGGCGGTTGAGGATATTTGTCCACTGGATTTTCCAATACATTTATATTTCTATTGGTCGAAACGTTAGCTTCTGTCCCTATCGCTGGAGCAACCACCAACGTAGCCACAGTTGTTCCCATGCCTTTAAGTGCCTGTCTTCTACTCATGATACTATTTTCTTTTTTCATATGTAAATTATCTGTTTTTTTATGGCCATATGCATCTTATTCTATAGATCCCTATTCTCTCGTTTGTGTGCTGCCTATACTTTAAATCTGGTTGTATTTCCGGGCCGCATTGTCGGATGACAATGATAGTAGATTACGACTAAGCGGCGACTCACTTTCATATCCTTTTTTTACCGTGGTATCTTGGCTACGAGGCAGCAGGCGATTTGCCAAATTTAGGGCGCTTCCCAGCAAGTCGGGGCAAAAGGCTTGCAGCGCAAGAGCAAGTTTGGCGGTATGCGTGAGAACAATTTCGGATTTGCCGGATTCGACCCCATCCACAATCTGCTTAGCAGCGTGGGCTACGCTCTGCGAAAGGAAGGGAAGAGAATCTACAATCTTAAACCAAGCGTATTCAAGCTTATGTTGTCCCTTTAGAAAGATATTTCTAGGGCTCCCTGTACGCATTAAATTAGGAACTACTGTTGTCACCCGTATACCTGCAGGAGCGAGTTCCGTTGCCAAGCCTTGACTTAAACCCATCAGTGCAAATTTACTCACGCTATAAGGTAACATATGAGGTACGGCAATCTTACCGCCTATCGACGCAATGTTTACAATTTGTCCGGCAGAACGTGAGACAAAATGCCGTGAGATCGCTTCTGCACAATAGAGGGCTGACCAACAATTTGCCTCCATCACGTGCTTATAATCTTCGACATCCATTACTTCATGTGGCCCAACCAACATCGTCCCGGCGTTATTTACAAGTACGTCGACCCGGCCATAGTATTCGATTACCTTGTTCATCACTATGTCTACCTGCTTTCGGTCGCTGACATCGGCTTGATGAATAAAAACATCTGCCCCCATCTGGACAAGGGATTGCATGGCTATTTCCAAATGCTCCGCACTTCTACCACAAAGTGCTAGAGCAGATCCCCTTTTAGCGAATTCCTGTGCTAAAGCAAATCCAAGACCGCGTCCGCCACCGGTAATAAGTACAACTTTTCCTCGGAGGGTCATTCGATCATGCCGCCTACGTACAGCTTTAAAAGCTGCTGTCGTCAACGCCCCTACCATTGCAATTTTTAAAATTTTCCCTAATCCCATTATTATGTTGTTTTTTCAAATCAAAATAACAGTGATATCGTTACGTCGATAGCCTGTGTCTTAGTTTACGGCTTGAGTA
The DNA here is from genome assembly GCF_965644235.1 of Sphingobacterium sp. LRF_L2. Taxonomy (NCBI): domain Bacteria; kingdom Pseudomonadati; phylum Bacteroidota; class Sphingobacteriia; order Sphingobacteriales; family Sphingobacteriaceae; genus Sphingobacterium; species Sphingobacterium sp. LRF_L2. The sequence goes on along the minus strand of NZ_CBFFRI010000002.1, from coordinate 462,857 downwards.
CGACCTTAACGCAATCATCCTTCTTTTTATCAAATATTTCGTATCCATGTTCTGCCTCCGATAGCGGAAGACTGTGCGTAATGATATCATCGAGGACGACCTTGTCATCATTGACAAGTGCTATCAGTTTATCTATATAGTTTAAAACCGGTGCCTGCCCCTGTTTTATTGTAAGCCCTTTATCGAAAATACGATGTAACGGAAAATTATCGTATGGAGAGCCATAGACGCCCACAATAGATACCGTCCCCATTCGACGCACCGCTTTGAAGCACATATCCAATACCTTCATCGATCCCACCTCAAAATTGACGGTGGCCTTCACCTTATCAAAAAAGCCCCGCTCGGGTTCAAAGCCTACTGCATCGACACAGACATCCGCGCCGCGTCCTCTTGTCATTTCTCGAATCGCCTCAACCACATCCACATCACGGGGATTCAACGTATCCACATTGTTCACAGCTTTGGCTTTAGCCAACCGATAATCTAGCGGGTCTATTGCAATCACACGCCCAGCGCCATTTAACCAAGCGGCTTTCTGAGCCATAAGCCCGACGGGGCCCGACCCGAAAATAGCGACTACCTCGCCTCCTTTCAGCTGTGCCCAATCAATTGCCGACCATCCCGTTGGAAAAATATCCGTCAAAAAAAGCGCTTGTTCATCGCTCAGATGATCTGGTACAATGCGTGGACTGATATCGGCATAAGGAACGCGAACATATTCAGCCTGTCCTCCTGAATAACCGCCATAAAGATCCGTGTAGCCAAATAGAGCTGCACCTTTTTGATCCAGCAGGTCGCCATTCGGGCCATAGTGTTTGTAATTGGAATGTTCACAGGCAGGAGATGCATCGTGCGTACAGAAAAAGCATGTCCCACAAGCTATAGGAAAAGGAACGACAACGCGATCTCCTTTTTTCAAGTTTGTAATCTCTGCACCTACTTCTTCCACAATTCCCATAAACTCATGCCCCATAATAAGATCCTCCTTTTGTGGTACAGCCCCGTTGAAGATGTGCAGATCGGAGCCGCAAATTGCGGTCGCTGTAACCTTTAAAATAACGTCGCGAGCATCGAGAAGTTTAGGATCTTCGACATTATCTACACTGATATGCCCGGGCTTATGGAATACTGCTGCTTTCATAGTTATTATTTTTTTTATAAAACATCACTGCCATTATTTATGGAGCATTTTAACGCTGCAGAGCGATTTTTAACAAGAACGGGATAGTTGCAGCTTTTGTTTCAGCGAGCCAAAAAGCCTAAATAAGATACAAAAAAGTGGTATGGCTTAGTTTTAACGAAAACGGGCTTAGAGACCTCAATAAAAGGCTTTTGAGGAGTGGATCCTTAAACGAAAAAATACCTACTTCGAAAAGTTATTACGGTAAATGATCTAATAGCCGAAATTCAGCAGCTTTCGTATTTCGCGCCTGCAATCAGAAACACGCGCCCTTGCCCAATAAATTATACGTGATTCGTGCGCGGAATTTACCCGTTTATATCTTTACTACTGTTTTATTCTTCGCTTGGTGGTATTTCACACATTATTTCACACAGAACAGCTAACGACATTATCTTACTACAATCGCATTATCCATTTTGTTAAAAATAAATTAGTTCCCAAAACTATTTTTTAACAGAGGCTTTCTTTAATAAAAGTACAGCATGGAAAAATTTCAAATTCCCCAACAACAAGATGGGAAACAATTGGACTTACGTGCAGTTGAACATTATGAGAGTGAAGCAGCTACCACAGCTGCTTACCAGCAAGCGAGAAACAGATTGCTGGACGTAAATAATTGGCATATCGTTGCCGGAAGTGCAACAAGTGCAAGGTTTACACTATGCGATGGATTTGCCAATGAAATTACAGGAAATGCCCGCATAGGAGATTACGTTAAGATCGATATTCCAGGACCCGGAAGTTTTCTCGGCGATGGATTTGATTGGGTTAGGATTACCCTACTTGAGGAACTTAAAGATGCTATACGAATAACCCTGCAACCTACAGCAATGCCTAAAACAACAGCAGTCCCCGAGAAAATGGAACAAAACATTTCGGCACATTTTTTTAATAGGCAAGCAAGCAGTACATTCACGCTATGTGTTCAAGAACACAAATTAATTGTGCGATATTATGGTCGCAATGAACAGATCAACCTTCAAAGCACAAATATCTTGGAAAAAATAAGAAATAGCGCTGTTGGTGTAGCTGCGAAATTAGGTTTTTCCTCCCCGCAATGGGAAAAACTAACCAAAGGATTTTTACGACATGATACGTAACAAAAGTGCACAAAAAAACTGGAGCGTATGGTGTTACGTTATCTCCAGTTCTATCAGTTAAACTTAGAATCAATTTAAAGATCATTAAATTTAAAGATCATTCAGCCAGCTGTTGACCTCATCTTTAGTTTTTCCCGTCTTTTTTTGCAACTTGCCCAGTAATTCCTCTTCCTTGCCTTCGGCATACAAGAGATCATCGTCTGTTAAGTCGGCATATTGCTGTTTGACTTTTCCTTTAATTTCGTTCCAACGACCTTTCCAAGTTAATTCACTCATTATAAAACTCCTTTCTTTTACTAAAGAACGAGCGAAACAACAAATGGTTCAAAGGAAAGTTGTATTATTTTAAATTCTTAAAAAAACAAGTATCATAGTCTACTAACCATAGTGCTCCTGTATTAGCTAAGCTTTTTGCTACACCGCAATTTTAACAGTATGCGGCTCACGCTCCCAATTTCTATGCATCGCCAATGCCTTGATAAAATCCTTAGGACTCCCGTCTGTAAAGACCGCTTTATCATCCAAAAAATCCTTTGCTACCGAAAGGTCTCGTAGTTTTACAGCCTTGCCGAGGAATGCTATCGTCTTACAGTGCTTTATTGCCTCATTGATAAACTTAATTGTTTTTCCTTGTTCAGCAAGTGATGCAACACTTTTCTCCCCGCAAGGAATAAAAACAGCATCATAGAATACACTTTCCGTCGTAGAAAGTTGGGCATCGACCTTATGTTTCATACCTTGGCTACACGAGATTATCCCACCACTTGGCGATACTATTTTCACGGATGCACCTTCAGCCTCGAGTGCCTTTTTAAACTTTTCAAAGCCCTTCATATCAAAACCGTGATCAACTAAAACCGCAACCTGACGGCTTGCTATCGGAGAAGGTTTTTCTTTATCCTGGCTGAGCGCTGCTGAACGTTCTAGGTAGTTTTTCAGCTTGCCTGGTTGCTGCGTAGACGGATCTTCATCCGCCCCAATATTCATATTCATTGGTCCTTCTATTTTTTTAGGAATTGCAAGTCCAATGTTATCCGATACACGTTTAGCGAGAGAACTGTCGATGTGGTTAAGCAGATACAGCATGCGTGATTTGATGGCATCTATTTGACACTTTCCTAGTTCAAAAGAGTATGCGCCGATCAGGTGTTCTTTTTCCCAAGCAGATAAACTTCGATAAAATAAGGCTGGTTGAGAAAAATGGTCTTTAAAACTTGCAGATCTCGCGCGTACTTTCTTACTGTCTACACGTTCTTCGTAGCTATTAAAGCCCCCGTCGGCGATCTTCGATAGAAATGGACAGCCACCACCAATGCTATTGGGATGGTAAGCCGCTTTACCTTTGTTTATCGTCGTCCGCATCTGCGCATCACGCTGGTTGTTATTCACCTCTGCAATTGATCTATTAATCGGCAATTCGTGAAAGTTTGGACTTCCCAACCGCGATAGCTGTGTGTCCGTATACGAAAAAAGTCGGCCCTGTAACAAGGGGTCGTTCGTAAAGTCGATGCCCGGAACGATATGTCCTGGGTGGAAAGCAACTTGTTCTGTCTCGGCGAAGAAATTGTCAGGGTTACGATCCAGCGTCATCTTGCCTACGATACGCACAGGAACCAATTCCTCAGGAATAAGCTTTGTCGCATCCAGTAGATCGAATTCAAAACGATGTTCGTCCTCTTCTGGAATAATCTGTAGCCCGAGTTCCCAGGTAGGGAAGTGTCCTTGTTCGATAGCTTCCCAAAGGTCCCGCCGATGGAAGTCAGGATCTGCACCGTTTATCTTCACCGCTTCGTCCCAAGTGACCGAATGTACGCCCAAATCAGGCTTCCAATGAAACCTTACGAAATGGGATTCTCCATGGTTATTAAGCAACCTAAATGTATGAATGCCGAACCCCTCCATCATACGCAAACTACGCGGTATTGCGCGATCGCTCATTGCCCACATATGGTTGTGCAGCGTCTCCGTAGCCAAGCTTACAAAATCATAAAAAGTATCATGTGCGGAAGCCGCTTGCGGGATTTCATTATCGGGTTCAGGTTTCACCGAGTGGATGAGATCCGGAAACTTCATGGCATCCTGAATGAAAAATACCGGTGTATTGTTGCCCACTAGATCAAATATACCTTCATCGGTATAAAATTTTACAGCAAAGCCCCGTATATCGCGAGCTAGATCTGCAGAACCTTTGCTGCCTGCTACGGTAGAAAATCGAACGAAAACAGGTGTTTTCTGCCCCACCTTTGTAAATAGACCTGCCCTTGTATAGGCACTCAAATCTTCGTAAAGTTCGAAAAAACCGTGTGCAGCGCTTCCTCGTGCATGTACAATACGCTCTGGAATGCGTTCGTGATCAAAATGCGTAATCTTTTCGCGCAGGATGAAATCCTCTAGTAAACTTGCCCCACGTTCACCAGCTTTGAGCGAATTGGCGTCGTTGTTGATCTTGACTCCCTGATCGGTAGTCATTGGTTTATCCGAGGAATCAAGTGTATTACGCACGAGATCTTTTTGTTTGGCGCTTTGGTTGGAAGTTGGCATATCCTTTTTCATGATGAAACTCTGTTTAAGATTTTCAAAAGAACAGCCTCTTCACAATATAGTTCACCGTATAAGCAATTTAGAATGATTCAAGAACATTCGGTGAAATCAGATATACGCTCACCTATTTTCCAGTTTTTTTCTCTTTTGGTCTATCTGTTGGATCATTAGGCATATCATTCAATTGTTCCGCCTGTGGGTCCACGCCCGCCTCTGCATCGGCATCTTTCGTTTTTTCGGTTTTTTCGACTACCGATCCGAGTTCTTTATACGTATTGCCTTTCCGCTTTTTGTCTTTCTCTCCTATACCGTTCAATTCATTTTCTACTTTTGTTGCCATACTATCTGAATTATTTATATGTTGATGGAACAATATGTGCGACAAATAGTTCATTTTCAAATCCTACCTAAACTCAATAAATCGTTTACTAAAAGCCATGCTCCAAACATTATGTTGCATTTTGACATTATATAATAGATACAAATTCTTAGTTGAGCCAAAAAATTCGATGTAAGGAATGGAAAAGACAATACCGAGCAAATATCTAGAACATAGTCCTGTCGCAGTCTGTTTAGTAAGTCTGCCAAATTTGACCATTACGTACAAAAATCAGAAGTTTATCGAGTTTTTAAAAATTACGGGGCTCAACCTAGAACTTTCATCTTTCACTACATTTTTGCAGTTGGTTGCGCCAAACGATATAGCGCGGTCTTTACAGGCTATACTAACAGGCAGCAGCTTCGAGATAAAAAATTTGCCTGTTAGCGTTGAGGACAATTATGCCATTGCAGGCTTCAACGTTAGCATAACTATTCCTTCTTGTTCCCCCCATTCGCGCGATTCGCTAGCTATCTGGGTTGAATGCGAACGGTTACCACTGCCGGACATGTCTAAAAAGGGAAGTAACAATCCCAAAACCTATTCATCTCATTTTAAACCAACAACTTTTGTAAATAGTTTTCTCAATGAATTAAAAGATGTACATCCCGCTCGCAGCGTTACAAAAGAACAATTGCAAGCGCAGTTTGCCAATTGTTTGTATTCTGTTTCCAAGACAGACCTGGAATATATCAGCGAGTTGTCTACAGCCATCAGCAATTTGCCTATAGGGGTTGCCATACTGAGTTCAAGGGAGATGGTGCTACAGATGGCTAACAAATATATGTTGACATTATGGGACAAGGACGAGCGTGCAATCGGTCAGCGTCTAATAGATTATCTGCCTGAAATGCGCTATCAAGCGTTTCCAAAAATACTCGATGAGGTGTATCTTAAAAAAACCACTTATCACAGTACAGATGCACCGGTGGAACTTATTCGAGACGGAAGCAAAGAACTTGTCTATATGGATTTTTCTTACACAGCAATATTGGATGAAAATGACGAGACTACTTATATATTGGTCATGGCAGAGAATGTTACTGCGCGAACACTTGGAAAAATGAGACAACAGCAGTTACTTGACGACTACAACAAGGCTAACGAAAATTTACGTCTTGCGAATCAAGAAATTAAGAGTTCTCAAAAGGCTATATCCACGCTGAACGCGGAACTCACAGCAGTCAATGAGGAACAACACGCAACCAATACCAAACTTCATCATTCACAAACCAGACTATCTAAAACTATTGAAGAGCTCAAAGCTAGTACTGTCCGTTTCGAGCAATTGGTAAGAGAAGCTTCCATAGGCATACTTGTTTTTCAGCGTACAGATCGCAGAGTAACGGTCGTTAATGCCGAGCTCGCTCAAATATTTCTGACCACGCCCAATAAACTTTCAAATCAGAATTTAGAAAGCGAACTTCCTGAACTGTACAGAAAAATTAACCCTTTTCTAAATGATCTGGCAGACCTAAACTCGAAAAAAGAGCTGTACAATGAATACCTTTCATTTGAAGTCGAAGGAGTTAAACAAAGTCGCTACCTGAATCTGGTTGTTCAGAAACATTACAGTACCGACACCGAAAATAGCGATATACTGGTTCTTTGCCACGATGTAACAAATGAGGTAAAAGATCGATTAAAGATACAACAAGCTGAGGCGATTGCAAGCTTATCTATAGAAACCGCCAACATGGGAATCTATCGTATAGCTGTAGATAGTATGGAGATGAGCTGTTCGGAACGTTTTAAGGAGATTTATGGTTTCCCATTAGAAATAGAGTTAAGCTACAATCAGACCATTAAGCAGATACTGCCAGAACATCGGGAGCGGGTTCGACAAAAGATTGTAGAATGTATTACACAAAGAGAAAAATACGTCATCGAATATCCCATACAGAGATTCAATGACCATGAAGTCCGTTGGATCAAAGCTTATAGTGGCCTATTTAAAACCGATATTGAACATACAGCAGTATTTAGTGGCGTAATAATAGATATCACCGAGCAAAAACAGGATGATCAGCGAAAGAACGATTTTATTGCAATGGTAAGTCATGAACTGAAGACGCCATTAACATCAATCAGTGCATACCTTCAACTACTCAGAAAAAATGCGGAGCGGAATAGTGAATTAACCTGTGTCGACATGTCTCAAAAAGCAATTGCACAAGTTCATAAAATGACCAAGATGATTAATGGCTTCCTGAATGTATCTAGACTGGAATCGGGAAAGATCCATATGGAGCACAGTGAATTTGAGATAGACTCTTTACTAGACGATTTAACGCAAGAGCTTCAATCTATTTTGCTGACACATAAAATCGAGCTTTCAATTACGGAAGCGAAAACGGTCTATGCAGATAAGGACAAAATAGCACAGGTTGTAAACAATCTGATAACTAATGCTGCGAAATACTCAAAATCGGGGACCAAAATCGGCATCAACTGCAAATGTGATGATACCGACATTATCATTAGCGTTAGTGATGAAGGAATGGGTATATCTAAAAATGATTTGAGCAATATCTTTAAACGTTATTACAGAGTGAATGACAACACCGAACGTAACATTTCGGGATTCGGAATTGGTTTATATTTATGTTATGAAATCGTAACGCGTCACCAAGGGAAAATATGGGCGGAAAGTAAACTTGGTAAGGGTAGTAAATTTTCCTTTAGTATACCTTTATTAAAACGCGAACTCATTAAAAAAACTTAAGCTTACGCCACAGCATTGTGCAAATCACTATTAATAGTAAACCGATCCCAATGTATAAATACCAACTTCTAATGCGCACCGTCTTGCTGCTAAGGAATGATTCGTAATCTTCTTCTTGCTTCAACAGCTTTTCTGATTCCGCAACCGTTTCTTGTAAATCCGATGAACGTGTTACGCTTTCTTCCATCCATAAGTGCCCAGAAGCTGCGCGTAAACCGCTATCGGGATGGTATGTAAATGATGTATCTGTCCAGAAAAACCAACGGCGGTTTAAACTGTCTTTTTGCATCCACTGGTATGTGTGCTGCACTGTTTTGCTTTCTTCCGTTAGGGCATTGCTTCTACTCTCCTGCTGTACTTTTTCTTTGTAGGTTCTACAGGATAATAATAGTAGGATTATTAGTGTTATTGTGATTGTTTTCATAAGGTTTTTATTTAAATAAAAATGTTTCGCTCGAATTTGGCTTTTTTAAAGGCAAACTCGAACGAAACAAGCCGCCTGCAGGGCACTAAATAAAGTGGTTGCCCCTTGAGCCGGAGCAAGCTTCTTTTTTGTCCTTTGCCAGGACAGGGCATTACTTTTTTCTTCATAAAGTGGTTGCCCCTCGAGCCGGGGCAGGGCTCATCCTTTTTTTCCCAAAAAAAGGATGCAAACCGACCGTAGGGAGCTCATGAATACAAAAAAACAAACACGAATTCATAAAAAATCGTCGCTGGAAACCTTTGCAGGATAAGGATGTAAGTTTTCTTGCCCCTCGAGCCGGGGCTGGGCTCATCCTTTTTTTCCCAAAAAAAGGATGCAAAAAAAAATCGTCGCTGGAAACCTTTGCAGGATAAGTCTGTGCTAAGGCAAAATTCTACATATTGCAAAGCTTTCAAGGCGACATTGATCGTTAAGGATTTGTAGTGCAACTGTTTTTCCTTTACGAATTAACGACTTTACAACTTCACGAATCAACGACTTCACGACTTTAAAATCGGTTTCAAGGCGTTATTTCTTGTACAATTGTTTTTCCTTTACGAATTAACGACTTTACAACTTCACGACTTTACGAATTCACGACTTTACGAATCAACGACTTTACAACTTCACGACTTTACAAAAAATGTAACCTTATAACTCCTCCATCACTCTGTAACTAATATCAACGACTTTACAACTTCACGACTTCACGACTTCACGAATCAACGACTTCACGACTTTACAAAAATGTAACCTTATAACTCCTCCATCACTTCGTAACTAATGTCAACAACTTTACGAATTCACGACTTCACGACTTTGCAAAAATGTAACCTCGTAACTCTTCTATCACTCTGTAACTAATATCTTCGTAACTAATTCAAAATCCAATCTGATAATGCGTATACTGTTGCTAAATGTCGGCGTTTGGATTGTACTTGGTTGTTGACGTTGCCTTCGATGCTGATGATGTACTTGTCGGTTGTGGTTTTGATGAGGCCGACGTGGTTGATCCGCTTGGCGCTGCTGCTGTAGATGCCGAAGAGATCGGCCGGCTTTGGTGACGACGTGTCGCATCCCGATCTGCTTGTACAATAGGATCGCGCTGTGGGAAAGAGTGCCGGGCTCCAGGGGTTCTTCGGTTGGTTAAGGCCCGATTCCCCATAACACCAACAGACGAAAGCCGCACACCATGCGTGGCCTTTGCCAAGCCCGGTATAGCGGAGGTACTCTTCTACCCGATCGCCATCGTTGTTGCCGGTTTTCTCTTTTACGCCTAGTTCCTGTTCGGCAAGGACAACGATACGTTGGCGGAGATCGGGTATCGGCTCATCAACCGATACCACAACCACCGTACTTTCCAAAGCATTGGCCTGTTCCCCTTCGAGCTGCAAAACGTTTTCTGCATCGAGCATGTCGCTTTCGTTACTTAGAAAACGATCGCCAAAGCCCACAAAGAGGCAAATACCGATAAGAAGAACACCGAAAAATAAAGAATAGCCTGTTGCCATGATGTCAATTGATTAAAGTGGTAATTAAATTCGTTGCGGAAAGTCTTGAAGGGCTGCCAGAGAATCTCCTGCAACCATAGGCTACAGAAAATAGCAGCGATGCCCAGCAATAGGCCCAAGGCAAAAACCGATAGGATACCGATATCCAGAACGCCGGCGGTAGGATCCACAAACTGTAAGACCGTACCCGTAAAAAGGAATACCCCGACCAGCATTAGCAAAGCAATGCCGACCTTATGTTTCCCCGATAATTCCAAGGCTATGGAATTATAACAAAAAAGTGGAGACATTTTTCAGTATTTAGGTTAGGTTGATTTTTCCTAACCCTATAACCCTAAGCGACCTGATCCAACAGCAATTTTTCATACTGGGCAGGTGTTAAATACCCGAGAGCTGAATGGAGCCTTTTCCTGTTATACCAACTTTCAATATACTCGAATACGGCCAGTGAAGCTTGTCTTCGGTCAAGATATTCATGATGATATATCCATTCGGATTTAATCGATTTGAAAAAGCTTTCCATCGGGGCGTTGTCCCAGCAATTCCCTTTCCTACTCATGCTTTGCAGTACGGGATATTTCTTCAGTAGAGCCTTAAATTCATCACATGCGTATTGCACACCACGATCCGAATGAAAGAGCAAAGTCCCCTTCGCTTTACGGTTTGCCATCGCCATTTTAAAAGCGGGTATTACCGTCTGATCGGCCTTCATGCCATCACTCAAAGACCACCCGATGATCTTCCTGTCGGCAAGGTCCATCACCGTAGTGAGATACAGCCATCCCTGCCGGGTTGCGATGTAGGTCATGTCACTTACCCACTTCCTGCCCGTTTCCGCTGCACTGAAATCCCTGTCAAGGTGATTCTTGCATATACGGTAACCGTGTGAGGAATCTGTTGTGCATACCCGGTATTTTTTTCTGGTGATACTTTTCAACCCTATCTTTTTCATCAACCTGGCCACCCTTGGCTGTGATACCTGTATGCCATTGTTTCCCAGATGTCTGGTGATCCTTGGGCTGCCATAAACACCCCGGCTTTCCTGGTAAACCTCCCGTATCTTGACCGTTAGCACTTCATTTTCCATCGCTCGCCTTGACAATGGACGTTTGACCCATTTATAATAACCACTATTGCTTACCTGTAGCATGTTACACATCTTCTCAACTGGATACTTATTCAGGTTGGAGGCTATGAACCTGAATCGTTCCAATCTCCCTTGGAGAAGATGCTGACCGCCTTTTTTAGGATGTCACGTTCCATTCTGGCCTCCTTCAGCTCTTTTTCAAGACGACGTATCTTCTGCTCCTCTTCGCTCAAACCAGGCTTATCTAGGATAATATGTCCCCCGTTATAGCGTGGGTCGTTCCGCCATTTGCTCAATAAACTCGGATCCATCTCCAGTTCCCTTGCTGCTGCCTTTACTGAGCCTTTGACCGTAGAAAGCTCAACGGCCATCTTTTTGAATTGTTCGTCAAATACTCGATTTCCCATAGTTAAACAAATTTAATTATTCATCATTAAATCTGTCTCTACTCAAATGTACTAACTCCACAAAGTAGCTGGTGCTTAAAAGGATAAAGAAAATCAGTGGAAGCGCAAGCAACAGGTTTGGTTTCGAATACGGATCGATCAATTCAAACGCAAAGAACCAAATGAAGAAACAAACCAGATATGGCACGGTAAACGCGATAAAGGAACAGACTGTGAAACGATCCAAAACGCTCCACAACATCGCAAATAGGGAAAGCACAACAAGGGACACTCCGATAAATAGGCGCTGCCAAGTATGCAATTTCTCTGTTCGCCAATTTTTAACAGTGAATGACATAGCAAAAGAATAAACTAAATGTATACGACAGCTCAGGTTTAATAAACTGTCGAGGTGGGGAAATTACAAATTATTTCTACAAAGGAGATAGAATTTCAAAAAATTGTCTATTTGACATATCTAAGAAAAAACGCCTATTACCCACTAAAAAAGGCATCACCCATACCGGATTTGTGAGATCCAGCTGCTTAGGGACTATGTATTCCTTTTGATAGCAATGTAGCAAAGACCAATTCTCCCAAGCCGTCCAATCTCTGCCAATAATTGCTGGAAAACCTGTCCGTATTGCATCAGCACATTGTTTCGCATAATGACCTTTTACAGATTTTGCGTCAGGATAAAATTGATTATGTATGGCAACCTGCCAATTTCCATTTTGAGCGCGATCCTCCATGTAGACGATTGCCACTGGAATACCGAAACGCTCAGCGAATAAAAACAAATTATTTCTAAAATACACATGCCCATGAAAGAGCTTGACATGTAAAAGATTTGCAGAATGCTTTTTCTGACCTTCATCAGCGTCCAGGAACACCAACACCCACCGTTTTTCTGCTTCGATTGCCGTAATTATCTGTTTCAATACAGTAGGCTTATCCGCTTCCATACAAGAAAAATTATCCAGCGAAATGTTATTTGCCAGAAGTTCCTCTGCATACCAGCTCTTTTCACGCGCAATGACCTTAGACGATGCGACAAGTCCGATCTTATACCCGGCAGCAATAAGCAAACGTGGCAATAAGCGATACGGGCCTGTATGGAAGGTAATCAACAGACCAGCCTCTCCGTCAAGGATTTTCTCCGGCATACCTTTTTTCAAAACTGCCAAATTACAAGCATCATAAAATCGAATATACTCCCTTTTCTTTTGCTGCCAATCCGCAAAGGCAGCACGCAAATCATCCAAATTCAGGCGAGGGAAATACTGTAGCACATTCGCATACCAAAGGGCACGCTGCATATTTTCTTTATTTTCAGGTTGCATAATATCTAGTTGTTGTTTAGTAATTATAGGTATCCGAAGGCCTAGGTTTGTTGCATGCATACCTTCGGAACACACATTTTGGTTAGACTACCCCCAATCGTAAAACAACGAGGTGGGTGCGCTTAGGGGATAGTTACCCAGCACTTGTCGTCATCAAGGAAATCATCCAATATTCCTTCATCTCCTTCAAGATCCATGAGACTTTGGCCTATAAAAGCCATTCCATCTGCAATTTCAAACGTAGTATCCATGCTTTATTTTATTCAATTGGCCCGTAACCAAACGAGTCGGACCACTCTCGTCAAACCGTACGATTTTTACCGTAAAACAATCAGCTGATGAGCAAATATTGAATATTTCAAGCAAAGAATAAATTTGAAGTAAACTTAGCCGAAAGGGCTATTTCGATGGAAAATAAAATAAAAACTAAAAGCAATATGACCGTTTGTCAACCGTTTCTATCGAATCGTACATCCAATCCGTCATTTTTATACGGAAGAAAGAAACAAAAAAAGAACATCTATATTTCCGGCTTACACAAGCCTAGAAACTATGAATGAAGAGAACGCTTTTTTAGCGACCTACCTGACCTCCATTTTTCCGGAGTGGAAAAAGGAAGTCCCCTTGTTACCGACCTATTTTGAAGAGATCCAGCTCGAACGTGGAGAACCTCTTCCAAGCCAAAGGGGCGATATTTACTTTGTGCAGCGAGGAACGATCGGTAAATACCTCAAAAATATTCCACAACGCTACATACAGGCCAACCAATTGATCATCGTTCCCTTGATTGCAAAACCTCCCCTTTTCAAAGCACTGGAGGATAGTACAATTCTGCTATTGCCACTCCCCGTACGCTACCAAATTGCGCGACAATACCCTTGTATGATTGAAGTCTATGACCATCTTCGAGCTAAGCAGGAAAAAGACGTCGATTTCCGCACGAGTATTTTAGAGATGCCAAGAACACAACGTTTGAAAGCTTTCCGCTCAAAATTCGAACGTCTCGATGTCTTACTTCCCCGGATCGAGCTTGCACAGTTTTTAGGAATTAGTCGCGAATACCTACGAAAGATATTCTAACAAGGACTACCGAACACATTATTTAGCCAACGGCTTGCAGCATTTTGCCAATCTGTAACGCTTCACAGATTCTAATTTTGAAAATGAGAGCTGACAGCGACAATTAAAGACAGGTTCCCCCGGGAGGAACAAACCGGTAACGTTACGTTACAGCTGTTGCTGCGGACTCGCTCATAAATAATCAGTTCATTAAAAAACAAAACGTTATGAAAAGAAAAAAAATGTTGTTTGTATTGGCTGCTGCGCTACTTCTAGGAAGCGGTGCTTATGCCCTATCTGGCGAGGATGTAAAAGAGAACACTCCAAAAGCAACTCTTGCCGATCAAAACTGGGTATTCACACAAGCTGTATCCAGTGACCCGATGAACCCGGAAAACTATGCTGAAGGTTCGACGACGCACTGTACAGGTGTCTTGAACCTTTGTGGTATTAAAGCCCCAGCAGATGAAAACGGTAATCCGATAATCGAACCAAACAGTCCTTTGGCACAACGTATTCAAAACAAAGATACCAGCCAAGGCGACGTATTTCTGAGAAACGATTAAGAAAGGGAGTGCATTACGCACTCCTTTCTTTTGCCCTATGGATTCTGCGTTATACCACTCAGCGCAATCACCTGATCAGGAATCTTGAATACGTAGCGATCATCGTTGGGCTCCAACTCATACACCGTATTCCCCAATTTCCTCCTTATTACCGTGGTGCGCGATTCATCAAGATTCAATCTTTTGAGGTCCATCCAGCGCAAGCCCGATCGAAAGCAAAGCTCCTTACGCCTTTCCAATAGTACAAGATCAAGCGCCAGTTGCTGATCCATTGTGGATAGCGCAACAAATTCGCTGCTACGAATGCGCTTGGCCAATAATCTATTTAAGGTGGATATTCCGTCCTGTACATCTCCCACTCTAATCTGTGCCTCGGCAAGTATCAGGTACACTTCATCGCGAGCGATTCCTGAAAACGAAGTCAGAATAATATTCCCCGCATAATCACCATAAAATCCCATTACACCTGCTGCATTTTTTCGAAAAAATAAACTTTTACGCATATCATTAGCTGCATATAGGTCATATAAAGAAGAATCGACCTGTGCCCTACTCATGAGCAACATCGCCGAATAATCACCTTTCGTTGCGTGAAAAATCACCTCGCTATTCAGTTCGGGAAACTGCGTTGTCGTCGCCGTAGCGTTCAGTGTATTATAATCGATCAGTACTTCACTGATCTTTAAACAAGAATCAGCATAGCGAGCCGCCGCCGCATAATCCTGCGTCAACAAATACAACCTGGCCAGAGCCGCAAATGCAGCCTCCCGTGTAGGTAATGTTTTTTCTTTGGTCGTCGAGGGCAGTAAAGCTGAGGCTTTTAGCAGTATTTCCTCGATGTGCAGGTAGGTTTCTTCCAGAGATGCCCGTGTAATCCGTTCATTGATATCCGAGCTGTAACGCAGCGGAATACCTAATTTACCCGAATTATGCTCTCGTTCGTAAGCCGGAGCATAGATCAACGCCAGAGGTAGCAGGCTGAATGCCTTAAAAAAATAAGCCGTTCCCTTTACTGCAGCCCTATCACTTTCTGTCCAACTCAGGAGATCCGCCTTATCTATACCGTCGAGCACCACATTAGCATCGTAGATACGCGTATAGTTCTGCGACCAATTGTTCTGATGAGCAGGCTGGTTCTGCCAAGTGTACGCATTTCTACCAGTCTCGTCCACTGCATTATAATCTTGCTCACTGAGGTAAAAGTAATCCGAAGCATAATCGTAGCAAAACGGATAATTACTATTCATACGCGACTCATTTTGAACAATCGCTTTATAGTCGTCCAATGTTTCAAGTATGGCCAAGGAGCTTAGCGGTTTCTCGTCTAAAAAATCCTTGCAACCCGGTAGTAGGAACGTGAGTCCCAAAAGAATGCTATTATATTTTATGTTCATATGTAAATTATCTGATTTTTAAAGGCCATATGGAATATCCATGTGTGTTTCTGTTTTGTCTAAAATGAATATTTCATATGTAAATAATTTGACTTTTAAAGGCCATATGGAATGTCCTGATTATTTTCATCCGTGTTTGTGTGAAGCACTCGTGGACATTTCATAAGTCTATTTTTAGAATTGTACATTAAGACCCAGTGCATAGGACCTCGCGATTGGAATATTTGCTCCATACTGGGGATCAAGATCTACCTTACTCTTTTTCCAAAGTATGACATTCAGGTTGTTGCAATAAAAGCGGAATGTCGCTCCTTTTACACCATACCCGATCCATCTCGGGCTATAGGAAAAACTTAGATCCTGTAGCCTGATATGACTAGCATCCTCCACCGTTGCATCCGACAGACGATAAAAATTGTCGCGGGAAGTACTCGCGGGATATACAACAGAAGGTACCGTGGTATGCGCCTCATCACCGGGGTTCTGCCAGCGTTTCTCATAATCACCGTGGGTCTGGACAAAACTGGTACTCATCAGCTGTGTATAAAGCACGGTCCCCCGACGGTAGAAATATGCAAATTTACCACTGATATTCACCGATAAGGAAAATCCACGGTAGGCAACCGTATTCCGCAAATTACCAAAGAACCGTGGCACCACCGTTCCGTGGTATACCAGATCATCCAGCGTAATCTTTGAGGAATTCGTCAGGCTGGCATAGTCTTCACTTAGTTCACCATCCACCAAGCCTAACGGTGCGCCCGTTTCCGGATTCAGCCCCATAAAGCGATAGGAAAACAGGGCATTCATGGGGTATTCCACGGCCGGTGGAATATAATACTCCCCCGCTGTCAGCGAGAGTGTTTCCCTATTGATCTTTTTCAGCTTGTCCTCATTCCATGAAGCCAATAGGTTCACATTCCATTTCCATGCCCTATCGATCAGATTTGCCCCCAAGCTAAGGTCGATCCCTTCCGTCCGTAAATTTCCACTATTTCGGGTGAAGGACGACATGCCCAATGTGGGATCAGCATCCTCCGCCGTTATTAAATCAGTCGCATTCTTGCGGTAATAATCAAACGACAAGGTCAGCTTATTTTTTAGAAATGCAGCATCCATACCGATGTTCCACTGCGCCACATCCTCCCAGCGAAGGTCCGGATTCGGAGCATTCTGTAAATAAGCATAAGGTAAGCGGGCCAGCGTACTCAATGAACTGTTATAACTTATCGTAGCCACGGCCGGCACAGCATTATTAACATTGCCACTATGCCCGAAAGACGAGCGTACAATAAGTTGGTTTACGTATTCAGAGCGAAAAAAAGGCTCCTGATGCACCGTCCATTTCAAGCCTGCCGACCAAAGTGGCTTCCACTTGTCGTTGGTCTGTACGCCGAACAAGTTTGAAGCATCACGGCGCGCCGAAAGCGATAAGGTATAACGCTGCAGATAACTGTAGGCGGCATTCGAGAAAAAGGACAACGTCCGGTTATCCGACGAGGCAAAGTTGTCCACATAAGGAATAGCCAGTGTACCGGCCAGTTTATCATATATCTGGTAGCGCGTCACATAATCCACCGAACTGTTTGTTTTCAACTTGTCGTTGTATCCATAAGTCCGATAATAGGAATCATCGGTATCGATCTTACGAACTTCAGCACCCGCCATCGCTGTCAACGTATGCCCCATACCCCAAGAGCGGTCTATATTCAGCTGTGCGCGCACATTGTGTGCCCCCATTGTAGAATTTCCAAGATCCAATATCCCACCCTTTGGGATGCGGTAGGTTACAGCCCCGTTGGTTATCGTGCTAAACCTATTGATCAGATCTCTGGTAAAAAACAGATCCTCGCTTTGGTAGTTGAAGCTCTTTCCAAATTCCCGTTCAAACTGGTAACGCAGATCCAGATTCACGACCGATGAAATAGCGTAACGCATACCTAGATTCATCCGCAGGTTACTGTTCCCCGACCAATTGTCGCGCTGCTCGATCTCTTTCAACGGATAATAGCGCCAATCCATCAAAAGACCGCCTCCTGCTGTATCAATATAGTTGTAACGGTAGGAACGGTCCACCGCAAGCGCATTGCCATCATCATCCGCCAAACGGGCATAAGGATAAATATTGGTAAGCTCACCCGGGTTGTTTGTCGTAGTCTTGCTGTGCACAAAGTTGACATCGAACTGCAGGCTCAGTTTATCCGTAGCCTGAAAAGTATTCATGGACCGCAAGTTAACCCTATCAAAAGCATTTCCGCGGGATGTGCTGAGATTTCTGTCCAGCCCCGTCGAAAACAAATAGCCAAAGCGATCATTACCAGCATTCAGACTCAGGAAATATTGCTGATTAAATCCCGTGCGGTACAAATACTTTTTGTAATCGTCACGTATGTCGTACTGCTTAAGATCCTCGATCTGCGCCAATGCATCCGTCTCGTCCATTTTACCCTTACGCACAGCATCCAGCAGTTCGACAACCGGTGAAATCATCGGGCGCGTTGTCGTATTGTTCAGATTGGTATTGTACGCCCCTTTCTCAAACAAGAATTTTTCATTTTCAATGTAGTCAGCACTGGATATCCGCGGCACATAAAAAACATCAGGCCTCTCAATCCAAGTTAAATTCGACGAAAAGTCGATCTTCGAGGGGCGATTTCGGTTCCCCTTTTTTGTAGTGATCACCAGCACACCATTTCCAGCCTTCGCGCCCCAGATTGCCGAAGCAGAAGCATCTTTCAACAAGGTTACATTTGCCACATCGAGCGGATTGATAGATTCAAGGTCACCTTCATACGGAAAATTATCCAGTACGATCAGCGGCTTGGTGAGGTCAGAAGAAAGTGTACTCAGGCCACGGATCTGAAGATTGTTCATCGCCCCTTTCCTACGATCAAATGTAAGGCCGGCAGCTAAGCCATCCAACATGGGTAGTATCGTCGTGCCGATCTGTCTGTCCAAAAGATCCCTCTCGATAGACTCGAAAGCCCCCGTTGTCTGGTAGCGCGCAACATGCTGATAACCGGTTGAAACCTCCACCTGTTCAATCTCGATAGCTTTAGGCTTCATCCAAAGTATAATTTCCGCTACCGTTGGTTGGAGTACCGTATCAAGCTGTTGCCATTGCGCATGTAGCAGGCGCAGGGAAAAAGGCGAGTTATCTAGCCGTTGTAGCAGAAACAGACCATTCGCGTCCGTAGTCCCCTTCGCATGCCCATCTATCCAGACCGTGACCTCGGAAATAGGTTTGTTCCCGTCCGACACCTTTAATTGAGTAACAAAAGGTTGGGCCTTACTACTTAAACACAGTAGAAAGCCAAAGAAAAAAGTTAAGCTATATTTCATGTAAATAATTGGGGGTTAATAACGATTTGATTGATAAGGAGAAAGAACCAGCACATCCAGAGATCGGAGTCCCTCTTCCAGAATGAAGTTTTGTCGATACAACGCATCCCTAAACGCAGCAAAATCCTTACAGTCGTCGGGAAGGTCGATATCCAATAATGCCGTAATGCCCGTTTCATCAATGACAGCACGACCGGGAAAGCTCTGCTTGAGCAAATCGAGTACATCTTTGATACGGCACCTTTGCATATAATTCGCATTGCCATTTGCCGATAAGGGGGCTTTTATACGCTCTCGCGTGTTGCGATCGTATACCGTCCCATCGGTAACGAGCATGCCCTGCTTCTTATTGGATAATATAGTTTCGAGCTTACCATTATACTTTAACAGATAGACAGGTACCGTACGTTTATCCACAAAGGACCGCACGGCAAGAAAAAAATCAAGGTCATTCTTCATGCGCAGCTTCAGCGCCTGTCCATCGTAGCTTGCAGGAACGCTCGCCTCATAGCAAAAAAGGTTGCGTTGGCACCAATCCAGGTACTGCGGGTTGGTGCTCTCACGGCTAGCGGATGTAAAGTCGAGATCAAAATCGAATAAGGTATCGGCGACAACGAGTCCTGTCGTCGTAAGCACCTCGTCAAAGCACCCGGTCAAGCGGTAGAGCATTGCAATAGGATAATTGCTGTAATGGACGTGGCGGCTCTGTAAAACAGTGTCAAGTCGCGTAGCAGCCGAAGATTCCTGTTGCTTAAAGCCCGAGAACTTCGAAAAGAAGGTTTTCTTTTCATCTCCATTTGGAACATTTTTGTCATGGGCATCAGCTCGTGGCGGATTGGCTATTATGTTGGATAGATAAAGGCTATCCACAAGGATAGATGGCGGTATATCGACCACAATTCCATCACGGATAATCACCAAATGGGGTAAGGCCGTGTGTGGAAAATAGGCTTTCAACAGCTTATCTCCGACGACCGAATTCAAATGAGGCCAGAGTTTTTGGAGTTTCTCATTTTTTGTTATACCAAAATATCTAGCAACCTTATCTGCATCCTCATAGGTTACGGGGATAAGTTCCATCTCACTGCTGTTTGCTTCAGCTAGTCTGTGCAGGTTAGGAAGACGCGCCAGACAAGTGGTGCACCATGTTGCCCAAAAGTCGAGTACGATTAGCTTTTTCGAGCTGTAATCGCCCAGACGTATCGTTTTGTTCCCAGAAGCACTTTGTATCAGCGTGTGTGCAAAATCCCACAGTGCTGTGGGGATAGAATCCCCGATTTGAAGCGGCTGTATGTTCAGCTGCCCATCGGCCCCGCTGTCCCTGCGGGGCTCCTGAGCTTGCAACTGATTACTAAACAACAAAACGAAACATACCCCGAAGCAGAACAATGTCCGGCTCCGGTTATTTTTTGATTTGAATAGGTGGGATAGCCATTCCAATAGGCACAGTCCTCTCCCACCCTTGTAAAAATTGTTCATTTTTCGAGGTTTTAAGGGTGTGGTCCAGAGGTTCTGCTATTTTCTATTCTTCGCTATATCTCCTTTGTGGCTAAACCTAGCTTAGGCCACACACAGTTAGTAAAATGTTGTTGGAAATGATGCGAACGATACTAGGTTTCATAACTGGTTTTATGATTCGGTGTTGCACTGTCGCATCTTTAGAAAAGCCATAGTGGCTGTTTGCAACCACCTAGTCGGGCGGAGAAATTAAATTTTTGTAGAGTTTTTCTTTTTTGGTTTTCATTGCTCGTTATAAATTAACGAGTCTTTTTGGTATGCTCTGGCCTTTGATACATGTGGGCCTGCACACCGTCGTCACAATAAAGTTTCTCACGCCTTACACGACACGGATTTACAGCAGAGCCCACATCTATCTGATATGCAAATATAGCATAAAAGTATAGACATGGGTGTTTAATCTGCTGCCTTGCGTCGTGGCGTGAGAATTGTGACGGCAAGACTCTTAGTTTTAAACACCTAATTGACCCGTGGGTCAATTTCCAATACAAACATACAGAAAACAAATTACAAAAAAAGAATAAAATGTCACTTTTTGTAATTTACTTACTCTTCACTTTTGGGTAATGAGTAATATCGATAGAAAATTCATTACACAAAATATTCTTAACCTTATTGACTTTAGTGGGGTTGCTGATATAGATTTTGCTAATCTCATAGAGAAGTCAGCTAGAACTATCGTTCGAATACGAAAAGGAGAAGCCCTATTCACTATCGAAGATATTAATATCGCGACAGAATTTTTTGATAAATCATTGATCGAATTGAACACTAAAAATATTCAATTTGAAGATAACTTTCGTAATAATCTTAAGGCGACACACAAATCTCACACATCATTTTACACAGTACTAGACAAACGCCAAGCTATCACGTATGCAATAACTTATTACTTATTGAAGAATGACGAGTTTTGTACATCTGGGCTAACCGTTGACAAAATTAGTGAGTTTTTAAATTTATTTGGCTGGGATTACTCAAGTTCGTACATATCCAGTGCAATGAATAGAAATAAGAAATTAATAAATATTGTTGGTACAAAGATCATCGACGGCAATGAAGTAAATATTTATAAAGCGAAACCACAAAAATAATGTTTGGTACAAATTCACAAATATATTCCGTCAAATTTTTGATTGTGATTTGCAAGCGATAGTTCCGAATATCAATCAACATCCTAGCTATTTGATAAACATATCAGAGGCATTAGATGAAGCGGATAATACCATCTACCGCGCAGAGAGAAGATTCTACGATGGCACCATCGAATTTATAGCTACCTTCGGCACAGAAGAAAAGGATTTACGACTTGAATTTGCAGATCTTACTGAATTAGTCCCTGAACAAGAAGTGCAAGAATGGGCACTTGCAAAAATTAAGTCTGGCTACTTTGATGTTGCAAAAAATGGACTAGAAATCTTCGAAACTTGTACATTTGATTTAAAAGGAACTGTTCGCCCTTTGTATCTGGCGAAGGCACTAAAGAGTTGTAATGGCACAAAAGGACTCCCAAAACTGAATAAAAAGAAGGATGGAAATGGGAGGTTTGTTTATGGATTGACGTTATAGCTCAAGCATGGCCAACAGATATTTTTACATGAAATTCTTACAAGCATGAGCACTAAAAGAAAAGAAAGCAAACGTACAGAGTTTCTAGGTGTAAACCATATTGCCCAACTTGTCAATCATTCAAACTGCATATTTAACAAAATAGACGAATCGAACGATCAAGGACTCGATGCGTACATCGAATTTATCGAAAACGAATCGGCGACAGGGCTATGTATTGGTGTACAAATAAAATCGGGCGATTCATACCAATCTTCTGATAAAAGGCATGCAGTAATTACAGCGGACTTCAATCATTTTGAATACTGGAAGAATCATATTTTACCTCTCGCAGGTATTGTATACATTCCTGAGGATGATTCAGCGTATTGGGTTGATTTATCTGATCATCTCAAAGATAATGATCTATCAGGTCCATACACCGTCCGATTGTCGAAGGAAAATATCCTAACTCCCGACACTTTTCAAAACTTCTACGAACATTTCAGTCCATATAGATACAAGTACAATTCGGATTGGAATTTTGGCAAAGCCTTAAAGGGATTGGTGCCCTCCAATAATGCAAATACGAGAATCGAATCCATCAAATCCCTATTCCATTTTCACAGAAATGAAATCGAAAGCTGGTACTATCTAATAAATCAATTTTCAATTGAAAATAATTTCGATATCGAGAATTTGCTTATTTACATCATGCGGCACTTAATCAGCCATGGCGATATCTACTGGCACGATGGGAATATCGTTAATGAATCTATAAGGAAGAATTCGAAGCGGATAATAGCAGAGAATTTTGCGATAAATGAGATAGCCAAGCTACTTCGACACATAGATGAAAACGGCATTATCAGGGGTAGTATAGGTCAAAATATTTATCCTATTATCGATCTCGTGCCGGACAAAGTTGAAATCCTTAAAAAAATCATACTTAACGAATTTACTGATGACGATTCGCGAGCTTGGGCGGGTATCATATTAATAAATGAATTCCAATTCGATGATTTAGATAGAGCAATAAATTTTGCCGAGAGTATGATTAATAATTTCCCAAATTCGGAGCATAGAGAGCAATTTGAATTAATCCGTGATAGTTTAAAACATGATGGGTTTGTAGATTTTAGGGGATAAAAGACTATAGATTCAACTTTAATATTACTTAGAAATGTCTATCCAGAAGTGCCTAAGGTTAATTTCGTCACCAAAAACCCTAACAGAAGTAGACAAATAGCTTGATAAAGTTTCATTTTCACTATCAGGCACTAGAATATCTTTTGCGGCCCAAGTCAATGTAGCATTATTTGGGGTCGAGATCTGCTCTTGTATCCACGTATTGACTTTAACGAACCAATGCTTAGGAGTATCGCTTTGGACATACCCAATAATTCCGGCGTGAACAACATCTTTACCATGACGGCCATTTTTAAACCGTTCGATTCCACCCGAATTTTTCAAACATTTATCTCCATCATATTCTCCACAAACATATTCTTTCTCGCGCTTGGATGGTAATGTGGAGTTTAAGCGTTTTGCCTCAAATTTTATTAGCGAAGGGGAATCGTCGTCTTCGATATTATTTTCCTGCGCAAAAGCATAAGTACCAAAAACCGCAAAATCCGTTGACGTATTTTCTTTATCACTCTCTAGGTTTTGGTGATGAAAATGAAAAGAATATTCAGTAGGTTTTCTTGAATTTAGGGATTTACACAAGCGATTAGTGATGGTGTTTTCATTCTCGTCATTTTTAGCCTTAAAGCTCAACAAAATCGAGGAGACATAACTGTAGATAGTAGTAATTATAGTATTGTCCGGGGCACTACTAAGCGTTCCATATGTATTGTCCGACATTTCTCCCATTACTTACCCTGTTTATATAGATCCAGAAAAGTCTCGTCCGCATCTCTGACCGCAAT
This sequence comes from Sphingobacterium sp. LRF_L2, assembly GCF_965644235.1. Lineage (NCBI taxonomy): Bacteria > Pseudomonadati > Bacteroidota > Sphingobacteriia > Sphingobacteriales > Sphingobacteriaceae > Sphingobacterium > Sphingobacterium sp. LRF_L2. Next base: position 438,778 of record NZ_CBFFRI010000002.1, on the reverse strand, counting down.
GGAAGGAAGCCAATATCTTTTTTGATTTGGCTTATATAAAAAGATCACGTTCTTGTGGTAAACTTTCACAATACGGTTAATCCAAAGATTATGACCCTTTTTGGCATTGATCAATGTTTTTAATTTTCCCTCAACACCTTCTATAGAAGTAGGGATTTCGATCTCTGGTTTATCCCCTAGAATAAAGGGATAGGCTATAAACTCTTTACCAACTATTGGAGTAAGTGATTTAAAGTTTTGATAAATAGAATTAAGCACTTTGCAATAAAGTTCGCCAAATTTTTCTAATGTTTGCGTGCCTGCTATTGATTCTAAAATCACACTTTTTTCACCCGCTTTTCTAAACTCTGAATAATACAATGAAATGTCTGAGAGTAATTCTTTTTCAATAGAATCAAATTGAATTTCCTTTTCGGGATATGGAAGAGAGAGAATATCGTTTTTTAGAACAACACCTTCTCTTGTAGTTATAATACGACCGCTCAATAACCACAGTAATGCAGAATACGCAGAATTATTCTTATAACGTTTTTCAATTTTTTTTAGCAATTCGACATCGTCCTCTGGTGAATGAATTCCTATGATTTCATGTCTAAAGGTTAAATAGTCATCTCTAAACTCAATCGGAATAGAAGATACACCTGATTGCTCTTTTATTAAAATATGAGGAGGTTGAAAAACTTCTTTATTCGTTTTTGAAGCTCTATAGAAATGCTCAATCTCACATTTTCTAATCGACTCAATACCATTCTCTTTGAAACCATCTGTTTCAACAAAATTATATCCAGTTATCCAATCTGCTTTGTGTTTTTCTTCTAATAAGTCGAGTTCTTCGCCTTCTGCTGTTGTTACATTGTCTTTATTTGAGAGTTCTTGTATCCGTTTAATTGGTTTTGAGGTAGGTGATTCTATCCAACCTTCAGCAACTTTCCACCCATTATTTTCAACCATTTCGTCCAAATATTGGCCCAATGTTCGTTGTTCCGCAACTTTATCTAATAGTTGATGTAAACGTCCGCCTCCCATAAAATTAGCCTGCCATACCCTTGCTTTACTCAATGATGTCTTATGAGTTATTTTATAAATATCATAATGGTCTATTTCGAAATCAATCTTTTCTCCCGAGGCTTTTGTTCTTCTGAAAATGTAGTGATAAGTAGTTTTGTTATCCGGTTTTGTTTTTTCGGAAAATACAGAAACTACAGCAGGTTTAGCACTTGAACTACTACCTACAAAGAGCTTTGCTCGTAATGGTGTAAAGTCAAATATTCCCTTAAAGTGATATTGTCCGAAAAGGTATTTTCTAAATTCATGGGTATTAGTATTGTATAAAACCGGACCAGAAGGTAAAATCAAACAACAGTTACCTCTATCTTGCAATAATTTGAATGATTGCTCTAAGAATAATAATGCTATTTGATTATCCGGAACATCTGGACGCAATGTGTTGATACTTTTTTCTTGTTTATCAACACGTTCTGCCCATTCAGTAAATTCTGAATTGAAGGGGGGATTCCCAATAACAAGCTGAAAATCGTCACTAAGCTTCTGTTCGTTAAGTGTTTTGAAAAAGTCACCTTGCAAAAGATTACTACCGACTAAATTGTCAAAGTGAACATTCCGCCAAATTTCTTTGGGAGATAGTGCGTCTAACAGTGCTAGTCCCAAGCTAAAGTAGGATAATGTTACAGCCTCACTCTCTAAGTCGCAACCAAAAATATTATTTTTCAGTAGTTGCTTTAACTCTTCAATATTTTCTTTTTTCGGCTTGGACCAACTGTTCCTCACCCTCCACCACTGAATCATTCTTTTGAATGCTCCGACAAGAAAAATTCCAGAACCACAAGCCGGATCGATGACCTTAAAGTCTTCTTTGGCCTCTTTTAGAGGCATACATTGGTCTATAAGGAACTGAACCAAATAAGGAGGGGTATAGACAACTCCTTTTTTCTTTTGTCCTTTTTCATCAGTCAAAAAGTCCTCATAGATATGACTGATCAATTCTATCGGAAGATAGTTAAATTGATAAAGTCTCCATAATGACATTTGTCCAATACCATGTTTCCCTTTGGATGCAAAATCAACATCGCCCTTAACGAAATGTTGGAAAAGCGTGAGATCTATTTCGTTTTTAAGCTTCTCACATTCTTTATCGTTTAAATAAAATATTTGACCATTGAAATGCTCTTTGCTCGAAAGTGCCTGAAGCATTTTTGTAAATGTATCCGCATCTCCAAGTACCCCTTCAAGAGTTGGATTATTAGGATTATAGGAATTGTAGAATTCTTTTGGGTTCAATGCTCCATTACCTTCATCATCTTTACGTTCTTCAAGATACTTAATTAGTATAAGCATCATCAAAACTCTTTTGACAAGCGCAGCATTGTCATCTCCAACTCTGGAAATAATATTTGCTTTAACTTTTTTCAGCTGGATTAGTAATTGCTCATAAGCACCTTCTTCGTATTTGAAATCCTTTCCGGCATTTGAATCCCAAAACAGACCCGAATCAAACTGCCGGACATTATATTCGTCTAGCTTTTGGCTTACCTCACTTAATAAATCAATAAAATCGTGCGGCGAAGTAGTAAAATCTTCTCCTTTATCATCCCATTTAGGCTTTTTAGCACAATTATAAACCAGTATTTTGCTCTTGTCAAAGATAAAGCAAAAAGGCACTACGCCAGCATTCCAAAGTTTATGATGAATTTCTGCACCACTAATACTTTCAGAGGTGAAATCAGAAGAATCATAAATATAAATTTGTGGTTTCGGCGGTCGGGCGTCATTGTAAAATCTAAAATAAACAGCTTTAGCTCCAAACTCAAGCGCATACTCAAGCGCAATATACAAATCAGGGTCTGTTTCGTTCATTCGGTCTGAGACAAAGCGAATACTAGAGGATAATTGAAGATCCATTCCAAGCTTTCCTAAAGCCGAATCAAAACTGATGCTTGTTGCAGTTTCCATTATTTTTGCAAAATACAGTTAATATTTCGGGATACCAAAAACTAATTAATAGCGCCTACCTATGTCCTTAGCACCCTTGATATTAACCAGCTTAGAACTCTGCAAGAATCAAGTTGACTTACGAATCCCTGCAAAAAGTTCATTAGATCATTTACATACAAACTGGTCGGAATAATACCTTTAGCTCTATATTCAGGTGGAACAATAACATAAAACCCTCTGCGAACCACAGCGAAAGAAATCTGGACAAAAACATGTTTGCGCGTCTTGGTACCCTTGACTTTGTGCAACGGAAAGAAAACATCATCATCTGCGGCGCCTCCGGCACAGGAAAAAGTTATCTATCGCAAGCACTCGGGCATCAGGCCTGTCTCACAGGAATAAAAACACTCTACAGCGTAACGGCCAGAATCATTAAGCGGTTGAAATTGAGCAAAGTCGACGGCACATATCTCAAGGAGCTGGAAAAACTGAACAAGGCGAACTGTTGATACTGGATGACTTTGGCCTACAGGCTTTCGATAATCAGGACCGGGAGACTTTGATGGACATCATAGACGATCGACATGGCAAAAGATCAACCATCATATCTTCACAGATACCGGTATCCGCCTGGTATGAAATCATCGGTGGTGAAGGAACTATTGCTGACGCAATACTGGACAGAATCGTAAACTCCTCACACAGGATAGACCTGAAAGGTGAATCCCTAAGAAAAGGAATATTGAAACACGAATAACGACATCTTTTTTATATAATTGTATGATCTTTTAAGTGGCACGGTTTGACCGAAATCACTGGCATCGTCACTGGTTCTTCCCCACTTTTGGTGGTAATACCATCATATTTGTCTTCCATTAGCGTTCATATTTTAATGAATGCATCAAAACTTGTTTTTTCGGACGATGGTGATAACTTCAGGATTATATCAGTAGATAACCAGCAAGATGTACTGGTAGTTTATGTGCAGAGTACTACCCGAAGTGCTGTCTGCCCAAACTGCTGCATCACTTCGAAAAGAATCCACAGCTATTACACCCGCAAGATCGCAGATCTTCCTGTCTTTGGTAAAACTTCCAGAATTATTCTTCGCTCTCGTAAATTTTATTGTCATCAACACGAATGTCCGTTCAAAATATTCACCGAGAGGTTCGAGAGTCATTTCAGGCCATATAAACGGAGGACTGAGCGTCTGGAAAGTAAGATCAGACAACTTGGGCTTCTTGCCGGAGGAAGGCCTGCTCAGCGGATTTGTACCATATTGTCGATACCCACGAGCGATACGACTGTACTACGGTTGATTGAAAAAAGCGATTTTTCACCAGCAAAAGGTGTAACCGCCATTGGCGTAGACGATTGGGCTTACAAAAAAAGGAAAAGTTACGGTAGTATTTTGGTCAATCTCCACACAGGGAAAGTGATAGATCTATTACCAGACCGTGAACAGGAGACATTGCGTAAATGGCTACAGGAACGTCCAGAGATTGAAGTAATGAGCCGGGATAGATACAGTAACTATCAAAAAGCTATTACTTTGGGTGCTCCCCAATCTATCCAGGTCACCGATCGTTGGCACTTGTTGAAAAATTTAAGTGAGGCGGTACAGAAAGTTTTGATCAGGCATTACAGCAAAGCCACAGCTTTGTTGGCCAATAAGCAGTTACGGGTTGACGATCAACAAATAGCTGAAAATCAAAGCACACTATCTGAAAACAAAAGCTCTCCGGATTCAGCTCATGGCGGGATCCCAAATAGAAGCTCTTAATAGATTAGCAGAAACAAAATTCAATTTGCTGATTCTAGATATGATTTTACCCTTACGAGCTGGAGACAATGCTTTAGAGCCCGATGGCGGACAGAATGTAATTGATGAACTCGATACAAACTATCTCGACTATCTTATGCCTGATCACATTATAGCACTAACAGAATATGAGGATGCAAAATCAAAATTTGAGAATTATAACATAGAAGTAGTAACATTTAAGTTCGACAATAAAAATCTAGCTTGGGAAACTGGAGTTCTACGAACATTAGGAAGGTTAATACGAAAAGATGTCAAAATAATTTATTGTGAGGGAAAAAACCATGAGTTATTAGGACTTTTAAAATTAAATGGATATTCATTTATAGGTAAAAATGATTGTAGAGCAGTTTTCCAGTGTGCAATTCACGAAAAACATAATCTAGCTTTACGAGATAAGGATTTCTTGACTAGTAAGGAAGTCCAGACTCTCAAAAGCAAGCACCCGAACTATTTAGTTATAGATATGTATTGCTTTGAAAATCTCCTTTTTCATCCCGATAACATCTTTGAAGCCTATCCCGAATTTCCTAAAGATCTTTACATAAAAGATTTGATTTCACAAAAAAAAGCAAAGATATTTAATATTGTTCAAGATTACAAAATGGCTAGAAAAGGATATGAAGAATTTAAAGATCAAATAAATGGCATAAAAGAAGATGCAAATTTTGAAACCGATATTGTCAATGCACTACAATCTGATGAAGTTGAAATGTTCTATCCATATCTAGATATGGCCGGAAAAAAAGATAAGGCTTTTAATAAAAGTTATAACAAATCTTTTCTTCAAAAATATAATCTATCAAAAGAATCTCTTGTTGATACAGACTGGTTTAAGAGTAAAATTGTTTCAATTCTGCCAAAAATATAAATCACGTTACAACTAGATAAGTAATTAAGTCCGAATCCCGCCCTCTCCTCCAAGACAGATTTTCAAAGCTTTCAAAAGAGCTTAAAAATAGATCAAAAACCTGCAAAACAATGATTTGCAGGCTTTTTTTCTTTTATGGGGATATCGCAAAATTTGCAAAAATACCCATAATTTCTGTGGCACATTTGTAGACTTACCTGTTTTTGATCATCTACAGGCAATACTCAAATAAAACAACAACGCCCAATCCGATTGAAGACTGCGATTATCTCAATTTGTTCACAAAATCATCAATCGAAATAAAATCATTATCATATTCTAATCCGTTATTAAATACTGAGCATTCAAACACTCCTTTTTTTATATCCTCCATAACAAATTTAAATTTGGGTCTATCGTGGAACTCAGTAATAATAATTTCCCTTTCATTAATCAAAACATTCTTAAATAGTTTAGAGAAAAACAATTCATCAGGTAATGTACGTAAAACGAAACCTGTAGCTAGATCTGATTTTGTTGTCAAATCTTTTACGTTCATCTCTAGTTTAAACTCTTCTTCATTAAATATGCATTTCAAAATAACTTCAATATTATGCTCTTTGCTTTTATTTTTCTTATAGAGCCACTCATTTTTATAACCTTTTTTACGGAAATCATTATGTAACATAATTAATTCATGAAGAGGGATTTTCTTAAACTCATTACAAAGGTAATAGCCTTCTTCAAGCAAATTTAAAGCATATTCATATCTTATAATTCCTTTATTATTTTCGTAGTAGTCAATATCAAGTGGCACATATGCCTGCAAAACTGAATTACTCAAATTATCTTTTATTTTAACTTTGTCTAACGATGATACAATAGAAATCATGTTAAAAGAATCACTACTTTCCAAATTATACTTTCTAATCTCACGAGACAAAAAGTTAGAAATAAACCTATATCTAAGATTAAATTTTAAAGCGAATTTTGTATCAATTTGTGATTCGTTGTTTATATGTAATGCAATATATCTTATTTTCATATTCACGGTCGTTTATGTCTGGTAGGATCTAATTGATCCAACAATTTCTTAGCATCCTTACTCTCATAATCTAGCGCCTTTAATCTAGCGCCCTTACCTTCAGGAATTCTATTCACAATTTCAGAAACATACTTACCAGGCGTTTCGTCCTCTTTGTTCCACTTATTTGCTTGCGACTGACCTCTGTATGATTTACCATCTTTTGTTTCTTTACCACTACTTATACCTGTTTTAACTCTCTTATTGTCAAACCATGTGTCTAAGATATTATAATTATGCTGAGCCTTGTCACTTAATTTAGAGTTTGCATGTATAATTTCTTTTACCTCTCTACTCGCACTACCTTTACTTTCTGTAGTAGAAAGTAAGGTATTCCCATCGACTATTTTTCCAGAAGACACTGCTGCAAGATCAAGTCCTGTACTTATTAGTTCTTCAGCGACATCCTCTATCGTATTCAATTGTACAGAATACAATTCTGTTTCAAAGGTTTCACTACCATCAACAGTTCTGTAACGCATGCGACTATCCGAACCTATAGCTCGAGCAGCAGTATTATATATGGCATGTTCAGTATCTTTCCATGCGGTATAGATTAATCTTGCAAAAAGAAAAGGATCATTAGGATCATCTGGCCCCATACCATCCGGATCTATAAAACGTATCGGATTGTCAAAAGCATAATTGTAGGGGCTATGCCTCCGCATCGTCTCCGCCAATGGATCCACCACATTCCATCTACCTATCTCCGGGTCATAGAACCTTGCTCCGTAGTCGTACTGGCTTCCACGACTTTTTCGTAGTCCGCCCGATTCTGTGGCAGCTGCAAAACGCCTTTCTCAAAGAACTTCACCTACCCAAAGAAGCGGTTTGTTTGGTTTGCACAAGCGGTATTTTACGGTTGACCCGTCCATCTGTTACAGCAAATGTAGCCTCCAAAGGATCCGGCCCGTAAAGATCGAATTGACCATTATTAGCCAAGCAGAAAGCCCTATATAAAAAAGCTCAAATAAAAAAATAAACGTAGCTTAAAATTTAAAGGAGTATTCGCTAAGATAAAGGAAATATTTGCTCTATGTTATTTAATTTGCTTAAAATTATCTTATCACATGGTATTATTCCTATCAAATCTTCTCCAGCAGAAAGCTCATAAGGATCAAATATCACAATTAGATTGACTTCTTCCAAATCACTTTCTATTAAATAGAGCTCAATATTATCTTCTCTTGCATCATAGTTTTGTCCAGACAGAATTGAGTTTAATTCGCATTGATAAATAGCATTTTTTATTATTTCAAACCCATCAGATGTATACTTAAAACCACCTAAATAAAAAGCTCTCTTAACCTTATCAAGAAAAGGTTTTCTTTTATTTATCGCTTTTAATTTCTCGTAAAAGGGATTGCTTTTTTTCCTAAACATAATCAAATATTACAGCTATTTTTTTATAACCTCTTGAATTTTATCATAAAGCTCATCTGCAACTCCTCCCCCAACAAGCCCTCCTCCAATCGCACCAACTACTCCTCCAATTATTATACCAAGAACCGCTCCTCCGCCACCAAAAAGCGCGCCAACACCAGTCTCTATTTTGACCCCAGCCTCCTCCCCCCATAACAGCTCCAACCTCGTGAGTAGCCGCTCTTCTAAGCTTATGCACAATAAATAAGCCCAATCCGGTGAAAGATTGGGCTGGATCGTATTAAGTCAATATCCATTAAAACAAGTGATCAAGATCGACCATCCTTTTCCATATATTCGAGTTCTCTTTTCCTCGCCATAGAGTAACATAGTTTGAAACACTTGCCCTCATCAATTCGACATAAGGGAGTTTTTTAAAGCCAAATAATGCCGGTAAATGGTAGGAGATATCGCTCTTTGGTTTCTTAACAACATCCCAGTAAACTTCACCTTTATACTTATTTATGATGTAATCAGATAGTACAATAGAAGTATCTGCAGCAAAAGCATACCCTGCGTTAGTTAACCTGAGCACACCTCCATCATCTTTAAAAGAGAATTCTTCGTTATTCAAGGTTTCGTATATTCTCTCACACAAAACTTCAATATTCAGCGCACCCCTCTCAATAGATAAATATTCTAAATATCGAGCCGATCTTTCATCTTTCACAGACATAAACCAGTTGAAATATTCTTTAGCATCTTTTAAAGACCAATCAAAATTCTTGGTCGAAAAAAACTTCTCTGGAGGTATAAAAAGTGGATATGACATAATTTAATTATGAATAAAAATACTAAAATCATTTTTACGGAGCAATTCCTCTAATTGTTTTGTGGGACCAGTTCCTGTTTTACCAGGAAAGAAGTGCCATTCAACACTCTTAACACCACTTGTAGAATCTTTGATAAGTGCTGCATCCTTCGAAACCTGATCTTTTACCCTGCTAGAAGCGGCAGTACGCCCTACTTTTGACTCCTGAGCCGTCACATCTACAAAATTATCGACCACTCTTTTCCCTTCTGTAGTATTAAAAGTTTTCTGAGGAGTTCCGCCGAAAAGATTATTCAAAAAGTCTTCTCCAACTTTCCCCGCCGCCTTATTCTCTTTCAAAACATCTCCGGCAGTCTTTACTACCGACGAGGTAGTTCCTGGAGTTTTACCAAAAATCAATCCATTTCCTCCTCCGCCTGGATACGAAGCTGCTATGGTTAGTGCCGCCACTCCTGCTGCTACGTGTTTATTCCCCTCAACTTCCACACGCGTTCCTACCCTTCCCTGATCAGTATAAGAAAACTGAATTTCCTGTACAGGCTCATCGGTAAAAAATGATCGCGCGTAAGACGTCAATGTTCTAACAGCTGATGTGGCTCCGTCAAGTGTTGAATAATACATGTTTTCAACAAGCGACATCCCGTTTCCGAACGGATCATTCGGATCATCTGGCCACATCCCGTCAGGATCAATAAACCGTATCGGATTATTTAACGCATAGGTATATGGAGACCATCTTCTTCCTTGTTCCGCCAGCGGATCCACGACGTTCCATCTTCCGATCTCCGCATCATAAAACCTTGCACCATAATCCAGCTGGTCACCAAGTTCCGTCTGAACTTCTTTACCGTTATAAAGATACTTATTATTCCCGCCTGTTACAAGAGCCCTTGTCTTTCCAAACGGGTAATAGTCCTGCTGCTGTACGATATCCACTGTAGTAGCCGAAGCCGCCCCCCGTTTAATAACCGCCCGTACATTACCCAGATGATCTTTGAGATTGTAATGGTAGCTATACGTGCCGCTGCTGTTCTGCAAGTAACCTTCTTCCGTCAAGATCATATCGATTGTACTACTTCCCGTACCGGTCTTACTGTATTCGATTCCACCGATGTAGTCACGTTGGGTTACCGTTGTGCCTACCGTCGCTGTCTTACGCAGTTTTGCGCCCCTAGCATCGTAGAGATACGCTACACTTGTACCCGTTCTATTTGCTGTCTTCGGCAGGTTCAGGTGATTGTAGGTAAAGGTAGTCGCAAGGCGGTCTTTCATCGCATTGCCGTTCGCATCGTATGTATAGGTATTCGTGTTACCCGATAAGCTGGCCAAACGGTTACTCTTGCCGCTATTGTTATACGTATAGGTCGTCGAAGTTGTTGTCGTCGTGTTCCCTGTATTACGGGCCAGTGTCTTGATATTACCCATATCATCGTAGGTCAATGCCTCGATCATCACTGTCGTACCCGAGCTTGTACCGTTCGCCAACCGGTTAAGCTTATCGTAGCTGTAGTTGAACGTACTACTTGTCGTTGCCGCATGCCCCCAGAGCTGCTGCGCAATATTACCATTGAATTGCGGTGCGGTAAGCTGCACTCCCGCTGTATTGACATTGTAGTTCAGCAGTTCGGTAAACTGGGTAGCAGATATATTCGTTGCCCAGCCGCGTTCATTATAGCCGTAACTTACCGTGGTCAGGAAGTTCGTTCCGCTGTTCTCGCTATGGATCCCCTTCGTTTTGAGCTGACCGATCTCATTGTAGACAAGCCGGCTCTGCAGGACCTCTGTCTGGCTATTGATCTTCTTCTTTGTGTCCTTCAACCGACCCACATGGTCGTAGCTATTCGTAGTCAGGATCGTCGTCGTGCTACCTGAACTGGGAATATGCTCACGCTGAGATGTCAATAATTCACCGACAAAACTATACGTATTCGTCACCCTGTCCGTACCGCTCAAATGGTTCTGCGCAATAGACTGGATCAGTCTCCCTCGTTTATCATAATAGTTCACCGTAAGCAGCGGTGCACTACCGTCATCCTGGCTTACCTTCGTGCCTGTCAAAAGCCCTGTTACCATATATGTACTGTCCAGTCCAGAGGTAGCGGGCAGTACAGTCGAGGTCTTAAAGGCGTAATCATCATAGTAGTTCACCGTGTATTCCGCTATTTGGGCGGATGTCGTTGGAAAGCTCACATTGGTATAAGAAGCCGTTCCAACACGACTCTCCCATTGGCTACTCACGGCGTCAGCAAGTGCCTGCACCTGTTTGCGCGTAATCTGCCCACTTGTCGTATTGGTATAGATCCCCGTAGAGGCCACTCTGTCAAATGCATCATACTTCGTATAGTTCCACTTTCTAGCTACTCGTTGCACCGAATCCTGTGTCAGGATGGGCTGGTCATTCTTGTTGTAGACTATATATTCCCAGCCCTTCCCAGGGATCTTCTTCTCCACCAATCGACGCCTGCCGTCGTAACGGTAGGCATACACCAGCTCATTGAAATCCGTATTATTATCTGTGACTGTTGTAGCTGTATATCCTGGTGGAACCACATAACGCAGGTCTCCGAAATCATCATATACATAGTACGTGTTCAGCGCTTTGCTATCGCTTTCCCAAATACGCTTGAGAACGACACGGCCTTCAAAATCCTTAAATTCCTCTGCAGTACCTGTACGGGTCGGATTATCAGGATCCGTACTGCTGTTAACCCAGTTCTCATCCTTGATAACCGTTTTATGGAGCTTGCCAGCTGCATAGTACGTCGTACCGCTTGCCCCCGTGGCCGTGATCTGCCATAGGCGTACTTCATCTGACTTATTCGTTCCATAGTCCGAAACCAGGGTATGACCCGTCGTCGAGGCTGTAGTTACCGAACTGCGTGTAACTGCAGGCTGCCAGGCCGATCCCGGAGCTCCCTGCTCCAGCACTCGGTTCAACGGACTGTTCTCGAAAACTGTAACAGAATACGGATAATCCGTTTTATTCACATGGCTGTCCCAGCCCGTACTTTTGTAATAATTCAACTGGTTGGTCTTCGCAGAGGTCTTGTAACTGCCATCATTGCCTGTCTGCTCGGCATAAGGAAGGTATTTTATAGATTCCCTCCCTAAGCCATCGTACTCGATGTACTGGACAATATCTTTCTTATCATTTGCCCCTGCCTGCCATTGGACCGTCTGCGAGGGACGTCCCAGACCATCAATATATTGAATGTCAACGTTAACATCTTCCACAGGTTTGCCATCCAAGGAAGCCGCTGTAAGATAGCCCAGGTTGCGAGGTGTACGGGTAACAATATAGTTCTGACCGGCACTCAGGTTCAATCCCCCATCGTTAGATATAGTGAAAGTGACAGTTGCCGTTGATGTTCCGCCGCTGTTACGTGCCGTTACCGTATAGCTCTGCTGTGCAAGCGTCGTGCTCACCTTGCCCGTTATTCTTCCCGTCGAAATGTCAAATGTAAGCCCTGTTGGAAGTGCAGGGCTGATCGTATATGCAGCCTGTATAGTTACCTTCTTGATCTGGTTAACTGCATTTTCAGTGAGATAATATTTGCCATCGGGTCCTATGGATAGACCAAAAGGATTCGTGAACATTCCACTGGTGGAAATTGTGGTCACTTTTCCCGAAGGCGAAAGAAATTTCAGCCCACTGTTCGTCTGGTCCACAAAGTAAATATTTCCCTTGTTTACTATGAGGTTGTTTACCTGGAATTTGGCTGCTGTACCGATTCCATCCTGATTGCCCGACGTACCTCCTGCTATAGTGGTCACATCATTGCCACTTATCCTACGCACCGCATTATTGGTACGGTCCGCTACATACAGATCTCCGTTGCTATCAAAGGATAAAGCGATCGGATAGTTGAACCGTGCATTCAGGAGTGTACCGTCCAATAGACCGGCTGTCCCACTGCCGGCAACTGTTGTTACTACACCGGCCGTTGTAATCTTACGGATCTTATGGTTATAGGCATCTGCTACATACAGATTTCCCGAAGCATCGAAAGCCAATCCCATCGGGTAGTTGAACGATGCGGCTGTCCCCGTCCCATTGGCAGAACCTATGGAACCGCTTCCCGCAAAGGTTGTCACAACCCCGGCAGGGGTTATCTTACGGATACGGTGGTTCTGCTGATCGGAAACAAAAATATTTCCCGATGCATCCATCGCCAGAAAACTCGGATGTTTAAAACGCGCAGTACTACCGGTGCCGTTAACGTAACCCGAAACTGTACTATTTCCCCCCGCTAACACTGTCTGCGTACCGGAAGAAGTACGCTGCATAATAGTATGGTATCCTGCATTCGCTATATATAAGGTATTGTCCGATTTCAGCACCGTATTGAGCGGATTGTAATAACCGGTGATCGTCTGGTCAACAGTTACGCCAAAGGACGCTCCTCCTCCATTATCGGTAGGGGACCAATCTATCTGTTGATCAACGCCAAATATACGCGGGGAACCATAGCTTATGGAAGGCGCCAGCACATATATATTGTCATTGACAATCGGCGTTGTTGACACCGTTGAATTGGTCTGGACAGACAATGAAGACATCTGGCCCGAAAGGTGCGCGTTCAACGTATCGCTCTGTGCGAATAAACCTATAGGGATAACACCCAGATATATCAGAATAGAACTAAAAATGGATTTCTTCACGATCAGGCTGTTTATGGTTTATAATTATACTGGTAATTTCTCAAAATATTGCTATCAAAGTCCAGAACCTCCCTTAGCCGCTGAAAGCTATCATATTGGTAATATTCCGTAATACCACGGGGATCTGTTTTACTTGTCATACCAACTAACGGTTGGTAGGTATATATATAAACCTGAGCTTGTGGAAGGTTGTTTTTTAGTGGAGCAACGAATGTTTTTATCTCCTGTAAAGTAGGACTGTACTTCTGCGAAAAATTTGAAATGGTACTACTTCCAAGAACCGCTTCAACCTGAATATAGCTTGCATTGATAATCTTTACAATAGGATACTGATCCCCATAGCTCCAAAGGTAAACTTCGCTACTCCCGTTCTTTTTCACAATACCTGAAGGATTAAACAGACCGTCATATTTATTAACGGTCAATTCAACTTCATAGCCGCCCGAACCATACTTCTTAGATACATACTCGGGAGCAATGACACCGTTCCAATTTTTATACCCATTGAAATTCCCAGATACGAGTTTATTCCCTTTATATTGTAGCTCTTCGATAACCGGACTTACCATATTATGATCTACAGCCATCTTATTATAGATATTATCCGTTAAAAAATCAGTAGCGTACTTATATTCTGTCCTGGCTATCGAACCATCTGAAGCGGTTCTGGTGACAGCGATCGGACCAGAATGCTGTGCAAGCGAATACTGGTATCCGGTGACAGTCCGTGAAAGTTCCGTCCCGAAATAGTTAACTGTTGAATCTTTGAGCAGAACAGGATAATACGGAAAAGTAGTGATGAATTCCGGTTCTAGTTGCCCCTTTCCAAAGAAAACTAAATCATTGCCATAAAGTTCTCCTCTAATCTTTTGATATATTGCTTTAATTGGCAATAGTAATGCTACTGAAGATCGGTCAGTCAATGGAGACATATTATAACTTAGATGCTGCCTGCTCTTGATCGTGCCATTTTCGTCGTATAGTTCTTTTTGAGTAAGGAGTCCCCGTAAAGATGAGTAGTCCGTCTGCAGATTGGTACGGATAGGATAGGAAAGATATTGCCTTACACTGTAAACATCCCCAAGGTGCGATGCCAGATTGACTGCCGGAATTTTTCCTGATGTATAATGGTAAACGGTTCTTCCATTTCCTTCTTCCCATTCCGTGACTCTGGCATATCCTACATGAACCCCGGAATGCGATTGAACATTTACATTTCCCGTATAATTAACATTAAAAAAAAGGGCTCGCTCTTTTGCTTCCATTCCCCCTAAAAGATAACCTGCTGTAGTAATATTCTGGAACCCCATTAATGAAGGAAATACGAGATCAATCGGTGTCTCCAAAACCCCCGAACTAGCACCGGAATCCCAGTCATAGGTATAGTGCTTCGATTTGACAACGTTGTTCTGATCGGTATATTTGATATTCTTTATCCTGATACCACCACTGTTGAAGATATCCCCCTTCTTATACGCAAATTTATAGGAAACTGTCAGATTGCTCTGGAAAGAGGCGGGACCAACAATGAACGATTCCATTTTGTAGCGGCCTTCCCCTAAAGAAAGAGAGATAGTACCTCCCGAAACTGTATTGCGAAGCAGCTGCTGAAAATGGTCTTCGTTGACGGGACTGCCGATCGCTGTCACTAGATCAAACTCTCTCTGAAATACCTGAAGATCAAAACTGTTGGTCACAGAGTTAAACTTATATATTGTACAACGCCCAAAAATGCCAGCGGATTGGTACTGAACATAAGCATTGTAGTCTGCCCAGGTGAGCTGTGCAGAATTTGTCGGAAAACCTATGATATGGTTTATGCCCACGGTTTGATCTTCATGAACAGTAAACTCTTTGGTCTTGTAGTCACTCCCAGATGTGGTCGACACGGAAGAGATAGTCCTACTCACCAGTGAATCCAACTGTAACTGCATCGCATCATCGTTCCGAACATTCTCTTGAAAGCCATTGGGAGCATATCCAACATACGAATAGGTATTCCCTTCATATTCAAATTCGGCGGAGCCTCCCGTGGGATAACGAACCTTCTTTAGTGAACGCAGCTGTGCATACTTAGCATCTGGATTCCGGAAGGCACTATTCCTGTATTGAAGTCCATAGCTGTAAAGTTCTGCCTGTCCGGTTTCGGAAAGCCTGCTGGAATTATAAACTTTAAAAAACGGATCTTCAGGCTCATAGTCTTCTCCATTGTAGTAGCCCCAAAAATCCTTTCCTACCTTATAACCTATAGCCTGGTTCAGATTATGGAAGAGGCTCTTACCGTGTAGTGTTTCGTAATAGTCAAAGCTATATGTTTTACCGTTAACCTGCACAGAAGACAACTTGCTGAGGCCTTCAATCTGGCTATTACCCAAAAAATTCACTATTTTATAACCTTCGAAACTACCGAAAGAAAATTTAACATCGCTTACCTTCTTTTGATCGTTCACCACCTTAATACTATCCAAAAATGTACGCATCAACAGATCCGAAGGATCTGAGTGCGAGTAAAAATGTACGGTATCTTTATTATGAATAATCTTAGATAGGTACTGATTAATGGAAAAAGCCTCCGATGCAGGTGTAGAATGCTGTCCAAAAGTGCTCAGCACATATCTCTGCCAGGTCGCCGGTTCTCCCCAATAAAACTCTAACACGTCAATACCGTTGATATAAACTCTTCTTTCCGCCTTTGAATCATCAAATATCTTGACACGATCCGAGTAATTGTAGTAATTGAACGAAGATGTACCTGATTGGTACTGATAAAGCTGTTTATACACAAAACTTATCTTATCTTGGTTAACACTATTGGTTATGGAAGTTAAATACCAGCTACTTACATAGGGGTATTCGCCTCCATTTCTACCTGTCACATTTCTCGTCTCCGCAGTCGCAAATAAATAAACCAATCCGTTTCCATCGGTGACCTTAAACGTTTTGTTTGGCTGATATTCTATTTTTAAATTATCGTGTGATAGCTTCAGAATATTACCGTTATTATCGAATGTGAATTTTCCTGAAAATTCGTTAAAACTGTAATGATAGATGTCATACTGTGTATCTACAGTTTCGTTTCCAGAATAATCCAGACAAGAAAAAAACGATGAACTGTTGTAAATATCATAATCTGTGTTAATGTTAAATGCAGAACTCCAACTACCTGAAGCAAGCGGCAGATTGGAGCGCACAAAATCACTAAAAGTAAAATTTCCATTTACATAGTCGTCGGGATATCCCTTAACAGATCTTACTATAGCTCCACCTACCTTTAAGGACCACCCCAATCCCACCCATGTGGGCATATCCGTATCCTTTATACCTGAAGCATTATAGTCAATACTGATATCTATGTTTTTTACGGATAGATCAAATGATCCCAAAGGAACAGAAACTCCCACAACACCTGTATAATTCGAAACGGGAATTTCAGAGAATTTTAAAAGTGCTTCGGTGTTCGGTGAGAGAAACTGCGGAGGACTGACCTGCGCAAATGATGATGTTCTAAACAAAAACAGCATGCTAAGACATATAAAACACAATATATGCTGCAAACAAAAAATTATCTTCCTTCTGAAATAGAAAGCTAACGAATTCATAGGGTCCAATTTTGGAATTGTATCTATCACAATTATTTTTTTAATCAATTAAAAAAAGGAAAGTTTCTTTTTTCGAAATATTCAATACCGCTACACATTCAGAGGATTGATATCTACACTCCTGAAAAAATAGGCTATCACAACTAAATACATTTGTAAAAAGCGTTGAAACGTCAACCCACGATATTATACCATAGTAATATCCAAAACCATAATGTATGATACAGGATATAAATGTTATGGAATTATCTGGGCACGGGACGCTAGACAGATGAAAACAATATTTTATTCATAATTATCAAAAGGCTAATATGTTTCTGCTAAAATAGAAAAAAAGTCAACACAAAAAAAATAAATTCAAACATTTGATAAAAACAGATATTGTTTACCACGACTGGATCATCTGTGACATAGCTTAAGGCAATATGAATATTAAAGATGGTTCCAATTGCTTCGAATTAGATACACTTAAAATCCATACTATTTATTGTATGATTCGATTTTAGCGACCTCTTCAATATCCCGAATGCTGTCCTGCAATACGATCGTCTAGTGGACACTTTCTTTTTGAAGCTCTAGGGGTGACTTTATCTTTCGCTACAGCAGAACAAAAATGTATGAGTAATTTATTTTGAAATCGTCGCCGTATCTAGAAGAATATAAATAGGAAATTGACTCAATCAATTAAAAAAGAATATAGTAAACTAATAATAAGGCTAATTTTTAATGTTCCAAACAAAGCTTCTACATGTTTTCTGGATAGTTTTATTAGCATCCAACACTAGTTATGCTCAAATTGTGTTGAAAGGTCAGGTTATCAAGATAACAGATGGTGATACCACAACCCTCTTAGATAATTTAAATAAGCAGTATCGAATAATATTATATGGTATTTATTGCCCAGAGACAGGTCAAGATTTTGGAACAGTTGCTAGAAAGTTTACCTCTGATCTATTCTTTACAAAAACAGTTACCGTAGAAGTTAAAGATATCGATCGATATTCTAGACAAGTTGGAATTGTATGGGTTGATCGAGAAACCAACAATAAAAAAGTTCAATTATACTTATAAAAAACTAATCTATTTCTGTTCGAAATGCAGATCTCATTAATTCCTGTTCAGCCCTTGAAACACCTATTTCTTTGGCAATAAATTCCCAATCTTTTACAGCGGTCAAAACTTCAGCTATAATACTTTCCACTTGACGATCATTCAACCGAAAATATTCACCTACACCTTTTGCTAGCTCAAAATCCAAAGCATTATTATGCATATCGATATTCAGTACTAGTCCATCCTTGTCAATAGAGGGATTGAGGTCGTAGGCTGGTGACAACTGCCAGCCTTCATCATTCAAAATAAATCCATGATTACGAAGATGGTCATCTGTATTAGAGACAGCAATATTGAACACGATTCTTCGCCACAATTGAGCCAAATTTTCATCGACATGACAACCATTATCTTGGATAAATTCAACGATATCCAAATAGCTTGCTGGATTATCTCTAATTGTATCTTCGTTATTTCCTGTCATGGTCATAGCTGATGAAAAATGAATTCGATCTGTTCCGACTCTATCAAATCGTTTAGTGAAGAAAGTATGATATTGACCATTAACTTTTTCTAGGCGACATTCTGCCATTTCAACACCAGCATTGACCGCTAACTTGTAGGTTAAAAATTCCCATACAGCTTTATCTATGGTATCATTTTTTGAAGGGAACTTCGCTATCCATAATTCATTATTTTCATCCACAATATTAGCTTTTGGTCTAGCACCTCCTAAAGATGAACCTGGAGCAATGAGCAATTTTAACCATTTATTAATAGCTTCATTTTCTTCATCGTTTTCATAATGAACGACGGCTTGTTGCAATTCACGAACCGTTGACCATGGCGGAGTAGATTTCTCCGTGTCATTATCCAAAAAATCACCATCAGGATCAAACTTGAAACGAAAAGCCCCCATTCGGGTTTCGTCATAAACACCTAAAAGAAAATCGATATCATATAAGGTTTTGGCTTTCGTTCCATTTAGCTTAGCAAGTTGAGCTTCTCTACGCTTCATCAACGTACGTCCCCATGTATCAGGCATACTGTCCAGAAAAACACCAAAATTTTCTTTATTATTTGGAAATTGTTGTCCCGAGTAAAATTGAATATCAGGATCAATTAAGCGTTGTTCCTTTCTCTTTAACCACTCTTTATCATACTCAAAACTAAAGGCTTTACGACCTTTAGCTTGATGAGCCGACAAAATACCGACCAATGTTGGTTGTGATAAACCTATCCAATCCGCATAAACGTATATATCTGTTTTATTTACCGCCATCTTACAACAAATCTAAGTCCTGAAGTTTACGTCCGAAAACATCGTCTGCTGCTAATTTTAAAAAATCATCTTGCAGACCTAAGACACGTAATACATTGAAATACGCTCCCATAGCGACACTTGTATCACCCTTTTCTACTAGATACAACGTAGATCGTGCTATACCTGCTCGCTCTGCTACTTGTACAGCAGTCAAGTTACGGCGTTTCCGTGCAAGTTTGATATTCTCGCCCATCTGTTCCAATATAACTTTAAACTTGGGTAACACAGGTTGCTTTCTCATAAAACGATTGTTATTTCAAACAAAAATAGCAATTATGTCTGAAATAACGAACAAATCTAAAAATCAAACAAACTTCTTACTCGATCCACTATGCAATTCTTCCACGTACCAAAATCTTTATTTGCTGGAATTTGTAATACATAGCAATATTTATCATCGAAGCCCGATTGGTCTTTATGATAGAATTGTCCTGCTATTAGATCTCGTTCCCCAGGATAAAGTAGCACGACTTTATTTGCTTCAAAATACTCATGAGAATTAGTCTATTCATCTTCTTTCAATTTTTGTAAACATAGTCTATTGGAATCTCAAATAACTCATCTCGATTTATCTCTGAAGCGTTATCATATATTTCTTTAAGTTTTCCATATACAAAAGTGTAAGGAGATGAAAACAATGAATGACAGTTGAAATTATGTAACATAAAGTACCTTGAAAAGTATTTTCTATGATACTTTTTACTTTCCCATTTAGCCCCATAACCATCTATACCTCCAGCTATCCATAATACCTCCTATTGTATCACCAATTACTCCTGTTGCACTGTCAAAATTTGAATAACTATAAGAATTAGTAAAAAGAACAGGCGCATAAAAAGCAAAAAAAATCAACAATATGGCAATTACTAATAACATTGTGATCAACATATTAGGCTTATGCTCCTTGATAGGATTATTTTTATTTGTAAAAATAAATCTTTTATTAAACCTAGAAAAAAGTCCAAATGTAATCGCTATAAAAGTTGAAAGAATTAAAATCCAAAAAATTATTTGAGGAATGATCATTTTACGAGAAATGCCTGGCGTTTTGTTATTTGTCGCTCTGTTTAACTAAAGTGTAACCACCATTGATAAAATCTTTATAGTCAGAATCATAAATTACTAAATCAAGTCTCTTTTTTATTCCTTTTTCAAGTGCAAAAGCAACTTTTATCTTTTCAATCGCATATTGATATGCACTATCACATTCATATTCTCTATAATCATTGGGATTATTATGATCTTCCCTCAATGAACCCTCAGGTATCTCACCGTCCACTAAAATTAATTCAGGTGTTCCGTTCAATTTTACAGAGGTTTTGATATTATACAGTTTAAAATCATAGATTACTTCATCTTTTGAATAAATCGTCATTTTATAATCGTTGTTCAAATATACAACAGTATCCTGGTCGATTTTACTGCTAAATATATCTTGTCCGGATTTTGGTTGTTTATTACAACAACTAACTGTAGTAACTGCTATTATTATAAATAAGCTTTTCATTTTGTTGCTATTTTATCGTGATGTTGCATTTGTTAATGAGCGCCTTTTAGATAGTTTAAATAAGCAGTATCGAATAAGGTTGTACGGCATTGATTACCCAGCTCTGGCTTTGTATAAGCTTGATATTTAGCTTGTTTTTTCCTGATAATAGGCATTCTGAAATATACTCTAGACCATATTTGAAGACGGATTTGCACTTCGTCCGAGCTTCTTGATGAAAATTTATATTGCCATTTCTCAAAAGGGATTTCACCTTAATTGATTTTTGTATTTAAGACCGTACAAATATTTGTAAGGGATGAGTGATACGAATAAAATTAAACCGGTAAAAATAAAACGAGTTTTGTAAAAATTAAAAAAATCCGAGAGATAGAATTGGTCATATTTTAGATCGTATAATAGATCTATCTTATCTCCTGAAGCATATTTATAGCATCTTTCATACGAAAGCCCCAACGAATACTCTTTATTGTTAAAAGAGACCTTAATACCTGAAGCCATCCTTGGTGCTGCCGTACATGAAGTATTGACTATTGTTACCTTTTTGAGGTTCCTTACATCCGCCAAATATTTGTATCGAAAATAATGGAACATTGAGAAAATGAAATAGCATGAAACAACAGTTATAGCTAGCAATTGATTTCTGTTGTACATATATATTTAATTAGATATTTCTGGCTCACCAGCTGTAACAATTGGTGTAGGTTTTTTAAATAAAGCATGGGAGTGTAAAGCTGGCTTAGCATGACATTATAAATTAAATTGCAGGTCAATATATTCGTTATAATTTATATCTTTTTCTCACCAAATCATTAGCTATGTTTTTCAAAACGGGAGCTCCTGCTCCCGCGATCTCATTATCTGGATAAGATAGTTCCCAATATCTTAAATCCTTGGGATCTTGAAATAATCGAATCCAACCACTATCGTCCGAAGCAATTTCTCTTAAATAATTATTTATCAGAAAAAATATCCGTTCACTTACATCGTCAAATTCAATAGCTGAATTTACAAATTTTGTTCCTCCTATAAGCTTAAATTCATTCGATTTGATTGCTATCATCTTACAATTTTTTTCGTTGCACCTAATGGAATTGTCTGGTTCGGAATCGTAAATTCTCTAGCGCCACCAGCTGTTCTTCCAAATCCCACAAAGCTAGGGTTAGATCGGTTAATGGGAGATGAAAGACCAACTGCAGGTGTGTCAAATTCAATTACTTTAATATACCCGAGTTCAAACAGCAGCTCATCCATCTGCCAGTCATGAAGTGAATCGGTAATTTCATCACGTAATGAACTTACCGAAATAAGGCTCTACCTATTTCCCTGTAAATAAGAAATAATTTCACTCCTCATACGATCGTTCTTCGAACCTTTTTCATATTTATTATCCATTAAAGATTCTTCTACAGTCATTTCTATCCGTGGAGTTTCAGCATAAGCTTGGATAATACAGCAATATTTAGGGATTTTTATCTTCCTGTCGATAATAAGATACCTGAGGGTCTCTAGATTATTAAACATGATTGCATAGGAAAGCGGACCTATTCCTTCTCGATAGTCATAGTTATTGATATCAGCCCGGTTATCCACAAGCAACTTAACCAGTTCTAAACAATCGCCTTTACAAGCTTCAAGTAAAGGCGTATTAAGTGACTGATAATCTGCGTTTAGAAATTGTTTAGGCACACTATCATTAACATTTCCTTTATACGCAATAAGGGTTTCCAGAACATCAAGGTCACAGACTCGTCGTCTATAGATATGATTGCATGCCAAAAGCATCGGAGTTAAGACATCACCTCCAGCTTTCCCAGTTCTTATATTTGGATCTGCACCTGCTTCCAATAGAAATTTTACAGACTCTTCTAAGTTATTCGCAATCGCCAACATCAATAGTGTGCGTCCATGAATCGGTTCCCTTATATCCGGTGAAATATTCGAGGTACTTAGTATTTCTTTAATCTTTTTTTCCGACTGATCTCTAACAGCATTTGCAAGCTTCTCGCCAGGAGTTCCTTTGAAAAGATCGAAATCAAAACCGGGTAAAGGTGGTTCACAACTGTAGCATAAAAAAATAATTATTACTAGAAAATATCTCATATTCTTCTTATTTTTTTTCCAAACTCTTAATCATACTCATAATACTATGCCCGTTTACTTTACTCTCTCATCCATAAGGTGAAACCATTTTTATGTTCCCTAGCCCTCTGGCAAAATAGTTGCATCCTGAGCAATTGTCAACGGATCGGTTTTCAATTGGTAAGCAGTTATTTTATCCCAATTACCAAATGCAGATCCAAGTCCACCATACATAAATATGATAGTTCTAATCGACCATCATTTTAACCAGTTTAGCAAAATTAGGTATTAAAGTTTTCAAAATTTACGTAAAATCCGCTACCGTGAGTTCCTGGAATGTCTGATGTCCCCATTCTAGAAACTCTCGCACCGTCAGCAGAAACTTACCTGACACTCCACGGAACCAACTCCTTATATCCTTTCACCTAAAAATTGTCCTCCAAACTCCAAGGCTCTACTTGATGATGCTTTCATTCCATCTTTTAACCCTAATTCTGAGAAAGTCTTAAAGTCCGTATTAGCGGCTCTTCTTTATCATACCTTTTTGTAGAATTCAGGATGCTTATTCCTCCAATACTTTTCAAATTCTTCAATCCTTAACTCATAACTATCCCCACTAAAAAAATCATTTATTAATATGTAGTTTTCGTGTATCACGGTAGATATATGGTCAATTTGTTTTTTATAACATTCTTCTACATCTTTTTCGTTTCGGAAGTAATCAGACTTAGGTGTTTTTTCAGCACCTTGGGTCAAGTATTCCAACAAATTAAAGAGATTGATTTCGTGATCAGGTTTATTTATCTTATATACTGAGACATAAAATTCTCGGAAGTACTTTTCAATTTTAATCACAAAGTTGCTTGAACTATACTCCACCACATAGGATTGTCCTTCATTTGATTCTCTTTTTTTTCGAAAACTATGAAGTTCTACAAGGGTTTTAAAAAACGCATAGGTGTACTTTATAAAATGTTGCTCCATATTTCCATATTATTTTTAAGCTAAGAAAACATCCAATCTTTATTCTTGTACAAATACGCACTTTATTCCAATACTTTCGTACGCTTTACCGAAAAAAAGGTCGCTAGTTGTATTAGTTTCCGGATTTTCCTGCAACAAATACATATTGGTCAGGTCAACAAATACTAATTCACATTTTGTCGGATCAACGATAAAGGAAGTATCGACATCATTGAAAATTACGTTAACTCGCTGTTTATCTGAAATTTTTAGTAATTTCTTAAAGTGAGGATACCTAGAATCTTTTTCTTTTAAGATCGTGTCAACAAAAATTTCATGTTCTCCGTTAACCTGTAATTCTATACTATCTAATTTATACACGAAATCTGTTCGAACCACCAACCATACTGAAGGTGCACTACTGTTACATGCAATAAAATTACAAATGCCCGATATAAGTATTGTTACATAAATATATTTCACCATTTATAACAAAACACTTACTTATTACAAAGTATGACAAAAATCCGAATATAAAAATAAGCTAAAAATTTTCTATCTTTTTGGCATAAAAAAACGACTACCAAAATGAGAAACAGTAACCTGACACTACTAATACTCTGTTTAACTATATTAACTGCTTGTGCACAAAATAAAAAGGAAAATAAGTTTATCACATGGGACGACTTTGTTGACGGATTTGGAAAAGAAATGGTTTCTGCCGAGGACGTTTTTAATAATATGGCAGAGAATGGACTTAAGGAGAACACTATGACCAAAATGGATTTTACTTTTGTATCAGACAAAAAAGAAAATCTAGTAAAGCTGGGTGAATTCCTTAAAACTCATTATCTATACTCGGTTCAAGAGCTGAAAAAAAATGATGAACTCTGGGAAATAAATGGCGAAACGAATGAGTTTCCAATAACAGCAGACAATTTACTATATTGGGGATTAGATATGTACAAGCGTGGTTATGAATTTGATGCTGCAATTGACGCTTATGGAGGACTATTTGACCCAAAGTCTGCTAAATATCCGGACTTAGATACATCAAAATCTGACTATTACTTTGACAGAGGAGTTGATTGCTATAACAATGGCGATTTAAGTGGTGCCATATTTAATTGGAGTTTGACAATAGCCATTGATCCCGAAGAGCCCAGCGCGTATTACTCAAGAGCAGTTGTTAAAAATGAGCTTTATGCTTGGAAATCCGCACTTAAAGATTACGATAAAGCAATCGAAATTGCACCGAAGTTTTCAAAAGCATTAGTAAATAGAGGCGGTCTTAAAGATGAAAATGGAGACTATCAAGGTGCAATTGCAGATTATCATACAGTCCTCCAACTTGACAATGCTGACGTAGAAGATAAACAACAGGCATATTTTAATTTGGGCAATACTTATCTGAATCTAAAGGATGAAAAGAGAGCTTGTGAAAACTGGAATAAAGCTCTTGAACTTGGAGCGGATTATGCAAAAGACAGAATTAATGAACATTGCAAATAAGAGATCATATAGTACTCACATCCCCCCTATTCACAATCATCGTCTTTAATGTCAGCTTTTATTTTTTGAAACTTTTTGCCAAGTACACTGTAAAAGCTAGTTGTAATTTTAAAAAGATGTAAATCGATATATTTGGTCGAAGAGGAATAATGAAATTTACAAAATACTATTCTATAAGCGAAAAGCAACGCTACAATGATTAATATACAGCAATCATTGTAGCGGTCATTTTGGCGATGAGTTTTTCTTTACTACTATCATAAACATATCCTTAACAAATGGTTAGTTTTCGACCTGCTTGCAGAACCTTACCAATTGCAATAAGCTTATCCGTACTTGCAGGTTTCATAAAGTTAACTTTAAATTCTACAGTCAAGACATTTGCATTTTCCGCCATGGTAGTTAATGCAGCATAACCGCAAGCGCTATCTACAATAGTTGTCAAAACGCCTGCATGAAAAAAGCCATTATGCTGGGTTAGGCCTTCTGAATAAGCACAATTAATCTGCACTTGTCCCTTCTCGACCTCCACTAATTGCGCATTTAGAGTTTTCATTATTCCCTGTTTTACAAAACTCTTGTTTATTCTATCGTACATAAATTTCTCATTTAATGATATGTATAGATTTGAAAATTAATTTAATTTATTGAGTTGGTAAGCCTAATCATGAAATTTCAGTCCGTCAAGTGCCTTATCTACTTTTTTATTCTCACCATAAACTATAATACCAACTAGATCAAGTTCATCAACATTTTTACTGGCAATTTCAATCACATTCTCTTCTCCTGATCGAGTTGCAAATAATGGTCGCGTATAAATTCCGATCGCTAAATCTCTATCGCTTGCACGTTTAAAGGCTCGCTTAAGTTTTTCAGAATTATCTGCTTTATACACCAAAGTTGGATTTTTTATAAAAGGTAAAAACCTTCTTCCATCTGCGGTTACGAATTCTTCGCCATGTACTTCAGGAAAAGATAAGGCAACGCTACCCGCGAGAAAAGAAACCACATTCATTTTTTGCCAAGGCAAAAGGTCGTCCAAAATAACGACTGCTACTTTTGTATGGTACATTATGACTTTTTTAGGTTCAACTCCATCTGAATATTGCATCGTTTGTATGGTGTGGTATGACCTACTATTTTTTGAAACCCTAATTTATAGTATAAATTGATTGCTGGTTTGAGCACAGTGTTGCTTTCAAGATAAATTTTTGAAGCCCCCAATTCTTTGGCTTTATTCACAATGGCATTTCCCAACAAAAAACCAATATTTTTTCCCTGTGCTTTAGGTGAAACCGCCATCTTGGCCATTTCGAAATCATAGTTTTTGTCCTGCATTTTAATCAAGGCACAAACACCTAAAGGTTCGCCCTGATATAACGCTACCAATATTTGTCCACCCTTATTAAGAATATATTCTTCGGGGTGGTCCAGGGCCTTGTAATCGGCTTCTTCCATCTCAAAATAAGAAGAAATCCATTCTTCATTCAAGGATTTGAAAGTAGATTGATATTTAGGCTCATAGTCTACGATTTCAACATCTTTGCTTTCGCGCATTTTTTTTTCTTCCTGAACCCGCTTGAACATAGATTTTTGTTCTAAAAGAAATTCCCATTCTGCTAACGCTTCCCAAAGGTTATGTGTAGCTTCTGCGATAATTCCATCAATGGCTACGTCAATGTCGGCACATTGTATCTTTATTATTTTGTAGGCTAATTCCTGTCCTTTTTCCGTCAATCCCACAACATTTCTACGTTTATCCTCTGATTTTAAATTATCTTTGACCAATCCTCCTTTTGCCATTTCCTTAATAATTTTTGTAACTGATGGCTGGGAGTGTCCTATTTCGGTTGCTATTTCTGTAATAGTTTTTTTTCCGTCTTCTGATAAAACAAAAAATACAGGAAACCATTTTGGTGAAAAATCCACATCGTAGAGCTCATATATTTTTGCCGCATCTTCCGTAACTCTTGCTGTTAGTAGACGTAATCTACTCCCCAATGCCATTTTGCCTGTTCTGTTGAATAAATCCATATTTTAGTTTTTACGATATCTTAATAGCTCTCTTTTTCACTGGGAAAATTCTTTGTTTTTACATCACTGATATAATGCTTTGTTGCTTCTGTCATTATGGTATGCAAATCTGCATAACGTCTTAAAAATTTGGGTGAAAAATCTTTGTTCATACCCATTACGTCTTGTATAACCAAGACCTGTCCATCTGTTTCTACACCTGCACCTATACCGATTGTAGGAATACTTATTTGTTTCGAAATTTGGGAAGCAAGTTTTGCTGGGATTTTTTCAAGCAATATGCCGAATGCTCCTAATTCTTCCATTAAAAGACAATCTTCAATAAGTTTCTTTGCTTCCGCCTCTTCTTTTCCTCGGATTGCATACGTTCCATATTTGTTGATAGATTGGGGCATTAGTCCTAAATGTGCCATCACGGGAATGCCTGCATCAATTATTTTTTTTACATCTTCTTTTATCTCTGCACCTCCTTCTATTTTAATGGCATCTGCTCCTGTCTCTTGCATCATCCGTATTGCGGCGTCGAGCGATTTTAAGGGATTTCCCGATACTGTACCAAAGGGCATATCGGCTATAACCAAGGATCTTTTAGTTCCGTTTACTACAGATTTTGTATAATAGATCATCTGATCAAGTGTAATGCCCAAAGTGGTTGGATTACCGACCATTGTATTGGAGGCGCTATCACCAACTAATATCACATCAATCCCTGCCTCATCTATTATTTTTGCTGTTGTGTAATCATAGGCTGTTAGTACAGTTATCTTTTCACCTTGTTGCTTCATTTTTTTGAGTTGAAGCACAGTTATCTTTTTTCTATCTTCTGTATGAACTGACATTTGTTTTTTCTATTTGGATAATTTTTCCCTTACTTCTTGCATTAGTTCTGCGTTAAGATTTTTTCTTACTATGCTCACTATATGGTTATTTTCAAATAATCAATTACATAACCAGTTATACAAACTTAGTAAAAATACTTTCCCTTCCAAAAATATCTTCTGCTTTTACAGATTCAATGCTATTGTCCGACTTTAATATGCGATAAACGGCGAAAAATCTTCCGACTTTTAAATGGTTCACGAGAGATTTCAGTGAAGTCTAAAGGAATATTAAAATAATTGTACGCTATCCATAGACAGTGCACAAAAAATCTAATTTGACAATTAAGTGCTAAAAAGTTGATTATTGCTTTCCATTTGAAACTAAGGATACTACACAGCTAATTTCCTTAAAATTTCAACAATTTTACCATCTCTTTCTGCATTTAAGGATGGATAAAATATCCCCAAATTAACCGTAACCAAAGGCATCATATGATTATCAGGTTTAAAAAACAAACTATCTACCAGTCTTTTACAAAAGGTCAGAGATTCAATATCTGAAAAAATTCTTTCTGATTCTGATAAAAAGGACTCGAAAAAACGTTTAGGATCTTTTATAATTAAAAAATTTTCCTGTTTAGGAAAAATAACTCTAGATAGGTCTATCCCTCTGGAAAAAGTAACATCTTTAAATAGCGAATCTGTGAAATCAATAACTGGGGTCGTTAGATCCTTAGGTTGTTTTTTGAACAAAAAATCTCTCTTATACAGATTAGCCGAGTAAGGTATTCCGTAAAACCATGCTGATAATATTTCTCCCTCAAATACGATCTTTTTGAAAGAAGTACCATCAAATGTAGTTTCTTTAATTCTATTCCTCAAAAATGACGATGCCTCCAATCGAATAGAGCCAATAATTACCTTCGACAAGTCACTTGATTCAAATAGACAGCCCTTCCAGACGCCAACCCCTTGGAACATTGCCGAATTAAAATTGCAATTGATAAATTGACAATCATAAAAACTACAATTTTTAAATTTTGACCCGCATATTTTTTTGTCTTTAACTACACATTTTGAGAAAGTACATTTTATAAATTGATTATCCTCAAAATCGACAAACTCTAGATCTTTTTGTTCAATATTTTTTCCTTCAAAAATTTCCATACCAATGTCGCCCTAATTTTCTATACTGACAATTCCCCAGGATTTTCATTAAAAACTGTATCAATAATTCTTTTTTTCGAAGTATAAACACTCACATACTGTATGTCAGAAAAATTAACATAGTAACTGGTTATAATACATCGATATGCTAACTTTATCATTTTCAACCCTTAAACATGACTAAAAAAGAGAAAACACAAAAAAAAGAAGTATCCAATTTCTTTTTATTGAAAATCAAGATAGATGAGAAAAAATTGTAATAATTCCAATAACCAAAGAAATTATTAAAAACACGAATAGAACTGAACATCCAATTTTTTCGACCCAGTTTTTCCATCCCTCCTCAGTTGATTCAGATTCTTCTTCAATACGCATTTGAGGAGATTCAATAAATTCAAGATTAATTTCAGAGTGCTTATAAATCCATACGTTCTCGCTTGGGCTAAGTTCTATTCTCTCGTATGCATTCTCTTTTTCCTGTTCAGCCAGATCATGAGCTGCACACAATAATTGATAAGCAAACAGATTTAATCCTTCCTTATTTGCTTTTATAAAGTATTTTTCCTTCCTAGAGTCACTGCAATCAAGGAAAATACCATAACAGCCCACCTTAGTTGCCTCATCTATTTTTAAACTTTCTTTCAAAGAATCTAAAGTGTTCTTCTCCATTTAGATATTATTTTTATTACAAAGTAGAGCCATACCATAATAAACCGGTTAATAAGCATAAGGTACGTTAAATGATATTATAATATTATAAAAGATAAATATACATTTTTTTACGTCGACCGCTTTACTTTGTACCCAAATAGCTGGATAAGTATAAAAATAGACTTATCGGGTTGATAAGGGATAAATGATTATTTGAACACATGAGGAAAGGGCGAAACACCTTTTATCCCTACCGTAATATGATTAAAAGATTTTTAAGTATATTAGATCTAAAAGAATAACTCATGAACAACAACCGAAAATCTATACGCTTAAAAGGTTATGACGACAATCAAATAGGCGCATAATCCTAACAAAATAAGCAAGTCACAACAATGTCTTAGAGCAAGCCCTGGACTTGCATGTTGATCTAAAATTTCCAAAAAGAATCACAATGGATGAAATAGCAAAAATAAAGCAACGAATCGTAAGAAAAGCTGTAGAATTTGAAACGGGCGGATTTAAACCAACTAATTCTACTTCTGAAAGTTGGATAGGTAAAGTTTATCTCTATAAAACTGATGAAGAAATTCCAAAAGACAAAGACGGAAATCTAATGATTCCTTTAATCCAACTTTGTTTGGACGATATTGAAACCATTCCCAAAGTATTATCAGAAACAAGAGTCATAACTGTTTTTATATCAGAAGAACTGCCTATGGATTTAGCTTCGAATGGAAATAATTGGCTAATAAGAGAATATACAAAATCGGATAAGCTGATAATAAAAGACTTGAACAATCCTATTTCAGGGTTAAAACCATTTCCATTAAAACCGATAAAGATTGAAGAAGACTATCCTGTTTGGGATGGGGGCGGTTTGACAAGTGAAATGGAGGATGAAATTATAAAACTGGAAAAATCAGGTGTTATAGAAGATTATTATGATATAGTTGAGAATCAATATGGACACAAACTTGGTGGTTATCCGAGTTTTTGCCAACCAGGAGTTTATTTTGGGGATGATTTCGAATTTGTTTTTCAAGTTGCATCTGATGATAAAGTAGGCCTGAATATAGTTGATAGTGGGACGATATTTTTCGCTAAAAATTTAAAAACAGGAGATTGGAATTTTTATTGTGATTTTTATTAAAAAAATAGAACAGTATGCGAGCAATAAAACAGCTTAAATCCTAAACTCGGTTTATTTCTTAGATCTATTTACCATTGAACATCAATACCGTAAGACAACCTCCAAGTAGCACAGAAGATAAACCTGTTAAAATAATTGAAGGGTATACAAACTGGCGGATAAAGCGAATAGGCTTCAAAAAATGAAACGCAAGTATAAAGATAGATAGGCGGAAGATTTTGTATATTAGTTTCGCTAACGTAATTGGTTCGCAAAAATCATAAAATATCCTGCAACAATGACAGACCAAGAAATAATAAAAGCAATTAGTAAAGTTGACGGATTGGGAGGGATGACAGTTAATGAACGACTTTTTGTCTGCGGACTTATGAATGAATTTGATAAAGCACTAACTGATGATAGAAGTAAAGCCAAGAAAATATTAGATTTTTTAGGGCTTGATAAACCTTCAATTGACAAAATAGTAAGATAATGGAGTTATCGAACAACAACGCCAAGACGTTATTGCTTGACACACATCAAGACATAGAAGAATATGCTGACACTTTGGTTACTAATATTCTTGACAAAAAGGAGTTTGATTTTTTGACTTATCCGCCAAATTGTGGTTTGACAGAATTAGAAATTGAGGAACTTAAAAAGCTTGGCAACAATGAAAACTTAAAAAATGCTTTAAGAAAAGTTATTGCGGACAATTCAGCAGCTATCGTATTCAACATGCTAAACTTATTTGACGGAACTGGCTTTCCAAAAAATGACAATGAAGATTGGACTGGACTAAAAATTATAGATGAAGAACCTAACGAAAATTCCGAACCGGTTGGAGATTGGTTACATGATAAATTTTATGAAACATATTGGGACTGGAAGAAAATTAGAGGTGACAAAAATTGGAAATTAGACACCCACGAAGAATAAAAATCTGTGTTAATCAATAAGCTCTGCTGAGTGAGGTTAAGAAACAACAAAAAATGAAAAATCAAGAAAGTTATATCGACAATCTTAAAGAACGAAGAGATTTTTTTCATAATAACTTTGAATTAAAAATAGGTCTACAAAGAGCAGATGTTAATAGTACAGAAGTTTTAAAAAACTCTTGTCCGGTTTGTGGTTACTTTACATTAGACGAAAGAAATTCGTTTGAAATTTGTGCTATATGTTTTTGGGAAGACGATGGTGCTGATGATTTTGAAGTAAATGAAGAAAGCGGGCCAAATCATATGACATTAAAAGAAGGGCGAATAATTTTTCAAGAAGCTAAAAGAAAGCTCTTCACTAAAAATATAGAGAGTAATATCCTAATTGACACTTTGAAAATCAAATTTATGAACCTCGATAATTTAATTAAACAGAACAATTTGGAAGAGTCAGAAATAATAAAATTACACAACGAAATCATAAACTTATTGAAAAAAAATAAAGTTTATGGACTCGAAAAACTATTTGATAAATAAAAGCCGAGTACAAAAGCCTCGACATTCGATCTTCGATTGCACTTTTACACGAATTATAAACTGACGACATTTATGACAAGATACATCCTAGTATTTCTTTTGAGCTTAAGTTTAACTATTTCAATTGGACAAACATTTAATGAAAAGTACGGACAACCTATAATTACATTAATTGAAACTGCCCCTTGGCTTATGGTGATAGGATCTGATGTTCCAACTTTCGTCCTGTATGAAAATGGACAAATTATCTATAAGAAAGTAATTAACAAAAAATGGGAATATTTTGAAGTAATCAATAACCAAGTATCATCCAATCAAAAACGGGCAAAATTCACTAAATAATATTATAACCAAAAAACAAGACTATATGACACGTATTCTTTATTTAATTGTTTTTCTTCTAATCAATTGCTATTCGTATGGACAAATGATAATGAATGCCGAAGGCATTAAACCAGATAATATTTGTAATCCAAACACGGTATATTTTTTGACAGGGCTTAACGCAAAAGAAGTTAAAGCCAAACCTATACAATCTATTGAACTAATTCAGAAGAAGTTAAACGAAACAATATCATTTGCAAAAGAAAACCCTTCTTTTGAAGGTAAAGCCTCTATCCAATTTGCTGTTAATTGTAAAGGAGAAGTTGGTGGTGGATTTCACGTTGTAACAAAATCAGGCAATGAAAGTCTTGACACAGAATTAGTTGATTTTTTCAAAACAATAACAGAATGGAATGCCGGAAAGATTAGTAAAAAGAAAACTGTAGATAGTTGGTATATGTGGCGGTTAGAAATTAAAGATGGGGGTGTAGTTATATTGAATAGATAAGCACTAACTATAATAACTAAGAACACTAATCCTTGCTGAATTTCTTAATGTAAAAATCAACAGCGGATAATTGTGAATTACTTCAATGGTTTGACAAATTGGTCATTCCCTTCAAAGAAAATACTAACGGTTGACGATAAACAAAGAATAAAAAATAATATTGTTAACTGGGCGACAAAGACAAAAAATGAAATCGAATTTGACGACTGAAAGAAGAACCGCTCCTCCATGGTACGTTTAAAATGGTAGTTTCGATTGTCAGAGGTTTTAAAATTGGTGTTACAAAATTTATATGTGAGAATACCAACATACATCATGTTTGGCAACGCAACTATTACGAACATATCATCAGAAATGGAGAAGACTTTGACCGTATCGTTAATTATATCAAAGAAAAACCAATAAATTGGAAATAGAATGAGGCTTTTAAATTATGATCCTCTCCTATCTTTCTGGAAAGGCGGTACCGTATACCATTAAGATAAAGGCGAAAGATGTTTTGTCTCTACATAGATGGTACAAAATGATTTAAAAGATATACAAGCTAGTGAAGAGGGAGTTCTGCTATTTTGGGAGTATTTTTTATGTATATTGATTTTCAACAAGACAATTAAATGGGATTTGGTTTTAATTTATTTTTTCTTTTCATATTTATTCCATTGACAGGAATTCTATTAATAACATGGTTACTGTCGAAAAAGAAAATATTCGGTAAAACACTTGGACTAATTTTGCTTGGAATATCAGGAATTGTATTTCTGTCTAGGACAATGCATTGGTTAACAGCGAAAACAGAGCTAAAGAAAAAAGACTACTACGGAGAATATGTAATTAATCGGGCATATTTCCCTGGCCGACAAGCAGATTGGCAATATGATAACTTTAGGTTAGAAATTAATGACAACGACTCAATTTATTTTTACGTTACGGACAAAGAAAAAATACTAAAAACGTATCGTGGGACAATCACAGCGACTATACCTTACAACTCAGCAAGACTAATAATTAATATGGAACAGCCAACTCACCATATTTTGACAAGTAATCCTACAGTCTATCGAAGTCCTTGGAGCTTTTATTTGGTATTTTACTCACCGAAATTTCACAATGTATATTTCAAGAAAGATAAATGGAAACCAATAGACAAATAGACCGATTCTCAAACGAAATTTTCATGAACTTAAAGCTGTTAACTATCTTACACGTTAGCATATACAAATGCTTATCCGTTGCAATGATTTTACAATTTCGTATGAGATTGAGAGCCGTAATTGCAACATTACTTTTGCTTTCTAACTTTGCTTTTGGGCAGACACAAATGCGACAGATAAATGAACTCATAGACAAAAATGAAGATGCAATAAATCTGATAAAAGAGTGGAAAAATGACGCAAGAAATAAAGTTCAAATCTTAGAGAACGATTCGTTAAAATCCAAAGAAGCATTATTTAACACACAAGTTTCAACACGTTCTCCAATGGGTGCGATAATTTTTCATACCGGAGGAATTTTGATCGACGATGGATGGATCAGAATCTACGGTTCGGGAAGTGATAAAGTAAATCGAAATTTACCAAATTGGAATAAAGGTAAAACTTTTCAGAATTTTGGAGACAGACCAGGTCATCTGATTATTGCTGATGATGCCGTAGGTGGATTTTTCTTGTTAAATGGTGGAGATTTAGGAAATGATTTGGGCAAAATTTACTACATGTCTCCTGACAATTTAAAACTTGAACAACTAGACCTAACATATACGGATTTTATCTACTTCTGCTTTAATGGTAAAATAAATGATTTTTATAAGAACTTACGTTGGGATAGTTGGAAAAATGACTTGAAAACATTGAACACGAATGAAGCATTTGTTTTTTATCCATATTTATGGACAAAAGAAGGAAAGAATATAAATAAAGTTCAAAAAAATAAGGTAAGCGTCGAAGAAATTTACACACTCAGAACGCAATAATCATAACAGAAATACTATTACAGTATCGTGCTAAATATACATCCTCAAGTTATACAGCCATAAGATAATGGATTGGGATTTATCCTGATTGATCCACAAATTGTGAAGAGACAAAACGGACTTGAAGACCTTTCAATTTTACTAAATTTAAAATTAGCTCCTCACTACGGTCATCTGTTTTTAAAGACATTGTAAAACGATGATCTGCTAAATCAATAGAAATCAGTTCAAGGTCATCTATATGTCGCTTTAGATACTCCATAATTTCTTTACGTCTCAATATCAAATTCTTGCATATTGAAAAAACTAGAATATGCGCAATTGTTGCCATAAATTTTACTTATGCTATTCTATCACTTTACTTTTGGAAATAAATACAGAGAAAAAGCGAAGGCGCTCATATTCTTCAATCTCCGCCACCTCGATTTTTAATTGATTTATCCTCTTGGACATATTATTACTATCCTCTCTATACCGCTGTAATAATTTACTTTCGTCAGTAAACTCCTTGCGATAAAATTGCAGTTGCTTTAGCAATTCTTCATGATCATCGGTAGGTGTTGTATTTTCCCAAATATGTGTATAGCACTTTTCTATCTCCTGCCGAAGGACCAACTGTAACAGGCCATTTAGTCCCCCAAAATATCGCCAGAGCAGACTTCTAGAGATATTTGTGTTTTCAGTAAGATGATCGATCTTCAATTTTACAAAACCATACTTCTCTATGGTCGGTATAACTTCGTCCAGGCTTTTGTGGACAAATTCGGCTATGTTCATAATTGATTATTCTTTGTGGTTTAACATAGTTTATTATGGTTAAGAAAAAGCTACCTCGATTTTATTCAGGATTTTAGATGGATCGAAAGCAAAGGAACTTCAGACTCGGAAGCCATAGTACGCGTCAGGCTTTTATGGATCATCGAACTCCAAAATCCGTATTTATATGGAACCATAACAAGAATATCAGCTTGTGAGGATTCCAGTTCTTGCTCTATCGCCTTTATCACCACCTCAGCATGCACATCAACAAAAGAATGTTCGACCCCTTCCAAAGAATTCAGGATACTCTCCATGCTATTTGGAGCAATCAATTTGTCCGCAAATTTCCTTACGTGAAAGACTTCCACTTTAGCGCCAAAGTTCTGCGCAAAATTTCGAACGTTTTCCAAGATATTCTTATGAACTCCTCGAAGAACATCGCATGCAAAAAGAATCTTTTTGATTTCCTTGTAACGTAAATGTGAGGGGATACTAAGTACGGGCGTCTGCAATTTGTTGATGAGCATCGTTGTCGTATTTCCCAATAGATCTTGTTCAAAGCTCTTTTCGGCCATTCCAATAACCACCATTTCGGCATTGAAGGCCTTGATGCAGTTTTCTAGCTGTTCTAATAAGTTTCCTGATGCTAAGTATGGAATTGCTTTCAATCCATAATTCGAAGAAATACTTTTCGCTATATCACCTAATTTTTCTTTTCGAATATTGGTTAGCCTATCAACCTCCTGCGCGGGTAGCCTTGCGTGCTGTACATGGATGGAGGTGGAAAAATAGTTAAAAATTACAATCTGGTAATTCTTTCCGAACAATGCTTCCGTGGCATAAATGAGCGCATTATCTGCCGCGTTGGAGAAATTGGTAGCTACTATTATAGTTTGCATATATAAATTGTATTTGTTGTAGAATTGCGTAACGAGATCATTTAGAAGGAATCACGGTACCTAGACGTTTTTTAGTCTCCGTGATCAGAAAGTCATTCATGCCAATAGTGTATGTCTAAAATCGACTCCCTCTTGAAAGCATACTTCCATTTTCTCACCGGTTTAGGAATGAGATTTCAATTTTTTGTGCTTTTGCGAATAACCCTATCGTAAATAACGCGCTTGCTAAGATTAATTTTTTCATGTTCATCGTACTAAATTACTTCCTCGAGTGGCTACAAAATTATTAAAGCTGATGTTGTTCTGAGTGAAGAAACTTACTCAACTGGCAATAATCGACGTTGAAATCGAAACGTCTTCATACTGAAACGGAACAATATAATTCTATTACCGCATGTATTCAACTAAATGGCGATTGCTAGTAACCTTAGGCATGTCAGCATTTTTTCACCCTACAATAATTACGATAAGAAATGGGGAATCCTGATATAAAATAGATTCCAGCGATGCTGATTCAGCAAGGAGCGGTATCGCTTCAGAAGCCATTTTCACCAGTTCAGTCACTAATAGCTTTTAGAATAGATCCATTCTGTGGTCTTTTGTGCTGAAATTTTAATTATATAAAAAATGGTAAAGCAAGGAATCAAAGCAAGTAAAACTTTCAATCTATTCGTCGCCGTATTTGCTTTCGGCTTAATGCTTAGCTCATGTGGAGAAGAGAGAGGAGAAGAAGCTACTGGACAGCACGCAATTAATGCAGATTTTATACTATTAAAGGAATCACCAACCACTATAGTAGAGACCTATCCTGGAACCATTGAAGGAAAAGTCAATGTAGACATCAGAGCGCAGGTGTCCGGTTATTTGGAAGCAATTTATGTAAAGGAAGGCGATTACGTCAATAAAGGACAATCATTGTTCAAGATTAAAAGTGAGGTATTTAACGAACAAGTAAATAATAGCAAGGCCTTACTAGAAGCAGCAATCGCAGCGCAGGCCAATGCACAAATCGAACTGGAAAAGATCCGACCACTGGTACAGGGTAAAGTTGTTTCTGACCTCCAGCTAAAGACCGCTCAGGCACAATACGATGCTGCGAGTGCGCAGGTCGCACAGGCAAAATCTGCTGTCAGTTCTTCAAAGTTGAACGCAGATTTTGCGGTAATCAAAGCCCCTGTTAGTGGATACATCGGCCGTATCCCTAGTCGGGTGGGAAACTTGGTGACCCCATCCGATGTCAATGCTTTGACAAACTTGTCTGAAATAGATCAGGTATTTGTCTACTTCAACCTCAATGAATCTGATTTTCTACGCTTTATGCAAGCGAGGAAGACGGATGAGGGCATGAATACTGTAGAAATTATTATGGCTGATGGAAGAAAATATGATCAGAAGGGACAAGTGGAAATTGCTAGCGGAAATATAGATCGGAATACAGGAACAATTTCCTTAAAGGCGGTTTTCCCGAATCCTGATAAGATCTTACGCTCAGGCGGTGCAGCTCGAATAGTGCTTACAAAGAGCTTAGAGCACGCGATTAGCTTACCAATGGCAGCAGTCAAGGATATCCAAGACAGATTTTTTGTCTATGCACTAGCGGATAGCAATAAAATTGCGATGACACCAATAGAGATTGATGGGAGATCAGGATCTAATTACATTGTAAAATCAGGTATCAAATCGGGCGATAAAATCGCGGTGAACAGTATTGACCAGCTGGCTGACGGTACAGTGGTCAAGCCAACGATTAGTAACCAAGATACATTACAAAACTAATATTTAGCGAATTATCACATGTTAAAAAAGATTATAGATAGACCAGTAATGGCAACCGTCATTTCGGTTGTGTTATTGATTTTGGGTTTTATTGGACTGCTTAGGCTTCCGGTAACGCGATTTCCGGATATTTCTCCACCGACGGTTATGGTATCAGGGAGTTATCCAGGGGGAAATAGTGAGGCTGTCATCCGTTCTGTGGTTACTCCACTTGAAGAACAGATCAATGGTGTGGAAAATATGCAGTACATCAAATCGACTGCGAGTAACGACGGATCTTTTTCCATCAGCATAATCTTCAAGCAAGGAGTCAATCCCGATCAGGCGGCAGTAAACGTGCAGAACAGAGTGCAGCAAGCCACTCCGATTCTTCCACAGGAAGTGATCCGGATGGGACTTACCACGTCTAAGCAACAGAATAGTATGATCATGATTTTTAACGTCTTTACAGAAGACAACAAAAAATATGACGAACTATTTTTACAAAACTATGTAAACATCAATGTAATTCCGCAAATCAAGCGGGTACCAGGTGTTGGTCAGGCACAGGTTTTTGGACAAAAAGATTATTCCATGCGGGTATGGTTAAATCCGCAAAAAATGGCTTCGTATGGTCTTGAGCCTGCAGATGTGACGTCGGCAATTGGCAATCAAAGTATCGAGGTTGCTCCTGGCAAGCTTGGCGAGGAATCAAACGCAGCACTGGAATATGTTATGCGATATAAGGGCAAGAAAAATCAACCCCATGAATACGAAAATATTGTTGTAAAACGAGATGGAGCGCTGTTGGTACGTCTTAAAGATGTAGCACGGATTGAGTTTGGTTCGCTCAGTTATAGTGGGAACTCGACAATGGACGGTAAAAATTCAGTAACTGTAGCGATACTGCAAACTACCGGATCAAATGCCAACGATATTGAAATTGGTGTTCGCGATGTACTGAAAAACGCCTCGAAGAATTTCCCTCCTGGAGTTAATTACACGAGTCTAATGAGTACAAAAGACAGACTCGATGAAGCAACAGGACAGGTAAAATCGACATTAATCGAAGCGTTCATTTTGGTATTTATCGTCGTATTTCTTTTTCTACAGGATTTCAGGTCTACTATTATACCAGCTATTGCCGTACCGGTAGCAATCGTCGGGACATTTTTCTTTTTACTTGCTTTCGGCTTTACCATCAATGTCCTTACGCTCTTTGCACTGGTATTGGCAATCGGTATTGTTGTAGATGATGCGATCGTTGTGGTAGAAGCCGTACACAGTAAAATGGAAGGTACCAATATGACGGGAAAAGAGGCAACACACAGTGCAATGGGGGAAATTACCGGTGCTGTAATTTCGATTACGTTGGTGATGTCGGCGGTGTTTATTCCGATCGGCTTTATGACTGGCTCAGCTGGTATTTTCTACAAGCAGTTTGCCTACACACTTGCCATCGCTATCATTATTTCGGCGATCAACGCTTTGACCCTAACGCCTGCTCTTTGTGCACTTCTACTTAAAAATAATCATGCAGATGGGCATGATCATATACAGGAAGGAAAAAAAGGATTTGGTAAACGTTTCTTCACAGCTTTTAATGTCGGTTTTGATAATCTCACGGGTAAATATATTAACGGTCTAAAATTCCTTTTTGCAAGAAAATGGCTGGGAGCGTCATTGATCGTGCTGATTACGGCTATTGCTGGATGGCTAATGATGAGTACCCCGAAAAGCTTTGTTCCTATGGAGGATGATTCGTTCATCATTTACAGCTTAAGTATGCCTCCTGGTACGGCATTGGATCGTACGACGGCAGCAGCAGCACGTGTTGACGAAATCTTAAAAAAGAATGAAGCGGTCCTATCAAGTTCGACAATTACAGGCTTTAATATTCTCGCAAATAGTGCCAGTCCCGCGTATGGTATGGGCTTCATCAAATTGAAGGACAAAAAAGATCGCGGTGAAATAAAGGATATTGATGAGGTCCTTGCAAATTTAACCACTGATTTTGCAGATATTAAAGAAGCAACAGTGATGGCTTTTCGGAGTCCTCCTGTCGAAGGATATGGTGTAACAAGTGGTGCTGAAATTGTTCTTCAGGATAAAACTGGAAAATCACCAGAAAATTTGAAAAAGATGTCCGATCAGGTTATTGGTCAAATCATGCAGCAGCCCGGGGTACAATATGCATATACAACTTTCCGTACTGATTTTCCACAGCTAGAACTTGAGGTGGACGAGGATAAGGCTCTACAGATGGGCGTTGAGGTAAGTGGAATGATGAATGTGATTCAGTCCTACTTCGCCGGAGATCAATCGATGAACTTCACGCGCTTTGGGAAATTCTACCGAGTAAGCGTGAAAGCGGATGGTATATTTAGAACAGATGAATCTGCCTTTAACGAGATCTTTGTACGAAATGACAAGAGCCAAATGGTTCCCGTTAAATCTATGGTAACGCTGCATAAAGTCTACGGTCCAGAATCCTTGAACAGATATAACCTTTTCAACGCGCTTACCATTAGTGTTGTGCCATTACCTGGTGCCAGTAATGGAGATATCATGGAAAATCTAGAAAAAAATGTACTTAGTAAATTGCCGTCAGATTTTGGCTATGAGTGGACAGGCTTGAGCTTAGAAGAGAAATCTGCGGGAAATCAGACTATTATTATCCTATCATTGTGTTTGATGT
Organism: Sphingobacterium sp. LRF_L2; assembly: GCF_965644235.1. NCBI lineage: Bacteria > Pseudomonadati > Bacteroidota > Sphingobacteriia > Sphingobacteriales > Sphingobacteriaceae > Sphingobacterium > Sphingobacterium sp. LRF_L2. The sequence continues at coordinate 396,982 of NZ_CBFFRI010000002.1, read as the reverse complement.
TCGTATACTTTTTGTTGGCGGCCCAATACGAAAGCTACCTATTGCCTCTAGCTGTACTTCTGTCAATTCCAACAGGGATTGTGGGCGCATTTGCATCAATCAAAGCAATTGGCCTTGATAATAACATCTATGTGCAGGTAGGACTTATTATGCTGGTAGGTTTACTCGCCAAGAACGCAATTTTGATCATTGAATTTGCCGTACAGCGTAGAGCTTCAGGTTATTCAATTATGGAATCTGCGATTGAGGGAGCTAAATCGCGTTTACGTCCTATCATCATGACCTCCTTGGCGTTCATTGTAGGGATGGTCCCATTGATGGTAGCAACAGGAGGATCTGCTATGGGTAACAAATCAATAAGTACCGGTGCGGCTATGGGAATGCTCACTGGAGTAATACTAGGTGTGTTTGTCATACCTATTCTATACATACTCTTTCAGTATTTACAGGAAAAAGTATCTGGTAAAAATAAAAATCAAAAAATTCAACGTGCTGAGTAATGACATTAACAATAAATAACATGCTCTACGGTTTGGGAGTGGCAGCCTTGCTGTCCTCCTGTTCTGTAGGAAAAAAATATAGCCGTCCGGAACTGGACATACCACAAAACTATAGGAATACGACTGTGGTTACTGGAGATACGGTCAACCTTCCTTGGAAGACATTTTTTAAGGACCCATTCCTTATCAAACTCATTGACAAGGCATTGGAACGGAATAAGGATATTTCGGTAGCAATGCTTAATCTCCAGCAATTGGATCTATCTTATAGGCAGGCGAAGTTGGGACTTCTCCCATCTGCCGATTTAACGATCTCAGCGGCAAGGAATTATTTATCAAAAACCTCGTTAAACGGGTCGCTAAGTGAGCAATTTACTGGCGAAAATTTTCTTGATGACTACTCGGCTACTTTAACAGTATCTTGGGAAGCAGACATTTGGGGCAAAGTGTCCATGCAGAAAGAATCTGCCCGTGCGAACTTTTTTATGCAGCATGAAAACCTTTCTGCCCTGAGAACACGTATCATTACGCAGGTCGCGCAGGCCTATTACAACTTGGTTACATTAGACGAACAGCTTAAAGTAGCTGCCAAAAACACCGAACTTAGTGATGCCACTTTGCAGGTCATAAAGCTTCAGTTTCAGTCTGCCCAGACCAATTCTTTAGCTGTTGATCAAGCGGAAGCTCAAAAAAAGACGGCCGAACTACTCATTCCATTGGCAAAGCAAAACATCGCCGTGCAAGAAAATGCACTTAGCATTCTTTGTGGCGAATTTCCAACCGCTATACAGCGAGCTGAGCGACTGGAAGAAACCCCATTTGAAGAAAGCTTTCCTGTGGGCGTACCTGCGGATATGTTAAGTCGACGGCCAGATGTACGTGCAGCGGAGTACGCTGTCGTGGTAGCAAATGCAGGTACAGGCTTAGCAAAAGCACAAATGTATCCCTCTTTAAAGCTGACACCATCTATTGGGACAAATTCCTTTCAATTCAATAATTGGTTTGATCTTCCTGGATCATTGGTGAAAAATTTGGCTGGAAACATTGCCCAACCTATTTTTCAAAATAAACGACTCAAAACGGCATATGAAGTTGCTAAAATTGAACAACAAAAAACGGCCGAACAGTTTCGTCTATCTGTGATGAATGCCGTTGCAGAGGTATCTGACGCACTGGCTAAAAGACAATACGCAGACCAACGTGTGTTACTCGTTGAACAGAAGAAAGAATCTTTGCAAAAAGCAGTTAACGACGCGATGCTTTTATATAAAAGTGGTATGGCTACATACCTAGAGGTTATAACGGCACAAAATAACTCGTTACAGAACGATTTGGAAGCTATATCCATTCAAAAGGAACGATTGGATGCGTCTACTGATCTCTATCGATCGCTAGGTGGAGGAGTCGAATAATCAACCGCTAGGTAATTATTATAAGGGTAGATCGGTTCTGAAAGGGGCCGATCCTTTTTTTATGCGGTGCAATTGGCATGAACTTACTAAGATTTCATGCAGAAATAACATAAGAAACAGGTAAAATTAAAAAAATAGCTTGCGGCGAAGTGAGGTATAATAGTGCTATGAATCCAACCAATCTTTAAGCAGATTAGATTTCTCACGACTGACAATAATTTCAAAATCAGCTTTATGCAAGACTACTTTAAGTTTTCGATTGAAGTAATGAACGAGTTGGCTTACCGCATCTACATGAATAATAAATTGACGGTTTGCCCTAAAGAATATGCTTGGATCGAGCTGCTTTTCCAAATCATCCAAACTTATATTTAACACAACGTCCTTTCCGTTCTGCAATCTTGCCTTGGTTAGCTTCATGTCTGTATAAATACAGCATATCTCGCCTGTTAAAATGGTTTGAAATCCATCACGAAATGGAACCAAAAACCTTGAACGATAATTTTTGGGCTTAACATAGGCAAGTAACTTTTCCAATGACTCTTGACTGTTACTCAACATGCCATATTCCTGAACTTTATCTAATGCAATTCTTAACTCTTCCTTTTCGACTGGCTTCAAAATATAGTCAACACTATTGTATTTAAATGCCTGAACAGCATATTCATCATAAGCGGTTGTAAAAACAATAGGACAGTCAATTGCCACCTTTTCAAATATGTCAAAACTAATCCCATCTGAAAGCCGAATGTCCATGAGGACAAGATCGGGATCTCCAAATTCCCTAAACCAAACCACGGCGTCGCTCACGCTATCCAAAACGGCCTTAATTTCAGCCCTAGGATAGAGTTCTCCGATTAAGCGTTTAAGCCGATCAGCATTTGGTTTTTCATCCTCAACAATTACTATTCTTTCTATCATATGGCAGTAATTTTATAGATACCTTAAATAAATTATCACTTTTAAAAACCATTGGCTCATCACTTCCTAAAAGTTTAAACCGATTAATAATATTGTTCAATCCTATTCCTGTCGAGCTAATCTCGGCATTTTCAATAGGAGAACATGTATTTTCTACGAAAAGGAGACCTTGTGAGGGATTGGAAATCGTAATGATCAATGGATTCTTGCGGTTGGTTTTATTGTGCTTGATAGCATTTTCTATCAACAATTGCAAAGTTAGCGGAGGTATATACATTGCCTTACTATGCTCTTGAACGTCGATAACAAAATTGACTCCATCACCTACCCGATTCTCTATAAGAAAGATGTAAGCATAAAGAAACTTGATTTCTTCCTCCAGTGATATCATATTTTTTTTACTGTTTACCAATAAAAAGCGATAAACCTTTGCAAAGTTCTCGGCGTACTCAAATCCTAGTTGCTGATTTTCTAAAATAAGCTCTGATAAAACACTCAAGTTGTTAAAAATAAAATGTGGATCGAGTTGTAATTTCAACGAATTGAGTTCAGCCTGTATAGAGGCTTGCCGTAATTCTGCTGCTTGCAACTTGTGACGTGACATTTCCATGGACGTCTCTATCCAATTATTAATGAGATAGCTTACGGTGTTGACAGAAATTATCATGAACGAAATCAGTAAACTAATTACTATCCATTGCAGGATTCCTCTTATTTCTTCAATCGAGGGCACCGAATTGTACACGGAAGAATCGGAGTAGATCAGGGCACAGCAGAGCATATTCATCATAATCAAGATCACAACCGCGCTAAAGTTTAAAATGATTTCTAGAGTTAAGCGTTTAGTCTTGTTCCGCGTCCACGGCACTCGTTGATTAAGTTTGCGATGGATAAAAATACTTGACTCAGAGATAAGCAAGCAGAACATAAAAGTGATCACCCATTCCGTAATTACTTCATACAGATTACGATCAAAATAACCAATCCAAAAAGCGTTGTAGGGGTCTATGACATAACTAACAAGATAAAATAACGTGAAAGCAAAGCATACCAAAAGCATCCGCTTTAAGCGGGTCGGCAAAGGTCCGACCGATTTTTGCTCCTTTAATTGTATCTCATCCATCTCAGTTAATTACATCAAGCATAGCACTTTACGACCATCAACAGTTGTTTTATTGATAAATAACATCGCTTTCACCCCAAGGTACATCAATATTTTCAACTCTTCAAACACATCTTTAATTTGGAGTTCATCCACGACAAGGACATCCACATCTTGATAGATCAGCTCGGATAAAGCATCCAACAGACAATCAAAACTTCTGACAGTTTGATAATTTGTTAAGTCATGCTGACCCTCATCCACTTTTCCTACAAAAAATAAATCCATCTCCATTTCCTGTTTTTACAAAAATCGAAGATATATTACTTTATGACGATATTTTTTGTCTCAATCCGCACTATTCAGTGCTGAAGATGCCTTATCGTGAACTGAAATGAATTAACAAAATCAGACTATATGGATGCAACAACTCAAATACAAGTTGCAGCTATGTAATAATTTTGTGGTAGAAAAGTAACTTTTTTCGACCTCGACATAGTTAAAGCTTGGAAAAACATCTTAAATTCTAATTTCAGCACTTAATATTATTTTAAAATATAAAACATAGCGCTTAGCTATTTATAGGTTTATACCAAAAAAGGCGGCTTTAACTGCTGTATTTTTTACGACTGTCCTGATATTCGGAAGCGAGTGTCTCCTTTAAAAATTTGATCTGCTCGGTGTACAAACTTTTTTTTCTTGTTCCAAAATACATCGTATTTGTAACGTCCTTTACCCCTTTCCAGAGAATTTTTATATCATCTTTAGCAAAAGCATCACGACATATAAAATCAGGGATAACCGCCAAACCCTTACCTACAGAAAGACAGCGGATGATTGAAAATTTATTTGGAACGATAAAATTAGGTACAAATTCAGGCATGATTCCAAAATTAGCTTCCCAAAATTGGTTTAACAACTTCATATCAGAGGCTGTATTATACCAGATCTGCTGCTGAAACCAATCACGCATAGCCTTTGGATCTTTTTTATCCAATACTTCCCACACGCTTAGATCGGTATTTTTTCCACAGACCACCATGAGTGTTTCAGTTGCAAAGGCTTCAAATTCTAAAATATTGTCCTCTTTTGGCTTTGTAGTCAGGATAAGATCTGCTCCGCCATTTTCAAGTAGCTCGGTCAGTTTCCCATTTTCTCCGAACTGCATGATCAGATTAAAATCAATATACGGTATATGCTGTTCAAGTGCCTGTTGAAATGTTTCGACACACATCCCAACACTTATCGTAGGCCGATCTGCTCCAGACTTTCGTCTGAAACGCCCCTGAATTTCTTCAAGAACATTTAAAGAATGTTGCATCTGCTGATACAACAAATGGCCTCTTTCCGTGGGTACCATCTTTCGGGCTTTCCGCTCAAATAAGGGATAGCCTGTATAGGTCTCCAATGAATTGAGATGTATCCCCACACCTGGCTGTGAAACAAATAACTGTTTCGCCGCACCGCTCAGTGTACCCGTTTCATAAATTGCCTTAAAAGTTCTGAACCATTCCAAACTAGCATTCATATATAAATATTTTTATAGTTATACAAAAATACTATTATTTTTATTTAACAAAAACCCTACATAATTTTGCATATAGATTTTTAACATACTGAAATGCAAAATATATTGATTATAAATGCCGGGATGAAATTCGCCCATTCTGGGGGGCAGCTCAATGAAACGATCACTTCGTGGGACAGATCATTCTTTAATACGGAAAATGGCTTTGCGCTCAGAATCACCGAAACCGGAGATAGAGATTATGCTATTGAAGAAGAAATAGAAAAATTTCTTTGGGCTGACACCATTATCTATCATTTTCCTATCTGGTGGATGTATATCCCATTTTCATTGAAAGAATACATTGATAGGGTATTTACTGCAGGGCATCGAAAAGGAATGTATTACAGTGATGGAAGAAAAGCCGACAATCCTACGCGTAACTACGGAACAGGCGGTCTGTTGCAGGATAAACATTATATGGTAACAACCACATGGAATGCTCCGGAGGATGCTTTTATCATTCCAGAGGAATTCTTTCATGGCAGAAGCGTTGATGACGGCGTACTGTTTCCTTTTCATAGGATGAACGCATTCTGTGGACTTCAGCAAATGCCCAGCAAACACTTCCACGATGTAGAAAAGAATGGATCTGCAGAATTGGTCGAAAAATTTAAACAGGAATACCTGCTCCATTTAGTGTCCATTTTCAAAAAAGAGGATGTTATTGTATAAAAAAAGAAAACAACAGTTATGATGCCTATAAAGAATTTACTGCTACTGGTATTTTGTGTTTCCAATATAACAATCTTTGCACAGCAACATTACATATTGGCGCTCTCAAAGGGAGAACAGAAACTTGTAGTCATCGATTATACAACATTGGACGTTATCAAGAAAATTCCGGTAGGCGATGATCCGCACGAAATTGTAACCAGTAGCAATGGCACTAAAGCTTATGTTTCAATTCCGCTCATGAACGCTGGCGGACATGAAATAAACGTGATTAACCTTAAAACGCTTGAACCTGAACAAAGCATCGATACAAGACCTTTTACCATTCCACATGGGTTGGTTTTTAGGAATGATTCACTGTGGTATACCGCTCAGGGATCCAAAAATGTGGTCATCTATGACCTCAAACAAAACAGACCTGTTAAGGCTCTGGGGACGGGACAGGAATTTACCCACCTAATTTACCTGACAAAAGACGGCAAGACTTTCTACACGACCAATGTTGAAAGTGGCACACTAAGCATCTATGAGAATAAGGAAATTCCGCCATATATGCCCCCCACAGGTGTATTGCCAACAGGTGCAAAGCCTAGAAATGAGTGGCGGCAGACCTTAGTGGATATTGGTCTTGGAGCTGAGGGGTTCGACGTATCCCCAGATGAAAAAGAACTGTGGACCGTTAGACCGGATGGAAAAATTGTGATAGTTGATCTCGAGAAAGAAGAGATCAAATACGAGATCAACACATCGGTACAGGGGCTTCATCGTTTAAAGATCACGGCAGATGGTAAAACAGTGTGTATTGTCAGTGTAAAAACCGGGGATCTACTCTTTTACAACAGAAAGACTTTGCAATTGGAAAAGCAGATGCAAGTTGGACAAGGAGCTGGAATCTATATTGACAATGACAATAGGATGTTTATTTCCTGTACCCCAAATAATTATGTTTCTGTCTTAGACCTGTTGACAAGACAGGAAATCAAACGTTTGCCCATCCAACGCCCTGATGGTATAACATCAGTAACGATTGCGAAATAATAATATCATTATTCAATTACAGAAAAAGTAAATAAAGAACATGCAAAATTCAATCAATTGGCCAAGAGAATATCTTCCAGGTTTGACAGATAATTACTGCTCTAATGAGATCATTGTAAAAGATTTATCAGCAGAAGAGGTCTGGCCATATCTTAACAATCCATTTGCCTGGCCAAAATATTATGCGAATTCATCTGATATAGAATTTGACGGTAATGGCGGACCTGAATTCACCGCAGATTCACGCTTCCGATTTAAAACATTCGGGTTTCCAATAGAAGCTGAAATAACTGAATTTGTACCTCCTGTAGATGGTAGACCAGTCAGAATTTCTTGGCACGGATGGGCTGAAGGGAATGAGGAAACAAGATTGGATGTTATCCACGCATGGCTTATTGAAAACCTTGACGGCGGTAGAGTGCGTATCCTGACCCAAGAATCACAGATCGGAAAACCCGCCAGGGAACTGGCTGTGCAAAACCCCAATCCAATGATCAATGGCCATCAGGACTGGCTGGAAGGTCTAATAAAAGCGGCAAAGACTAAACTTGAAATATGATTACTCTCAAGTTTAGTTATTACAATACATTAACTGACCAAGAAACTCATTTTCTTTTTTTGGCATTCCGATTTCATTCCGAAAACAAAGAGATATCTAAAAATATTAAGCGATAATTATCGATACCGATGACTATTCTGGTTGGTACTGCAAAGGTAAAGTAAGTTTAAAAGTTGTGCCCTTCTCTCCACTGCACTCGACGACTATTGAACCTTTATGCAGTTCCATGATTTCTCGGCATAGATATAGACCGATTCCAAAACCCGAGATAGATCCCATCTTTGCGCTCTCGACCCGGTAGTAACGATCAAATATTTTGTGCTGATCTTCCATCCCAATTCCCATGCCTTCATCTGATACACGAACGTTAAAGATATTATTGTCGGCTGCCGAATAGCTCAGCACAACGCTGGATCCAACTGGCGAATACTTTATGGCGTTCCCCACCAGATTGTGAATGACGAGTGAAATCTTTTCACGATCGGCATAAAGATCTATATTTTCTGATAGCTCAAAGATTACCTGGTGGCTTTGGATCATGTGCGACATCTCTTCTTGAAGTTCGGAAAACAGTGTTTTAAAATTAAAGTAGTTTCTATTTAAAACCATTTTACCTGCATCTAGCCTAGAAATATTGAGAAACCCATTGATCATCATGGTCATAGTGCCCACTTGACGAAGCGATTTATCCAATGCATTTTTAGGATCATAGTCCTCTGAAAGAACAATTCCACGCTGCATCAGCTGGAGATATGCTTTTAGAGATGTCAAGGGAGTCTTAAGTTCATGACTCACCATACCGATAAAATCATCCTTTCTCTGTTCATCTTTCTTCTGTTCGGTAATATCGCGTAGTGTTCCATTTAAACTTACCGCATTCCCCCTACTGTCATACAAAACCTGTCCAGTTGCCTGTACTAATCTGGCATTGGCTTCTTGGGGAGCCTTAATACGGTATTCAATAGCATATTCGCCCGTCGACTCCGCACTAAGAGCATGATTGATCGCAGCTACAACCCGCTGCCGATCATCATCAATGATTACTTCAAGTGCCTGTGAGAGATCAATTTGCCCTCGGGATCGTAGACCAAACCATGCATGCAGGAGTTGATTCCCCGAAAAGAGATTTGTAGCCGGCTCATAGTAAAAAGTAGCGAGTTGGCCGGCATCAATCGCCAACGCCAGCATATGCTGATCTTTTTCATTTTCTCTACGTGCAATTACTTGCTCGGTAATATCTTCCAATATCACCAGCACACCAGTGACCTCACCTTCTCCTGAAAAAATAGGCTGGTAAATAGAATTTACAATGGCCTTTCTTAAACCACCTTCATGGTAAAGACTAACCGCGAACTCCTTATTTGTCTTTCGCACTCCTGAGGAATAGACCTTATCAAGCCAATCATAGACAGGCTGCCCTTTCAATTCAGGTCGCGCTATACGGTGTGGCAGCCCTATAACGTCACTACCCTCCCGACCCCATATCTGCAGAATAGCATGATTTGCAATCTCTATAACATGTTCAGGGCCTTTAAGCATGGCAATTCCCACGGGTGCCTGTTCGATAATCGTACGTACATGTTCACGGCTTTCCGAAAGAAGCATCATGGAAGCTAATAAATCCTGATTTTTAGCGTTGAGATTTTCCAATGTCATAGACATCTGTTCTTTCAGCAGCTTTTCAGTCTTCTCCCTCTCATTCAGGCTTTGTAGATATTCTTTTTCAGAAGTAACTTCACGTGCTGTATTCAGTATACAGCGCGTTTCACCATTTTCACTGAGGATCGCCTTATATTCATAATCGTAATATCCAATCTTCCGAATTCCATCGTGGATAAGCTCTGCAGGTGCTCCAGTAACGGCATAGCTTTGCGATGTATTCCAAACTGTTTGCAGAATAGATAAAAAAGGTTGATCGATAAGCTCAGGGATTGCCTCTAGTAAAGGCTTACCCACAACCGAAGCATCTTTTCCCCAAAGTGCTAACATACCCTTATTTGCAAACTGAATGATCATGTTTTCCTCTGCATAAATAGCTGTCGGCTCTGGAGAAAATTGCAAGGCCTGTAACATAAAATTGTCTTCCATTCGCTTGTACTGAGGTGCTGGTATGGTGATCATGAATACTCAAAGATATATAAATTCCTATATAGATTATATACCATAAAAGCTCAAATAATAATATTAGGCACAAAGAAAGAGACACTATTTTTTCAAAATTTTCATAGTATATCGTTTAAATATCAGCGCTCAAAGCTGTAATAATAGGATTTCCATTTACTTTACTGTCTCTTCCTTAAGGTGAAACTTTACCACATGTATCGGTCACTTATCAATGAACAACTAGAATGTTAATGACTATGATATCTTAAACACAAAGGCTATATCATTTCTTTTCGAATGCTTGGGAAGAGTTATTTCCAGATACGCCGAATGTTGTGTAAAACCTAAGCTATCTGCACGACCTAGCATCACTATTTTACTTATTTTTTTTCGCTTGGCATTCGCTTTTCCAAGCGATTTAATAAGGACCTTTTCCTGATCAGGAACTCCCAATATTATGGCAAACAAATCCTTACCTTTTGTCGTGAAACGTATATCTTCCGCAGTGAAAGGTTTACCTTTTCCCTCGTTAAATCCCTGTGCATTTAATTCAGGCGCATTTTCCTGTGCAGGTCCTTCTCCGAAAACATGCCAAGGTCTGCTTCCTATAACAGCCTCTGAATTGACCTGCATCCAATCGGCAATTCCCTCAACTACTCGGCGTGCTTTATCATCTAAAGACCCATCACCGCGCAGTGGCACGCTTAAGAGTAGATTACCATTTTTGCTCACCACATCTACCAACATATGGATCACGGTCTTTGCTGATTTATAACGGTTACTATCATATATCCTCCGATCATAATGCCAAGCACCTATACAAGTACATGTTTGCCATGGTTCGGGTTCTATCCTGTTGCTTTGCCCACGTTCAATATCCCAGACCATACATTTACGTTGCTGTTCATTGAGAATTTTACCATTTATTACGGCCTGCAGTTTACCACCATTCCATTTTTGGTTCTCGTTATAGAAATGTGCTGCGATCTCCAATCCTACATCGCTTATAGGCCATAGTGGGAGCGCTGTATCGTCAAAATATACAATATCGGGACGATAATTATCAATAAGCTCTATTGTTCTATCCCTGAAATTTTCACAATAAGCCCGGGTGGGAACATTAACTCCTGTACTGACGTCCCAGTGCCATTGCTTGTGAATACTATGTCCATCCTCACTACTCTTGCTCAGAGGATGATTCTGTGCATAAAGATTCTGTGGGTCTAGTCCTTGCCACCATCGTCCTTTACCATCTGATTCGGTCAATTTACCGTCAAATGGAATGCCTTTGAATGGCCCATTTTTATCCGATCGCTGGGCTGTTTCATACCATGTCCAAGCATGTGCAGCATGTACGCTTACGCCAAATCGCATACCTCTTTTTTTTGCCGCTCTCTCCCATCCAGCTACGATATCCTTCTTCGGGCCAACTTTTGTGCTGTTCCATTGCTGATGACTACTAGCATACAGATCCAAATTATCGTGATGGTTGGCAAGTGCCATAAAATATTGGGCACCGGTACGGGCATAGAGATCCATTAAGCTGTCTGCATCCCATTGTTCTGCTTTCCATTGGTTTATAACATCTTTGAAACCAAACTCCGAAGGATGTCCATAAGTTTTTACATGGTAGTTATATTGATCAGATCCCTCTTCGTACATCCCCCTAGCATACCAATCGCCACGTTCGGGCTGACATTGTGGCCCCCAATGTGCCCAAATGCCAAACTTAGCATCGCGGAACCACTCGGGAACGCGATACCTCTCTAACGAAGCCCAATCCGGACTAAACGGTACCTTTGCCCAATCCCCTTGACCATACGAAAATTTACTTAAATAAAGCGCTGGAATAGCTGTTCCCAACATTTTAATAACTGTTCTCCTATTCATACCAATTCTTTTATTTAAAATCCGTTGAACAAACACAGTTGCTAGACCTGACAACTTGAGAGTGGCTCTACGGTTTATAAATGGGTTATCATTACACTAACAAATGTAAGATGTTCACCTAAAAACAACGCCTACGTTATCGACTAAAAATTGCACATTATCGACTTCGCAACAATTGAAAGAACGAGATATAAAACTGTATAGTAACCTTCTATACCTAAAAGGGATAAAATATAAAGAAGCCTTAACCAACTTATATAGTTAAAGTTTTGTACATATAAACTAATCTTACAATACTAAAGTATACATTTTACAATCGAGTATAAAAGCCAAACGAAATGTCTTTTATCGATCAAAACAGAAAATTAGCTATACCTTTTTACAAATAATTATAGGTTGATAATACCCTGTTTGTTCTGGCATTAACCAGGTTATACCATCGAATTGGGCTTCCTGGAATATAGCAGTTAGATGATCTCTTTTATATGCTCTATATAATGTTTTTCGCAAATATGTATCAAGTTTTTCTTCTTCATTTTTTATAGTGAAGTGATTGACAGTGTAGATGTCATCTTTTATCCAGTCCCACACTTGAAAAGAAATACTTCTTCGATTTTCGATATCTTTAACTGTAGGTTGTGTACTAAGTGGCTTATCTTCAAGAATTTTATCATAATCCCTGATACTACCTATGAAAAGACCACCTACATTCATTTTTGCCCAAATATTCTTTGCTGTCAACAACATCTCATTGCGATCTAATAAATGAGGTAAAGCATTATCACACGCTATGACAACGTCGAAAACACCCTCCACATCTTTATCAATTGTTCTGAAATCTGCGACTTTAAATGAGATAACAACATTATGCTTATCTGCTTCTACTTTTGCTCTATCAATAGCTTTAGCACTAATGTCGGTACCGTAAACTTTATAGCCTATCGATGCAAGCCCGATTGACTGGGTTCCAATCCCACAAGCACAATCTAAAACCGTTAAAGCATCTGAATTCGCATATCTCTTTATAATTTCGTCTAAAATCAATGCTTGTTGTTTGATTGCTTCTTCCCAACTATCAAAAATTAAATGATAATCCTCAGATAATTCGTCATAAAATTTTACATTAAGGTCTTTACTCATATTACTACAATGCTCAGATTTGGAAATTAACATTATGCAAATGTACGTCACAAATATATTCTTGTAACTAAGTAAAAGAGCAAAAATATTATTCACTCTCGGTTATAATGGGAATAAACAAAAATTAATAAATTTATAACTCGAACGATGCCTTAAGGAATAAGCCTAACTATTTTAGTTAGTGCACTGAAATTCTTAAATGAGACAAAATATCTTCCACAACTTTATCTTAAAAAAAGATGGGAACTCAAGGTTAGCCTATATTCAAAAAAAAACACCAAACGAATGAATGCAAAAAGAATCAGCCCTACCACGTTATGCTGTATGCTATCAGGTCTCATTTTAGTTGGACGTCGGAACTTTCCATAAGACATTATTCTCTTAATTCTATCTATTTACCATAAGGATTTGATCATTGTTTGTATTCTCTATCGGTTACTTCATTTAGCCAAACCGTTTCGCCTTTTTCGCGTCCTGTTATAGCAACTTGGACAAAGGCGGTATCAGCACTTGCACCGTGCCAATGCGGAACATCCGCCGGGCATTTTATCGCATCGCCTTTGCGGAGTATCTGCTTTGGTTTTCCTTTTTCCTGATAATAACCTACACCGTCAATCACCAACAATATCTGCCCTGCAGGGTGGGTATGCCACTTGCTTCTTGCTCCGGGTTCAAAGGTTACATTGCCAACGGATATAGAATTAAGACTATCTGCGTCTATAAGTGATTGCAGGTACGCTGTTCCTGTGAAATTAGCATTGGTTATTTTTTCGCCCTGCGGAAATACAAGATTGCTTTGTTTTTGAGTTTTTTCCATTTCCTTGTTACCGTTGCATGCTGCCAACCACATAACCGATAGCAGCAAACCATATTTTAAATATTCCTTCACCATTTCTATAAAGTTTATGTTACGACTATAAATTCGCCTGATAGAAGTTAAGCAATTTGCTTAGGATCTCTGAGACATATTCAGACTTCCAATAAGTCTGTATATGCGTTGCCCCCTCTACCAAAAACAATTCCTTGTTCTTGGCATTTACCGCTTTGATGAATGCTTCATCGGTCATATATTTTGTATCAGCTTTGCTGCCTGCAATCATCAGCAACGGTTGGTTGATCAATTCAATCTGATCGGTAGCGTCCCAAGTCATCAAATCCATTAAACTGCTTGTGGTGTACAAAAAGGTTGAGTTTGGATGTGCGTGGGTTCTATAATAGTATTCAAATCCCTCACGGTATAAATCAGCCGCCGTTTTGGCGATTTCTTCGTCGCTGATACTCGCCACACCTGACAATGGACTTTTACCACTTGTAGCTTCCTGAGCCCGTGCATCAGATGCTTGTTTGATTCGTAGCGGAATAGTGTTCAGCTGGGAATTTTGAAAACCATTACGTCTTACTTCTCCTGAATTGAACATACTTAATGTAGCTACCGCTTTGATACGCTTGTCAGATTGTGCGGCTTTCAACGTGTATCCTCCACCGCCACAAATACCCAATACACCTAAACGATTAGCGTCGACGCCGGGATATTGCGTAATGTAATCTGCTGCTGCACGAATATCTTCAATGCGGTATTGAGGTTTATCGGTATGACGAGGTTCGCCACCGCTTGCCCCTTGATAGGCTGCATCGAAAGCAATAGTGATATAACCCGCCTCAGACAATTGCTGTGCATATAGTCCTGCCGTCTGTTCTTTTACGCCGCCGTTGGGGTGTGCCACGACTATTGCTCCATATTTCTTTGAAACATCATAGCCCGCAGGTGTATAGACGTTAGCTTTTATATCAAATCCGTTCAGCTTATAGGTTACGGGATGGATGTTTACCAGACCTTTTTCATTTTTGGTTATAGCTCCATCATATACCAACGTAAAAGGATTTTGTTCAGCCTTTTGATGATATTGCGCGTAAACTGTATCTACTGCAAATGTTGTCATAGCCACTGCTACTATTGAAGTCAACTTTTTCATTTTTGTAATAATTTTATGTTTTACCACTATTTATCCAGTCCTTTCTCTTTCAACCAGTCAGCCATAAGGTCGGCCACCTGTACATTGTTCAGGTCAGACATTAAAAAGTGTGTATTGCCATTTATGCCAATTGCTGGAAGGTGTACTACTTTGGCATCGCCTCCATGCTTGTTGATGCATGTTGCCCATAGCTGTGCCATTTCAAGGCCTGAACGCCAGTGATCTTTGTTCCATACTGTAGTCGGTTCTTTGGCAATATTGTCGCCATAGTAAATAACGATAGGTTTGTCCGTCAGCTTTTCAAAATCGGCTAATGGAATTTCCACAGCACTTAACGCACCGAAAAGGCCTGTTGAATTTATAGGATTTGGAAGTTCTCCTTTAGGAAATACAAATCCGCTATAAGGTTCGTAAGCTACCACTGCTTTAACTGCATCATTTTTTATTGCCGTAAGCCAACCAATCCCACACCCCTGCGAGTGGGTAATCAGAATACCTTTTCCGATTTTGTCAAATAATTGTGATACCGCATCAGTAACAACATAGGCATCAAAAGCACCGGTATTTGGGGTCATTTGCCTGTAAAACTGTTCCAAGGAGGCTTTGTCTTTAGGGAACTGCACATCTGGGAAGTAATCGGGATAATTTCCTATCCTGAATTGTGTAAACCAAAATTGTTCGTCCGCAATAGCCCTGATTGTCGCATCAACGGTACTTTTACCCGCTTCGCCACGTCGTGGCTGGTCGAGCAGATACACGCCAAAACCTTTTCTCAAGAAGATGTTTTGGAAGCCCTCACGTCCGTCAGGCGTAGTTTCCCACGTTTTTTTAGACTGTCCTGCTCCGTGTAAAAACACCAATGGTAATTTTTTTGCTTTTGGCGGAATCTGATAGAAAACATACGCGTGGTCGCCGTGCAGCGTTTGCCCGTCGGATTTGAGGGCATTAGCTACCTCAAAGTTTCCTGATGTAGTCAATATTGTGCCACCTATTGCAAAACTACACTGCGTTTCAATAACCAATGGTTTTCGTTTGCTTTTTTTGTTTTGAGCATGTACACCTCCTATCATGGCTATCGTTATTAGTAAAAGTGTGATCTGTTTCATTGCTGTATCATTTATTTTCCAACTCTTGACTTTACTTATGCAGGATAACTTCTTCCGAGATCATAATGTTATCTTCGTTTTATTTACTCTGTTTAGCTTATCAGATCCTAAGATAAAGTTTCTGCTCCTGCTTCAGACTCCTTTAAGCACTTTGTCCAGGATCTTTTGTGTTGATTTTGCTTCATTTTTTCCGATTCTTGATTTCAATACCTCAACGTATTGCCGCAACTGCTCCGGTGTTAAGCCTACATTGAGACAGATAGTCAAATGGCTTTTTAGCATCGGCTCTGCATTGCCAATGGCAGCTATCACAGAAACTGTTACCAGTTCTCTTTGGACATAGCTTAATACATCTCTTTCAAAAATGTCTGCAAACAAATGCTCTTTTAAAAACGTGTCTATGGCTGGAGCAAATGCCGAATAGCCGGAAAGCGTTTCAGGCTGCGGCGTTTTTGTTAGTTCGCCTAAAATCTTTTTCCCACGCTCATACTTGAGCCCAATTTCATTAATCGTCGAAGCCTCCTTGCCAACCTGATCACTAATACCATTGGCTTTTCGTTCTTTCATGACTTCCATAAAGGTTTGCAAGCCTCTGATGCTGCGTGGAAAACCACAATAAGCATATGTGTGTATCAATGCTTCTTTTATTTCATTCACGGTAAGCCCGTTTTCAAGCCCTATATTTAAGGTTACTTTCAGCTTATCCAAATCGCCTATTGCGGTGGATGCGGAAATGGCTATCAAGCTTCGCTCTTGCGGGCTTAGATTTTTTTCTGTTGTTGCCATTTGCTGTGCTTTAATCTGGGTTGTAAACAAGAAAATGGAAATTATTATTGCTATAAGAACTCTGATTTTCAATCGCTTCATTTTCATTCTATTTATATTATAAATTTCGGAACATAAAAAAGAATTGACTTATACTTATTACCTTTTCACTTACCAAAATCACGGATCACAGTAATTTTGTAAATGACAATGACAGTAATACCCAGATATTATCCTCTTTTTGATACACTTCTGTAACCATAAATGGGTTGATAACTTCATTGTTGCCAACGACCGCCAGAAGTGTAATCTTGTTCAGGAGAATGGCTGTATTTCCGACGATATTTACAGAGATATCGTGTATATCTGCTTTTTTGTACCAGATGCCACCGCTTTTGATCACCTCTATTTCACGGTCCTTACCCCAAGCTCCTCCCATATGGACGAATACAGACTTTTCGTGAAATATTGTTTTTAGCTTATCTACATTTTTATCGGCCATCAACTGCCACTTGTCTTTAGAAAGTTCAATGACTTCCTCCTCTTGCGAGGTCCCTTGTGAAAATGCCGACGGTATTCCCATAACGAGTAAGAATAGTCCGAAAATAATTGTTTTCATATTGATCGCTGTTTAAGTGATTATTATCCGTTCAGGGTTTATATTTGATTGCATGGTTGCATTTATTTCTTCCTGTGCTATTTATCATACTTTCACATAAATTGCATCGTGATATAATTATCTCAATTTATTCATATTGCAAAATTCTTGGTAATTATCGATTTGTTATTTATACTGGTTACTGTTTTACTTACCAATATTACTGACTGACAATCTACTGGTTAAAAGCAGGCTATTGATTTAGTAAATTTGTATTGTTTGATTAAAATAATAAGGCAATGGATGGTATCCTGAATTTCAGCACAATAAGGGAGTATAATGTTTTTAACAACAATGAAACGCTGCACCCGTTGGTAAATGTGGTTAATTTAAATAAAGCAGCACCCCGCAAACTTAAACGTCTGCGTTATGAGTTCTACACCGTGTTCTTTAAACAGATTTATTGCGGCGATTTGCGCTATGGACTAAATAATTACGATTACGAGGAGGGCACGCTGATATTTCTTGCACCAGGGCAGGTAATCGGCGAAAATGGAGAAGATTATTATCAACCGCAGGGAATTGCTCTTGTATTCCATCCTGACTTGCTATTGGGCACATCGCTCGGCAAAAGTATAGACGACTATCATTTTTTCTCTTATGCAGTAAATGAAGCACTGCATCTTTCGGAGCAGGAAAGAAAAATCATATTGGATTGTATAGCTAAAATAGAATATGAACTCCAACACGCAATAGACAAACACAGTAAACAGCTTATTGTGAACAATATTGAACTGTTTTTGAACTACTGCACCCGTTTTTATGACCGGCAATTTATAACAAGGGAGAATATTAACAAAGGTATTTTGGAACGGTTTGAAAATTTGCTAAACAGCTATTTTTCATCCGATAAGCCTTTCAGCATAGGTTTGCCGTCTGTAGCTTACTGCGCGGAGGAATTGAATTTGTCGGCCAATTATTTCGGAGACCTCGTAAAAAAAGAAACAGGCGTATCTCCACAGGAATATATTCAATCTAAGATTATCAACACCGCAAAAAACCGAATTTTTGATACTGGTAAATCCATTAGCGAAATTGCATACGAATTGGGATTTAAATATCCACAACATTTTACACGCCTTTTTAAACAAAAAACAGGTATAACGCCTGTTGAATATCGGAATTTGAATTGAGTTGTATAGATTGTTGTATTTACAGTTAAAATTGCAGAAATAGAAGCTAAAATCGAACAGACCAAACAAATCTGACAACTGGTTTTGACATCACTTTACCCTTCAATACTTTAGATTCAAAACTACTCTATGTGGATAAGACAATGTAATAAAACAATACTTTTAATATCATAAACCTAAATAAATTTGTCGATTTTTAAGATGCGACGGACCGTGAAAATTATTTCCTTTTTTTCTTTAAATGCTTTAATTTTGTCGGAGATAAGAACATTTAGAATATAATATCCTGACATTAGAGAAGAAATAGAGGGGATATAATATTGTCTTTTGTAATCCAGCATTACATACTCTAATAGTATAATGTATAGTTATCACTATTGTAGTATGGAAAAAAAACGTTTCTATTTAATCCTCTTAATCATCGGCACTGCTTTTTGGGGCATATCATTCTCTTTTGTAAAAGTTGGGATAGGCAGCAGTTCTCCGTTTGTATTTCTCACCTATAAATTTTTGTTGGCTGGTCTTTGTCTGATGCTGATCTTCCACAAGAAGTTGAAATATATTTCAATTAGCACCTTAAAAATAAGTATTTTTATTGGATCACCTCTGCTCCTTGGGACTATTCTACAAACAATAGGGCTTAAATATACAACAGTATCCAATTCAGCATTTATTACGGGCCTGGATGTACTTTTGATTCCGATACTAAAGTTTCTAGTCTATAAGCGAAAAGTAGAACCCAAAATCTGGATTGCTTGTGGCATCGCGCTAGTTGGATTATTCCTTATAGCCTTGCAGGACAGTCTGTCTCTGAATATTGGAGATATATGGACTATCGCCTGTGCTTTTGGTTTTGCCTTATATGTTTTACAGGTAGGACGTTTTTCTAATGAGAAAAATCCAATTCCTGCTGTTATTATGTTAATGCTATTTTGTGGAATAGGTTGTTTTCTTTGTGCCATTTTCGACAATTCTTCAGTTTGGGTTCCTACTTCTTTAGATTTTTGGAAAGGAATACTGTTTGCTGCAATTCCCGCCACCGCATATATGTATACCGTTCAAAATATTGGACAACGTTATATTGCAGAGGAGAAAGTCGCTCTGACTTATTTATGTGAACCAATTTTTGCAACAACTGCTGGATTTCTGCTACTAAATGAGGAATTGACAATCAGGACTATAACAGGAGGTTTGTTGATTATTTTTGGAATGCTCATCGCAGAGCTAAATTTTAAAAAAAGACGAAAAAGAAAAATCACAAAAGCGAATGGTACTAGGTAATTGAATCGACGAATACAAGACTTCGACTGGCTTTTTTAGATCGCCAATTAAATGCACATATATTGATATGACTAAATAAAAAACTAGAAATAGCAGCTTTTGACTTACACATGCTACTCAAAAAGCATCGAACTATACCTAAATATGTTCCCGTTTCTTTTGTCTATACAGTAACAGACAGACTTTTCTTCCATAGCTCCGTGAAAAGCTTGCGCAAAGATCGTAAGTTTGTGTTCTTTCATCTTGAAGAATAATGTTATGCATGTAGATACTATAAGAATGAAGGCAAATTATGTAAACTGTCTTCTAGAGTACTGCTCGGACGTCGACCTTGTGGAAACTTGTTGGCAACAAGTAATGGATGCTTACAGTGCCCCCCAACGCTTCTATCATAACTTGGAACACCTTCAAAATTTCAGCAATAAGCTTGATTTTTGCAAAAATAAACTCAAAGATTACCCCTCTTTTTTTCTAGCGATGATCTATCATGATATCGTTTATTTTATGAAAGATGGTAGTAACGAAACAAAAAGTGCAGAAGTGGCGGCTGTACATTTGAAAAAACTTGGCTACCCTGTCGAAGGTATTGACCACATCGTACAATTGATTGAGGCGACAAAAACGCATGCCGCATCTATGAATGCTGATGTTAATTATTTTTTAGACGCTGATATGTCCATCTTAGGATCAGATGCTGCCTATTACGATCAATACGCAATAAACATCTGGAAAGAATATGAGCTGTCTCCTCAATTCCCACAAGGACGCAAGCGTGTACTTCAACATTTTTTGGCTATGGATAGAATTTTTAAAACCGATCTGTTTTTTCAGAGATACGAGCAGAACGCTCGGCGAAATATAGAACGAAAAATTGGAAAGCTAGCAAATATTAACTGCTGGTAAATATCTTTCTAAAATGGACTAACGGTTGTCCAATATTGCTATTTTTCTCTACGGAGATTTTATTTTTCCATTTTTAAATAGTTGCTTAACCTTTGTATTTTATGCGTGAATATTTTCGCTCGGAGGTATATGTGTTAAATTTTGTCTTTTGCGAATAGTTAATAATCCATCCAAGTATTGCTGGATAATAAAATTCGCCCGTTACTTTCCATTCATTTCTCTATTAATTACAAATTGATAATCGAATAAAGTCCTTCCATCAATATTGATTACTTTATTTTTAGTTTTTTCGAATATATTCTTGAATAAATCGATATGTTAATTAAAAAAAGATGAGAGCAATTGAACCAGTCGCAATCAGGATTGAGATTCTTCTTTGTTCTTCTCTATGTTTATTAAAAAATCCATGATTCATTTTAGAAATGATATCTCGTGATATTCCCAAAGAAACCCTGCTACTTCTCTTAAAATTAGCAACTTACAAATAAAAAAGCGAATGTACCCTAAATTCGCTCGGTAAAAGTCAGTACGTTGATTTGAACATTCTTGTTGAAAAGTTCTTTATTTCAACGCTAGCCGTACGATAAACAACAATATATTGATATTTCGATTGACTAACTCTATGACTAAAATTTTAAGTTTTGATAAACTTTTGTCAAATTTTAGATCGTCAGAACATAATCAATGACTAATCATTAAGTTTGTTTATACAGAAATTTAAAAACAGATTAAAATGAAAAGATTTGAAAACAAAGTAGCTTTTATAACTGGTGGCAACTCCGGAATAGGAAAAGCCTCCGCTATTTTGATCGCTAGCGAAGGCGCGAAAGTGGTCATTGCAGACATCAAAGAAAATCTGGAAACACTGGAAGAAATTAGAAAAGAAGGTGCCGAAGTACAATTTATCCAATGTGACGTTTCAAAAGCTGAAGATATGGAGCGTGCAGTTAAAGAAACCGTTGATAGATATGGTAGTCTAGATGTTGCGTTCAACAACGCAGGAATTACAGATAAAGGCATGAGCCCTATCCATGAAAAGAGCATTGAAGAATGGCAAAGCGTACAAAACATTAATTTGAACGGTGTATTCTTTGGGTTAAAATATCAGGTCGCTCAAATGAGACTGCAAGAAAACGGTGGTTCAATTGTAAATATGGGTTCATTAGACAGCGTAACTGCGACCGGAAATATTGCGTCTTATACTTCTGCTAAGCATGCGGTTATCGGCCTCACAAAATCGGCAGCGTTGGAAAATGCGACCCAGAAAATTCGTGTTAATGCACTAGGACCTGGTTATATTGCAACACCAATGCTTCTTTCCGGCGGTTTGGACGAACAAACATTAACTTATATGAAGTCCCTCCACCCCATGAATCGTTTAGGTAAACCTGAAGAAATTGCAAAAGCTTTCTTATTTTTGGCTTCAGAAGACGCTAGCTTTATTACGGGAGTTTATTTGCCCGTAGATGGAGGCTATTTAATTAAATAAAAATATGAAAGAAGGGAATCAAGACGAGATACCTTTGAGAAGAATTCTGGGAATTGAATTCGTAAGCACTTTTTATGGTGTTTATGACAATTCCCAGCTGTTCTTTAACCGATATAATCTTACCTCTCAGCAGTACAACGTACTTAGTATTTTGTACGAAAATGATGAACCTTTATCAACGGCAGCTATTCTTCATTTAATGGTAGAAAAAAATGCCGGCGTTTCTCGTCTTGTCGATCGTCTTGTTTTGAAGGGATATGTGGAAAAAAAAATCAATCAATCCGATAAAAGGTTAATCGATGTTTTTTTGACCGAACAAGGAAGAATTCAATGTAAACTTGTCAGTGAAAATTTAAATGATGTGGATCTCGTTTTTAAAAATCTAGATGATGACGATGTTCAAGATATGTTGAAATTACTTCGTAAAATTAAAGGGAACGATTTATTAACTAAACAAGAAAATAATACAAAAATTCCATAACCATATCTAGATCATCCCAGCAAGCACATCTTACTTCATAAAATTGGTAAAAACAAGAAACATGCAGTTAGCGTTTTGCTGATAATATATGGACTATACAACTACTCCTTATGAATGGTAACGATACCAAAAGACTGTCACGATTGACCGCAATCTTAACACAGTTACAAACAAAACGACTCTTAACAGCGAACGAATTGGCAGAGAGATTTTCGATCAGTAAACGAACCGTTTATAGAGATATCAAAGCATTAGAGCAAGCTGGTGTTCCTGTTTTGACTGAAGAAGGAAAGGGATATACATTAATGGAAGGTTATCGAATTCCGCCAATCATGTTTTCCGAAACCGAAGCCAATGCGCTAATTACTGCCGAACAATTGGTCTTAAAAAATAAAGATGAATCTTTTGTAAAGGATTATATAAGTGCGATTAACAAAATAAAATCCGTATTACGAAGCAATACGAAAAGCAAGGCGAACTTACTTTCTGAACGCACTCGCTCAGGACAAAACTGGGAAGGGAACCGTACCAGTAATAGTTTGTCGTTACTTCAACTGGCTTTAACAAACTTTAATTTGGTCGATATTACTTATTATTCACCAGATAACGATCAAACTACAGAAAGAACTGTCGAACCTTTCGCTATTTACACAACTCAGGAAAATTGGTTACTGATTGCCCTTTGCCGATTAAGAAAAGATTACCGAGCTTTCCGTTTGGATCGTATCCAAAGCTTAAATGTTAAAAATGAAACATTTGAGCCTCATAAACTAACCTTCCAAGAATATATTGAAATGGTGAACAAAAATTGTTAAATACCCTTGCCATATAGCTGTCACAGCACCATTCTAATTTTGTATCCATAATAATTTAATAGAATAAATATGATTAGGATAAGTAGTAAGGTTGCGAAGGCAATGGAGTTCACTCGCTTTAGAAAAAAAGCCGATGTTACTGATGATGCTCTTTTAGCTGCTGCATTAGCATTTGAAAAGGCTATTGCTTCTCAGCAAGGATTAATTTTCCATAGCTTGGTTCGCAATTACGATAATGAATATGCAAATGTTCTTTTTAGCGAATCAATACAAATTTTGAAGGATTTAGAATCTAATTTCGGAAACCTGCCCTCCGTAAAGGAATTTTTCCAGTTGATAGAAATGTCTTCTGTAAAAGTAGAATACCACAACATCAAAAAAGAAAATTTTTTAATTCCAACTGATTTCTCGTGTATTGAAAAGGGAACATTCTCCCTTCATAATACTGATGATATTTCAAAATTGAAGCAGATTTCCGAAGATATTGAAAACGAATATCTAAATAGGTTTGACAACAGCAGAGGTCATTTTATTGGGCAATTGGGGCCTAACTTATTTTCAGAAGTAACTATCGGTAAGACTCTGGCACAGACCAAGCAAATTTGTATGGGTTATTTTAATGATCCTTTTTGCACGAAGCTATTGGCTCTTGCTGATAAGGAAACCATGGAACTTGACTTTTGGTACGTAATTGCCTAAAACAACAGAAGTTTGACAATTTAAATACAGATAATATGAATGAAAATATCATAATCAGGAAATTAAGTTTAAATGCACAAACGTCGGAGGTCTGGAACGCTTTAATAACGCCCTCTGAAACAAAAAAATACATGTTCAATTGTGAGGCACATTCCGATTGGCAAGTAGGTAGCGAAATTACTTGGAAAGGTAATTTTCAAGGTTATGAAAGTGGAGAGCGTGGAGAGATTTTGGAAATAGAAACGAATAAGCGTCTAAAGTATTCTTCGATTGACCCCAACTTTGGAATCGAAATCAAGCCTGAAAACTACCTTCATATTTCCTATAATTTAGATGAGAAAGATGAAAAAACAATACTAACTACAACTATAGAAAATTTCAATGGGGATCCTAAAAGATTGGAACATGCTGCGAAAGGTTGGGACAATTTTGTTTTGCCAGGAATCGAGAATTTGTTTAACAAATCACAGCCAATTTTATAACAAAATGATTAAGCAAGCTCTTCAAGAATTTCATATAGTTGGAATTTCAACAAGAACAATAAACGCAAATGGGCAATCTGCAATAGATATTGAAGCGTTATGGCAACATTTCTGGGAGCAAAAAATTCAAGACAAGATACCCAATAAAACTAGTGGTGATATTTATGCTGTTTACACGGAATATGAAACGGATTTTACAGGAGAATACACTACAATTATTGGTTTGCCAGTCAATTCGCTCGATGATGTTCCAGAAGGAATGGTTGGGCTTACCATTGAAACAACTGTTTATCATAAGATTGTCTCTAGGGGAAAAATGCCCGAAGCTATTGGAAATACCTGGTTCGCAATATGGGCGGATAGGGAATTAGACTCAAAGCGAGCCTACAAGGCTGATTTTACTATTCATGGACAAAAGTATGATAACGGAGCCGAGGCTGAAGTGGAAACTTACCTCTCCGTAAGGGAATAAAGAATATTTGTACCTACAACACAAAAGCCGACATTTAAAGGTTGGCTTTTGTATATTTAATAATTTGAATGATTACAACTTACATTGACTAACTGGCTTTTGATAGAAAAAAACGAGTATTTTTGTACAAATAAGATTCTGATGAAAAATTACCTTTTTCTTGCCGCTGCTATTATCTGTGAAACCCTAGCTACGTCATTTTTAAAAAAGACGGAACAGTTTACCAAAATCGTCCCTACAGCCATTTTTGTAGTCGCTATGGCTTCCTCTTTTTATCTATTAACATTCGCTTTAAGGGGAATTCCAATCGGTATTGCTTATGCTATTTGGTCTGCCGTCGGTATTGTTTTAATATCCTTGGTGGGATATTTAGTTTATGATCAAAAACTTGATATTCCGGCGATTATTGGAATAACGTTCATTATTGTAGGCGTTGTCATTATTAACCTGTTCTCCAAATCGACTAGTCATTAAAAAATTTATCGGTAAGAAGTTGTAACTAGCTAATAAACATCATGCCGATAACGATAATATAGATTAGTTAAAGAAATTCCATCTACATCCCCCCCCCTCAACACACCACTGTCTGCTCGAAGGGTAGTACCACTGTTGCTACAGAAAGTGGGCTAGGTAAATACGTAGCAAGATTGGCTATTAATTATCGTTTTTACTTTTGAACGCACTTCGATTAGCGTTCCATCAGTTCCACCGACTCTTCACGGTATTCATCGCTCCATTGCGCAAGTTGGCACATAATTGGAATAAGTGCCTTTCCCTTTTTTGTCAACGAATATTCAACCCTTGGTGGTATCTCTCTAAACTCTTCTCGTTGCAATACACCGTCCTCTTCCAATTCCTTCAAAGAACTAGTAAGCACCTTACGAGATATTCCTTCGATCATAACGGCTAATTGGCCAAATCGAAGTGTGCGTTCACCTAGCATGTATATAATAATAGGTTTCCACCTCGTTCCTAAAATCCCCATCGATCTGGTCATCGAGCATGAACACTCTCTTAATTCGGATCTATTCATCTTATCTTTTTCGCTAAAAGTTACACAAAGGTAACTACTTTATATTATAAATAGTTACAATAAGTAACTATTATGGTTACATTTGTATACTAATAACAAATAAAACAATATACATGAGCACACAATCTTTATTTACTCCATTCAAATACAAAAACTTAACGCTTAAAAATCGGTTTGCTATGGCTCCTATGACACGAGCCTTTGCTACAGATGGTATTCCCGGACCAGATATAAAAGGTTATTATGAAAGACGTGCAACAGGAGAAGTGGGTTTGATCCTTACAGAAGGCACGGTGGTGAATAGACCCTCATCAAAAAATATAGAAAGCATTCCTGATTTTTATGGGGAAGAAGCCTTGGCCGGTTGGAAAAATGTAGTGGAAGCTGTTCACAACAAAAACGGTAAAATTGCGCCACAAATTTGGCATGTTGGCAACACACCCTATCAATGGACACCACCAGCTCCTTTTGAAAGTCCGGAAACAATGACTGTTGAAGATATCGAAGCGACAATAAAAGCTTTTGCAGATGCAGCAAAAGCAGCAAAAGCTTTAGGTTTTGATGCATTGGAAATACATGGCGCTCACGGCTACCTGATAGATCAATTCTTTTGGGATGGCACTAACAACCGAACAGATGAATTTGGAGGAAAAACTATAAAAGAACGTTCAAGATTTGCGATCGAAGTGGTGAAAGCCATGCGCGCTGCTGTCGGAGAAGAATTCGTGATCATCCTACGTTTATCGCAATGGAAACAACAGGACTACACAGTTAAACTCGCACAAACTCCAAAAGAACTCGAAGATTGGATTTTACCTTTGGTTGATGCCGGAGTGGATATTTTCCACGGAAGCCAGCGTCGGTATTGGGAACCTGAATTTGAAGGCAGTGACTTGAATTTTGCAGGTTGGTTGAAAAAAATATCCGGACAACCGACCATAACAGTGGGCTCTGTAGGACTTAGCAAGGATTTTTCTGACGTGTTCACTAATCAAGAATCTACCTCCGCTCCTGCGCATTTGGATGAGTTAGTGAGACGTTTTGATCGCGGAGATTTCGATATAGTTGCTGTTGGAAGAGCCGTACTACAAGATCCGAATTGGGTTTATAAGATTCGTCAAAGCAAGTTTGACGAACTAAATACGTTTGAGGCAAAAAGTTTAGCCACCCTATCCTAGTCTCAAACACCACTTTAGTTTCCTATTACTATCGTGTGTGAACAACAAATTGAAAACGATTTATTACATTTTATAGTAAAAAAGGCTTTCCTGAATCGACTAAATACAGGAAAGCCTTTCTATCATTTATTAAAAAGTTCTAATCTGTGCTTTGATAAATTACAACCACAGGAAGATGATCAGATGCATATTGCCCAGTCATTGCCACCGCTGAAAGTACATTGTATTTCTTTACCGCAAGTTTGTTTGCTACAATCAAATCTATACTTTTAGTTGGATTTCTTACCGGATATGAATTAGGACAACCATTCACGCAAGACAAGCTATACTCCTGTTGCAACAAAATCATTTCTGTTGTGTTACGCTCAGCATTGTAATCCCCTCCTATAAAAAGCGGAGCCGCCTCGGTGAGACTCAATCCATTTAAAAACTCAGCTTGTGCCGTACGATTTGGTACATTAAGATCCAGATGAGTAGAGCCAAACTCAATTGTTTTTCCATCCGGAAGCCTGACAGTAGCCAATGCAACACTTCTTTTCTCACCGGGAATGGGCATTGGAAGCTCCACTCTTCTTTTGTTTATCAGCGGATACTTGCTTAATATTGCAACCCCATATTCTCCCCCTTGGTAATCAATTGATTTTGAAAAGTGGTATTCCATCCCTAACAACTCCGCCAATTGTTCTGCCTGATTGATGTTCCCCGATCGAGGTACATTCACATCAATTTCCTGTAAAGCAACCAACTCTGCATTACTTTGCTTAATAACAGCAGCAATATGCTCTAGATTAACTACCTCAGAATTTGCTGGGGCCCCATGATGGACATTATAAGTCAACATAACTATTTTCGACTTTTCTTGTAGCAATTCATTTTCTTCAGTACTGCTGCAGCACGTAATCGTAAGTAGCAACAGGATAGCTAATGATATATTTTTCATTATTTTATTATTCTTTAAGTTTCAATTTAAACTCGGCCGTCATTGGCAAAAAGGTATTACTTGATTTCGGGAAGGCTTCGTATTTTGAAATACTGATGCTACTGGCGCCGTCCTGAAAAGTGATATAGTCATATATTCCTGTAGGATTTGCTTTTGGCGAGTTCAGTGGGCAGCCATTCCCTAAACAAGCAAAAGTATACGAACCTTTTAGGTAGGTCAGCACCTGTCCATTATCCTTTTCCTGTTCATTAAAATTTCCTACTAAAATAATAGGATCAGACAAACGTTCTGTAGCATTTAAAAGATCGACAACCTGCAAATTCCGATTATTAACGTTCGACGGATCAAGTTCAGTCCCGGCAAAATAAAGCCCTTGATTGGGGGCAACTTCTACTTTAATCATCACCAAGCTGCGAAGCTCAGCATTATTGCCTTCTTCACGGCGTAACAATTGTGCGCTCTTTTCCACAATCGGAAACTTCGAAAGCACTGCGTTTCCAAATCCACCTGTTTGGTAATCAAAATTCTTTTTAAAGAACAATTCCATTTTTAAAGCATCTGCTATCGCTTGCGGACGATTTACTTTCTCTGCTCGGGTAGTTGCACTATCTACCTGCCTAAGAAACAGCAAATCAGGATCATATTCTTTGATCGCTTCTAGCATAGGCTCAAAATCCGCTGCCGTGCTCACACGCATATTCACGGACATCACCTTAAAACTTTTGCTTGGTGTGTCTTCGGGCACTTCAGGCTCTTCTGTTTCACGTTCAGGCAAAACGTCCCAATTTCCAGGGTCATAAGATTTACGACACGACTGCTGCACAAACAGCAAAGAAATCATCATTATCAACCAACTAATTTTTTTCATCTGTATAAATATATTTTTCAATGGTCTCGAAACAGTCTAATCCATTCATTACCATGTGCTCACTGTTTCTCCAGCACATATGTAACTCAGGTTTAATGTTTTAAGATCGTTTCATCGATTTAATAATTTGGATTTTGGATCATATTAGGATTTGCAATAAGTTCGACTTCGGGAATAGGCCAAAGACCTTCCCGGGCAGAATCATACTTTCTCGTCTGCACACGCACCAATTCACCTGTTGTTGGATTGGTAGCTCCATACACATCACCATTCATCACAGCAGCATCTATCTGCCAACGGCGGATATCAAAATAGCGGCCGCCTTCAAAGGCCATTTCTGCTTGTCGTTCTCTACGGATCAATTCTCGCATCTTTTGCTGGCTATTATATGTCCCGGTATTGACATGGGGCATTCCAGCACGTGCTCGCACTTCGTTAATAGCATTGATAGACTCTGTACTATTCCATTCTCCTACTTCAATAAGTGCCTCAGCATAATTCAATAAAATTTCAGCATAGCGTATAATCATAAAATCAAGATTGCCACTTTTGGACTGTCGATCACGCGAATCAACATATTTCTTAATCCAGAAACCTGTCGCAGTAGATTTAGTTTCGCCGATACGGTCACTAGGATTATAGAAAGGATCGAGCTTGTATTGTCCTTGAAAGTTCTCGTTCGGAACAAAAAGCGATGCTGAAAGGCGTGGATCACGGTTATTATTATGGTTTGGATTGCGCTGATAAATCAACAATGAATCCCGACCAAGCTCTTGTATTGTTTTTCCTTGTTTCGTTTCATAGTTGTTCACGACCGTATTGGTTGGTGATAAATAAGTTTCTCCACCTATACCAAAAGGTGCAAAGGTAGTCCACGCATTGGCGCAGCCGTTCTCCTTATAGAAAATACGCTCATCGTTCAGCTCGCCAGTATAACTAAAAAGCTCGCCATAGCTAGCCGATACATTCGTACTATTTACCCATAACTTATAAACTTTGGAATCTATCACTTTCTTAGATGCCTGTTTAACCAACTCGTAGTCTTTCTTAAAAAGTCCCATTCGGGACAAAAGCGACCAACATACACCGCTGGACATCCGCCAACGATCAGCATTTACATAAGTTGCTGGCAGAAGATTAGCACATTCCATCAACTCCGTCACAATGTAATTGTAAACATCATCCGCAGCTGTGCGTTTTTGGATATTTTCTTCAGGTGTCAATGATTTTTCAAGTAGTGGAATATCACCAAACAACATCAATAGCTCCAAGTGATAATAAGCCCTTAGAGCACGAGCTTCCAGTTTCATGCGATCGCGTAGCGCAGCGTCCATAAAAACGCGATCCACGTTTTCTAAAAATCGGTTAGCCCGACGGATACAGATGTAATCATCTTGCCAAATGGATGCCGATACCCCCCAACGGCTTGTTGCCAAACCACGTGTAAAGCTATCGTAGTCTCCTTTAAAATCACCACGGTGCACTGCCTCATCTGAAAGTCCTGCATAATACATTATATTTCGACCTGAAGAACCTCCTGGAATCCCAACATATACTGATGCAAGTGCATTATAAGCATCCGTTTCGGTTTTCCACCAAAGTTCATCCGTTACTCCAGTAGGGCTATCAATCGTTAGAAATTTATCGCAAGAAGTTGCCAGAGTGCAAAAAAGCAAAAAAGCAAACATCTGTAACTTATAGATATTTTTGAAAGTATACATAACTAAAAATTAGCAGTTAAACCAAATGTAAAAGTCTTCATAATCGCATAAGTATACGAGCCCCCCTGAGACTCGGGATCGGCCAGTTTCACATCCGTAAACAACAGTGGGTTTTGGGCATTTAGGTATATTCGCGTGTTCTTTATGCCATAGCGATTTAAAAAAGCAGGATTTAAGCGATAGCCCATCTGAATAAATTTCACACGTAAGTAACGAGCGTTAAACAACCAGAAGTCGCTACGCAGCACATTTGTAGCTGGGTTTGCCAAAATTCTAGGATAGATAGCATCCTGATGATTTTCATTCCAAGTATTCGCAGCTCGATAAGTCGTCGGAATACCACCAGAAGCACTTAGATTAATTGGATGCCATAAATACCCTGCGGATTTACCTCCGAGGTTTCCAGAATAATCATGATTTCCAGCTCCTTGAAGTAGAAATTCCAGATCAAAATTTTTATAAGACAAACTGAAGTTTGCAAAATAGTTCACCCGTGGCGTGGGATCACCAATAACCTGTTGATCATCTTCGTTGATCACGCCATCCTCATTGAGATCGACATACTTAATATCCCCAGGCCCCTGTCCAGCAACGATAGGTACCTTAGCCGTTGTCTTATCACTTTCGAAATCCGAAAATTGCAGTATACCGTTCGAAACATAACCGTAAAAACTCTTTATTGCGCTCCCAGCCTCGTTGATTTCGATACCGTTGATGTATGGCCCTCCCAGAAGATCGGTGATTTTATTCTTATTGTATGTAAAGCCTGGCCTGATCGAGAAACTGAAATTTTCCCCGACCTTATCGTTATAATTCAGTGATAACTCGTATCCCCTATTGCTGACTTCACCTGCGTTCATTGGCGCAGAACCAATAGAACCAGAAGGTGCTACTGCCGGATTTAAAATGACATCCTTTGTACGTTTATCGTAATAATCAAACGTAATTCCAAGTTTTCCATCAAACACCGACATATCCATCCCCAAATCAGTAATATGCACCTTCTCCCAGCTGATATCCGGATTTCCCCACACACTTTCAGTACCATTACTTGTGTTAATTAAATTCTGATATCGATAGAGCCCTATATTTTCATTTCCCAACAATCCATAAGATCCACGGATTTTCAAATTACTAATGGCATTGAAGTTGAAAAAATCTTCATTATGAATGTTCCAGCCTACAGCAATCGAAGGAAAATAGCCGAACTTATTCCCTGGTCCAAATTTCGAAGAACCGTCGCCACGGAATGAAACTTCTGCAAGATAGCGATCGCCATACGCATAATTCACTTTAGCATAAGCAGAAGCTAACGCCGAAATATCCCAGTAGCCGTTATTAAATTTCTCCATAGATACCCCCGCCATTGCATATACATTATGCTTTCCAAAATCCCTACTGTAGTCCAAAGCACCACTAATGTACAAATAGGTGTCCCTCAACTCCGAATAAGCATTACGTTGGACTGTCCATGTTTGCACCAATTGCTTGGTATAATAATCGAAAAAATAAAAGTTATCCCGATTTTGCTTATATACATCACTATTTAACCGGTAGCTAAATTGCCCACGAAAATTCAAATGATCAGTTATAGACCATTTCGGTTGCAAATTAATGGTAGCCTGATCATATTGGTAACCGATGGTTCCTCCCACTTCGGCATAAGCAATCGGATTGACAATATCAGCGTAACGTCCATATATTGTCGGCCAGCCCTCCTCTGTAGGATATTTTGGAAGCACTGTAGGCGGGAGTCTATACAAATCATCCAACAAACGACTACCACCATTGGTTATAGGTCTATTGGGATATAAAGTGTTTCGTCTTACTCCTAATACATCAAGATTCACCACAAATTTCTTTGATAATGAAACAGAAGTATTCGCCCTGATGTTGTAACGGCTCATATTATTAAGCGGAATCATACCTTGTTGATTCATGTAATTCCCTGTGATGGCAAAACGTGCCACATCATTACCGCCACTGATCGACATCGAATGTGAAGTAAGCGGTGAGTACTCACGTATCAACTCCTTCGTCCAGTTCGTATTTGGATAATTTATAGGATCTTCACCTGATTCTGTTTTAGATATCTGTTCGTCTGTGTATAAAATTTCACCTCCAGAAGCCACCTGCGCATAGTTATACATACGCATGTAAGTAGGCGCGTCTACAAATTCAGGAAGTACTGTTGGTGTCTGAACACCATAATATCCATCATAAAGAACATTGATTTGCCCGGCTTTTCCTCGTTTGGTGGTGACAACAATAACACCATTTGCTGCGCGCGCACCATATATAGCTGCCGCCGCTGCATCTTTCAATATGGTTACACTCTCAATAGTTACAGGGTCAATATGGTTCATGTCCATAGGAACACCATCCACTAATACCAAAGGATCTGCATTATTTAAGGTTGAAATACCTCGTATTTTGATACTCGCAGCATCCCCTCCAGGAAGACCAGAACCTTGCTGTACAGACAGTCCAGTCACCCCGCCTTGCAATGCCTGCGAAAGATTAGTAATAGGCTTCTGCGCAATATTCGCTTCAACATCCAAACTCGCCACCGAACTCGCTATATGTTTTTTCTGCATCTCGGTCATCCCGACTACCACAACCTCATCTAAATCAGAAATATTTTCCTGCAACGATAAGGTTAAGTTGTTATCATCCTTATTTACCAACATTTCTTTAGGCTGAAAGCCAACAATAGAAAATACTAGTCTGCTTCCTTTTGTTACCGACACTTGGTAATACCCTGCTTCATCCGACATAGCCAAAACATTACCTCCCTTAACAGATATACTCACACCTTGAAGAGGTACTGGAGGCTCGCTTGAGCTAAAAACTCTCCCTCTTATACTCACTTTCTCCTGTTTACTGATCGCAGCAGTCAACTCGGGCAATTTTTCTTTTGAAGGTACAATGGTAAGCTGTCCCTCAGACAAACGGTAATCTAATTGGTATTTTGGTAAAACCTCGTCTAGCAATACCCCTAATTCTTTATGACGTGCCACAACACTAATTCTTTTATTGAACACCTGATTCTCAGAATAGAGCAAAGCTACATCGACCTGTTTTTGCAATTCTTGAAAAAACTGTTTTAATGATTTATTCTTTAATTCAATACTAACCCGTTGCGGATAGGCCACGGCGGCGACCGAAATAAACAATCCGGTAAGGATAACAGATGTGATTTTCATGACATAGTTGATTTGTAACGGCACAGGCCATTGTTTAGCTCGTTTTTGCCGAGCTAGCTTTTTTTTCATAATTTTGAACGAATTTAAGTTGAATGAACTATTTAATTTAAAGTCTGTAAGGGGGAGTGCCAGCTCCCCTTTACTTCCATCTTTTGTCTATCTTTTAATGATATATACCTCCTTGTTTTTCTGTATAAATTTATAATCTGTTAACTCATAAATACTTTTCAGCGAGCTGATCATATCCACATCAATGTTCAACCGACCAGAGTATCGTACATCAGTTCCATAAAGAGTTTTATCAGCAATAATTTTCACGTTATATATTCGTTCCAGCTTGCGCATTAGTTCAGCAAAATTGACTTGGTCGAATGCAAGTTGTTTTTTAGTCCAAAGAATATCTGTACCTTGAGAATTTTTATCCACAATAAGTTGCGCCTTTTCCCTGTTAAAACTTACCCGTTGTCCAGGATACATCCGAACAGAAGTAAATAGATTTTGGGGGCTATTAAATTCGACGGTACCACTAAGCAAGTCTATTGTACTTGCCTCCTCCTCTTCATAAGCTGCCAAATTAAAAGTCGTGCCCAGCACGTTCACATTGGCATACTTGGTTTTAACCGTAAATGAAGCTCCGGTGTGTTTTACATCGAAGTAGCCTTCTCCATTGAGATACACTTCCCGTGCTTTTCCGTTCATATCGCTAGCAAACGTAAGGTATGATCCTGCATTCAGCCAGACTGTCGAACCATCCGGCAAAGCGAATTCCTGCCGCTTACCTTCCGGAATAAACAGCGTGATATATTCCCTATGATCGGTCAATCCGTTATTCGCTGTCATGACTGCACTATGTTGGATGTCCTCCGTCTGTAGAATCTGTTTGACCGCTATCTCATTATTTTTAAGGTTTACCTCCGCAAGCTGTATACTATCTTGTCCCTGAAAGATTAACTCATTCTTTTTAGCAATAGCAATCAAATCCAATCTCTCGGATGAGAAGATAGGGTAAAACAAGAAACCGAGCATAACAATGAGAATGGCAGCAGCTGCAGACAGCAAAGTCAAGTACCGAAATCTTCTTCTCCTTTGTACATCAGATAAGATGCGTTCAAACAGGATATCCTTTTCTGCTGCCGACAATGTTTCGTCCTCTTGAACATCGAACGCCTTTTTAAACCTTGCTTTTTTATCCACGATAGAAGCTTTATTTATTATATAGAGCAACAAACTCTAAAACATAGACGCTTTTACGAGAAAAAAATAAAAATTTATGAGAATGAGGAATTCCGCTGGAGCAAGCTCCGACTTAAGTTGTTTTAAAGCCCTATAAGACAGTGTTCGACAAGACTCCACACTAACTTGCATAAGGTCAGAAATTTGTTCATAATCAAAATCCATGTAGTATTTTAAGAACAGTACTTCTTTTTGTCTTTTAGGCAAAAGATCTATTTTCTCTTTCAATAAGGTGAAATTAAGATCCTGTTCTTCCCTTTCTATCCATTGGAGTTCATGACTTGCCGTCCAAAGAAGATCCTCAGGCAATTGAGAAATTTCAACCGTTTGGTGATTATACTTGGTTTTCAATAATTGGCGCCTTAGGGAAGAAAACAAATAATACTTTACCTGTACGTCCTTAGCAATTTTGGTATTGTTAAAAAGACGGATAAAAAGGTCATGGATACAATCCAGTACTAGCTCTCGGTCCGCGTGAAACTTTACGCCATAGGCAAACAAGTCATCTATATGTTCGCGATATATTTGTTCAAAAGCCTTTTCATTACCACCAATAAAGTCACGCCAAGACATATTTATTTGATTTGAATCATCTGCCGATGCCAAAGTTGCAACCTTAGTTTTAAATATATGTAAATTCGATATGAAGTTAACGTATACATTTAGTTAGAAAGATGTCAATTGTTAAACAAGAACGTCAAATAATTTCCAAGTTACTCCTTAGCTTTACACCTTGCATCCAAAAAAACAACTCAATTACCTAAGCCTCTATGCTTAAGTGTAAAAACAATCGTGCGCCGTTGCTGGAGCAACGGCGCACGATTGTTTTGGTATAAACACCCTATTTTATTCAGGTGTAGCTAGACGACTTCTCGTTGCAAGCCAACAGAGGATAGACCCCATACAAACCATCAAAGCCCCTTGCCAAAACGAAAGCCCTAACGGGATAGCTAACACAAAAGAGGAAAGTGCTGAAGACATTACTGGAATGAAATAAGACGCTCCAGCCAATATTGTTACATTACCTTGCAAGATACCGATATTCCATGCGGCATAACTAAGTCCCATTGCGCAGGCAGCCAATAGTAGAAACAACACGGATGACATATTAAATTGCATGTCGACAACATTCCCCAGCGCAAAATATTTAATCCATAACACCAAGGCAACCAACATAAAGAAAAAAGTCATTCCATTTACCCCTTTAGCAATACGTACAGTAACTACACAATATACAGCCCATAAAATAGCACCCAAAAATGCGAGCCCGTAACTCAAAGGGTTTGTCTGAATATTGCTAAGCATTTCGGAAATATTAAATCCTTCTTCACCTCCAAGTACCCATACTATGCCCAACATCGAAATCACAACTCCTGGAAAAATTAGCCAATTTGCCTTCTTCGCGGTAAAAATAACCGTAGCAATCATGGTGAATGTCGGCCAAAGGTAATTTACCATTCCAACTTCAACAGCCTGCCTCGCATTTGTAGAATACCCTATTGATAAGGCTAAACAAAGTTCATAAGAAACCATTAGCAAAGCACCTATAAATAGGTATTTTCTTGGGAATTTAGTTAAAGGTACCCATTTGATCGTCAATAACTGAACAGCAGAAGCCAGCGTATAAATCAACGCTGCACCTGCTGTTGCACCAAAAGAATAACTAACCTCCTTGATGAGTCCAACAATCGAACTCCATAATAAAATGGCGCAGAAGCCAATGGCGGTCGCTTTCGTTTCTTTGGTCATTTTTATTAATTATATATTTTGTAATTCATTTAAGATAGCCTCCCCTACACCTTTGGCCGAAAAAGGATTCTGACCTGTTATCAATCGCTGATCTACAGTTACATGGGATTGCCAGATCCCTGTCCCTTCCCATATCGCACCACGCTCAATCAGTTTAGATTCAATAAGAAAGGGCACAATATCTTCCAATTTCATATCGATCTCTTCCTCATTATTGAAGGAATTTACTTTCTTACCGTTCACAATATACTTACCATTACTTAGCTTTACATTTACCAAGCCAGATGGTCCATGACAAACAGCTCCCACAACAACACCATTTTCATAAATCGTAGTTATTATATCCTGAATCTGCTTATTATCGGGCAAATCCCAAACAGTTCCGTGTCCGCCCACATAATATATTGCCACAAAAGCGATAAGACAGCCTTCCGCTACCCAATATTCACTATTTATCAGATCCCTTACTGTACAAGCAGTTGATATTTCTTTGCATGCTTATTTCTTAAAAAATGAAAATAGATACTCAAACTCATCATCCGTACAAGAAACAATTTCATCAATATGTTGTCTGAATAAAGTGTTTATCATTCTTTTGCCTTTTGAAAATCAATAGTACGCAAAAATCTAATTATGCAAAGCATGTTTATTCATTTAATATATGCACATCAATCACCTGCAATTGTCACTCTAACGACTTACAGCAACTTTTTTATTACTAGAGCATCCCACTCAGGTTTTCAACCCACCTCCCAGAATACCATTTTCGATTAAGGTATTGTATTGCTCATTATCGTGCGTACAGAGGACTATTAAATCTTTATTCTCGTACATCAACCTATTTAGCCATTTATATTGTGCCAAAAGTTGAAACTCATTTTCGTTTACCCAAGAAGCGTTTTTCATTCGCTGTGATCTGATATTTTCCATAGACCAACCGCTATCCACCGAATGTATAAACTCACGGCCATCTTCTAGTTTGAAATACAAACTTTTAGAATCTACGGTATGCCCAGGTGTCTTCAAAATAACTACGCCGGGGGCAAGTGGATAACAAGTATCAAAATCTACTACGTTAAATCTACTCACATTCTCCTGCGAAATGGATACAGTAGGTTTATGTGGTTTATTGACCATAAGTTGAGCGGTATCTCTTGTTAGCCAAACTTTAGACGCGACATCTGCAAAATGAGATGTACGGACGATTCCTCCTACATGATCTGCATGGTAATGTGTTAACACAATCATATTTGCTGAAAGCATCGCTTTTTGAACCATCTCATAATTTTCCGGATAATACGGCTCTTCGGTTTTGCCAAATGTACGGTGCGTCTCTAAGTCCATCCCCGTATCCAACAATATAGATCCTTTACGAAATTCCAGTTGGTATACCGTACGAGCCAATGTCATATTTCTAAAAGGATCCTCTCCCTTCACAACAACACTAGCTGGTCTGATGGTATCTGCAACTTTGATGACATTAACCCTAATCGGCAGATCGCCCACAATGGCAGAAGATAAACGCCGTAAGTTTTCCAACTTAGGTAGCATAATATTTACGTAGCTGTCCGTATATTGTTTTGCCTCTGCAGATGAAATCCGAAAAGAAGCTGCTGCTCCTAAAATAGTTGACCATGTAATAAATTCTCTTCGTTTCATATGCTTTGTCTTTTAGTCTTACCTATCAAAGATCCTTTAAAATCACTTTTCCACTGTTGTAAAAAACATAAAAAGCATTGTAGAAAAACAACAAAATTCTTAATCTGCTTTTAAGATATTGATACATCTTCTATGCTTGGAATCTTTCTTTGATAGCTGCAAAGCTATTCTCTTGGCACACTTCATTTCGATATCAATAAAACGCTGTTATCGTCTTTTTCAAACTTTTCAGTCGTGTTTTCCATATCATCGACAAAACAGCAAACTGGATCAGAAAACAGGAGATAGCAATAATTAAAAAGAGTAATTTGTTAGCATTTAAGCTGATTCCGTAGGTTAAAAACAGTAGAAGTCCCACTAAATAAATCTGTCTTGAAACTATAGAGACTATAGCATAAACTTTAACCTTTGACAGAAAATTGCGTAACGATTTTTGAATATTATCCCCATATATAAGGTTCTTTGACAATCGGTAGCCCATCAAATTATGAACAAAAGGCAATAGAATTGAAAAAATAAGCGATAAGTTAATCCATAACGGCTTTACAGCGCCATCGAGCATAGAGTAATATACAGCTATAAAAATAAGCCATCCTGTTATTTCAATAGCGAGTTGTTTTCTCAAAGCTTTCAATACGGGGTGTTTATTCTCTGAGAGCATATTTCGAATTTCGATGGCCGAAATTGAGGGAGTTTTCACAGCATCCCAGGTTGATTTTAATTGATTAAATTCCATGTTATTAAAATATTATTTTTTGGATTTTTGTCTTTATCCTATTTAATTTAACACCTACATAATTTTCACTAATTCCTATGATATCAGCTATTTGTTTATAGCTTAAATCTTCAAGATAAAGCGTTATTATAGCTTTATCGCCATCACTAAGTTGCTTTAATGCTACAAACAAGCGCTCTTGCCGTAAAACCAGATCTTCATTAGGCGTTTCGTCCGGAAAGTCTGGCAACAGAGGAAGATATTCTACTCCATGTCTTTTTTTTCGAAAAGCAGCTATAGCTGTATTTAATGCTATGCGATAAACCCATGTACTTATTTTTGACTCGTTCTTAAACGTGTAGCGTGATTTCCAAAGTTGAAAGGTAATCTCCTGGAAAAGATCTTCCCGATCCTCTTTTATATCACGATACAGCTGACATATTTTGTAAATTATTCCCTGATGCTCTTTAATAAGTTGTAAAAATTGTGATTCATCCATATTTATTCTTTATTAGAGCGAAGTATTTATCTTCCTACCGCTACGAGAAAGGTTATTGAACCTTAGATGTTTTGTTGAAAAGTAAATTTACATTCACTTTTTCACCGTGAAATTCGAAATTGAATCGCTAAATACGCATTTAGCAATTTGATACGTCTATCATCAAAGGTTGCTCAAACCTTTGATGATAGACGCTTAACAATACCTGGGAAAGAAATTTGATATATAGGTTCATATTTTATTTTTTCATATAGGTAGTACAACTTGAAAAAAACTTACAGATAAGGCCTATTATTTTACACTATATTATTTTACATTAATTCAATAATATAAATAAAAAATATCAAAAAAACATATAACAGCTGATTAACAAGCATTTATTAAATAAAAATTATAACTATTTAACGTAATGTAAGTTTTCATTTAATCATACAACTAATGATATAAACTAAAAAAATGAAACAACTATTATTCATGATTTCTCTTTCACTAATTGCCTGCAATCATCCATCATCTCCAGAAGGAAGATCGAAATTGCGAGATAAGAAAATGCAAGAAGAAATCGATCACTTAAAAGATCAAAACCGAGCCATGCTTGACAGCATTTCATTGATTAACAAAAAAATAAAACAACTAAAATAACGGAAAATCGTACCAATATAGAATTGATTATAGCACCAAAGAAAAGCTGCTTGTGGAGAAATAAAAAGTGGAAGATATCGGCTAGCGATTCTCCCACTTTTAAGCATTTTCGCCAATGAACTAAAGGCAAATTGATTGTGACGATAAACGTTATTTAGGTATTTTTCTTTGCCTAAGATTTAAAACCAAGGCTATTCCGAAACAGGAACCCAATTTATCGAGCGGATGATATTTTGACCTTCTACGGTCAATCCTACTTTAGCAGTTGCTGTTTCGGCATCGAACTTAAACACCTGAGAAACAAAACCTTCATCCGTATAGGTGATAATACCTACATAACCTGTTTTGCCATCCTTCGGCGAATAATTACCACTATATTCGGTGATTCCCAATATAGTCGCAGGATCAGGTGTTCCGGTTACCCATTTGAAGGATTGTGTGTATACGTTGGCAATGGCAAATTTCTTAGCATTGTTAGCGTAGGTATTGTGCGTATCCGACATCATCAGCAAAAAGTTACCTTTACCCAAATAAAGCTTTCTAAACACATAATTGTTGTCCGAGATGTTGGAAATATTAAAGAAGTAACTATTATCATAGTCCGTTGTTCCTTTAGCAATTTTCATGATCCCGACTGGCTTAGTCGACTTCTGCCCGTTACTAGACCCATTGTCAGTTCCCAAGGACATACCTATAGCATACACATCTCCCTGCTCGTCCACTTCGATTGCATCCGTAAAATACGCTCCGACTGCACCTGTGCGATTGTCTCGGATTACCTTTTCAAAAGTCATATCTGGATAAGAATAAACCGCAATCCAAGAGCTATCACGGTAGCTCGTCGCAAAGGATCTTGCTGTCTTAATGGATACAAAAGGAAGGAAAACCTTATCGCCAACCTGCTTCACACTTGTAAAAAGTGCCATTTCACCATTTCCAGATAAAGTGTTTGTATTAATCTGACCTTGGCTTACGATCTCTAAGGAGTTCGTATTTACACGATACCAATTGGAGATACTTTGCGTAGGCTCCCAGGCATTCTTAATCATGAGTATATCTTCACCCACTGCGCCAAATGCTGTCATGGTTTCAGTCTGGAAGTTAGATATCTTTTTCAGCTGTGCATTGGTATCCATCGTATATGCAGTCACCGACCCCGGATTTCCCTGTCCGAACAAAAGGCTGAAAAATTTGTTGTTGGCAATTACGTAATTTCTGTTTACTCCATCCTGCTCCAATCCTGTTCCTGTTGTCACCAACGTACCAGAATCGAGTGTATTCGTTGTATAGAGCAAGTCGGCTCCATTGCCAAAAATGTAAGACATATATGGCAATGCAGTCACCACAAAACGTCCGTCTTGCACGGTTTCTTCTACTGGAGGTTCTATTTGCTGATCATCCTTCTTACTACAGGCTGTAAAAATCAATGCTGCCAAGAACAAGCTGCCAATTAAATTATTCGTTTTCATATCTATGTTTTATTTAAATTTTATTGTAGTCAATGAAATAGCGTAATTTGAGGTAGACCCCACGACCGGGCTTCTGCAAACTAAAATTATCATACAAGCGTCTATTGGTTAAATTTTTACACTCTAATGCTATATTATATTTGCCATCAGCAAGCGTATAGGCTATGTGTGCATCCTGTGCTAACTGCATTGGTGTACTGCGCATAGTGGCAGGGTTTGCACTCCCTTCAGGATACAGGAAAAATTGATGAACGTAAAGCAAGTTATAAGTCAATACCAACCTATTCCCCGCACCAGCGACATTGTTAAAGAAAACCGATGCATCTGCATTCCCAAATAGATAAGGTATATTTGGAATGCGATTGTTGTACGACTCGCTTTCCAGCAAAATACCACCCGGTAAATCTGGGAGATAACGTTGCCTGTCCCTAATATTTTGATATGTCAAGTTTGCGCCAAGTGTAAAACGGTTGGCATATCCATAACGTACCTCCGACTCTAATCCTAAGTTAGAAACTGCAGACAGATTCTTTGCGACTAACCTGTTATTTTGATTTACGGTATAAAAAATATAATCTTGGGCATGAAAATATACCCCATTAAGGTTTATGTAAACATGGTGCAGATTTGCAAAATGTCTATTTAATGCAATACCGAGATTTATATTATCGCTCTTTTCGGGCCGTACATTCCAATTTGGCTCTCCATTGATCAGATCACCAAAAAAATCGTCATATTCAGGCATTCGGTTTGTTTTCTCATAAGAAAACTTAAGCTGCATATCAGGGGATACGAAAAATGTCGTTGCAAGCCCATAACCAAATCGATGCCTATCTACTCTGGCATCTCGATAAGTCGTGTCTGTGGGATTTGCGATATCCGTTTCGATCAAAGTTGTAAAAGCTCGTTGATAGAGATACTTTGCAAACACAGAACTGTGCCATCGCTCATTTGGTGTATATTGATAGCTTACACCCAAGATATTTTTATGCGTTTGCTGTGGCAATTTATAGCGACGTTCTTCAGGAAAAAGCATATTGCCCCCCTTACGGTTGAAGCTATTCCAAACATTATTGATTGCAAAAGCATGCTGTAGGTTAACTGCATAACTGGCACTAGCAGCTACATTAGCGAGGTTGTTTCTATATTTCAACAGTTGATGAGCGCGCTCGCCCCCCGCCCCTGCATACTTTATGAAATCGCCTAGCCAACCGTAACGCGCAAATACGGTATCGATATTTTGTTCCTGCCCCAAGTTATAGTTCGCATGAAGCAATACATCTAGGCCCTGTAGTCCTAGGTCTTTTTTACGGTAGCGTAGCGTCGGCATTACAATATTACCTCGCGTATGCCAAGCACCAAATACAGCATCCATTCGGGCACCGGTCTGAATCTCTTTGTAGTTCTTACCTAAAGTCATTCCCACTAACAATTCGTCAGCCCAATGCTTGTCTAAAAAACCAACCTGTGCAATCAATGTTTCATTGTGAAAAGTATCATGAAAACGTCTAACCGTGGTATCCGGATAATATTTCCCTGTTCGGATGTCCGCAGCGTCGAGGGTTACCTTATAGTCATTATCTGAATAATTCTGGAAGGCATTTAGCTGCAGGGTCAATCCTTTTTTGGATGTTATCGCCGCATTGACATTTGTTCGGTGTGTATTAAAGGATCCATAAGAATACCCCACATCGATAAAATTTCGTCTCTTATTTCCCGTTATAATGTTCACGGCACCACCTAAAGCGTCACTTCCCAACCATATGGGCACGACGCCTTTATATACTTCTACGCGTTCAGCAATATTTATGGGAATATTGTTGATCTGAAAAGATGTTCCAAAATTATCAATCGGCACGCCATCTAGAAAGAATTTCACCCGTTTGCCCGAAAACCCGTTTATCGAAAAGTCAAAGTCTGAACCTACTCCACCGGTTTCGCGCAAGCGAGCTCCCGGTATCCTATCTAACACATGGGCAATATCCAAAGTTGTATTGTGTAGTTTTTTTGCCTCTATTGCTGTAACGTTGTATGGTAGTCTGTTAGCCAGTTGCGTTGTGGAGAATCCCAACACGCTTACCGTTTCGATACCAGTTGTATCTTTTTTCTGTGCGATAGTATCGGACACTACAGTTTGTGCTAATATTGCAGACCAAAATATGGAAAGGGCCAACACAGCACATATTTTTCGGAAGATTAGGTAAGTAATCAAGTAAAATTTTTATTTATATTAATTATAAACTATTTTTGAATGGCCAAACATAGCCGTTTTATCGGCCGAAATTTTATGGAATTGGAAGTATTATTTATGCAAAAAGAAGTATCGCTAT
The DNA here is from genome assembly GCF_965644235.1 of Sphingobacterium sp. LRF_L2. Lineage (NCBI taxonomy): Bacteria > Pseudomonadati > Bacteroidota > Sphingobacteriia > Sphingobacteriales > Sphingobacteriaceae > Sphingobacterium > Sphingobacterium sp. LRF_L2. The sequence goes on along the minus strand of NZ_CBFFRI010000002.1, from coordinate 352,576 downwards.
GATCCAGACCATTCGAAATACAGACTTTGAATATTTTAGTGCTTCAAAAAAAGAGCATGCGATAGAGGTAAAGGATAAAAATTGGATTGACAGCTTATTTGCGATACCTACTGGCAAAATATATTTTGCCGAGCAGCGACTAAACAACGATTTGTCCATCGTACAGGGAAGCTACAATTTGGACGAACATACCAGCATAGACGGAGTGGGTGAAGGGGCATTACTGGAAATCCAGTTCAACCTCTCTCAACACGATATACATTACAACAATTACCTCGGAAACGATCAGATATCACCAGCCCAGTCCGGAAACATAGTATACTTATCTGGTACAGATAATGCTGCGAAGATTCACTTTGAGAAAAAAATCAGTTACAATACCTTCGATATTCATCTTCCGATTCACCTGCTAGATGCATATGCGGGTGAGTCCAAGTTAATGGATACTTTTATTGAAAGCATACAAGGCGATTACAGCTCAATGTTGACCCCACGACGTATGCCGATCGATCCTAAGATCGTCAACACCATTGCTGATATAAAGGCCTGTCCTTATGAGGGGCTCTCTCGCAAAATCTATCTTGAATCAAAGGTCTACGAAATCATCGCCTATCTCATGCATAACGGTGAGAAGAAAGCATCTACAGTAAAACTAGGCAAAGATGATCGAGACCGTATTCACTATGCTGCACATTTACTCCGCGAACAGTTAGATTTGCCCATGACGATAATAGAACTGTCTCGTCATGTAGGTGTAAACCAAACCAAGTTGAAAAGCGGATTCCGGGAAATGTTTGGCACAAGCGTTTTTGGATATCTGCAGGAAATCAAGATGCATCATGCAAAACAAGCACTTCTAGACACAGATATTTCTATTCAAGAAATCGGCTATAAACTCGGTTATCAAAACACTTCTAACTTCAGTATTGCATTCAAGAAATTTCACGGTTGCTCTCCTATCAAAATGCGTGGTCGATAAACTACTCTGTCTAAACATCTTTTCGGCGTAAAGTGTAGAAGACTGAAAAAAGACTGAAGATCCCGGTTAGTAACCAGCTGCTGTCCACCATCGAGACATAAGGATGCTCTAGTGCGGATAGCCACAACCAATCGCCTGTATTCCAACCATTAGAAAGCGGTACCAAGAGCGCAGAGAAACCACCTAATAATAAACAAGTAATAAATATTTGCCGTTCATTTCGCAAAAAATAACAAAAGACGGCTATGAATAACCAACTTAGAAAGAAAATACTATTCACCTTATGTACATGCATGGTCCCTCGGGGTATCCATTGTTCTGCACTGAATAACAATGCTGTTGCAGGATACAGTGCTAAACAAACCGCCAGGTAAACCATAGTCACTCGATGATGAAAACGCCTCTGCCTATCGGTATAACTAGGTTTATTACGAGCTTCCTTCCACATCATCACACCGCTGATAATCACGAAACATGTAAACATAGCTAAAAGGAAGTAAATCATTTTAAGCATCCATCCACCAAACGAAGCGAAGTGTATCTTACTAATCCCCTGCAATAAGGATTGTTGGTAATTCTTTTCTCCTGGAGGCAGATGTAACTTATAGGCTCCTGTAGACAAATCCGCAACAATCAAACCGTCAGCGTTGAAAGATGTTCGATTCACTAAATCTATTGTCAGCACAGCGTTATCATGTCCAGGATTAATTATTTCTAAGTAGGAAACATCACATTGTGGATATTCCATGTGTACATTATCCAAGATTTTTTGAATAGGTATGTTCTTAGCTTGAATGGCTTCATCTTCATGGGCATGAAAGGCTTCTGGCGGGTAGATCATCGTCACTAGTTTATCTTGATCGCCACCGAATAGTACGAACACAGCTGGAGCAAGGATAAAAACACTCAAAAGATAAAAAGCACCCGTAATAGCATACATCAGTTGAAATGGCAATCCTATTACGCCAAAGACAGTATGAGCATTGGTCCAAAATTGTTTCCGAAGATCTTTGAAAGAGAATGCAAAAAACTTTGTTCGTATATTGCGCCAATGTATCAGAAGTCCGGTTATTACCGCGAAGGCAAAAAAAAGTGAAACAAAACCTGCAATGTATCGTCCAATGTACCAAGGTATCTGATCTAGAAAATGTAATCTGTATAACGTCTCGCCAGTTGTAGATATTTCGCCAGCATCCATGTCCCACAATTTATCCGTTTTGGCATTATAGCCGTAGGTCTTATAACCACCAACTTCATCGGACAGATAAAACGTATAGATCGGTTTCTCTAGTGTAGGCAGAACCACGCGTAATTCATGAATCTCCGTTTCTGGAGAAGTTGTTGCAACAAGTCGTAACATCAATTCCTCATAATCTATTTCTTCGGCATTCTCAATACGCGCATCGGGATCTTCCCACTGATACAATTCTTGTTTATACAATGCTATAGCTCCCGCAAAGAAGATGATATAAAGCACCGCGCTTATCACTATTCCACTAACCGTATGCGTGTGGAAAAGAATATTAAAGTGACGTGCAGACAAGCGTTTCATAATGTACCTCCTTGATAGGCAATAAGCAACATAATCAAAGTTAACAAAATGTAATACCCCCATACCCGCCAGCCATTTGTAGCCAAGAACGCCACGACCATAAAGATCGTCCATAATAAGAAGCCAAAAAAAGCACCCGACACAAGCAGATTCAAACCTAAATCGGGAATTCGAGCCATTGCGAGATGAATAGCAGTAGATAACATGTATCCACCAAAAAGTCCTGCTGTAATTTTCAGCGTGCGTTGTCCTGTACTACTGAGATATTTATCTTTTGCCGGCATATTAAAGAGATAAAAATAGACTGAGGATACAGAATACATGAAAAAAAACAAAAACCGTCAAACGTAGTGCCGTTGGGGAATTAACAATTATGATGAGCAAAGAAAACACGAGCATTAAAATTCCCAGGAAAAATAAAAGACCTGTGGTAATGCCATTTACAAAACAAAGAAGTACTACGGATATTAACCATACTGCCCAACTCCAATAATTGACATATCGAAGCTGAATCAGAGACCTTTTAGCGAGTGGCCAGTAACGAGATTTTCTGTACTGTACCCATGCTCCTAAGAATGATAAATAAATAGCGATGCTCGTCATACTCCAATAAAATTCGTGCTAAAAATATCCATTATTACGATGCTGTATTTATGCGTGCCGACGTATTACTTATGAATATGGAATTATCAACACTCATGCCATATGGCAAAGATTACAGGATAGTGTCTCGAAACATGCTGTCACAATTTCTTATGATCACAATGGTATCCTGTTTAGTCCATCAAACGATCGTCCAATCAATAACGTAGCTATTTCGGAAGAATTAGAAGAAATGCTTGAACTTCTTCCTCGATATTTTAAATTTCCATGGTGATCATTTAAAAAATCTATTTGAGAATCGAAAAAAAGCCTACCTGAAGTCTCAACCTCATTAGCATATCTAGTGATCTCAAAGAGTTTCTATTGGTCCTGCCCCTCCATCTCTTGAAAAAATTATCGAGAAATTGAACATATGTACCTATATCATGATTACGTCATTTTAAAACACGAAAAAAGGATAGTCTTCAAAAACAAACAAATGTAACAACAATGTTATTTCATATTTTAAGACTCGGCATTCATTAAGGAAACCATACATTTGCCAAAAATTAAGTTTTTCAAATCTTCAAAAAAAAATGCCATGTTTAGAAGATTATATCAGCAGATAGATCGATTAAATAAATGGAGAATAAAAAAAATCTCAAATAGAAATTTTTTAATTGTCGTTGCATTAATTGTCGGTCTAATCGGTGGTTTAGCTGCTGCACTTTTGAAAGGTCTTACTCACTCGATAGCGGCCTTTCTACAAAACGATGTGCAATCGCAGTATAAGGTGTATTTTTATTTACTTTTCCCTCTATTTGGTATCTTACTAAGTGTGATCTATGTACGTCGCGTTATCGGAAAAGGTAAATTTGAACATGGAATTACTCCAATAATTTATGCTATTTCGCGCCAATCAAGTAAGATTGAATCACATAACATTTATTCACAGATAATTACAAGTGCAATTACAGTAGGCTTTGGAGGATCCGCAGGGTTAGAAGCTCCCATTGCTTATAGTGGCTCTGCGATTGGATCAAATATCGGCCGTTTTTTCGGGCTCAATTATCGTGAAGTAACCTTATTGTTGGCTTGCGGTGCTGCGGCTGGGATCTCAGGAGCTTTTAATAGTCCCGTTGCAGGCATGATATTCGCAATTGAGATCTTATTACCCGAGTTTTCCATCCCTGCATTTATTCCCCTTCTTATATCTGCTGCCACCGCATCCGTAATTTCCAGATTGATCTATAGCGAACAACTGTTTCATTTGGTTACCGATAGTTGGGAGTTTGAAGCCCTATTTTTCTATTTATTACTAGCTATCGTTATAGGCGGATTTTCTATTTATTTTGCAAGACTTTCCACTTGGTTCAAGCGCATATATTCGGGCATATCAAATCCTTATCGAAAGGTATGGTTCAGCGGGATTAGCTTAGGTATCCTCATCTTTGTCTTTCCTGCTCTATATGGGGAAGGATATATGACGATACAGCAAATTCTTAATGGACGATATCCAGAGATACTTACTAATAGTATTTTTGCGTCTTATAATCACGTGGGTTGGTTTGTTGTGATATTTACAATAGTAACGGTCTTCGCGAAGTCCTTTGCTTCATTGATTACCTTAAACAGTGGTGGAAATGGCGGTGTATTTGGTCCAAGTTTAGTCATGGGAGGCTTGATTGGATTCGCCTTTTCTTATGGGCTCAATCTTACAGGACTAGTGGAGTTAAATGTGGCTAATTTTACCGTAGCAGGTATGGCCGCCGCATTAAGTGGGATTATGCATGCTCCTTTAACAGGGATTTTTTTGATTGCCGAAATAACTGGCGGCTACGCTTTAATGGTGCCATTAATGATCGTTACGGCGATAGCCTATTTTATTAATAGAGCGGTACAAAAACATTCAATCTACACAAAAGTGCTTGCAGAAAGCGGTGATTTACTTTCCCTTGAGGACAAAGACAGAACGGTACTCAGTATGATGAAACTTCGACATTTATTGGAAAACAATTTCACGATACTAAGACCTGAAGAAGTGCCTAAAGATCGAAGTCATGAGATTATTCACTCTAAACGTAATATTTTCCCCGTTGTTGAAGAAAATGGAATTTTACTAGGTATAATTTACAGCGAGCAGCTCCTCGAAATCCTACTTGGCGAAAATGAAGAAAGTAAAGATAGAACTATGCGCGAATTGGTGCAAAAGCCAGTTGACACTATTCTCATGGAAACCAATATGGAAATCGTAATGCAAAAGATGAATAGAGAAGATGTCTGGATTTTGCCTGTATTGGATGAAAAAGGAAATTATATGGGGTTCATTTCCAAATCAGCTGTCTTTAACAAATATCGAGCGTTGTTAATGCGACAAGCATCATACCTGAATTAATATGATGTTTCGGTTAAAGAAGAAATAAGCAGCAAGATTTCTTCCCAACTTTAAGAAATCTTGCTTTTGTTACGATAAGTATCATAAAATATTAATCAGTACTGTAATACATTAAAGGGATAATCGCCGTAAAGATATTAGACAACTTCTTTTCAACTTTGATAACTTTTTATTACAAACAGAAAATGTTTTTGTAGATATACAAAAAACTACTGAAACAAAACGATAAACCAATCTTACGAAGCTCTTAATCGCTGATCTGCTTCGCTCTTGTTCGATCGGCCTCAGCAAGAGCTCTATTGCCATTTTTTTCATAGGCTGTACTTCGGTATTCCAAAGCAACGCTATCGTTCGGATTCAGTTCAATAGCTTTTGTATACTCTTTAATAGCACTATCATACTTTTCCATATAAAACCAGACTCTACCACGATTACGATAGTTCTCTGCATTTGACGGCTCCAATACGACGGTCTTATCGAAATCCTACATGGCCTTTTCATAGTCTCCGTTCAATGCATAGGCCTTTCCGCGCTCAGCGTAATTAGTCGACTCGTTCTCAGGGCTTAAATAAATTGCTTTGGAATAGTCAGCAATCGCAGATTGGAAATCACTTTTTAAAACATAAATGGCACCGCGATTAGCATAATGTTCAACTTGGGTACTATCTAACGTAATGATGGTATTAAAATCTGCAAGTGCCATGTCATAATAACTTTCCAACATCATGTATGCCCCCGCTCTAATCTTATAAGCTTGTAAATCTTCTCTATCCAATTCAATAGCTTTGGTAGCATCTATTATGCAATTTTCAGGGTTTTTCATGAAAAAGTATGCTGTAGCACGATTCCGATACGCACGCTGATTTCTAGGATCAAGGGCGATTATTTTATTACAATCGTCAACTACCAACTGAAATTTTCCTTTATTCATATAAGCTTCCTGCCGGTTGGTATAAGAATTTATCGCGTCTGGAGCTAACGCTATCGCCTTAGTAAAATCAGCTATTGCTCGATCGAATTCCTCTTGCTTACGATATACCATCCCCCTAATATTGTAGGTTTCTGGGATTTTAGCATTGAACTGAAGAGATTTATTTACGGCTTCCAAAGCATGGTTATAGTCCCCGGTTAACAGGTATGCATAGCCCAAAGCATTGTATGCCGAATCGGAGGGATATTTATTAGCTATTTTCTCAAAGTTGCTAATTGCCGCATCATAATCACCATTATTGAATAGATCCCTGCCTATTTCAAGATTGGTTCCTGTTTGTTTAGTTTCCACAGTGCTACCATCCTGAGCCTGCGTAGAAAATGTTATCAAAAATAAGCAAATGAATAGCAATACATGTTTTTTTATTATCGGTTGCATAGGCGACATCTTTTATTTCTTTTTTAAGTTACTAAAAATAAAAACCACATGCTAACCTTTTTCTAGTTTTAGCTCCTTGTTACTTGCTAAACGAGACCATAAATATCCTTTCTTTTGATTTCCATTATCTCCCCGATTCAACGATAAATAATGCTCTAACAATATATAAATTAGGATAAATACAGCTATTCTCTGAACTTAGTATATGAATGTTTGAGCTAAATAAACAAAGTCCCCTCATAGATCATTGTATTCTTCGAAGGCTAACAATGATTTATGAAGGGACCTGAAACGTAACCTTGGGAATCGATTACGGCAGATTATCTTTAAGATTTTCGATAGATGTTTTTACCTGAAAAAAATCAAAAGGAAATTAAACTTGGTGCAATTGCAATAAAACGATCCAATACTCCATCAGCAATCTTAACAGAACCTTCGAAACGGGTAGCACCAGGTACAGATTGAATCGCTGATGCTTCGGCAGCAAGCTTTTTCGCTTCTTCAAAATAACGACCTGCTTCAGAGTCAGACTGACTAGCCGCTTTAAGTCCAGCTGCTGTAGATTCTAAGGCTTTTCCCCATAAAGACATAGCATCTAACCATGGCCACGCTTCAGTAATAAATGCCGTATCAACAATACCATAACGAATAATTTCTGGTGAATGGGCAAAATTAGCGGCATGCTCAGCAAGCTGAGCAATTGCTTGATTTCTGCTTGCAGGATTTCCATTAGCGATAGCATCTTCCACGTTGTCGAGTAAAGCTTTTAAACTGGGAGCTTGTGCTTGCCAAGGATGGGTACCAAAAGTAGGTGCTAGACGCTGAGTATCGAAAAAGGTCAACAAAGCTTCGCTCACGGATTTATTCCAACCCGCAAGCTCGCGCGCGGCAAATTTCCAAGTCCGCTCAGCATCATATCCCTTGTCGTTCCAAGCAAAGGCTACGACCCCAGTAACTGCAATACGACTTGCTATTTCTTGATTCATCGGATTAGAAACTATACCTGAAAGTTCTTTAGACAAGCCGGCTTCGCGTCGTATGTAAGGTGCCAATAATAATCTCCCGCTCGATTCTTGATAATCGTTGACGGGATAATTATCCCACAGAAATGTCTTGCGGCCGAATGCTTTCGTTGCAGCCTGAGCATCTGAAATTGAAATAGCGGGAGGTACGACATCTGTTCCTGTCCATTGCACAACGATACTCGGATTAAGATGCTTGCGTAGAGCAGCTTTGTAAGGACTTTCCTTTGCATCATAGTACTCCGTCGGCACCATAATCAATGGAGGAGCAACTGGATCAATCTCTTTCATACTAGCCTGTACAGCATTTAGTAAATGAGCTTGTGCACGAGCAGCAGCTTCTGCACCCGAAGGTCCAAACGTAATCGAATCTAGTTCACAATTCCATTTGGTATATTCAATATCGTCCAGCGCAACATAGAAACTATGAATACCTACAGCACGGAGTGCGCTGAACTTTCTTAAAAGGGCCTGAAGATCATCCGGATCTGCAAAACAAACCGTTGGCCCAGGGGAAATTGCATATACAAAGTTGATATGGTTACTCTGGGCAACTTTTGCAAGTTTCTCTAACTCTTTCAAAGTCGCTGTTGGGTATGGATCACGCCAACGATCACGCGCATAAGGATCATCTTTTGGACTATAAATAAATGTATTTGCTTTTACAGTAGCCAGAAAGTGGATATGCTTTTCTCGTTCCTTCATAGACCAAGGTTTTCCATAAAAACCTTCGATCGTTCCTCTGATCGGCAATGCGGGATGGTCGTTAATAACAATCGCCGGTAAAACTGCTCTATTAACCAGCTGCCGGAAAGTCTGTACAGCGTAGAACAAACCATCTGCATCTTTACCTACCAGCGTAAGAAGTGCCCCCTTATATGTGAGCTTACTTGCAATAGTATATCCGTTCGTGTTTGTGTCTAACGTATTCGTGATTTGCTTAAGTGCATCAACTACATAAGGCTCTTCTTGGGTACCTATCACAATGTAGATCCCATCGATAATTTTAGGTATTTTTTTTACTGTTTTTATCGTTTGTACTCCAGCATCTTTTAATACTTTTGTCAGCAGTGATTGTGTTTCACTACCGACCATTGCAGGAGAAACCAGAAAAACAGATTGCCCCAACATAAAACTCCCCTTTCCAAGTTCAATGGATACAGGTGTCGGAAAAATAGAAGGCAAGGTTGACGGATCAGGCAACGAAGAGCTCTTCGTTAAAAATGTGTCCTTAGCCGATTGAGCTGGGCTTATACTTACGCATAACAGCGGCATCGTAACAACGGCGAGTAGTAACTTTTTAAAATTATTTGTCATAGCAATCAAAATTAAAAAAATATCTAGGTGATCTGCAAGAAAGTGAACAGAACATTCTCTTCGTATCGATTAATTTACTTTTGGCTTTTTTATCCTACTAAATCATTTTAGTATGAAAGTGTTATTTATAAACGATATCGCAGATAAATAGGGATTTCTATACGAAAACTACGATCAGCATTCTCAACGAGAATTACGAAAAGAAATTCATTTCCTACAGCATGAAGGGTATTATGATTCTCTTTTTTGAAAACAGCATTGGTCTTTAAGCACCACAATTGATTTGGGCAATAGAATATAATTCAATATCTTTAGCGAAATATAGTTCGCTCAATGAACGTAGCTATTAGGCTAAATCAATTCCAATAATGAATTTTGAAGTGAAGATGACACAAATATTTCGTTACCGTGTTTTCACCATGTTTATGGTGACTTTCTCCTTATCATCATGTTTAAAAGACGAATCTACTGTCCCAATTGTGATAATAGATCCATCGCCTTGGTATAGCTATTCTTCTGTTTGGAATGAGGTTGCTCAAAAAAAGGGAGACAATGAATTTATTTCGATTGAAAATAGTAATACTTTTTCACTTTCGTGGGACTATGTCGATAGTACGAAATCTACAATAATTGGAAAATACACTTATATCCCGACAAACTTCTTCTATAAAATCGATACGACAGGACACTTCTTAGCAAAAAACAACAGTATGTTCTTCATACGTGCTTCCACTTACAAACTCGATACTATAGCCACATTTCTCTATCGTATCGAAAATAATACGTTAACGCTACGGGACACTTCTGTATCCCCAAATATGGAAATCACCTATAAAGCGGAGAATAACTAATATCAATTAAAACTCATCTAATAAATATATTATACGAATCACAAAAGAGTTTCATAAAACAACAGATCTCTTCTCCAGATAGTCGATAAATATCCGCATACAACCATATCCATATTTCGATGACGAAATACGGAATTCCCCCTAGATACTTATGTTTAATATATTAAAAGATTAATAAATAATAATGAAAACACATAAAGAAAACTACCTACTTCCTAGTTTTATCGTTGGCTTTTTGGTTTGGCTTTTAGCTACCGCATTGTTTAGGATTGCAGGGCACCACTTTTTTATTGTCGACGATGTGTACGTAATGGTCGTTTTATATAGTATCCTAATACCATCATTAGGCTTCATTTCGACTTCGGTTTTCAATCGGTTTAAGCTAGATAATCTAAAAAGTATAAAATCGGCAACCCTTATGGTTTTACCGGGAATGATACTGGATACAATATGTATACAGTTTTTTGAAAAGCTATTCCCTAATATGCCTGAAATTTACAGTAAAACTTTTGGTTCATGGCTCATGTTTGCATACGCTGTTGTATTAATTTGCGGGCTTTTTAGAAAAAACAAGCAGATAAAAATTGAGTATAGTCAACCAAGTTTCAAATAATTCGCTATAATAATTTACCTCATCCACTACAGCATCAAGTGTCTTCCTGTTTTAAAGCAGAAAACAGCATGCTTCTACATCACTGTGGCTGTAAAGTTTTATTTTCTCATTATTTCTGTAACGAATCGTATCTTTTTCTTACTTACTGCCTAAAAGAAATAGAAACAGATTAATCTTACAAGAAATGAAAAATCTATTGAATTTTGCATGGGAATTTACCCGCTCAACCTCAAGCCTTTATTTAATAAAAGAACAGAAAATCTATCAAATAAAACAATGAACAACAAGTGGATAAGAAAGAAAAACAATTTCTGAAATTGATAACGTCTCATAAAGGTATTCTTCACAAAGTAGGAAGAATATATATGGACACCATATCTGATCGCGAAGATCTTCATCAAGAGATTATCATCCAACTTTGGAAATCCTACGAGAGTTTTAAAGGTGACAGTGAATTTTCTTCGTGGATGTATCGTGTGGCAGTGAATACAGCAATCTCTTACTACAAGAAGGAAAAACGACTGGCTGCTATGATGTAGCAGCCTTCTAAAATGAAAATCACGAAACGAAATCGTAATAAGGAGATACCAAGATTCTTTTTTTTATTCAGGCTAATTATTTGGATAACAAAAACAACTACTGTTTCAGACCAACTAACAAAAGAAACTCATACTGCCTAAGATCCTGTAAGATTCGACGGCTCTACAAAAGCTTACAGCACGGTTGAAAATACTGATATCGCTTTTTCCGTTTTAGGTGATAGCTTAATTTTGTTTAGTCAGAATATGATAAATTTGACGAAGCAGGATACAGCTGCATAATAACATGTCAAAACAGTAAGTGTAATCCTTATAAAAACGAAAACAACACCTTGATACTCATGTACGCCATTACCGCAACAATTAATACACCAATGAGCGTTAAAAAAATCGGTTGCTTGTAATCTCCTACAATACGAGGGCTGTAAGCAGCAAAAAGCATAACGCTTAATGAAATAGGCAATATAATACCGTTGACAGCACCAGCTATGATCAACAGATTGACAGGCTTCCCTATCAAAGCAAAAATGACTGTTGAGATTACTATAAATGCTATTATTATCCGATTTTCATTTTTAGCAATTCTAGGATTGAAAGATTTTATAAAGGACACAGAGGTATACGCCGAACCAATAATAGAAGTGACAGAAGCAGCAAACATCACCAGTCCAAAGAGCCTATACCCAAAGTTTCCGGCTGCCAATTTAAATACCGATGCAGTCGGATTCCCACTATCGATCATCAGCCCTTGACCAATAACACCAAGGGAAGCTAAAAAGAGAAAAATTCGAATAAGAGATGCCACACTGATTCCCATTACAGCGCTGTTGCTAACTTTCGACAAAGCAGCGGCACCAGTAACACCCGCATCAATTAACCGATGTCCTCCTGCAAAAGTGATATATCCACCGACTGTCCCTCCCACCAAGGTGATAATAGCCATAAAATCAACCTGTAGCGGTACAACAGTTCTCAGTGCAGCTTGGGTAATCGGAGGTTTGGAGACTACACTAATATAGATTATTGCCAGAATCATCACTGCCCCCATAATTTGTGTAAATCTATCCATTGCTTTACCAGCTTGTCTATTTACAAAAATTCCAATTGAGATAGCGGAAGCGATAATTGCCCCAGTTTTAACGTCTATACCCAACAGGGCCTCCAGTCCGAGGCCAGCACCTCCAATATTACCTATATTAAAAGCTAATCCACCTGCTATGATCAAAAGCGAAATAAATCCACCAAGTCCCGGCACCAGTACATTCGCAATATCCTGCGCTCTTTTTTCTGAAACTGCTATTATTCTCCAGATGTTTAATTGGACACCAATATCAATTAGGATTGAGATCAATATTACAAAACCAAAGCTAGCGCCGAGGGAAGTTGTAAAAACCGTAGTCTGCGTGAGAAATCCAGGCCCTACTGCTGAAGTGGCCATTAAAAGCGCTGCGCCGATCAGTGCCGAATTATTTTTAGTTTTCATCCGATCTCTATTTTTTCTTGCTTTAATGTTGTTGCAATTGCTCGAGCCAGTTCAACAGCCGCCATATTATCACCGTGCAAACATATAGTGTCTGCATGGATTTCTATCTCATGTCCATCAAAAGATTCGACCTTGCCAAACTTCACCATTTTTAAAACTTGATCAATAACAAGATTTTGATCACGGATAATAGCGTGATGCAGCGACCTCGGCGTTAAACTACCATCTTGTTGATAGCTACGATCTGCAAATACTTCACTGAATACCTGTAAACCAATACTCCGGGCTTCCTTGACGAGCAGGCTACCAGAAAGACCATATAAAATCAAATCTGGGTCAAAGGAATAAACAGCCTGACAAATAGCCTTTGCCAGAAGGCTATCCTTTGCGGCCATATTATACAGCGCGCCATGAGGTTTTACATGGTTAAGTTTTGTTCCAAGACTTTTAGCACAGCCTGCTAACGCCGCTATCTGATAAACCGTCAGATCATAGACTTCTTTCGGCGTAACTTGAATTTCTCGTCTACCAAATCCGTCCTTATCATTTAACCCCGGATGAGCACCAATTTTCACATTATGCTGTAGTGCTAATTCTATCGTTTTCATAATCGTCGAGGGATCTCCTGCATGTAAACCACAAGCTATATTTGCTGACGAAATATAAGGGAGAATCTGCTCATCATTGCCGAACGTCCACTGTCCGAAGCCTTCTCCCAGATCACAGTTCAAGTCTACACTTAATTTACTTTCCATACTTAATTGCTATTGCTCTTTTTAATTGGCTGATTTGCTTATGCTGTAACCGCACTAGTAACTGCGCCTCTTCTAGAGTAATCATTTCAAATTGGATCTTCTCGTGAGGCATTTTTTGTACAATAATTGGTATGTCAATACTAGCAACCTGCGCTATAACTGGATATCCGCCAGTTGTCGGCCTATCAGACAAGAGAATAATCGGTGTTCCCTCAGGAGGAACCTGAATTGTCCCTAAGGTAACTGCAGACGATAGAATTTCTTTCTTGATTTTTCTGGTCAAAGGTGAAGAAAGTAACCTGTATCCCATTCTATTTGAGTTTACGTCCACTGTAAATATACTCGAAAAAAAAGCATTGAGACTATCTCCGTCAAATTGATCAATATGTGGGCCTTTGATTACACGCACAATTTTGGATGCTATATTTGCATAAACTTTTGGACTTATATGCCAATTAAATTGTCTTTTTTCACATGAATAAGGAGAACGAAAACCAATCGTATCTTGATTTTCCAAGGCTCGTCCCAGCAAACCTCCGATCTTTGCAGGAAGATAAGTCGATCGACTTTGCATCACCAAGGGAATGTCGAGTCCTCCATAAAAACAGATGTAACATCTGCAGCCATACCTCAACTTCCCAAACGTCAACCGAGAGCCCGCTTTTACAAACAACGGCTTCCACATGACAACAGGCAAATCATCGATTCTAGGAGACAAGTCTCCTCCCGTTAATGCGATAAGTTGGTCAGTACGAAACATTAAGGCAGGTCCAATCACTGTACATTCAAGTCCAGCTTCGTTTTCAGGATTTCCAAGTAGTATATTACCTAAGCGTAAGGCCAAAAGATCCATAGCGCCACCCACTACCATCCCATACCGCTGGTAACCAAGCCTTCCCAAGTCCTGTACCGTTGTTAACATTCCGCTCTTTATAACGCTAATTCCCATTTTCTGCAGACTTGATACGTAAAAACTCTTCCTTACTAATAGCAACAAACCGTAAGGTATCTCCTGCCGAAAGCAGCGACGGTTTCTCGCGTCTGATATCGAATAAATTTAAAGGTGTTTGACCTATAATCTGCCATCCTCCTGGTGTATCCAACGGATAAACTCCCGTTTGTTCTCCTGCGATCCCTACCGACCCCGCATTTATTCTTAAACGGGGCGCTTCTCTTCGTGGTGTTGACAATCTTTTATCCATCCCTCCTAAGTAAGGAAATCCAGGTACAAAACCTATCATGTAAACCAAATACTCTTTATCAGTGTGCAGTGTTATGATCTGACTTCTATCCAAACCAGTATAACGCTCCACTTCGTCTAAATCCTGACCGTCATACCAAACAGGAATAATCTTCACAGTCTTCGTTTCATTCTCGAGATCAGCAACTTTCGCCAAAAAATCTTCCAGACAGGCACATAACTCTGTGTAAGTTAGCAATTCAGGATCATAATAGATCGTAATAGTCGTAAATGCTGGAACATATTCCAAAAGTCCTACGATTTCGATATGATCTAAATCTCGACATATCCCCTGTATACGGGAATTAATGTCTGTAGAGATAACATCCCCCAAATCGAGCACCAAAGCTGCATCTCCCAAAGGATAATATTTTATCAAATTCGACAGTACCATTCGTCAGTTCATTCAGATTATACTACCAATATAGTACAAATTTATCGACGATCGTATCCTAAACTCAAGTAAGCTATTTGCCCGTGAGCACTTTTCAAAACAACTTATGGGCAAATAAAATTTATCTGTTGCTAGAATCAATACCAAGCAAAAAGCGCAAACGTTTCCAATTTTTGAAAACGTTTGCAAAGAGCAACAGCATGTTAGTTTTACACGCTTTTACCCTTATTTTTTAAAGCAATGAGTATAATAAAACCTCCGATGAGTACGGTGGATCCAACAATAATTACCGGAACTGAAAAAGCAACTGAAGCCAAACCTAACAAAACAATTCCAAGGCCTACTACACAAATAGAAATAGCAATAACCTTTATTCCGAAGCGGTTTTGTTCATTGGCGGTGAAATCGGCATTTTCATTACTAGTATCCTTCACTTCGCGAACTATTAAACGGTTAGCTTTAATCGCTAAGGCTTTTTCTGATTTAAAACCGCAGGATTTATACCACAGTTCAGCCATCAAAAGCAAGAGCAGAGGAATTCCCATACCGAAAGTAGCTTCCCAGGTTCTATCCAGCTTAATTCCTGTTAATATTGGATTAAGGATCTTCAAATAAAGGTTAATGAGCAAAGCCGACAGCGTTATCAGAACAACAGATCTGCCCGTTTGGCGATCAGAAAAAAGAGACCATAGCAAGGGGGTAAAAAGTGCCCCACCTGCAATAGAGGCGGTACTTAAAACTACTTCCACGATTCCACCCGCACTAGGGATCCAAAGTGCAACTACGATCGTGGCCGCGCCAAACAGCAATGTAAAGATTCGCGCCACCAAAATAACTTCCTTTTCCGACGCTTTAGGTCTCATCAAATGGTGGTAAATATCTTGTGCAAAAACTGTTGCCGCCATATTAATTGTCGTATTCGCTTTACTAGAGGTAGCTGAGACCATCCCAGCCAGAACCAATCCGATCAGACCTGCTGGCATGACCGACTGTATCAACCTCATATAGGCATCTTCTGCCTCCAAACCTTGTAAATCAGGATTAATAACTCTATAAATCATAGGTGGGACCATCCATATAATCGGACAAACCAAATAAAGAATGGTAAAAATTCCGGCAACCTTTCTCGATTGTTTTTCGTTGCTAACGCTCGTATAGCGCTGTACATAGGACCAATTCCCACCGATATAAAATGTCTGGTATACAATAAATGCCAACATAAATCCATAGGTGTACTCTTCATTTACAAGGGTAAAGAAACCATCTGGAGTCTTATCAAACAAATTATTAACTCCTCCTATTTCTTGGAAAGAAATAGGTATAACGATTAATACAGCGGCCGTTAATATCACAAATTGAACAACGTCCGTTACCAAAACCGCCCAAAGTCCACCTGCCGCTGTATACAAGGCAATAATAGCCCCAATGATCAATACACATATTTCTAATGATAGGCCAGACGCAACGTGCACCATCTTCCCAACAGGATAAAGTACCGCAGCAGTAGTGAAAAGACTTAGAAGCAATGTAAGGTAGGTATAAAACTGTTTTTCAGATGCACCAAAACGTTTTCCAACATATTCTGCCGCTGTGGCTACACCTGTTTTTTTCCATTTTGAAGCTATAAAAAGCATGACTAAAAACCCACTTATCGCCATAGTCATCTGTATTGTATTCGCGACAAGACCATTTTTATAAGCTATCGATCCCCAAACTACGAAAGTTCCTGCTGAGAAATAGCTGATGAAAAGTGACAATCCATTAATCCACCAGGGGGTTTCTGCACCAGCTTCAAAAAATGCTTGCCCGTTTTTGTTTCCAACCCTCGTAAAGGTCAGCCCTATGGCGAAAATAAGTAGGGCAAATACGCCCATAACAATAAAGTCCAGATTCGACATGTTATCTATTTATCAAATTTATTTAGATTTTAACGACTAGTAGCAATGTACAGAAAATATAGCTGCCGGAACATATATAGACGGATGTTCCACTACTACCGTTAGTCTTTCCGTTATAACCGCATTTTCGAACTTGATCTCATTACGCGTTTGATAATTAGCATTCATCGCGTAAATCTCCGTGCCCTGATCATCGTAAATTTTGTAATTTCTAATGCAGAAGGGCATTATTCTTTCTGGGTGTCCCATCAATACGGATTCCATAGGATGATCGAAATCGGAATCAAAAGAAAACACTATCGTGTTGATGCTTTTTTTTCCGTCAAATGATATTATTAATGTTGGATTGGTATCTGCAGGATCAGCGACCCAAGCATTAGGTTTCGTTACAGGTCTGTCTACACCATTCTTGAGATTATCAACAGAGAACACATCTAGGCTTTCTGCAATACGCATAGCAATGTTCTCACCAGAAGGTCTCCTTTGTGGGCACCAGAATTCAAATTCGTCCACGCCAGATCCCGGTGTAGGTACCTGTCTTCCATAATTAGAAACTGCCTTATTGACCAAATTAAAAACAGAAAGCATACCCGTTACCCTTTGGTTAGTATAGCCCAATTTAATATCTTCATTTGTTCGGAAAACAACAAATACGTACGCTTCGTCGGTTACATAAGTGTCAAAGTCCAAATCTACGTAGCCGCTTTCGACAATATTTATTTTTTTTGTACTTAGCAAAATATCTGGCGTAAAGTTTCCTCTTCGACTACTCGACCAAAGTTCACAGGTCAACAAAGTCGGTTTTTCCGATTCCAAAGGGATCTTAAATGTGGGCACCTTCCCTGCTTTAAGAGGTACGAGTTGCGCCGCGGCTATTGAAAGATCTTTCCAAGAATGAATTTCGTGGAAACCAGAAAACTCAAAAGTTGACGAAGCTTGGATCTCACTATACTGAACTAAATCAGTATCTTCTTTTAAGAATACCCCTGGAATATGTTGGCCCACTTTCATCAGCTCTTTCTGAAGTTGCCCAATATGTCCCTGTTGTAACAATTCCCTCGGCATGACATTATGTTTGTTACAAAGTGATGCCGCGATTCCAACAGCTTGCGCCGCATATGCAGCGGTAGCCATCACCCTTGTTGCTCCAAATGCAATATGGGAAACACTAATAATGCGCCCTGCTAGAAATAGGTTATCAATGTTCCTACTATACATGCTCCTGTAAGGGATATGAAAAATCCCTTTACTATGCCATTGATTACACCCAGGTCTCTCAGAAAAAACGCCATCTGCTGGATGAAGATCTATAGACCAGCCGCCATAAGCTACCGCATCTTCATGCGCTATTTGTTTAATCAAATCATGCTGGGTCATGATATAATCTCCTTCAAACCTTCTACTTTCTCTCTTTCCTGGTATAGTACCTACCCACTCCAATGTTAGAGTTTCTGCTTCTGGAAAATTTCCTGAATTTTTGATGTAATTCCAGACGCCATAGATCACTTTCCACAATTCCCATTTAATGGTTTCCGTTTGATGAACGGTATCTAGCCTTCCTCCGTATTCTACCCACCACAACCGACAACCATAATCTTGTGCATTAAAACTGCGATAACGTGGTATTTCTGTAATATCTTCCAATGCGAATTTTGGGGCTTCGAACTTTACCGGCTTTCCAGTGTCCTTACTATAGAAATAAAGTGAATGCCCCAACAACTCCCCATACTCGGCCGATGGAGCCATCGGTTCGTCGAATTCCTCTTGTTTCTCTGCTCCCATTCTAAACGCCGCTCCAGCTAAAAAACCGACAATCCCATCACCCGAAGCATCGCAAAACAAAGGAGCCTTCAAGATGTACTCCGTTGAGTTTTGACTGCAAAATGCTTTAAGTAAACGTATTTTCTCTGCACTTTCTTTCTCTAAACTGTATACAACTGTATTCAAAAGCAATGTAATGTTAGACTCATTTTTGACTTTATCCAAAAGTAAAATATCTAGAATCAAGGGGTTCCCCTCAGGATTTTTATAGGTATTTTCTACAAGAATCTCGTCGATTACACCTCCTTCACGCGCCCACCTATTGTTATTTCCCATATGTGAAGTTGCTCCTAGAATCCAGAGCCTAACTTCGCTGGAAGAATTACCGCCGAGCACTGGTCTATCCTGAACCAGAACAACTTTAGTTCCAGCTCTTGCAGCTGTTATTGCAGCACATACTCCGGCTAGTCCTCCTCCAGTTATTATCAAATCTGCATTCAATTCTTGAGTATGCAGCTTTCTATCAAATGCAACGTCCTGTCTAATCATGAAAATGTTTTGAGATGTTTTATAATTTGCACTAAATTATCTGATATCTCCAACAATAAAGTGCTGTTGGATGCCTTATTTCTTTTGGAAACGCTCCCAAAAATTGCAAACGTTTCCAAAGTGCGGATTCGACCTATTTTTATGCTTTTTTTTGTAACTTAGGAATATGAAGAGTCATCAAGTAACCATTATAGACCTCGCTGCAGAACTGAATATTTCCATTTCTACCGTATCCCGTGCGCTTTCCGGACACCCTAACGTCAAAGCTGAAACGCGTCGTGCCGTTCTGGAATTGGCGGAGAAACTTGACTATCAGCGCAATCAGATGTCTATAAGCTTTATGACCAGCAAAACAAAGACGATTGGTATAATTGTCCCAGAATTCACTTCATCATTTTTCTCACAATTGGTTACGGAAGCGCAAAATGAAGCGAGTCGAAATGGCTATATGGTGCTTATATGCCAAAGTAATGAAAACTATAATATTGAGGTTGCCAATACACAATTGATGAGGAATAGAGTCGATGGGGTCATGATGTCTATAACCAAGGAAACAAAAAATTTCGATCATCTACACACCTTACACAAACGAGGAATCCCTATTGTTTTATTTAACCGGGTTTGTGATGAAATTATGGCTCCAAAAGTTATAATCGATGATTACGATGCAGCCTTTAAAGCCGTGGAGCATTTGATTACAACAGGAAAAAAAAGAATAGCACATTTAGCTGGCCCTCCTTCTTTAAATGTCAGCAAAAAGAGACTCAATGGCTATATAGATGCATTAAAAAAAAACAATATCCCAATCGATGAAAGTCTAATTATTTCGTACGATCTCAACGTAGACACTGTAAAAACGCACATTAAACAATTATTAGCTTTAGAAAACCCTCCTGACGGAATCTTTGCAATTAATGATCCAGCGGCAATCGAGTCTATACAAACTCTTAAACAAGTGGGAAAAAAAATACCCGATGAGATTGCTGTAGTAGGTTTTAGTGATGACATTGTTTCTAAATACATAGAACCGGGGTTAACAACCGTTGCACAGCCTGTCGCCGAAATGGCTGTAACATCAGTTCAATTATTGCTAGAACTTGTAAATACAGATCCTGCTGATTGGAAAAGAGTAATCAAGGTTTTAAATACAGAACTCATAATAAGAGAGTCTACGATGAGCAAAAAATCTTAATTTAAAAAATTAATTTTTGAAATCGACACATCATATTTTCATTCACGAAAAGCGAATTTAGATTTCTTAATCCAATTTTTTAGATCTATTCATACGAATGTAAGTATCCTAAATTTTAATTGATCCCTGAGCCTGTTTACGAACTTAAATGTAGTTAGCAGCCCTAGAGAAAAATATTATAGAGTAACCTAATTAGCTAAATAGCATAAAAAAAACGTTCATTTACAATGACTTTGCTTTTTTTCCATATATTTACGCCTGCCTATAAACTAACAATTAAAAGATGAGAAGAAATACCCTGTACTACCTATCAATGGTAATATTTGTTTTAGCATGTTCCAAGTCCGAGCCAAAATCGTATGAATACTATAACAATTTAGTTAACGAAAAATATGAAGAAATAAATACGCTTATCCAATCCGTTTCTTGTACAAATATTGATGAATTTGAAATTGTTAGAATACAACGTTATTACCTCGTCCACCCATCGATAAGAACAGTTTTTGATAAACTTCAGACAGAATTAGCGCAACTCGAAAAAGAAAAAAGTATAGCTTATGTCAGAGAGGGCTGGATAGGGGGCGACACCTCTCCAACGATACCGAACCATCCTGTAAAGAAAATTTGCGAGAATGGGAAACCTAGACTACTCTACGTAAACGACCTCTCTATAGAGGAAATTGATGCAGAACTACCTAACAGATATGAGAAGATAAAGACTTTTTATAAAGACGTTTCATGTACCGACGCAAATCAATGGATAGGCCGTTACCTTGTTTCAGCCAATTGTAATATGGAAGTTGTTGCCATCCATGAGACAGTTCAAAATGAGGAAGTCGTTGCAAAAATTGACCTATACAATCTCATGATGATAAAGAAATTACGTTCAGAAAAGCAGGAGTGTATCGGATCCATATACGACAAATTCTTCGAAAGTAAAACCGTACAATGTGAAAATGGCAAGCCTGTAGTATCATCAGAATAATGCTGATGCTATTTTATGATCTAACGGGTAATCCTATCAAAGATTCGATGCTGCAAATATGGAGTGCCATTAGTTGCGCATTATTTGAGATAGATCATACTGACTTTAAGACATATCTAACAATCTAAATAAGGAGACCTCGACTTCTTTAGCATGAGATTAAAATTCGTTTCTGTAGTCATCACGCACGCCGTTTTATATCGTATTTCTTTACTTGATATCAAAAAACATGTGTATTTTAGTAGCCTAACGAACGAGGTACGTAGGCCTAATCCCAGTAAACATTGATATAGCTTTAAAAATCAAATAATGATCAACAATAAAAGTTTCACTATTTTACTCGCATGCTGCTCATCCCTACTTGTGAGCAATGCACAACATATTACAGTATATAATCCCTTAAGTTTTGAAAGAACAGAGATAATTTCTATTCCGTTTCAAGATTTTACAACTAATTTCAATGTAGATTCTGTGTTTAGTATTTATCAAAACGAAACCGATAATATTATCCCACACCAAATTGAGAAACTTGGAGACACGAAGCCAAAAAATGTACTGCTACAGGTAAAAATAAAACCAAAGTCAAAAATTGTGCTGAATGTAAAAAGCACGATACAGACCAGTGTGAATAAAACTTTTGCGAGACAGGTACCGGAACGTTTTCAAGATTTCGCATGGGAAAACGATGTTGTGGCATTTCGATTTTACGGAAAGGCATTAGAAGGAAAACCTGACGATGCGCATGGTCTTGACTTTTGGGCAAAGCGAACTGAAAACCTAATTATCGACAAGTGGTATGCAAAAGGAGACTATCATCGGGATTATGGCGAAGGCCTCGATTATTACAGTGTAGGCAAAACACTTGGAGCCGGGGATATCGGAGCATTTTTCGATAACGACGTACAGTATACAAAGCATTACCGTACTTACACGATATTAGACGCCGGCCCAATAAGAACTACGTTCAAATTAACATACGATAAGGATATTATAAATAATCAAAAGATAACAGTAGAAAAAACAGTATCTCTCGATGCTGGCGAACAGTTTAATAAAATTACCGTAGATGTAATTAACGAGCAAAATGACCAAACGCCTATGGTCATCGGACTTTCGAGACGTTCTGAAGACCAACCTCAGGTATCATATGATTCTCGAAAAGGCTGGCTTTCTTATTGGGAACCTGACATTAATAACCATGGGCATACTGGCACGGCACTCATTTCGAACAGTAAAAATGCTCGTTTTATACTTGATAGAAAGGAACAATACCTAATCCCTTTAACAAGTCGCAATGGTCAATCTTTAACTTATTATAATGGAGCCGCGTGGGATCATGCTGGATTGATAACAAACGCTGAAAGTTGGAAAACATACGTAGAGCAGAAAGCATTACGATTAAAACAGCCGCTCAAAGTTAAATTGGTTTCCAGATAATCAGGTGTGCTAACTTCAAAAAAATACGTACGGGTAAACTGAAGGAAAACGAGCAGAACGATAATTTGTTTTTTTAAGGTCATATGGAATGTTCAGGTTATTTTCATTTGTGTTTTGCAATCGTGGATTTCATATAATTTTTCTCGATTAGAAAGTCTAAATATGTATATGAGAAAACGAAGCTAGACTATGAAAATGGATTTTATTAAAAGAGCTCCCCTATTCGTATTATTATTGTTTTTTAGCTTGATTTCCTGTGAGCATCAGTTAAAAAATAATGAGAACAATCAATCCCACGAAACAAGCCGAGTATCTTTATAATTTAACACAATACTACAGCATTAAAGAAACGAATGAACATGAAAGTAATCGCCCAATTAGCTATTTTGATACCGTTGATCTTTTCAAGTTGCAAAACGCCAGTTCAAGACATGGGTTTGCTACGAAATAAAATACAGCAAATCATATCAGAAAAAAAGGCCGTCGTTGGCGTTTCGATTATTGGCAACAAAGGCAAAGACACCCTTTCTTTCAACGGCGACAGAAAATTCCCTATGCAAAGTGTCTTTAAATCCCACATTGCACTTGCTGTTTTGTCCGAAGTCGACAAAGGAAAGCTGTCGTTAAATCAGGAGTTGGTGATAACCAAAGATGATCTTTTGCCTTTAGGCTTTTGGAGTCCACTTCGAGATGAAAATCCTGATGGGGGACGTTTTACGATAGCAAGGTTAATTCAATATGCAGTTTCCGATAGCGACAATAATGCTTGCGATATTTTAATAAAACTTATTGGCACACCGAAAATGGTAGAAGCATATATTAAAAAGAATGGTATCCAAGATATAGCGATTACTTTCAACGAGGAGGGAATGCAATCAAAATGGGAAAATATGTTCCAAAATTGGACCACACCAAAAGCTGCAAGCAAAACCCTTCAATTGTTTTACGAGAATGAAAATAACCTACTCTCAGAAGCAAGTCATGATTTTTTTTGGAAAACAAACATAGAAACAACTACTGGAGAAAAACGCATTAAAGGACAATTGCCTAGTGATATCGTTGTGGCGCACAAGACCGGTTGGTCAGGAACAAATAAAGAAACTGGTGTTACAGATGCTGTAAACGATATTGGAATAGTATTTTTACCAAATGGAGAATATTTTATCGTCAGCATATTTATATCTGAATCAATCGAAAACATTGAAACTAACGAGAAAATTATAGCAGATATAGCAAAAGCGGTGTACGACTTTTATACGATGACCGATAAATAGGATATTGTATGTAAGATTTTTTTGATAGCCCATACTTGCACTTATAAGAGATTCTACCGATAACCGACGATCTAGTCTTCTACAAGTATACAGTAATTAAAAATTTTGCTTCATCTATGATGCTATGGAAAATTCATTTTTTATGGCCTGCGATAATGCCTCGGGATTTGACGTACCGATACGTACAGTTTTCTTTTTTTCTTTTCCGTACCGAATCCGGACGGCTTGATTTCCCTGTATATTATACAGCATACCATCGCTTGTAAAGCGTATCCCCCATCCACTTATCCAGCTTGTCCTGACTTCATGAACCTCTATAATATCCGAAGGTTTAATTCGAATGCAGATCAATCCTATACCGTAAATAAGTCGGATTGTCTGATCACTCACAACAACGCGAAGTCGGTAAAAGGATAACAGGACAAGAAGTAGAATAGAGCCGAGAACGATAAATCCCGGTGTGTCTATGGGATTATTTCCGTACCCACGGACGTAACTAACAATAAATATAAGCAAAACCAATGCAGTTAAAGCGGTAGTTTTCCATCCATATTGCGTTGTTTGATAGTTCATATTTTAAATAACTTTAATGAAATTATTATGATAAGATAAGATGTCTTTAAGGTTTGAAATTGTAACAGCTGAACAAAACCTGTCATCTAAGCGCCTGCAATGTCCGGACTTCATCTTCGTGATCATTTTCATAAATCTTATAAAACCAAGGAATTCCAAGATTGCCTTCTTGCACTCTTACCTCAATATCAGTAACACCTTCCGTCACATCGTTACCTAAAAAGTTCAAATCAAGCAATTTTTCACCTAATTGTTCATTTTCAAAAGCAACATATTGAAATACTGAATGGAAAATGGTAAGCTGATACTTGGAAGTTACTATGCCTCTCTCCCATCGATACCCTTGTATATTTCCAGCCATGTTCCCTACCTTCAGAAAAGAAATAAAGTAAACAGATAGTAAACTAAATACGATAGCATATAGGGGGATGCTTAGTTTCAATGGCACACCCCTCTTCCGATTATCCACAAACAAACGTATGAATGACGTAGCGAATGCGCTAAAAATAAGTCCCCATTTAATAAAATAGAGCTCGTTCATGACGTAAGTATTTGAAAACATAGTTATACCAAAGTAAAGTACCGAAA
Source organism: Sphingobacterium sp. LRF_L2 (assembly GCF_965644235.1). Lineage (NCBI taxonomy): Bacteria > Pseudomonadati > Bacteroidota > Sphingobacteriia > Sphingobacteriales > Sphingobacteriaceae > Sphingobacterium > Sphingobacterium sp. LRF_L2. Next base: position 327,228 of record NZ_CBFFRI010000002.1, on the reverse strand, counting down.
ACACCGTACAGATCGCAATGATAAATGCTTTGTTAGGAGAAAAGAGATTCCAACTTTGGATTAGCGTGTGCAACTGGATGCCTATTCCTAAACAAATGATAATCAACATAACGAAATCCGTATATAGAAATTGACCGATTAAGGAAAAAAATAGTACGCCAGTAACAAGGAGTGTAATGATAAATCCCAAAAATAACTTGTTCCCTTTATTGTTTGACAGATGCTGGTAATATTGCGTTACTGTCTGATCGTACATTCTATCCATAACCTCTTCTTTAAGATAGAATTCAGAAAAGTCTTCTGTTTTCAGATAAGCCAAATGCGAGTCGATCAGCGCTCTTTTGTTGGTTAACCAAGAACTCAATCTATAGTTCTTAGCAACTTTCTCTGCCGGATTATTTATTAATAACAGATTATAACTTTCCATTGCTAAGATGTCTCCATTACTCCAATTAAATTTTCGCTGTACTTGTTTTATATCCTTCACCACGCAGCCATCTTTTGTAACAATAGCTTTCCAAGAAAAGATGTATATCAAATAATTTAACAGCAAATATGAAAAAATACTTCCCACCACTATTTTTAAAGTACACAGAATCCATCCCAATATATCTAAGCTTTTGTTATTCACTAAGTTGATCGTTGTTATTGCAATGAAGTGAAAAATTAAAAATAACAAGAGGATTATAGCTACACGGTAGGCTATGGAATAACGAAGGGTATGTACTTTCTCAATGGTCATAATTTAAAAGGCAACATTCAAATTTCAGATTGTAATTCAATGGTTATTTCAAATATACGATTTTACTTTTTATTTCAACCTTTTTTTAAGTATTTAAAAACAATAATACATAAAATATTAAAAATGAAAAACATACCATCGAATTAAAAACAAATACACCTTTAATAAACATTGCAAAAAAAAGAAGTATATCGATCCTACTCTATATCGTATTAACTATCAGAATTGTATCAATCTTATGTTAGAATATGAACTGAATAGTCCTGAGACTGACATTCTACAAAGGCATCTATAAACTGGAAGCTAACTTTGATAAAAAACAAAAGACAGCTAGTAATTACAAAGAATGTAACGACTAGCTGTCTGCAAGTGATTATTAGAAAATCAAGTTGATTCTGCCGACTACGGCTAGAACTTAAATTTTGCGGTTTTCATAAAAATGCGGTAATCTTTAATCATCCCAGGTTTGTCTGCTTCTGCGCGTGGGAGATACGAAAAACCAGAAATGAATTTCTCTTCCCCGATGTCTATAATCAACTGATGTGGATAGGGGTCGCTTTTCGAAGAGTATCGTGTATGCCAAAAAGTAGACTCTTGCAAATCGAATACATTACTGGCCAGATTGTTTACAGCCTCTGTTTCTTCGCTGTCTGCATAAACTACCTTCCATTTATCACGAGATATAGGTTTGCCATCTTCGCCAAGCAATTCCAGCTCCGCCATCGAAGCATAACTATCAGCAGCATGAGAATTTAGAGCGTCAAAGCAGAAATATCGTATTTTTTCTCCTTTATCAAAATGAATATGTTGCCAACCATTTCCTGAACGGAAAGAGCCTCGGTGATAAACCTTTTCTTTGGAAAGGTCTAGTTCTTGTCCCGCTAGACGATGAGTATTTGGATTACTGAGGTTCAATTGATCCAAAATTGGGGTACGTAGGCCCTGAATTGCAGCTTCTTTTGGAGATGCTAAATCGAAGATAATAATCTCGTTTTCGCCCTCCTTCAACCAGCAGCCTGGCATGTATAAAGTCTGTTGCGGTCCAATCTCCCAATATCGGCCTAGTGCATGACCATTTACCCAAACCATTCCTTTCGACCAGGTACTCATATCTAAAAACGTATCTCCCGTTCTATCTAGCATGAACGTCCCCTTATAGTAAGCGGCTACATTTTTAACAACGTTACCTTTTTTATATTTTTTATTCTTAACAAAAGAATGATCTACCGGAAAACTATATACCTGCCAGTCCTTTAACTCTTCAGAACGGTCTCCCACTCTTAATTCCACCTTCTCTGTAATTCCTTTCCAATCGTATATGCCTTTACCAAAATTCATACGTCCCATAGGTTCTACCAATATATCCAGGACATCACCTTCTTTTACAGGAGGAATTTCAGCGGTACTTTCCCCCTTCATCCTATCCAAGGTAGCTACCAACTTACGATTAATAAAAACCAATGCCCAATCATGCGCTTCAGTAATCACCAACAAATGCTTCTCCGAATTCTTAGTCAATTTGGTACGGTACATAATACTCCCCCACCCCTGATCAAAAAATTCCATGGATTTAATGTTTTCGCTGTACTGCGGCTCGGGTAGATTATCAAATAGGGACGCTACTTGAGCAAGCTTAAACTTCGGTATACTTACCGTAGAAATTGAGTCAGGTACATCCCCTAACACCTCACCTTCAAGAAGATAATTTTTCAATAAATTCCGGACCTCCCAGAACTTCGGTGTAACTTTACCCGACTCGCTGATTGGAGCATCATAATCGTACGATGTAGAAGTTGGCGAGAAATTAGGGAAATTAGCTCCTGCCCAATGTCCAAAACTCGTTCCGCCATGTGCCATATATAGACTAAAGGAAATATTTTTCTCCATCATTTCGCCCATTCCCTTAATAAGCTCAGCAGCACTGCGGGTTTCGTGCTTTGCTCCCCAGTGATCGAACCATCCAGACCAAAATTCGCTACACATTAACGGAATATTGGGACGCAATTCTTTCAATTTCTTAAACTGAGCATCAATATTTGCTCCTGTCCCGAAGTTGATCGTCCATAAAAGATCATCCAGTCCATTATTTTGAAAATTAGAACTCCAATCACACTGAAAAAGAGGAACATCTGTAAAACCAGCCTTTTTCACGACATCTCTTATTGCAGAAATATATTCTTTGTCCGTATCGTAGGAGCCATATTCATTTTCAACTTGTACCATAAGGATATTTCCACCTCTAGTAATCTGAAGTGATGAAAGCTGTTTACCGACTTCATTCATAAATACACCTACACGTTCCATAAAATACGGATCTTTTTTACGCAGCGCTATATCTTTCTTCTTTAACAACCACCAGGGTAATCCACCCATTTCCCACTCGGCACATACATAGGGACCAGGACGTACAATAACATACATTCCATTTTTCTCCGCTAAACGACAAAATGCCGCAATATCCTTTTGTCCGCTGAAATCGAATTTCCCCTCCACCATCTCATGGTAATTCCAAAATACATACAAACATATGGTATTCATACCCATAGCTTTTGCCATTTTAATACGATGTTCCCAATAAGGTTTAGGTATTCTTGGATAATGGATCTCAGCAGCTCTTACAACAAAGGGCTTACCATTTAGCAAAAAGGTATTGTCTCCAATTTCAAATTTGGTTACAGTTGATGTTTGTGCATCTCCCTTTTCGAAAAGGAAAAACAACATCAACATCAGAAAGATGTACTTCTTCATATAAAATTAAATGTGTATCAAAATCGGGTCAGTATATATATTAAATAGCCGTTCGTTCTGTTTTAAATTTATCATGTGATAAATAAGAATTTTGAGCATTTTTTTGGCGACATCAATGTAATAGATAAATATAATAAATGTCGTGAAAACGCTTAAAAAAATTTTAAACTATATTTTTTTGATAACGATTAAAGTAACTACGATAGTTACCTTTTAAAAGCTTTAGATCTCAACAGATTAAATATATAACAAAAAATTATATATGTTTTTTTCCAAAGCTAGCTCCAGAATTCGAAGCTATTAAACAGACAATATAGAATAGATGCTAACAGGATTTACGTTCGTGTCAGATTTTTCTTCTTTCCAACAGCTTAGGTTCCGATCTATATATTTGATAAAATTTTATTCCCATAGGTAACAGCGCTTTCATCACATGTACAATGAGCTTATTAGAAGCTTTTTCACCGAAAGTGATTGATTTCAGACATTTTCTGTCGTAGTTAAAAAGTCCATCTTCACTCGTCGTTATTCGCCATTCGCGCTCGTCAGACTTCACTTTGTTCGCATGAAAAAGAAAATTGTTTATGTTTTTCTGTATCGGTCTAAAAATAGAAAAGTTTTCGACTTTCTCCGCATATCTTACCTGCTCCATGCGCGAACTAGCAATAGGAACAATTCCTTTAGCCGATCGAAGACCAAAGTCTTTCACTTTGTAAATTTCATACTCTATGCAGTACCCCTTATGCTCGGCACCATAATTTTCCCACATCAGATCATAACTGTAATTATCTGATAGAGCATACACGCCGCTATTTAAAGCTGTTTTTCGAGCGTCTGCATGGGCATGATTTATCGTATTCTTATCATATGCCTTTTTGAGTTTAAGGAAACCGAATACATTCCATGAATCAACGTCGTTCATTGACGTATCCTCGCCGTTAGCGAGTTGCTCAATAGCGCCCTTAATATTTGCTAATTTTGAAAAGTACACTTCATTATTTTGGATCATTTGAAGATCTCGATCGAATAAGCGTAGCCCATCAAGGGAATCCAAGTCGATATTTCCCCTGTACTTGTATAGCTTTGGCATGTTATGTAATTTCCTGATGTAATAATCCCATAAAACGAGATGACTTTCGTTAACGATTCCATTATTTATTCACACAATATTTACAACAAAAACGAAGACTACCGTCCTACTTACGTCGTAAAAACTTATTGGTGTGAAGTGGCCATAATTCAATAAAAAGACGTAATAAATATCTCTGTTTTGATAATAAATATTCTTCATTATCAAAACAAACACAACATACACCTACTTTCACTAAGCAGGTCTGAAAATAAAATATTTTTATGATTTATCGTAAAACATTAACACTTATTGACAATATTCAACCAAATAAAGTTAATTACTTCCTTAAACAACTTATTTTTAACTATAAAACAATCACATCTAATACATTCACATGTCGATATAAAATAAGATAGTCTTTCGGTATAGAAAAATAAAATAACTTAGCAGATCTTTCCATACGGTTTGATGCGGCTCTGTGCCTTGCACAATTTATGGCTAAAACAAATCAACAATCGAATTATAAATTGGCATAGACAAATTGTAAATCTTATTTACAATTTTCATGCTATAGTTGTTTATTGCTTAACTATTCTATATTCGGATATGTAGGTATACTTGTAAATGAGCTAGACACAACATCAGGTAAAATGAAACATACAGCAATTCAACGATATAAACTTCTATTTATTAACTTGTGCGGGTTCTTTTGTTCCTGCCACAGTAGTCCATTATACTACTACGGACAAGTGCTAGACGAAAACAATACACCTATCGAAAGCGTTTATATCTCCAAATTGTATGACGACATTGGAGTTGTAACCGATAAACGAGGGTATTTTAAAATGGATAGATCCGCCGACAGACTTGACGATCTAATCTTTAGCAAGGAAGGCTATATTACGGATACAATTCCTTCCGTTTGGCGTCAGAATGGCGAAGCTATAAGGTATAACTTTATCAACCACGACACGACGTTTGTCAAATTAATAAAAAAGAAAAAACAGCCTAATGAAATGTGACCAACGTAAAAAGAATGAATTATGAGAGCATTGATCTTCACCATCTATATTATTTTATGTATTTGCGAGATATGCAAGGGGCAATTGATTCCCTTCGCTGTTATAGCAGATCCAGATGGCTATACGAATGTCCGACTCGGAGAAAATCGAGCGATAGTGGATCGTTTGACCACAAACCAAATCTTTGCTCTGCGTGGGCCAGTAGATGACGATGGCTGGCAAGATTGGTATTGGATTGATTATCCAGACTACAGCATAGCTACTAAAGCTTTTGAAAAATATATTCATAAAACTAAAGCAGGCATGTTGCATCAAAGCCGTATAAAACCAATAACATCCCTACCGCAATGGCAGAAAAAACATGTCGCGAAAAAAAATCTATTAATTTGTCGTAATGCAAAAAACACCATTCATATTGAGATACGTTATGCACCTTTTAAACCAGATGATCATCGATATACGAAAAATGAACAAGGTGCTATCTTAAAAATAGACGGTAGTGAGGCTTGGGGAATCGATGGCTACTTATACGATGATATGAAAATAATAACATCTATCACATTGAACATTGGTAGCTATTCTTATACATTTCCAAAAGAAGCCGTTAAAAATTTACTGATGCCCAATACGAATCTCACTAACTTTGGAGTTTCTGAAGGTAGCAATGGCGTTTTCTTTCTATATATGAGCAACAGCGATGGTGCTGGCGGCTACGATGTTGTATGGACAATTAGCAACGAAAAATGTACGGATCAATTCCTTTACCGCAACTTCTAGCATTTACGTTCAGAGTCAGTCTTGTGCAAAAAGGTTCGGTTCTTGAATTGCTATTAAATTTAGAAAGACAGAAAAATTAGATAGAATATGCATACGCTAGCTATCATTCCTACATTTGGAAGATCTAGCGATATGTTTTTTCCACCCCGTACTTTGAACAACCTACTCGCTGGTTTGTGGATGGATAATCGGTATTCGGAGTTTCTTATAACAAACACCCTATAATCTTCGTCAAATGTTCGGCCGTCGATGTACATTTATGATACTCCCGTTATACAGTTTGGTTACTTTAGTAAAGAAATAGTATAACGACAGTAAGAAAAAAGTAAAGCGACGACCGAAGAAAGGGCGAAGTTAGTCCGAAGAAAGGTAGAACAAAGGCAGAACAACAACCGAAGAAACACCAAGTAAAATCCCGTGTTTTTTACGAAAAAAGGACGGTCAATTTTGGTTCCTTTTAAGTACCCATAAAGTACCCTTTTAGTTCCAGTTAAGTACTTTTCACTTAGTACTACATCAGTACTTGAACAGTACTTAACAGGTACTTGAGAAATAAGGGGTACTTAAATTGGAATTATCTTTCGCAGGTAGCCTATTTTAACTTACTATTTTTCCAATCCTTCGGGTAAGAAACAAAACGTTCTTCTTCGGTTGTTCTTTGTTCTAAAACTCTGCACCAAAAAAGCATGAAAATAGCAGCAGAATAGGATTCGTATTAACAGCCGTACATCCTTGATTTTCGAAAAAACAAAAATGTTATACGATTTTTAAAATTGTATATAAAACTTATATTTTGTTCCTTAGCACAAGATATTAAGAAAGTACACATGGAAATTATTCCAACAAATGTGTGACCAATTTATCGTTACGTATAATTATGCAATAACATTTCAACATGCTCATCATCAAAACATAGAGAAGAATTAAGACTATAACACACATTCAATATATAAACAAAAATATATTCAACAGCTGCATTAGGAATCTTAAAACTCGCATTACTAAAAAATGTATAACAGGTATCCATTTATAAAAAAACATATTATTCTAGTGGGTTTTATTCTTCTAAAATTCATCGTTCAGTACCAGTTAATTAGTCCAATATATGATTTACATCGAGATGAGTTCTTACACTTAGATCAGGCGAATCATTTAGCCTGGGGATATTTATCTGTTCCGCCATTGACATCTTGGCTTTCTTATCTCATTAAAGTTTTGGGAAATTCCGTCTTTTGGATAAAATTTTTTCCTGCACTTTTTGGAGCGCTGACCATTATTGTTGTTTGGAAAACTATAGAAGAACTTAAAGGAAACCTTTTTGCGTTGACTTTTGGTACTGCCTGTGTTACTTTTTCGGTCCTATTCCGTTTAAATACGTTATATCAGCCTAACTCTCTAGATGTTCTTTCTTGGACTTTGATCTATTATTTTATTATAAGGTATATCAACAGCGAGCATAATAGGTGGTTATATTTTATAGCAGTCGCATTCGGATTGGGATTTTTAAACAAATACAATATATCGTTTCTAATTCTGGGAATTATCCCAGCAGTTATAGCCGTTCCAGAACGTAAAGTACTTTTCAATAGAAAATTTTATTATAGCGTTCTCATCGTATTTTTAATCATCCTCCCCAATTTGATCTGGCAATACAACAATAATTTTCCGGTTGCATTTCATTTTAAAGAACTTGCGGAGACCCAACTCGTCAATGTCAGTCGATGGAACTTTATCAGATCTCAATTTCTATTTTTTTTCGGCACTTTTCCTGTAATTGGGTTTGGCCTCTATGCTTTGTTACGTGATCAAGCATTTAGAAAATATCGCTTATTCTTTGTTTCATTTTTTATAACTCTCGGTATCTTTCTGTTCCTAAAAGCCAAAGATTATTATGCAATTGGCATATATCCTATTTACTTCGCCTTTGGCTCAGTATATGTTTCTTCTTTTCTAAAAAACAAAGTGGGAATAATTTTAAAACCTTTTTTAATCACACTCCCTTTTGTCTTCTTTATTCCTGTCTATATGCTGACATTCCCCAATAATAGTCCACAATATTTTGTAGATCATCCCGAAAAATTCCGTGCAATCGGAATGTTGACGTGGGAGGATGGTAAAGAGCATCAGCTCCCACAAGATTTTGCTGATATGTTGGGGTGGCAAGAACTCGCTCAAAAAGTAGATCATATCTACAGTAAAATTCCAGACCCCCAAAATACGCTCGTACTGTGCGATAACTATGGACAAGCAGGAGCAATAAACTATTATTCCAAGCAGGGAATCCGTGCAGTAACTTTTAATGCTGATTACCTCAATTGGTTTGATTTCAAAAATGAATTTCGCAACTTGATTCGTGTAAAAAATTCTTGGGAAAGCGATATCGAGATGGATGAAACCGGTCCTTACTTCGTGCAATCTATACGCTCAGATTCTATAACTAATAGTTACGCCAGAGAATATGGAACTACGATATTTACGTTTATCAATGCAAAAATTGATATTAATAAGCGCGTTAAGATCGAGGTGGAGCAAGAACAACGTCGACATATGTTGCCTGTTAAATAACTATTTATATAGCCACAAAATGAGAATTGGGGCTGTCGTACGAGTTCGAAGTGTACTGCCAAAACTTCATGATCCGAGTTTTCAAAAGCGTGCGGAAAAAGGCAGAAAGACTGTAAACATCTGGTAGATCTATTCTATGAGGTTGCTAGTATTAAGCATGCTACTCAAACTTAATCACTTCCACCTTTATTGAAAAGTCATCGGTAGTTTTTTCATTAACTTGCCTATCAAGTTCCGAAAAAACCACTGCATCCGCACCAATTTTTTTTGCTTTCTCTATGACCGACTGTTTTGTTCTCGCTTGACCAGATGCTGAACTTGTCGTTGGAGCATTCATATGACCTATTACTTTATAAGGTTGTTTGATATCTTTAGTAGAATAAAACGTTTGCACACTATTTGTCGGAGAATATTTTTCACCCAAATACACAGGTGCATATAATGAACACGCCGATAGCAAAAGAACCAAACTTGAGAGGATAAACTGAATAGATAGTTTCATATAAAGCTAATTTTAAGATGAAGACCTTACTGCAATCATATCGATTATGTACATGTTTAAGGTTATTTCCGCTGAAATATTAACGACTAAATTAGCATTTTTTTCAACAAAGAAAACAACACCATTTAGTAATAGAATTCATTCATCACTTTCCGATACAGAATTTAGAAAATATGTTTTCTAATAAATCATCGGTGGTTACGCTGCCTGTAATGGTACCTAGATGATGCAAGGCTTGTCGAATGTCCAAAGCTAAAAAATCAGATGTAATAGGATTGTCGATACCAAATAGTACTTTATCAAGAGATTCTTGTGTTTTTTGTAAAGATTCTACATGTCGAATATTAGTCACCATAACATCGTCGGCTTGAATATTAGATAAGTTGACTTGATTTAAAAGTTCTTCCTTCAACTCTTCGATACCTACCCCATCACGCGCGGAGATGTAAATAGGCTCTAGCGGCGTATATTCCTCTCGGGCTATATCAGAAAGGAGATCAGCTTTATTTATCAACGTGACAAACGGAATGCCCAACTCTTTTACTTCCGCGATCTGCTCTTGAACGGCTTCAATCTTATCTTGAATTGGATCGAAAAGATAAATAATTAATCGAGCCTGCTTCATCTTTTCACGTGTGCGCTCTACTCCCTTAGCCTCTATCACATCCATCGTCTCCCGAATCCCAGCTGTGTCAATAAAACGAAACAGAATTCCGTTGATATTAATCTCATCCTCCACAGTATCCCGTGTCGTCCCTGCAATATCGGATACAATTGCCCTTTCCTCGTTCAATAATGCATTCAACAACGTAGACTTTCCCACATTAGGTTTTCCGGCAATGACAATAGGAACGCCATTTTTTAGAACATTTCCCTGTTCAAAGGACGAAATCAAACGTCCCACAACTTTATATATGCTTTGCACTAAAATTTTTAATTGATCCCTATTGGCAAACTCAACATCTTCCTCTGAGAAATCTAACTCTAGCTCTATCAACGAAGCGAAATGAACCAAATCTTCACGCAGCTTTTTAAGCTGATTAGAGAAACCACCACGCATTTGTTGCATAGCGATTTGATGCGAAGCGGCAGAATTGGATGCAATCAAATCGGCTACTGCTTCCGCCTGTGATAAATCTAAACCTCCATTCAAAAATGCGCGTAACGTAAACTCTCCTGCTTTAGCTGCGCGGGCACCTTGTTTCAAAAGAAGATTGATGATACGTTCAATGATATAACGTGAATTATGCGTAGAGATCTCAACCACGTTCTCTTTCGTGTAAGAGTTGGGTCCTTGAAATAACGAAACCAACACTTCATCTATAATTTCATCGTGATCACGAATCGTCCCAAAGTGAATAGTATGGGAGGATTGTTCCAAAAGATTTTTACCACGAAAAACCCGATTAGCAATTTCTATGGCATCGGCACCTGACAAACGAATAACGGCAATAGCACCGTTCACCCCAGGGGAAGTGGCCAACGCCACAATTGTATCTTGTGAATCCAAAGCTGCAGACATAGTACAAATGTACACTTTAGAATTCATTTCATTAAAAAACATTACTCGTACATCGATAAAGGGGAGTTCATCAGTATAAAAAACACATGATTATGAAATCTTTGACATCTTGTAACGCGCTACATTAAGTTAACATCTTATTAATTTTTTCTTTATATTTAAGACATATACTGGGTCTATATTTAAAGCAATCAAGTAAGTGGCAAACAAAAAAATGATAAAGAAAATTATCCCTCGGGATATCAGCTGGTTAAGCTTTAATGGACGCGTATTGCAAGAAGCTGCCGATGAAGATGTACCCCTATCCGAACGTATCAAGTTCTTGGGCATCTTCTCTAATAATATGGATGAGTTCTTTCGTGTACGGGTAGCTGGTTTAAAACGAGCAATGCTTTTTAGCGAAAAAGAAGCGAAGGAAATCTTTTTTGAAACACCTCAAACCATCCTCGAAGAACTTAATGATTTAATAATTAAACAACAGAAAAAATTTGATAGTGTCTGGGGTAAAATCCAGACAGAGATGGCAAAGCAAAAAGTGTTTATAAAAACCGATCTGGAATTAGACGAAGAACAACAACAATTTGTGAAGTCGTATTACCAAGAAGAGGTAGAGTCCAACGTGATCCCACTCCTATTGGATGACACACGTCCAATGCCGTATTTGAGAGATAAAAGTCTCTATCTCGGTATAGCTATGCGCAAAACGGACTGGGAATATGAAACACGTTTCGCCATTATTGAGATTCCCGCACGTAGAAATGGTCGGTTTTTACTCTTGCCTTCTCCAAAAGGAGAAAAACATGTCATGCTTCTTGAAGATGTCATTAAGTTTAATCTTCCTTATATCTTCTCTTATTTTGGCTTTGATACGTTTAGGGCGAACGCTTTCAAAATTACGAAAGATGCCGAATTTGATATTGATAATGACATCAATACCTCTTTAGTTGAAAAAATAGAAAAAGGGATTAAGAATAGACGCAAAGGCAAGCCTACCCGTTTTGTTTTTGATAAAGATATGGATTCGTCTCTTGTCGAATTTTTAATAAGAAAATTAAATCTTTCTAAAAAAGACAGTATTATTCCTGGGCAGAAAATCCATAATTTCAAACATTTCATGGACTTCCCAAAAGTTTTTAAGTCCGAGAGTCGACCAAAGGAGAGAACATCATTTGAGCACCCTGATTTTGCTGGCCATCAACGTGTAAGTGATGTCATACTTAAGAAGGATGTGCTATTATCTTTCCCTTACCATACGTTTCTACCTGTTATCGATCTCGTTCGTGAAGCAGCAATGGATCCTGATGTGCGCTCGATACAAGTTACGATCTACAGGATGGCCGAGAATTCAAAAATTGCAAATGCTTTAGTGAATGCCGCTCGTAATGGGAAGGAAGTTACGGTTATGCTTGAACTTCGTGCGAGATTTGACGAAGAGCATAATCTGGAATGGAAAGAACGCTTTGAAATGGAAGGAATAAAAGTTCTTTTGGGTATTCCAGATAAAAAAGTGCATGCCAAACTATGTATTATTAAGAAGAGAGCACAGAACAAAACGTTGCAATACGGTTTTGTAAGTACAGGAAATATAAATGAAAAAACAGCCCGAATATATGGTGACTACTGCTTAATGACGAGCAATAGAATGGTGATGGCAGATATCAATAAAATTTTCGCCGCGCTAAAAAAACCTAAAATGGCTATTTCAGAAAGTTTAAAAACCTGTAAAAGCTTACTGGTATGCCCTACCGATATGCGGAAGGCCCTGGTTGAACATATCAACAAAGAAATTTTCGAGGCATTAGCGGGCAAAAAGGCACATCTTATTGTAAAGATAAACTCCCTTAGCGATAAAATTCTCATACGCAAACTTTACGAAGCAGCTGATGCTGGCGTAAAAGTTGAAATGATTGTTCGTGGGATTTACTGTGCAGTAAATCAAAAAAGATTTAAAGAACCTATCCGAGCGATCAGTATTGTAGACGAATACCTCGAGCATGCACGCGTTATGTATTTCTATGCCGCGGGTAAGGAGATTGTTTACATTTCTTCGGCTGATTGGATGACGAGAAACTTAGACCATCGGATTGAAGCAGCGGTACGTATCAGCAATAAAAAGATCAAGAATGAATTGATTGATATGTTGGAAATTCAATTAAAAGATAATGTGAAAGCCCGGGTTTTAAACAATGAACTTGATAATATTTATGTCAGTAATAATAAGTCTCCGCAGCGTTCACAAGTTGAGTTGTATAAATACTTAAGAAAGAAAACCAAGCACGAATAAGCCGAAAAATAAGCTACGGTAAATAACGTTTTTATATTAATACCGTATTAAATTGAAGTTAATCCATCGTAATGGCATTCCTATTGTCATATTCCTGTGAGAATTTGATAATAATAGATCATTATGAAAAAGACTTTTAAAATTTTAAGTGTACTATTTCTTGCTGTAACAATTTTTAATAGCTGTAGCAAAGATGACGATCCTGCAGATAATATATTATTTGCAGACAAGTACAGTGGTTCAATCAGTTATTCAACCACAGATGACGATGAAGATGTTGCCGTTAGTGAAGGTAGTGTAACAGTGACAAAAATCGGCGACACTTACAACTTCGCATTCTCCAATGGTATTCCAAACATTAATGGTGTGGAATTTGAAAAACGAGGTGACAACTATTACTGGAATATCGGTGGTGAAGCTAGTAGCTACATCAAGATTGATGCAGATGAGCTTTTCATTGCGTATATCAAAGATGGAAAAACGTGGTATGCAGACTGCGACCGCGATTAATTACTGTTTATCTTTATTTAAGAGCTCTTGTGAAGACAAGGGCTCTTTTTGTTTTACTCATTTCTACCAAGAATTTTAGAAACTTGACGATTAGAATTCGACGAAATCATGAACGTTTTTGTGGTATCTTTACATATGGATATTACAAAACGGTTTGATAGGATTATTGCAATTTACTTTCAATTACAGGCAAGGCCAATAGTAAAGGCCCAGGATCTGGCACACCGATTTGATGTGAGTCTTCGAACAATCTATAGAGACATGCGCGCTCTTGAGCAAGCTGGCATCCCTATTTACGGCGAAGCCGGCACAGGGTATTCTCTAACAGAAGGCTACAAACTTCCGCCCGCTAGTTTCACACAAGAAGAAATTCTAAGCCTAGCTGCTTCAGAAAAATTAATGCAAAAATTTGTCGATCCGGAGCTATTCCGCCACTTCAATACTGCCATTAATAAAATACGATCCTATCTAAGGCATAGTGACAAAACCAGCATGATACCATTAGAAGAAAATATTCTCATGAACCAGGTGTCTTCACTCTTTAATGATTGTGTACCGGATGCCTTATCTATTCTATTTGAAAGCATTTCAAAAAAAAGAATCATTGAAATTGAATATCTTGCCATGCTTCAAGATGAGTCTAACCATCGACAAATTGAGCCGGTAGGTATATTCCACGAAGGAAACTTTTGGTATTTTATAGCCTATTGCCATCTTCGGCAAGATTATAGACAATTCCGGATCGACAGAATTCAAAAAATCAAAAGAACAGAACACCCTTACAAGAATTCCCATAAGCCGTTAAACCATTATCTGCAACAAAAAGAAAAACTGCCAACGACAAAGGTGTTGATTGAAGTAGATAAAGAGTTTGCACGCTATCTCCAATGGGAAAGAACTTATCACGGATTTGTATGCGAAAGAATCAAAGATGAAACCGTGGAAATGACTTTCGAAGCAAGAAACGTAGGAAGCGAGTTTGCCCGTTGGTATTTAATGTTTGCCGACCATGCTAAAATTATAGAACCACCGGCTTTGAAGGAAAGGGTACGACAGCTTATTGCTGCGATTCAGCTCTAAGTTAACAAAACAATTTTCAAGTCACATCCGAATTGCTAAAAGGTTTTTGTATCTTTAGGAATCATGCTAACTAAAACTATGAAAAAAACAACATTTCTATCATGCTTTTTAGGCCTTTTTTGTAGTAGCCAAATCTTGGCACAACAAAACCCCGTAATTCCAGGTTGGTATGCAGATCCGGAGGGTATTATCTACAACAATGAATACTGGATTTTCCCCACTTATTCTGCCGCTTACGAACAACAAGTTTTCTTTGACGCATTTTCTTCAAAAGATTTAGTAAGTTGGAACAAACACCCTAGGGTAATTGATACGGTAGCTGTGAAGTGGGCGAAAAAAGCGATGTGGGCGCCCAGCGTCATTGAAAAAGATGGAAAATACTATCTATTTTTTGGGGCCAACGATGTACACGAAGGTGAAGTGGGAGGAATAGGAGTTTCTATTGCTGATAGACCAGAAGGTCCATACAAAGATTTGTTAGGAAAACCTTTAATCAATGAGATTGTCAATGGTGCCCAACCTATAGACCAATTTGTATTCAAAGACAAAGATGGGCAATACTATATGTTTTACGGTGGTTGGCGACATTGCAACGTCGTGAAATTAAGCCCTGATTTCAAAAGCCTAGTACCATTTCCAGACGGCGATATCTACAAAGAAATAACTCCTGAAAATTATGTAGAGGGTCCATTTATGTTTATACGCGATAACAAATACTATTTCATGTGGTCGGAAGGAGGTTGGACAGGTCCTGACTATAAGGTGGCATATGCTATTGCAGATAGCCCCTTTGGCCCCTTTAAGCGGATTGGTACTATACTTGAACAAGATCCTCAAATTGCAACAGGTGCTGGACATCATTCTGTCATCAAAGTTCCTAATGAGGAACGATATTATATGATCTATCACCGTAGGCCACTGGGCAAAACTGGTGCCAGTGAGCGGGAAACTTGTATTGATGAAATGAACTTTGATGATGAAGGTTTTATTAAACCTGTTAAAATGACCTTTAAAGGAGTTAAGTACCTCTTGGATTAGTCAAATTTATCTTACTTTTTTTGGTGTCCGACTTCCGTTTATCACATAGGTAAATCGAACACCAAAAAATCATATCTTAATATCTATCCCAAAAGAAAGGAGGTTCAACGCCCAAAGCTCTAAGATAAACAAAACCTTGTGCCCTATGGTGAATTTCATTATCTACGAAATATAATAGATTGCTATAAATAGGAAATTTGTATTCACCAAAAAGATTAAAATCTTCATGAAAATCTGCTAGAGGAATCCGATTGTAGAGATCGATTATCTTAGGTGTATGCTCATCCCACCGCGCTAACAGATCTGCCTTATTTTTTATGCCAAGTGCATGATTATACTGTTCTTCTGTTTTATCGACTATCCCCCGAAGTCCCGGTTCGGCAATCGAAAGCAATTCCATTACTAATTCAGAAAAAGTACGCATGCCACCTATTGAGAACTCAAAAAGTTCTTTTTCTGGAAATTTCTCGATCGTTTTACGGGTTAGTGTACGATGTCCTAACCAATGTTGCAAAAACTCTTCTTTTGACAAAACTACTGCTGTGTTCATATAAATTGATTTTAATTTTTTTACATTAACCAATTAAAACATTAAAAGCTCTAATCTTACGTCAAAAGTAAATCCAATTTTGACAACAGTCTGTCAGCAACAAAAAAATAATATGCTTTATCTTTTACCAATCAATTTGCAAGTTCGTTTTAAATAAATTGCTGTTGCTATTGAAAAACAAAGAATGCTTGTCAGGAAATAAGAACAACAGGCGATTTTTATACCTCGATATTGCGGCAACATCCTGTTGGGAGGATACATGGTGGTTCACCCGATTACTAACCTCTAGAAACAGGCTTTTTTCAGAGCTTCGTATTTTTATTTTTAAGGGATATTTTTCCATCCGATTATACCCCAGATGTAGGGCATTTAATACCAGAGGAAATAAAATTAAAGGGGGAACAGTCTTTTCATATGCCAACTTAACGTCAAACCGTAAAAATGGATATTCATTGGCGCTTTTAAGATACAATGCTATATATTCTTCCAACAGCCGAATCTCTTCTTTCACAGGCAAGTACATTTCCTTCTCTAAAAGAACTAGCTTACGAATAAACGTATCGTAACCTTCCGAATGCTGTCCTTCAGACTGCTCACTAATTTGCTGTGCGAGATTTCGATCCATTCTACACTCCTGAAAACTCAGTTCTGCTTCAAGTTCGATCTTTACCAAATCGACTTCAATTTTACTACCAAATATCTTATCTAAAAACGCTCCCATATGCATTCATTCGTACTAATCGATTCCACTAACCCCTCCAGAGACAACCAACTTCATCGCATCCGTTGCGCTCATATTCAACCGTTCCACATGTGCAGCTTTTACGACTACGACCTGACCCGCAACAGAATAAGAATAGGGAAAGTAAACAATAACCTCGTCGGGAAGACCTATTTTATGCAGATCACGTTGGGTGAGAAAACCTATTTTCTTTAATCCTGTTTCATTCACAACAACCAATACCGGTTCATTAAATTTTTTGGCATCACCAACAAAAGCTTCTGTAAAATCCTTGATCGAAGAATACAATGTATTAAATAGAGGAATTTTATTAATCGAACGTTTCAACCAAGCCCGAATGGGAGCCGTAACCAAATTAGTAAAAACCAAACCCACTAAAATTAAGACAATAAGTACCGTTAAAATACCAATACCCGGTATGTAAAGCGGATGACCTTGTTCATCTTCTAAAAAATGTCCGGTAAGATTCAACGCATTGTCTAAAGACGCTACAGACCAAACAATAAGAAAGACGGCTCCAGCCACAGGAACGATAACCAATGCCCCTTTTATCAAATAGTATAGTAACCTCTGTGTAACTTTTTTTATCATGTTTTTCTTTAAATTAACCATAAAAGTATACCCTCTTCACCCGTGAAGATATATTCACCAATAGTTCGTAAGGAATTGTATCAATTGCTTTCGCTGCTTCCATCAGATCTGGAAACACAAACACCTCATCTTCTTCTCGTGCCGCAACGTCCGTCACATCTAACATACACATATCCATACAGATAGACCCCACAGTAGATACGCGTTGCCCATTTAAGAGCATGGAGCCTACTCCATTTCCGAAACGCCTGCTATAACCATCGGCGTAGCCAATTTTCACCGTGGCTATTCGGCTGACACGCTTCAGAACTCCTTTCCGATCGTATCCCACGGTCTCTCCAGCATCAAGCTCTTTTATCTGTGTTATTGTGGTTTTCAACGTACTTACTGTATCAAGTCCCAACCGATGATCCATATCTACCCCATAAAGTCCTATCCCTAGTCTGACCATATCAAAATAAGCATTTGGCCAGTTTACAATGGCTGACGTATTTGCGATATGACGCAAGACGCGATATCCAATACCATTTTCCAAGTGATCAACCGATTTCGTAAAAACGTCGATCTGTTGCAACGTGAAAGAATCATGCTCAGAATTTCCTGAGGCTACCAAATGAGAAAACACACTTTTGACTTGAACTTCTTTAGCTTCCACCAATATTGTTGATAATCTTTCTACTTCTGTAGGTAAAAAACCTAAGCGATGCATTCCTGTATCAATTTTGACGTGAATAGGAAACTTCGTTATCTTTCTTGCACGAAGATAACTCACGAAACTATTTAAAATACGAAAGCTATATATTTCAGGTTCGAGTTTGTATAACACTAAATTATCGAAAACCTGCTCATCGGGACTCAATACCATAACTGGCAACTCTATTCCATTCTGTCTTAACTCAACACCTTCGTCAGCAAAAGCAACCGTGAGATAATCAACTTTATTAAATTGAAGCAGATTTGCAACCTCATAGCTCCCACTTCCATAAGAAAAAGCCTTCACCATTGCCATCAACTTGACCGAGGTCGGCAACAAGGATCTATAACGCTGTAAATTTCTTTCTAAAGCTGCCAAATTAATTTCCAACACCGTTTCGTGTGACTTTGCAGACAGCATTTGACTAACGTCCTCGAGATGAAAAATTCGGCTGCCTTTAATTAAAATACTTTCGTTGTCGAAAGTAATGTGCTCGAGATTGGTTAAAAGCTCTTCAGTGGATTCAAAAAGTAGTGTAGGCACGTCAAGATGCGCCTTGAGAAAAGCTAATGATCTTCCTACTAGAATAACACGTGATAACCCTTGTCGCTGCAAAAGTTTTAGAAGTTTCTCGCGGAAACGGTCGTCCAAACCTTCCAGATCGGACAAAATCAATGTCTTCTTTTTATGCTGCTGCTGTTGATGAAGAAAATCAAGTGCGATTTGCAAAGAAGCTAAATCATTTGAGTATGTATCATCTATTATAGAACAATTATACTTGCCCGTTTTTAATTGCAGCCGCATATCTAGAGGCTGCAATCGCTGTAGTTTATGTGTTATGGCATCTAAAGAATAGCCAAAAAAAAGAAGCGTCGTTAAGCATGTTAAACTATTTTCGATTGAAGCACGATCTTGAAAAGGTAAGTCAAAGGTGGCGATCTCGGTGCGGTATTCCAATTGTATTGCTGTTCCGCTACCTATGGAATCCTCCATTTTTAAAATCCGAACATCATCGTCTACACTATCACCAAAACTAAAAGCCACATGTTTGGAATCCAAGAATTCACGTATCGGATAAAGAGAAGAGAAGATGATATGTTTTGTTTGTTTAAATAACTTTAATTTTTCTTTTAATTTCAATTCCTTTGATACAAAACCGCTCGAATGCGCCAATCCAATATTGGTAAATATACCTATGTCGGGTTTGATCATCGCTTCTAGCCTTTCCATTTCTTCGGGCAAGCTTATACCGGCTTCTATTATTGCACAATCATAATCATCGGTAAGGTTCCATAACGCTAATGCAACCCCCAATTGCGAATTATAACTATTGGGACTTTGATACACTTTTTTATCGGGCAACAAAAGTTGTGTCAACCATTCTTTTACGACCGTTTTTCCATTACTGCCGGTAATACCGATGATAGGCTTATCAAACTGACTCCGATGGTATGCAGCAAGCTGCTGCATTGCAAACAGGACATTATTGACAAAAATAAAATTTGCATTTTCATACCCTACTGTATCAATATCATTTCGAGAAACGACAAAAGACCGTACACCTTTTTTGTAAGCATCCTCGATAAAATCATGGCCATCACGAACACTTGTTAGCGCGAAAAACAAACTTGTTGTTCCTGATCTAATTTTTCGGGTGTCGTAGGCTAAGTCATAAATTTCCTGTGAGTCGTTAAAAATATAACTACGTTCGTAATCAATATGGGTGAGAATAGATGCTATTGTATACATAGAAATTTGCTAGAAACAAATTTCATCAATATTTTCAATAAGTGTATCATTTTTTGAAGATTTGCATAATGAACGAAGAAAATAATCAAAGGAAAACTTTAACATATCTACAAGCTAAAGTGAAAGCCGAGAGCTACTGTGCCTACCAGGAAAGGGCGCAACAAGAGGTTAGAGATAAGCTCTATTCTTGGGGATTACATCAGAATGAAACCGAAAATATTATCGCGGCTTTGATTGAAGAAAATTTCCTAAATGAAGAAAGATTTGCAAAAGCATACGCTTTAGGAAAATTTAGAATGAAAGGTTGGGGGAAAATCAAGATAAGACAGCATTTAAAAGCAAAAAAAATAACAGAACCCCTCCTAAAAATCGCGTTACGCGAGATTGATCCGGATGAATATGAAAAAAAACTCACGGAAACCATCGATAAAAAAACTATTCACAACACAAATAAGCTTTCTCTAAATGAGAAAGCAAAATTAATTCGATTTTTACAAACAAAAGGCTTCGAAAACGATCTTATTTTTGACAAAACAGAGAAATTATAACATCAAATACAATCATTTAAAACCTTATTAAACAGACAGAAAAGATCAACAAAACCTTGTATACTTCGTCTTAAAGTCCTATATTTGAAAAAAATAAATATATTGTATATCGCCACACGGTATACGAACAAAAATCAAGGGAAGTAATAAATTTATTTTTTAAATAGGAATGAGAAACAAAGGAGTCGTAGTTATTTTATACTTCATATTAGGTATTTTTTTATCTAGCAACTGCTTCCTTTCTTTTCATGTTGATCATAGCAAATTCGACACAGAACAAACAGACGATACCTCTAACGAAAAAGAGGAACCCGAAACTAAGCGTTCCTTTGACGATGAAGTTTTTCTAGTCAACACAGTAAACCATCCATTCATCAGCTTTAGGATATCAAAGGTTACACCTACACAAACCGAAGAACTACCGCATGTAAGTTTAAGCTTGCACTACCCTCCTCCAAACGTAGTTTAACTATTTCTATTTCATTGTCCAATAGTTTATATTGAACAATTAGCATCACATCTTATTTTAATTAGTATATACTATTATGAAAAAATTTTTCATCAACGGCCTATACAGCCTTTTGATTATGACTGGATTTTCATTCAGCAGTTTTGCTCAACAAAAAAATGTAGACGAACAAGATTTAAAAATCAATGTTACTAAAATAGCAAACTCGACAGAGCAACTAAAAAATTTAGAACCCATTGCTTTCAACTACAATACAGAGAAGTTTAAAAATTTAGCTTTGCCTGCCGGAGACCAATACGGATTTTTAGCAAGCAATGTCGAAAACACTTTTCCAGCACTTGTACAAACTTCTTCCAAAGTATACACCGAAGGAAAAAACACTTCGAAAGTAGCGAAATACGAAGAAGTCGATAAGGAAAGTCTTATACCGATGCTTGTCGCCGCAATAAAAGAGCAACAAGAACAAATCGAAGCGTTGAAAAAGGAAATCGAAGAAATCAAAACGAAATAACGTATAAAACAATCAGGCCTCATCAAAGATGAGGCCTGAATTTTGAAATAAATTATTAAAACCTAAAAACAATAAACATTAAAAAGCGTAAACCAATGCTATAGAAGCCTGTGTAGCTTGTTTAGTACCTGTTAACCCGTCTTTTTTCAAAAAAGCAGACTGATTATTGTTGTCTAACCGAATTTCAGGAATAATGGTAAGACCTCCGTGCTTTAAATTAGCCGAAAGCGTAAAAGCAGTCGTTTGCGCACCTTCCTCAGGATCCATACCCTCCAGCTCTACATCTTTTGTTTTGAAGTATTCCGCACGAACGCCGAATCCGATATTCTCTGTCACATTAAAACGTGGATACAAGGCCACCCCACTGTAGCCCCCCATATCCGATTGACGAGAATAATCAGCAGCATTCAAACCCAAGCTGAATTTATCTGAAACACTATAGCTCGCAACCAAATCCACCAATGTACCTGAGCTGTAGTTATCTGCAGCACCATCTGAAGACCCTGTCAAGAAGTTTAAATAAGCACTAAAGCCCTCCATTGGCGTCAAAGAAAGTTGCGCCCCAAAGTGAGACAACCCATTAAAATCTTGATAAACATTCCAATCATTAAAAAGACCCGCCATCAAGGAAACTTTGTCAGAAAAAGCATAGGTAGCTTTGATCCCCGCATTCTGAAAAGGGCCAGCACCAAATAAATAAGAATCAGAATAGTGAAAGTTAGCTACGGGAGATATAACCTCATAGCCTACAAAAGTCCCCATATAACCTGCCGTCATACTGAATTTATCCGTAAAGTTATAAGACGCATACAGGTTTTGAATATGAAAGGAATTTCCTTCGTTTAATTCATTTTGATCACCATTTGGAATCGTATAATACTGTCCCCTAGGACCAAAAGCCAGTTCTCCTACAAAGGTAGCCTTACCTGTAGATTTCTTTAACCCCAAACCCAACATCCCAAGAGATAATGAATTTTGGTCTTGAGCGAAATACCCTGGGATATTTGATCTTTTCGCAAAATCATATTTCCAATAAGCATCAGCGTAACCGGAAATTTCCAAAGGAGTACTTTCTTGAGCCATCAAAGAAACACTAGTCATTGAAATTGCGAGTATTGATAAAAATTTTCTCATAATCAGTTCAGTTTATTTTTTAAAATTTAGATAGTAGTTAATTTTTAAAATAAAAAACCAAGAACAAATTCAAGAAAACAAAGAACGTTTATTGTAAATTATTTTTTCTTTATAAAGAACTACCTGAAAATAACTAAAAAAGAAAGAAAATCTGAATTTACACTTCGTTTTTTCAATTTTACACACAAATAATGAAATTAAAAACGAAGATTACAAGAAAAAAAATCAAAAAAAGTTAAAAAGAAATCAAAATATGTAAATTAAAAACAATAAAAATCAACTAAACACCACAAACAAGCCTATTTTTTATATTTTTTTTAAAAAAAATTATTTTTTTTATACATAATAACAAAATATATTACAATATTTGCAATGAAAAGACTAATCAAGAAGATAAATCAAAAGAAAACAAAGAAAAAAATCAAAGAATTAAAAAAGTTTATTACTAACTAATCCAGATTAAAAAATGAAAAAGATTCTCCCATTTGGAGCCTTGGCCATCGCAGCGATCCTTGCACTAATCGCCCCATCTACCGAAGTTACAACGGTAGCAGAAAGCACCATCGACACAGGAGATACAGCCTGGTTATTAATGTCGGCTGCTCTTGTTTTACTCATGACCCCGGGCCTAGCCTTCTTCTATGGAGGTATGGTTAGAAAAAAGAATGTTATCTCAACTATGCTACAAAGCTTTGTGTGTATGGGACTTATCACAATTATTTGGGTCGTTTTTGGATTCAGCTTGGCTTTTGGGGAAGACATTGGAGGAATCATAGGTAACCCATCAACATTCTACATGATGAAAGGCATGCTAGGTAACACGAGCTGGGCAGCATTACCTACGGTTCCAATTGCTCTATTCGCAATGTTCCAACTAAAATTTGCAGTTATTACACCTGCACTTATAACAGGAGCATTTGCAGAACGCATCAAATTCAATTCTTACTTAATTTTCATCACTCTTTTTGTGATTTTGATCTACGCTCCTTTAGCTCATGCGACTTGGCATCCAGAAGGAATTCTTGCAAAAATGGGTGTATTAGATTTTGCCGGAGGTACGGTAGTGCATATGTCAGCAGGATGGGCCGCGCTAGCATCAGCACTTTATCTTGGCAAACGTAAAGAACAAGAACACACACCTTCAAGAATTAGCTATGTCATATTAGGAACAGGTTTACTTTGGTTCGGTTGGTTCGGATTTAATGCTGGTTCAGCCGGCGGAGCAAATGAACTTGCTGCTTCTGCTTTTGCAACAACAACAACAGCCTCAGCGGCGGCGGCCATGGCTTGGATCTTCTTCGATATTCTTAAAGGCAAAAAGCCATCAGCTATGGGCGCTTGTATCGGTGCAGTCGTAGGACTTGTTGCCATAACCCCAGCAGCTGGCTTTGTAACGATACCTCACTCTTTAATTATTGGAGTTGTCGCAGCAGTAATCAGTAACTTATTGGTAATCTGGCGCACGAAAAAAGGAATCGATGACACCTTAGATGTTTTCCCTTGTCACGGTGTAGGCGGTATGGTCGGCATGTTGCTTACAGGTGTTTTCGCACATAGCTCGGTAAACAGCGTTGTCACAACAAACGGCTTGTTCTTTGGAGAAACTGGCTTATTTACAGCGCATCTTATTGCATTAGTAGGCGCATCTGCCTTTGCATTCCTAGGTGCCCTCTTATTATTGAAAATAACAGATTTACTTGCACCACTACGTGTAAGCGAAAAAGACGAAGTCCTTGGTCTAGACGCAAGTCAGCACGACGAAGAACTATAAATACTCTTGTTTTTAACTGTTGCCCGGATACCTTGGTTGTTCGGTACCGGGCAACGTTAAAAATATTTTTCGTTTTTTATTTTGACACTTTATTAAATTCTTCTATATTTGCACCACGTTAAGCGAAAGTAGCTCAGTTGGTAGAGCACAACCTTGCCAAGGTTGGGGTCGCGAGTTCGAATCTCGTCTTTCGCTCAGTTGCCTAGGTGGTGGAACTGGTAGACACGCAGGACTTAAAATCCTGTTCCTGTTAAAGGAGTGCGGGTTCGATTCCCGCCCTAGGTACGGCAAAAAAAGCTCATCAATTGATGAGCTTTTTTATTTTAACCTAATTTTATAAACGGATAGGATAATATACATCACCAAAAGTCTTTAAAGCAGACAAGTCTACTTCACGCGCAAAAATACCATAGACAGCCGAACCAGATCCTGACATTGATGCATATAAGGCACCAGCCTCATACAAGGCAATTTTCGCATCTCTAATCACAGGATACTTCTCAAATAAAGAGTCCTCGAAATCATTTTTAACATGAAACTTCCATTCCTGCACTGGCAATCGAAGTAATTCCATCAAATCCTCTTCCGCAGAACACGGAATAACCCCAGAATACGCTTCTGCTGTAGATACATGAATTGCAGGCTTAATCAAAACTAAGTATTTGCTAGACAAATCAAGATCAATAGCAGAAAAAGTCGTACCAATCCCCTCTCCATACACAGGCGTATTCTGTATAAAGAATGGACAATCAGCCCCTAATTTCCCAGCATATGCTTCCAATTTGGAAAATGTTAACCCTAATGTAAATCGCTCGTTCAACATCTTCAATACAGCCGCAGCATCTGAAGAACCGCCGCCTAAGCCAGCTCCAAAAGGTATACGCTTATGTAAGTGCAAACCCACAGCAGGCAAATCAAATTCTTGTTTCAATAAACGGTAGGCTCTTAAACATAAATTATTATCATCAAGCGGCAAACGCATCCCTGTTATCATCAAAGAAGTATCCCCTTCTTTTTTCTCGTGCATTTCGATAATGTCGTATAATGGAAATGGATAAAAAACAGTTTGTAAATCATGATAGCCATCTGGCCGCTTCCCTATAATATTCAGGCCAACATTTATTTTAGCATTTGCGTAAGAAATCATAGCGCAATATAAAACAATCCCCTGATTGTTCCGGTTAAGAATAAGATTTTGTTTTAACGTAGGGTAGTTTGTAAATTGCGTCTTCGGAAGATTTGAACGCTATGACTCGTATATTTATTTTGTTTGCCATAATTGTGCTCCACCAATCGATCTTTGCACAACGTATTTCCTCTATAGGTAATCCTTATGTGCAAAATTATACAAAGTCACAATATAAAGCAGGAAATCAAAATTGGAGCATCACACAGGGAAAAGATGGTGTTATTTATGCGGCCAATAACAATGGATTAATGACTTATGACGGAGCTTATTGGGATCTCCATCCGCTAAGCAATCGAAATTTTGTACGCAGTGTAGCCATAGCACCAAACGGAGATATCTACATCGGTGGCAAAGAAGAATTTGGTTATTTCACGAAAGAAAATGGGACATTAAAATACCACAAACTTTCTCAACTTGTCGACAGTAAAATACTGGAAAATGACGAAATATGGAAAATTCTCTTCATAGGAAAAACGGTGATATTTCAGTCTTTTTCAAAATTCTACAGTTACGAAAACGGAAAGATTCAGGTAAACTACGGACAGGGAGAACCCCTACTTTTCGCACATCAAATCAAAGACCGAATCTGGATAGAGAAAATTCCCTCAGGTCTTCAACAATGGACAAGTAAGGGTTTCACGCCTTTAGCCAATCAGCTTTCGAATGTACTAACAATCCTTCCATTTGAAAGCAACCAGCACCTTGTAGGAACTGCTAAAAATGGATTATAC
This sequence comes from Sphingobacterium sp. LRF_L2, assembly GCF_965644235.1. Classification (NCBI taxonomy): domain Bacteria; kingdom Pseudomonadati; phylum Bacteroidota; class Sphingobacteriia; order Sphingobacteriales; family Sphingobacteriaceae; genus Sphingobacterium; species Sphingobacterium sp. LRF_L2. The sequence goes on along the minus strand of NZ_CBFFRI010000002.1, from coordinate 300,687 downwards.
CTACTTTCTGATGATGGTATAGCGATGCCTTGGAAGCCTGATTTAGCCGTTACAAAACTATTAAAAGAAGCCCAACTAAATAATGGATTGAAAGTAAATGATGACGTTTTTGCATTTGGAACGATTAAAAATGGAATTTTCATCATAGACAAAGACGGCCATCTTCTACAACACATCCATAAACGCAATGGCCTTCAGAACAACACGGTATTAAGTTTAACTTTAGATAAACAAGGAAATATCTGGGCAGGATTAGACAATGGTATCGATCGCATAGAAATCAACTCTCCTTTTTATTACTTCAATGATATTTTTGGCGAACTAGGCACTGTTTACGCAATACAGGTCTTTGATAACAAAATTTACCTTGGAACAAACCAAGGATTGTTTTACAGTAATTGGTCAGAAGGAAATGACCAACAAAGCCTACATATGCAATTTGTACCTGGATCACAGGGGCAAGTATGGTCTCTCGACATTTTTGACAACCAACTCTTATGCGGACATAATGATGGTACATATTTGGTAAAAGGCACTTCCGTAACTAAAATATCCAATTGGACTGGCGGCTGGGCTAACATACAAATCAAATCTTCGCCACAACTTTTCCTACAAGGAAACTACACAGGGTTAGCGACCTTCCAGAATGAAGGAGCATGGAAATTTAGACAAAAACTTGATCAACCTAAAGCAGCCGTTATCAAGGTATCACAGAAAGACAATGATACTTTTTGGGTCGTATTAAACAATGCCATACAACTTGCAACATTCACGGACGATTATAAAAAAATACAGCTTAAAAACACATTTCTTTTTTCCAAAGACTTCCCTAATATCCAACGCATTAATCCATCTTCCGTGGAAGGCAATGCTATTTTTACGACGGATAAAGGAATATTTATTTATGACAACGTATTATCAATATTCAAACCTTACGAAGAACTAAACAAAGCATTGGGAAGCTATGCAAAGTCAAGTCGTGTCAAGCCACTTGGCGATAACGCATACATATTTGCCCATGAGGGACATTTTGCAAAAGTTACTTTTCGTCAAAATCAATTACAGATCGATTCATCGACTTTTAATATACTACAAGACATCGTAATGAAAAACTACGAGGTGGTGCAACATGTCGGACGTAAACTGCTTTTTGGCCTAGATAACGGCATTGCAATATACGACAGTAACTTTAATCAAAATGAAAAACTCACACCTCCGCTTATTAAGGGGTTTCAAGATATATCTGCCGCTCAAGATTCCCTTCGTTACATCAATCTCCTTAGCGGCATACCCAACAGACAAAATAGTATACGGATATTATTTTCTTCTCCCTGGTTCACCAAAAGCCCCTTGAAGTACCAATACATCCTAGAAGGATATCAAAGTGATTGGTCACTTCCCCTCGAGACCCCTTATATTGATTTCACTAACCTAGGCTGGGGTAACTATACATTCAAAGTAAGGGCAATCACCGCAACAGGCGAAATATCAGAAACAACGGAAATTAGATTCCATATCCTCGCACCTTGGTATCTGCAGTGGCATGCATTAATTATTTATCTGATTGCTGGATTTTTTTCATTCTTTGTTGCTCGCAAACTAATCATTGATAAAATAACCAAGGATAAGCTTCATATCCAAAAGAAGCTACAGAGGCGTCAAGAAGAAATTCTACGCAGAGAAACCGAGCAGAATGAAAAGAAGTTAGTTGAATTGAAAAATGAGCAGCTAGAACAAGAACTCGAACTAAAAAATCGTGAACTGGCCAATGCAGCAACCAATATCGTGTATAAAAACGAACTCCTCAACAACCTACATGAGGAGCTGCTAAATGTAAAAGATCGGGATGGAAAAAAACTCTCCAACGATCAATTGCAAAAGGTGAACAAACTTATTGATAATGCAAGAAGTGACGAACGCGATTGGGACTTGTTCGAGAAAAGCTTTAACGAATCTCATGAAAACTTCTTTAAAAAACTAAAAACCGAATACCCTTCTCTTTCACCAAACGACCTAAAGTTATGTGCCTACCTTCGGCTAAACATGTCGAGTAAAGATATTGCCTCTCTTTTGAATATCAGCACCAGAGGTGTGGAGATTAGACGATACCGTTTACGTAAAAAATTCAATCTTCCAACCGAAAAAAACCTGAGTGAATTTCTTCTTGAACTGTAAAACACTACATCATCACCACTACAACATAATAGTGTACCAAATACACTAACAAAAAATATTTGAGCAATCACTCACACAACATAATAAACTGTAAATCAAATTATTTACACAAAAATAAATATGGATTTGTAGCAGCAATTTTAGTTTGAAGTAGTAATGTGAAATCAAATAATTTCCTCTCGAAACGAATACATCACATCTTTGTTATAATTATAAACACTGTGTTAACGCAACCAGTTATTGTTTCATAACTAATACAAAGTAATACTAAACAAACTAGTCCTATGAGGAAGTTATTTACACTCTTATTGTTCTTAACCTCTACCCTCTTCTATGGGTATGCGCAGGTTAAAACTGTCACCGGCACAGTCAAAGACAGCGAATCGCTTTTTGTACTTCCCGGCGTGACTGTCATCTCTAGCAGCGGGCAAAATGCGCAGACCGACGCGACGGGAAAGTTCTCACTTCAGGCGAATTCGAGCGATTCCCTAACTTTCCGTTTTATCGGTTATACTGCCCAAACAATCGTTGTTGGAAGCCAAACCAATTTGAACGTCCTACTGATGAATGAAGACCGCTCCTTAGAAGAGGTTGTGGTAATTGGTTACGGTACGCAAAAAAAGGCTGATTTAACGGGAGCTATCTCTTCAGTAAAAGCTGACGAAATCGCAAAACAACCGGCGATGTCTGCCATGCAATCTGTTCAAGGTAAGGTTTCTGGCTTAAATATCGTCGCCTCGGAAGCACCTGGAACCGCTCCAAATGTTATTATTCGCGGTATGGGTACGGCATTGGGGGGAAGGGCTCCATTATATGTTGTAGATGGTATGCCCGTCATGAATATAAATAATATTAACCCTACAGACATCGAATCTATGGACATATTAAAAGATGCTTCATCGGCGTCTATCTATGGACTACGTGCAGCTAACGGCGTTATTATTATCACCACAAAAAAAGGGAAAGCGGGCACTTTTAAAATCAATTATGAAAATTTTTCTGGTATCAAGAATGTTTTAAACCGTGTTAAAATGGCGAATGGCCAACAATACGCACAGTATGTTAACGAAAACCTAGAAACAATTGGCGCAAATTACAGTATCAACGAAAGTGGACAACCGTATGAAACAGATTGGTATGATGAATTATTGCAAACAGGATCTGTTTTTAACAATACTATAAATCTTTCTGGCGGATCAGAGCGTGTTGATTATTTCTTAAGTGCAAATAATTATACGGAAAACGGTGTTTTGGAAGGTTCTAAATTCAAAAGAAACACCGTTCGTAATAACAATACCTACAAATTTTTAGAGGGGAAATTAAAATTCAACCAAACCTTAAATCTAACTGTTACAGAAAATACGCCAAAACCTTTCAGTGCATTTAACTCTGCCTACAGACAATCGCCTTTGGTACCGGTGATGTATCCTAACGGACGCTATGGAACACCGTTCATAAATAAAACCACCGGTGTTGTAACCTATGAAGGAGCGTCTGGCGATGAAATCGGTGCATTAAATTCTATCGGCAATCCAGTATACGAAGCAGCACGCTATAATGAACTACAAAAAAGTACTATTTTACAAGGAGGATTTGAAGGTGAATATAAAATTACCGATTTCTTAAAATTCACCTCGCGCGTGGGAGCAACTAAGTATTTTTACAAAGGCAGAACCTTTACAGATATTCGTGATGCCTGGTTGAATGCAGACCCAACACGAACTGAGGCTCAGTTTAATGATTTCAAAACAAACAACCCAACATCAACAACCTATGCAAATAACTCTTTAAATGTAAGTCAAAACGAGACCTTACGCTGGGTTTGGGAAAATTTCTTAAACTTCCAAAAGAGCTTTGGTAAACATAATGTTGAGGCTACTTTGGGTATGTCTCGAGAAAAATTTAACATCGGAAATAGTTTTTCTGCATTAGGATATGATGTGCCTTCCAAGGAACAGTATTGGAATGTTAATTTAGCAAATAGCTCTAACATAGATTACGCAAAAACAGTAGAACAAACTTATTTTACAGAAAATGCTTTAGCTTCTTATTTCGGTCGAGTTCAATATAACTACGACAGCAGATACTATTTAACTGCTACAATGAGAAGAGACGGATCTAGTGCATTCAAATCAAGCGGTAAATTTTGGGATACTTTCCCATCTTTTGGTGCCGGTTGGACGATAAGTAATGAAAAATTCATTCAAGATGCAGAATGGCTTAACTTTTTAAAAATCCGCGGAAATTGGGGAATTTTAGGTAATCAAGATGTACCTTTAAATACATCACAAATTCTTACGTCTCCCAGTTCATCGACCTATAATTATGTATTTGGTCCAAATCAAGCACTAGTTTATGGTGCTGCTTTTGGAACTCCAGCAGCAAATATTGGCTGGGAAAAAACACAAGAAACTGGTTTCGGTATGGATTTCACGATTTTGAACAACCAACTATCGGGATCTGTTGACTATTACCACAAATTAAATACAAATGCTATCCTAAATGTTACTCCAACTTTAAATTCAGCAAATGCTCAAAACTTCTTCGATCACGGTGCAAAAGTTTTAAATCAGGGTATTGAGGCTATGTTGACCTGGAACAAAAGGGTGAATGATGATTTTAATTATTCTGTTGGTGTCAACTATTCTTACAATAAAAATAAAGTTACAGAAGTTAAGGCTGCATATGATGGTGCAACAGGCGGAAGCTTATCCAATGGCCAGATTACGAAACAACTACGCGTTGGACAACCACTGTATGGTTGGTGGATGTGGGAAACTGAAGGCGTATGGCAAAGCCAAGAAGAAATAGCAAATACAGAAAATGCAAAATATGGCACGCCACTACCTGGTCATTTACGTTACAAAGATCAAAATGATGATGGTGTGATTGATAACCGTGATAAAGTTTTTCTAGGTTCCTACATACCGACTTCAACTTACGGAATTAATCTTGGTATGAATTACAAAGCTTTTGATTTTTCTGTTTATGGTTATGGTGTTTGGGGGAACAAAATCTACAATGCACTTAAAGGGACACGTATTGATGGTGGAGAGAACATTACTGCCGAAACATTCAACCAACGTTGGACTGGTGCGGGATCGACAAACGAACACCCAGGCGCAGCAAGAGACTCTTATGCGTCTAGCTATTACCTAGAGTCTGGTGCTTATTTCCGCATCAATAACATCACACTGGGCTATACATTCGATAAACTGTATTCACCAACTTCTAAATTACGCATCTATTTATCAGCACAGAACCCATTTATGTTCACCAAATACTCTGGCTTTTCTCCAGAAATATCAGGAATTTCAGAGAATGCCAATGCTGCTGATCGTCAAGACGTTGGCGGACCTTCGGGCACATCGGGAATTGAGCTATCAGCCTATCCAACAACGAGAAACTTTTTGTTCGGACTTAACTTACAATTTTAACGACCAAACGATATTATCATGAAATTCAAAACTCTAAATATAGCATTACTAGTTGCAGCTGGCTTTTTAATGCAGGGCTGCACGAAAGACTTTCTTGACGTCAAGTCACAGGAAGTTGTTGAGGCAGGCGATTCCGAAGAAGTCTTTGAGCCGGAGGCTTTGGTCAACGGTGTATACGGAATGTTTACGGATTGGAATTATGCCTTCTCTTTCTTAGGTATCACTGAAATTCTATCGGACAACGCTGATAAAGGAAGTTCGGCTACAGATACAGGTGGAGACAAAGATATCTTAGATAACCTGACGTACACCGCTACCGCCGGTTCTTTCGCAGCTTTGTGGGAACACTGGTACAAATCCATAGGAAGAGCAACGCAAGCGATCGAATACACAGAAAGCTACGGTCTAACGGATGAGGCTTATAAAAACAGATTGATCGGCGAAGCGCGTTTTTTACGTGCTCTTAATTACTTTTACCTAGTTAGAGGCTGGGGAGATATTCCTTTGCAACATATTGATTTAATTGAAAGAAAGCCTACTACTGAGGTATATGCTTTCATCGAAGAAGATTTACTTTTTGCGATTGAACACCTGCCACTAAAATCGGCCTACGCATCCAAAGATCTGGGTCGTGCAACCAAAGGTGCAGCACAAGGTTTATTGGCAAAAGTATACTTGTATCAAAGCAAATGGCAAGAAGCTGCTACTATGGCACAGAATGTCTTAAACTCAGGCGAATACGGATTAGAGGCAGACTACGCAACTATTTGGCGTGCTTCTACAGAGAACGGCACGGAATCATTATTTGAATTCCAAGCACGTGGCGAAACCATTGCACATGGTATACAACAGTATTCACAAACACAAGGAGCTCGTGGTACTTCGGGATGGGGATGGGGATTCAACGTACCCTCTCAAAACTTACTTAGTGCATTTGAAAATGAAGGGGATGATGTTCGTAAAAATGCAACGATCATTTTCCGTGGTGAGATAATGTATGATGGTCGTGAGGTGAGCAGTGCTGTAGAGAACCCTATGTACAACGAGAAAGCATATTCTTCAGCAAATGCAGGTGCAGATGACACAGACAAAAATCTACGATACCTAAGACTGGGTGAAATCTACCTTATACTAGCAGAAGCACAAAATGAATTAGGCAATTCAAGTGCCGCCTTACAGAATCTAAACATCGTTCGTGAACGTGTCGATTTGCCTGATGCATCAACAACAGATCAAACCCTTTTAAGACAAGCGATTTGGAAAGAAAGACGCCTTGAACTGGCTTTTGAACACGATAGATGGTTCGATTTGGTTCGTACAAAACAAGCTGCCACCGCTATGGCTGCCGCTGGCAAATCATTCCAAGACAAACACTATTTATTCCCAATCCCAGATAATCAACTTATTCAGACACCTGAAATGGTTCAAAACACGGGTTGGTAACACTAAACAACGAAAGGCCCCCGCAATGAGTTTCATTGCGGGAGGTTTTTTTCCTTTTTCTACTATGAATAGATTTATATTTAGCTTAGTAGCTATCTTCATGCTCACTGCATGCAAAAAAGAGACTGATTCTGAAAATACCGGAACGACCTCTTTCAAACTATCGCAAATCCAGGTCGATAATATCACTTTTTCTGGCACAGTTAAGAACGTCAGCTTAAGTCCAAACTTTCTTATCAGCTTTGAAAAAGCTGTAAGTGAGCAAAGTATTAATAGTTATGTCGAGATATTTTCGACAAGTAACATCAAAGTCGCTTTAAAAGCAACTTTATCGACAGATAAAAAGTCCGTCACCATACAAACGTCAACAGATTTAACTCCGTTTACGACTTATTCTCTCATCGTGAGAAGCTCCCTCCTCGCCGAGGACGGAAATAAAATAGACAAAGAGTATAGTTACCTCTTTACCACTGGGATAGACAATAACGACAAGTTTGAACGCATAAGTACTGACGAACTTCTCACTAAAATACAACAGCAAACCTTTAAATATTTTTGGGATATAGCCCACCCTAGCTACGGAATGATCCGTGAACGCGATGGTTCCGGTGAAACCGTCACTACTGGGGGAACAGGATTTGGTATCATGGCCATTCTCGTAGGAATTGAACGTGGATTTATTACGAGAGAGCAAGGTTTAGAAAGAACGAAAAAAATTGTGTCCTTTTTTAAATTGGCCGACCGATACCACGGTGCATTTTCCCATTGGTATAATGGCAGTACGGGAAAAACACAGCCATTCAGCGACAAAGATAATGGTGCAGATCTTGTCGAAACATCCCTCCTATTTCAGGGACTCATCACCGCGAAATCCTTCTTTAACGACACAGAACTCAGTAATGATATCACAGGCCTCTACAATGCCGTTGAATGGAATTTCTTTAAAAATGAACAACAGGTTTTATTCTGGCACTGGAGTCCAGATTACAACTGGGATATGAATCTTAAGATTACGGGTTGGAACGAAGCATTAATTACTTATGTACTGGCTGCTGGTTCATCAACTTATGGGATAGACCTAGCCGATTACGAACAAGGATGGGCAGCGAACGGCGCCATAAAAAACGGAGCGAGTTATTATAGCATACAACTTCCATTGGGTACCGCCAATGGCGGACCGTTATTCTTGTCACAATACAGTTTTCTAGGCTTGAATCCTACAGGTTTGCAGGATCAATACGCCTCCTATGAGCAACAAGTCAAGAATCACACATTAATAAATCGTGCTTACTGTATTGCAAATCCGCAGAACTTTGCTGGGTATAGTGCGGATTGCTGGGGACTAACTGCTAGCGACGATATAAATGGTTACATGGCACATTCGCCATCAAACGATAATGGTGTCATTTCTCCGACAGCAGCACTTAGTGCTATCCCATACACCCCTGAAGAATCTCTTCAAGCCATGGAATTTTTCTACTATAAGCTTGGTGACAAAATTTGGGGGGAATATGGTTTCAAAGATGCATTTTCAATCCATGAGCCGTGGTTCGCAACGAGCTATTTAGCTATAGACCAAGGCCCTATTATCATAGGAATAGAAAACTATCGCACAGGACTACTGTGGAAATATTTCATGCAGAGCACTGAGGTAAAAAATGCCTTGCAAAAGCTAAAATTCACTTCTCCTAATATTTAATTGATGAAACTTACTTATTTGACAATTACAGCCCTTATCGGCTTATATACGACAAGCTGCTCCTCTCCTACAGGAAAAGATAAAGATAGCACAACGCAGCAAGATACTTCTGAGGCCAACAGCTATGATAACGATAGTCTACTCAACCTCGTACAAAAGCAAACCTTTCAATACTTTTGGGACGGAGCTGAGCCTAATTCTGGCCTTTCACGCGAACGTATTCATTTAGATGGTGACTATCCTCAAAATGATCAAAATGTGGTCACAATTGGCGGAAGTGGATTTGGCTTAATGTCTATTTTGATTGGTATTCACAACAATTATATCACGAAAGATGAAGGCCGTGCTCATATAAAACGTTCATTAAATTTCTTAGACAGTGTAGATCGATTTAAAGGTGCCTGGTCGCACTGGTATTTTGGAGACACGGGTAAAGCGAAAGCATTTAGCCAAAATGATGACGGAGGCGACATTGTAGAAACGGCATTCATGGCGGAAGCCTTGATTTGTATTCGGGAATTCTATAAGGATGGAACTGAAATGGATAAAGAGATCGCTGCAAAAGCAGACACGTTATGGCGAGGAATTGATTGGAATTTCTACCGCAATGGCAAGGATTTATTATACTGGCATTGGAGCCCGAAGCATGGCTGGGGAATGAACCATGCTATTCAAGGCTTTGATGAATGTATGATTGCATATATCATGGCAGCTTCTTCGCCTACCTATCCTATCCCAGCCTCTACCTACCACAAAGGATGGGCACGTAGCGGTGCAATTAAGTCAACCACTGAAAAATATGGCATTCCGACCATACTAAAGCATAACGCAAAAGAAGGAGAAATTGGACCTTTATTCTGGGCTCATTATTCTTTTTTGGGTTTAAATCCGAAAGGGTTATCGGATCAATATGCGAACTACGAAGACGTCGTGACCAATCACACTAAAATTAACATAGCATATGCAAACGCGAATCCCAAAAATTTTAAAGGATACGGTGCAAACAAAGGCTGGGGTTGGACAGCTAGCTATTCTACGAACGGCTATAATGCCCATCATCCAGACAACGATCCTACAGGTGTAATATCACCGACTGCAGCACTTTCATCTATGCCTTATACTCCAAAAGAGAGCCTACAGTTTATGCACTATTTGAAAGATAGTATTGGTGATAAAATTTTCGGAAAATATGGATTCTACGATGCTTATAGTGAATCAGAGAACTGGTTTCCGCAACGTTATCTTGCGATAGACCAAGGACCTATTGTTGTCATGATTCAAAATTACAAAGATGCTTTCATCTGGAATTTATTTATGCAAGCTCCCGATGTACAAGAAGGATTAAAAAAATTAGGTTTTTCAAGTCGCTATATTAAAGAATAAAAAGTATGCGCTATATTCTTATTACTGCGTTGATTTTTTTGGTTAAAATGAGCTTTTCCCAATCGAAAAGCAATGTTAAGACCTATTGCAATCCTATTAATATAGATTATGGCTATACCCCTATTCCTACTTTCTCCGAATGGGGACGTCACCGTACAACAGCAGACCCTGTAATAGTTAACTATAAGAATGACTACTACCTGTTTAGCACAAATCAATGGGGTTATTGGTGGAGCCCAAATATGCATGATTGGACTTTTAATGCTAAAAAATTCCTGCGACCTTGGAATGGCGATGTCTATGATGAGCTGTGCGCGCCGGCTGTAGGTGTATTGGGTGATACCATGTTGGTATTTGGAAGTACTTATACCGATAAGTTCAGCATATGGATGAGCACCGACCCGAAAGCAAATGAATGGAAACCTTTGGTCGATAGTTTCGAAATTGGCGGTTGGGATCCCGATTTTTTCACGGATACAGACGGCCGCTTTTATATGTACAATGGAAGTAGTAACAAGTTTCCGCTGTATGGAATTGAACTTGACCGAAAAACCATGAAACCGAAGGGTACACGGAAAGAACTACTCTATCTGGAAGACTGGCGATATGGATGGCAACGTTTTGGAGAATATAACGACAACACCTTCTTAGACCCTTTTCTTGAAGGAGCGCATATGACTAAACACAACAACAAATATTATTTTCAGTTTGCTGGTCCAGGAACAGAGTTTAGCGGTTACGCAGACGGAGTTGCAATAGGTGAAACCCCACTAGGTCCTTTCGAAAAACAATCTGACCCATTGAGCTACAAACCAGGGGGATTTGCGAGAGGTGCAGGACATGGATCTACATTCAAAGATAAACGTGGTCAATACTGGCATGTCTCGACTATTGTGTTAGGTGTAAAAAACAATTTTGAAAGACGACTAGGCATTTGGCCAACTTATTTTGACAAAGATGATGTGATGTACACAAACACTGCATTCGGTGATTATCCGCATTACTTGCCCGACACAGAACATCCTGGACAATTTACAGGTTGGATGCTCTTGAATTACAAAAAGCCCGTCACCGTTTCCTCTACTTTAGGGAGTTTTTCACCAAATAACGCGGTGGACGAGAGTATGAAAACATATTGGAGCGCGACTAGCGCTGCACCTGGTGAATGGATTACAACAGATCTTGGATCAATCTCTACAGTTCATGCGATTCAGATAAACTATGCAGATCAAGATGTTGATAATAGCTTTCTAGGAAAAATCAATAATATTTTCCATCAATATAAATTATATACTTCCATTGATGGAAAAAAGTGGAATATATTAGTCAACAAAAGCGAAAATAAAACCGACGTTCCCCACGAATATGTAGAATTAAAACAGGCTGTTCAGGCGAGATTTATCAAATTAGAAAATATACACATGCCATCTGGCAAATTTGCAATAAGTGGACTCCGTGTTTTTGGCTATGGAAGAGGAAATCGTCCACATCCGGTGAAGCAATTCACGATTATGCGTACAGAAAAGGACAAACGGAGCGCTTGGATAAAATGGAACCCTGTATCCGATGCATATGCCTATAATATATATACAGGAATAGCTCCCGACAAACTATACAATTGCGTCATCGTGCACGATGCCAATGATTATTATTACAAAGCGATGGACAGCCAAAAAGCCTATTATTTTACGATTGAAGCTATAAATGAAAACGGTATATCTACTCGATTTCCTATTGTAAAGGTCGACTAGTAGATGAACATTAAATACATGCCTTAAGAAACAAATGATGAATATGAAGAAGATAGCAATATGGATGCTGAGTGTCGCAACGACCTGCAGCGTGAGTGTCAATGCCCAGAACAACACGAAAATGGATGACTTCATTTCGGGGTTAATGAGCAAAATGACCGTCGACGAAAAGATTGGTCAATTAAATTTAGTAACAGGGGGTGAAGCAGTAACTGGTTCGGCTGTGTCTACCGGAGTAGAGACAAAAATTAAAGAGGGTAACATTGGTGGAATCTTCAGCATGTCTTCGCCAAAGAAAATTCGTGCGGCACAAGAGCTGGCGGTTAAACACTCACGATTGGGAATTCCGATTATTTTTGGAATGGACGTCATTCATGGTTATAAAACACTGTTTCCCATACCCTTAGGACTTGCTGCCACATGGGATATGAATCTTATTCGTGAATCCGCTCGTATTGCCGCTGTAGAAGCAACAGCAGATGGACTAAATTGGACATTCTCCCCTATGGTTGACATCTCGCGAGATCCACGTTGGGGGCGCATTTCCGAAGGTAGCGGTGAAGATACTTACTTAAGCTCCAAAATTGCTGCCGAAATGGTCAAAGGCTATCAAGGGAATGACCTCGCTGCAAACAATACACTTATGGCGTGTGTAAAACATTTTGCACTTTATGGCGCTGCCGAATCTGGGAGAGATTACAATACAACAGATATGAGTTTACACCGCATGTATAATGAGTATCTCCCCCCTTATAAAGCAGCAATAGATGCGGGAGCAGGAACAGTTATGGCTTCTTTCAATGATATCAATGGTGTGCCAGCGACTGCAAACAAGTGGTTAATGACTGATCTACTCCGAAATCAATGGGGATTTAAAGGTATGGTCGTTACAGATTATACAGGAATAAATGAACTCGTCGATCATGGATTAGGAGATTTACAGACTGTATCTGCACTAGCATTAAAAGCTGGTATCCATATGGATATGGTTGGAGAAGGCTTCCTCACAACGTTAAAAAAATCTTTGGATGAAGGAGAAGTAACGCAAACGGAAATCGATGAAGCTTGCCGATTGATACTTGTTGCAAAATATAAGCTCGGTTTATTTGAAGATCCGTATCGTTATTGCGATGAAAAACGTGCTCAGCATAATATTTTAACAAAAGCTCATTTAGAGAAATCCCGTGAAATTGCTGCTAAATCCTTTGTTCTACTAAAGAATGCAAATCAGACTTTACCTTTGAAAAAGAGTGGTACAGTGGCACTTGTTGGCCCGCTTGCAAATACAGGAGCGAACATGCCAGGTACATGGAGTGTTAGTGCCGATCTGGCTAACACCCCTAGTCTATTAGAGGGCATGCGTGCAGCGTTAGGTAATAAGGTAAAAATTGTACATCACTTAGGTGCAAACTTGATGTCCGACGCCCAATACCAAGAACGTGCCACTATGTTTGGTCGTACAATTACTCGTGACGAGAGATCCGAAGACGAAATTATCGCAGAAGCTGTGAAGACAGCGAATACAGCCGATGTCATTGTTGCTGCACTCGGCGAATCTTCAGAAATGAGCGGCGAAAGCTCTAGCCGTACAAGTCTAGATATTCCAGATACACAAAAACGCTTGCTTGAAGCTTTATTAAAAACAGGAAAACCTGTCGTTTTAGTTTTATTTGCTGGCCGTCCATTGACTTTAACTTGGGAAAATGAACATGTACCAGCTATATTGAATGTTTGGTTTGGAGGAACAGAAACGGGAAAAGCAGTAGCCGATGTTTTGTTTGGAGATGTAAATCCATCAGGAAAACTTCCAGCTACATTTCCTCAGAATGTAGGGCAGATTCCACTTTATTATGGGGCAAAAACAACAGGTCGGCCTCTTGCGGAGGGCGCATGGTTCCAAAAGTTCCGTTCCAACTATATTGATGTTAGTAATGAACCGCTTTATCCATTTGGGTATGGATTAAGCTACAGTTCATTTGCATATGGAGATATCCTATTGAGTAAAAACACAATGACTGCAGCAGATAAAATTACCGCAACTGTGCAAGTAAAAAACACAGGTAATTACGATGGCGAAGATGTTGTTCAACTTTATTTACGTGACGTTTATGCTTCTGTGACCCGTCCAATAAAAGAACTCAAAGGATTTCAAAAGGTATTTCTAAAAAAAGGAGAAGTTCGTAACATCAGCTTCGAGATAAGTATAGAAGATCTCAAATTTTATGATAACAGTCTTCAATTTGTTGCAGAACCCGGAGATTTCAAATTGTATGTTGGACCAAATTCAAGGGATGTCAAAGAAACTCAATTTACGTTGTTGAAGTAGCAACATAAATTAGGTGGGTTAGTTTGTGGCCGCTCTTATCCTCGAGAGCGGCTTTTTTGTTGAATGAGAAAACTAAAAACCGCCATATACCTCTCAGCATATGGCGGTTTAAGGATATTTCGATCTATTAGATCATTTTAACTTAAAATGTTATTTCATCTGGATTAAGTCCAGAAAACCCATTTAACGGCATTGATTTAATAGTATCCACATCCTCACTGCGAATGACAAATCGCTCAAAATGTAAGTTATTATGTATATTAACTGGATTTGTCGATTTAGGCAGTACAACTAAATTCTCCTGTAAAGCAAATTGTATACAAAGTGAAGCCACACTGACACCATAAAAAGCGGCTAAACCACGCAAGGTTTCGTCTTCCAAAAGACGACCGGAACCTATAGGACTCCATGCTTCAACAACAATATTGTGTTCCGTACAGAAGTCTACCGTATCCCCTTGTAAATACCCCGGATGAAACTCGATCTGATTAACCATAGGCTTAACATTCTCAATTTCTAGGATATCTTTAACATGATGTTTTAAAAAATTACTAAGCCCTATTGCTCTAACCTTACCTTTTGCATATAGCTCTTCAAGCGCTCGCCAGGTATCTGCATTTTCTTGCTTAGCATTTTCTCTATTTTCATTTGCAGGCCAATGAATCAAGTAAAGATCCAAATAATCTGTCTGTAAACGTTCCAAAGACTCTTCAAATGCTTTAAGTGTTGCCTCATAACCTCGATCGCTGTTCCACACTTTAGACGTAATAAATAAAGATGAACGATCGACACCATTTGAACGAATTGCATTCCCGATTTCCTTCTCGTTGCCGTAAATTGCCGCCGTATCAATATGTACATATCCAGCCTTAAGGGCCAACTCAATCACGGCTTCAACATTCTCAGTCAATTGCCAAGTTCCAAAACCTATGGAAGGTATCTCTACACCGTTATAAAGTTTCTTTACCATATTTATTTTTTAAGGCTTAAAACTAGGCTATTTTGTAGGTATCGCCAATTATAAACTAGAAAAATGACTGAATTTTGTTATTTTTACCTGCTTTCACAGCAACATACTGTATCGAAACAAAGCTATTTTTGTCGTCCAATGAGCGAAGAAACAAACTTTCCTGAAGAAAATCAGGACCCAAATTTACCAGGTCAAGAACACGATTCTAATGTCACTACGATTCCGCTTTCGGGATTATATGAAAATTGGTTTCTCGACTACGCTTCATATGTTATTTTAGATAGAGCGGTACCGCATATAAATGATGGTTTTAAGCCTGTACAACGTCGAATTCTTCATTCCTTGAAAGAGATGGATGACGGTAGATACAATAAGGCGGCAAACGTCATAGGTAATACGATGAAATATCACCCGCACGGTGATGCATCAATAGGCGATGCCATGGTGCAATTGGGGCAAAAAAATATACTTATTGATTGTCAAGGGAACTGGGGGGATCCTATCACTGGAGATTCAGCAGCAGCGCCACGTTATATTGAAGGAAGACTTTCAAAATTTGCCAATGAAGTTGTATTTAACCCAGATACCACAGAATGGCAATTAAGTTATGATGGGAGAAATAAGGAACCCGTCACATTACCTGTTAAATTTCCATTGTTATTAGCACAAGGCGCTGAGGGTATCGCAGTCGGTTTAGCGACGAAGATTATGCCGCACAACTTTATCGAACTTATTGACGGTTCCATACAAGTTTTAAAAGGGGAACGCCCGAATATTGTACCTGACTTTCCTACAGGAGGCTTGGCAGATATCTCTAATTATAATGAGGGCCGCAGAGGAGGCAAAATCCGGGTGCGCGCAAAAATCGAAGAACGCGACAAAAAAACACTGGCAATCACAGAGATACCTTATGGTACAACAACCGGAGGCCTAATTGAAAGTGTTGTCACAGCAAATGAAAAAGGGAAAATAAAAATAAAGAAAATAGAAGATAACACCGCAAAGGATGTTGAAATCATCGTACATCTCGCTTCGGGAATATCACCTGATGTGACCATCGATGCATTGTATGCATTTACCGCCTGTGAAACATCTATCTCTCCCAATACCTGTGTTATTATAGATAATAAGCCACACTTTCTCAGTGTGAATGATATTTTAATTGAAAACACAAATCAAACGAGAGCACTGTTAAAGCAAGAGTTGGAAATTAAGCTTCATGAACTTCAAGAAAAAATTTTCTTTAGCTCCTTGTTAAAGATATTCATTCAGGAAGGCATGTATAAACACCCTCAATATGAAAATGCTGGTGATTTCGAAACTGTGGTGATCGTGTTGAATGGTTTATTTGCTCCGTTCTTCCACCTTTTCTATCGCCAAATTCAGGCTGAGGACTACAAGCGCCTGATTGATAAACCAATGAGCAGTATTACTCGATTTGACGTTTCGAAAGCCGACGAACAAATGAAAGCCTTGGAAGAGGATATACAAGTCGTCAAAAAGAATTTGCAATCTTTAACGGAATATACGATCAATTGGTTTGAGCATCTTCGTAGCAAATATGCTAAAGGCAGAGAACGTAAAACAGAACTTCGTATTTTTGATAAAGTAGAGGCATCTCAGGTAGCATTAGCCAATGCAAAATTATACGTCAACCGAGAAGAAGGTTTTATAGGTACCGGCATGCGAAAAGATGAATTCGTTTCCGAATGTTCAGATATCGACGATGTCATTGTTTTTCGTTCCGATGGCAAGTATTCTGTCACGAAAGTACAAGATAAAGTGTTTGTAGGAAAGGGCATTATCCATATTGCCGTTTTCAAAAAAGGAGACGAACGCACCATTTATAACGCGGTTTATAGTGATGGTTCTACTGGAACAAGCTATGTCAAACGATTTGCCGTAACAGGAGTAACTCGGGACAAAGAGTATGACATATCGAAAGGAAGTAAAGGTTCAAAATTGTTGTATTTCACGGCCAATCCAAATGGCGAAGCAGAAGTTATCAATATCCAATTAAAACCGCATTCTAAGTTGCGTAAGCTAACTTTTGATCAAGATTTTGCAGAAATTGCGATCAAAGGCCGCGGGTCACAAGGAAATATCGTATCCAAATTTCCAATTAAAAAGATCACGTTTAAAAATGCTGGTGTATCGACACTATCAGGTCGGAAGATCTGGTTCGATGAAGTTCTTCGTCGTCTAAATGCAGATGAAAGAGGACGTTTTTTAGGCGAGTTTGATGGTGATGATAAAATATTACTCGTATATCAGGATGGATCTTTTGAGTTTTCTAGCTTCAACTTGAGCAATCATTTTGACAGCAGCTTTTTACGTATGGAAAAATATCATCCAGACCATGTGTATACGGCAATACACCAAGATGGAAAGTCTGGTGCATATTACGTCAAGCGATTTAAGTTTGATGAGCAGCCGTTGGGAAAAAGAATATCTTTTATCAACGATACTCCGGGGTCTAAACTCGTCATTTTAACTAATGGAGAGTCTCCTATCGTAAAAATGAATCTTCTAAAAGGGAAAACACAAACTCCTGAAACGGTAGAACAACCTTTAGACGAGTTGATTGATTTAAAGGGAATAAAAGCACAAGGAAATAGATTGTCTTTCCATACGGTAAAAGACATACTATTATTGACAGAAGAAATAGATCTCGCTAAAAAACAAGATAAAATAGTAGATGACGAATCTCTTCCATCCGAAGAGAAAACAGAAACAGATGTGATATTGCCCCCGCCATCTTCAGATCAAGAAAATGACCTAGATGATAGTTCACAAGGGTCTCTATTTTAGGGCAGTTTAGATCTTTAAATAATATCCAACGACAAAAGGACAATCGATGAGATTGTCCTTTTGTTGGTTTAATGCATTACCTTAATGAGATAATTAATTAACCTTGGTAACTTTTTAAAAATTTCTGCAATTTAGGAGCTATAACTGCTGCACAAAATGGGTTTCCCGGGTTTTGATTAAAATAATCGTGATGGTAATCTTCTGCTTCCCAAAACGTAACCGCAGGTTCCACAGCCGTAACAATAGGATCCTCAAATGCATCCGCTTCCTTTAATCCTTCAATAAACTTTGCTGTAACTTCCTTTTGATCCACATCATGATAGAAGACCACAGAACGATATTGCGTTCCCACATCATTTCCTTGTCTATTTAAAGTTGTTGGATCATGTGTTTTAAAAAATACCTTTAATAAATCAGCAAAACTTACTTTGCTTTCATCAAAATCAAGTTGTACAACCTCTACATGATCTGTATCTCCGTTACAGACTTCTTTATAAGTAGGGTTGGATGTTTTTCCGCCCATGTACCCAGGGAATACGCTATTGACTCCATTGGTATTTTGGAATATTACCTCGGTACACCAAAAACACCCACCTCCAAACGTCGCTTTCATAAAAATCTACGTATAAATGAACACTAAAAATTAAGGAATAAAACAATGGATATGATTTATCCTATTCTTCCTGCTTAACAAATGTAATAAACAAAAAGGATACTCATGTTGAGCTCAAGTCACATTATAAACTTGCTTCCTAAAAAATTCGAAAGAGCGAATTGTTACATTAAAAAATATGCTTCCCTTTGATGATTAAATCTTGTTTTTCAGCATTACAAACAGCATACGTGAAACCCGATTGCAATGCGTAGGAACCATATTCGCCTTTTTTATTAATCGCTAGAAACCCTACCTGAATCTCTTTGGCTATCTCAGGTTTTTTCTTCACGATTCGCTCCACAGCCTCCTTGCATGCAGCTTCTGGTGAATATCCCTGCCTCATCAACTCGACAACAAGAAAACTACCAACCGTACGGATAACTTCCTCACCTACGCCTGTAGAGGTAGCGCCACCAATCTCGTTATCAACATATAGCCCCGCTCCAATTATAGGACTATCCCCTACACGTCCACGCATTTTAAAGGCCATACCGCTTGTCGTGCAAGCTCCAGAAATATTCCCGTTTACATCCATGGCCAACATACCTATTGTATCATGATTATATTGATTTCCTGGAAGACGATCTGTATTGAACGATTTGTTTTCAATGTTCATGATCGGTTTATACTTTTTCTCTTTCAACCATTCTTTCCATGCGGCCTCTGAAGAAGGAATCAATAAATTTTCCCTTTGAAATCCCTGTTCAATAGCAAATTGCAATGCGCCTTCTCCGACAAGCATGACATGAGGTGTTTTTTCCATCACTAATCTCGCCACAGATATAGGATGAGCAATCTGTTCAAGTCCAGCTACCGAACCACAATTACCAAATTCATCCATAATACAGGCATCAAGAGTGACATGTCCATCACGATCAGGGTATCCTCCCTTCCCCACTGTAGGGTTGGATAAATCAGCTTCGGCGACTTTAACTCCTTGCTCAACAGCATCCAATGCTCTTCCGTCTTTTTTCAATACTTCCCATGCAGCTTTATTAGCTGCCACACCAAAATCCCATGTAGAAATAACAATAGGTGTCTTCGGTTTTGTATTTCGGGGACCAGCTACAAGTTCTTGAATTGATCCTGCAGCTACAGCTCCAACAATCGATTGCTTAATAAATTGTCGTCTTGAACTCATAATGATTCTTTTAGGATGTTTAATTGTGCAATTATACGAAAAAATCACACATGCAATATCACAGACAACTAAAACGTTTAAATACTTTAACAAATTGCAAAGCCAAAGCTATAGAATATGCGCTTTAATACCAAAAGGAAACATAAACAAACAAAAAAACGCAAAACAATTTAATTTTACACAACAATTAAACTATATTCGCTTAGTAAGGAGGCAGAAATGAATTTTTTTTATTGGAGAGTTGCATGTTTATTCCTTTTTTGGGGTTATCATCTCATCACACTAGCACAAACCGATTCCAGCTTGTATTTTAAATTACAGGAGATCTTAGAAGAAAAACGCATAGAATTCGTTATAGATAAACGGAATGAGGTACTCGAATTGTCAAGTGCAGATGTCCTGCATAATATTTACCGTATACGCACAACCTCACAAACCATTAAAACAAATCTGGAAAAATCACTTCTTTCTCTAAATGGTTCCTTTATTGTAAACACTCTGCCAGATACCTCTGCTACTTTTACAAAGGGGCTTGTCAATCTATCGGTAGCTAACTTGCGCACAAAGCCATCACACGCAGCTGAAATGGCGACACAGTTACTCTTGGGCAACCAAGTCGATATCTTGCAGCAAGAAGATGGAAACTATCGTGTTCGTACTCCCGAAGGATATATAGCTTGGGTACCTACTTCATCCATTGTACCTCTCACAGATTTACAAATTATAAACTGGAAAACAGCGAAGAGAGTTATATATACGGCAGAGTTCGGTCGTTCTTACTCACAGCCGAATCTCAAAAGCCAACGTATATCTGATTTGGTATATGGGAACATCTTGAAGTTAGAAAGCGAGGAAAAAGACTTTTATCGAGTATCGTACCCAGATAATCGGGTTGCTTATCTCGCTAAAGATGAAGCAATACTTTTCGACAATTGGTTAACCAGCAGAGAGCCTTCTGCCGAAAATATTATAGCGAGTGCCAAAACCATGTTGGGACTTCCTTATCTTTGGGGAGGAACATCTGTAAAAGGAGTTGACTGCAGTGGCTTTACCAAAACGTCTTATTTTATGAATGGTTACATTATTCCTCGAGACGCGTCACAGCAGGTTCAATTTGGACTGCCGGTAGATATTCTGGATGCAGATGGGAATTTTTCTCCGGAGAAAGCATTAAATAATCTACAGCCCGCCGATTTACTATTTTTTGCAGCTGGCAAAAATAAGAATAATCCTGCGCGCGTGACACACGTGGCGCTCTACATCGGAAATGGCATTTTTATACATGCTGCAGGAACGGTACGTATTAATAGTATGTTAAAAGACAGTGCAAACTATGATGATTTCCAGACACGGACTGTTGTAGCAGCACGCCGTTATTTAAAGGTTAACGATTCTGCTATTCAGCCTATTGCCAAGAGCGATTATTACATCAATTAAAGAATACACAATGAGTTGGTCAACTAAAACCATGGGAAAATTTACATTAAGCTACCGTCCATTTACACTAGAGATGCGTCATGTATTTACTGTAGCCTCATTCAGTCGAACAACCACTCCTGTTGTACTTATACAGCTAACTTTTGACGGCATAACAGGATACGGAGAAGCAAGCATGCCCCCTTATCTCGGTGAAACACAGGAATCGGTAATTGCCTTTCTAAATAAGGTCGACCTTTCCTTGTTTGACTCTCCTTTTCAAACCGAAGAGATACTTTCCTATATAGACGCCATAGCATTAAAAAATACTGCGGCAAAAGCGGCTATTGATATTGCTCTTCATGATTTATTAGGTAAACTCATGGGACAACCTTTTTTTAAAATTTGGGGGTTAAATCCCAATAACATCCCTCCGACGTCTTATACTATAGGTATAGATACAAAGGAGATGATCCATAAAAAGGTGAAAGAAGCCGAAGCATTTAAAATACTCAAGGTAAAACTGGGACTAGACACCGACAAAATGATTATAGATACTATTCGATCGGTAACCGACGTGCCACTTTGTGCGGATGTGAATCAGGGATGGAAAAACAAAGAAGAAGCATTAGAAATGACGCATTGGTTAGCAGAAAAGAATGTAGTTTTCTTGGAACAGCCTATGCCGAAGGAACAGATAGATGACATGGCCTGGCTAACGGAACGTTCTCCTATTCCGACCATTGCAGATGAAGGATGCCAACGCTATAACGACATTTTATCGCTACAGGGTGCTTACAGCGGCATAAACATCAAACTTATGAAATGCACGGGGATGCGCGAGGCTAAAAAGATGGCTGAATTGGCCCGGGCTTTAAATATGAAAGTCATGTTGGGTTGTATGACCGAAACTTCTTGTGCCATTTCCGCGGCTGCTCAACTTGCTCCTTTGGTAGATTGGGCTGATCTCGACGGTGCTTTGTTAATAGGAAATGATATCTTCGATGGGATGCATGTCAAGAATGGTATGTGCGTACTCCCAGACCGTCCAGGCATTGGCATCATTGCAAAACAATAACAATGACCGAGTTATTTAAGATATATCAGATCGATTTAGCGGAAGCTGAGCGTATTTCTACATCAAAAAATGAAATTCATCATCACGATTTTGAGGAACTGATTATCGGTGTAACTGGTCGCGTGCAACATTTTATAGACTACCGCTCTGCATTTTATGACGCTCCATTTGTCGTATTTGTCTCCAAAGGAAAAATGCATCGTATAGAACCCTTATCTCAAAATGGAGAATGCGAATTTTGGGTGATTCGATTCAAGAGTGAGTTTATTCCGGAAACGACCTTTAGCCTCTACGGGAGTTACCATGAAAATGCAAATATAAGTTTTCAACGTACGCCCTGCTTTGATCGCCTTCTTATCCTCTGCGAGTTAATGTATGCCGAAATGAAACAATCTCACCCCGATTTAGCTGTTGTCAAAAATCTACTTAGCACACTTTTTACAATGATCGAATCAGAACGTAAAAAACAACATCCAGAAATAGACTCTTTAGTCACTACACAAAATGTTACCTTCCGTAACTTCTTATCTATATTGGAGGAGAATTTCCGGAGACCAGAAGGAGTTGTTTTCTATGCGGAAAAACTTTTCATGAGTGCACGAAATCTAAACCTCATATGTCAAAATATTATGCAGCAATCCGTTTCTGAAATTATAGAAACCCGAAAAATGATAGAAGCAAAAAATTTGTTGATAAGAACAGAACGCCCTATAGCTGATATTGGTTACGAATTAGGTTATCGAGATAAAGCTCATTTCTCACAAACATTCAAAAAGAAAGCAGGACAGACTGCAAGCGAATTTAGAGATGAAATGCGGGGTTTAATTTCCTAAATAGCCTATTTTTTTTCCGATTTATCATAACGTCATCATCAAATTAGTTCCGATTTTTGTATAAAAAAGGAATATACAATGACAAGAAAAGACTTTATTCAAGTCGCTTCTGTATTACCATTAGCTGGAGCGGCTGTAAAATTAAGCACATTAAACAGGTTTCTAGATAACACCAGATTAACGGCGAAAATGCCTGTTCTCTTTTTGGGGCATGGAAGTCCGATGAATGCTATAGAAGAAAATCAATTTGTAGAAGGTTTTCGCCAAGTTGGAGATGAAATAGAGAAACCTGTAGCAATTTTGGTCATTTCTGCACATTGGGAAACACGCGGTACTTTTGTCACTGCGATGGAACAACCACAGACCATACATGATTTCGGCGGTTTTCCTCAAGCTTTATTTGACGTTCAGTATCCAGCTCCAGGGAGTCCCGATTTAGCGAAAGCTACACAAAAAATAGTAACCCATACAGAAGTACACCTAGATGATAAATGGGGGTTAGACCACGGTGCCTGGTCTGTTGTTAAACACCTATATCCAGACGCGGACGTCCCCGTGATCCAGATGAGTATTGATTATACTCAACCTCCAAGTTACCATTATAATCTCGCAAAAGAATTAGCAACGTTAAGGCACCGCGGCGTTTTGATTATCGGAAGTGGCAACATGGTTCATAATCTTCGTATGGTCTCTTGGCAACATTTGAATGCTATATACGGATTTGATTGGGCGATAGAAGCCAATGAAAAAATGAAATCATTTATTCTACAACAGAACCATCAAGCTTTAATAGACTTTAGAAACCAAGGACATGCTTTCGATCTAGCCATCCCCACACCAGAACATTATCTTCCTTTGATTTATAGTTTAGCCCTACAGAATGAAAAAGACGAAATCTTCTTATTTAATGATAGTCCAGTTGCAGGTGCGCTTTCGATGACCTCGGTTAAAATTGGTTAATTAAAACATATAGAACATAAAAAGGAGTTTGCTTATTACAAACTCCTTTTTCCTATTTTGTATACTCAATTACTACCAATAAACCGCATATAAAACCGCTGTTGCTATTGCAACCAACAACGCACCCAGCACAAAGCCAGGGTGGGCTTTAAACATCTTCGTATCAACATCCAGTCCATTTGGCACCACACCTCTTGTATTTTCGATTTTACTTATAACGTACATACCGATGATACAAATGATAAATACGAATCCCATGCGATCAAGGAATGGAATTTCAAAAACACCACTCGTAGGATTCAACACGGAGAATCCCGTTGAACTTAAAAAAGATAGGTCAATTATGTTTGGTAAAAATTTGAAAAGAACAGACAGTAAAAAACCACCAACGGTTGCAAAAAGAGCCGCATTCGAAGTTGTTTTCTTCCAAAAGAAACCAAGGATAAACATTGAAAATATTCCTGGAGAAACAAATCCAGTGTATTCTTGTATGTATTGAAAACCACCTTTCTTATCTATACCTAAATGTGGTGCAATAAGAACAGCAAGAATCATAGACACAATGATTGTTAATTTACCTGTATTCACCAACTGTTTTTCACTCGCGGACTTATTAAATACTTTTTGATAGATATCCAACGAAAAAATAGTCGCTATACTATTCGCTTTTCCTGCCAAAGAAGCTACTACAGCAGCAGTTAAAGCTGCAAAAGACAACCCCTTTAAACCAGAAGGAAGAAGATTCAATAATACGGGATAAGCCCTATCTGGATTCACTTCACCTCCTTGCAACATTTCAGTTTGAAAAAGGCCATCTTTCCAAAGCACGTAAGCCGCAATTCCAGGTAATACTACAATGATAGGCATTAGAAGTTTTAAAAAAGCAGCGAATAATAACCCATTTCGAGCGGTCTTCAAATCAGCTCCCAAAGCACGCTGTGTAATATACTGATTACATCCCCAATAGTTCAGATTGACAATCCACATCCCTCCCAATAAAACAGAAAGTCCAGGTAAATCTAAATAATTCTCATTGTCTGTTTTCAAAATCATATGAAAATGTTCAGATGCCTTATCAACCATGATGCCATAGCCTTTAAGGACCCCTTCACCGCCATAATGTTGAGAAACTAAATCTAACGCTAAATAGGTCGTTGCAAGACCACCTAAAATCAAAAAGAAAACCTGAATAACATCCGTATAACCAATCACTTTCATACCGCCCAAGGTGATAATAACAGCAAACACGGCAATAGCATACATACAAAGTTCCAAACTAAAACCCGATATACTACTTACTGCAAGTGCTCCAAGGTATAAAATAGAAGTTAGATTGACTACAACATATAGCATCAACCAAAAGACGGCCATAATCATTGCAACAGTACCATTGTAACGTTTATTTAAAAACTGAGGCATTGTAAAGATCTTATTCTTTAAATACACCGGTATAAAAAACACAGCAACGATAATCAAAGTAATGGCAGCCATCCATTCGTAAGTAGCAATGGCTAGGCCCATCTTAAATCCGGAGCCGCTCATTCCTATAAATTGTTCTGCCGAAATATTGGAGGCTATCAAAGAGGCTCCAATAGCCCACCATGTTAAGGAACCTTCTGCTAAAAAATAATCTTTAGAATCACCTCCAACGACACGGGATCTCTTCCTATTATAGACCCAAATACCGTAAGTTGCGACGATGACAAAGTAGACCAGAAAGACCAAATAGTCTTGGGTAGATAGAATGTTATTCATTGTGGTTTATATGATTAGAATTGCTAAGGTAGTAAAAGAAATCAAAAACTAAATAAATCTGTTAATCAAATTTTCAAGATATTCTTGTTTACCACTAATCATCGCTGGTTCACCATATTCCGCAGCGTAGTCACGAAGATTTTCTAATGTTAATTTACCATTTTCGTAATCGGCACCTAAGCCACTATCAAAACTCGCATAACGTTCACTACGGATCTTTTTGTAATCAGATTTTTGCAAAATATTATCAGCGATTATTAATGCTCTAGCAAAATTATCCATACCGCCAATATGCGCGTGGAACAAATCTTCAGGATCGGTGGAATTTCTACGAATTTTCGCATCAAAATTGACGCCACCACCTTGCAAACCTCCTGCTTCCAAAATAATCAATAAAGATTCTGTTAACTCATTCAGGTCATTAGGAAATTGATCTGTATCCCATCCATTTTGATAATCACCGCGGTTAGCATCTATCGATCCCAATAGCCCTGCATCGGCAGCAACCTGTAACTCGTGTTGAAATGTATGACCTGCTAAAGTTGCGTGGTTAACTTCTAGATTTAACTTAAAGTCATTCAACAAGTCATACCTTTGTAAAAAGCCTATAACAGTGGCTGCATCATAATCATATTGATGTTTAGTTGGCTCACAGGGTTTTGGCTCTATAAAAAATGTACCTTTAAAGCCATTCTTACGAGCGTAATCTTTAGCCATATGTAAGAATTTTGCTAAGTGCTCCTGTTCACGCTTCATGTTAGTGTTTAACAATGACATATACCCTTCTCGACCTCCCCAAAAAACATAGTTTTCTCCACCTAGGGCTATTGTCGCATCCAATGCTGCCTTTACTTGAGCTCCGCCATGTGCCAACACATGAAAATCGGGATTCGTAGATGCGCCATTCATATAGCGATGATGACTAAATAAATTGGCCGTACCCCATAATAACTTAATTCCGCTTTCTTTCTGTTTCTCCTGTGCTAAAGCGACAATTTGTTGTAAGTTCCGTTCATTTTCAACTACACTGTCTGTAAAGTCTACCAAATCTACATCGTGAAAGCAATAATACGGCAACTGCATTTTCGTCATGAACTCGAATGCGGCATCCATTTTATCCTTCGCACGATCTAAAATGTCAGTTTTCTTATCCCAAGGAAAAAACAATGTCGGACCACCGAAGGGATCAGATCCATTTCCGTTAAAAGAATGCCAATATGCACATGCAAATTTAAAATGCTCTGCCATTGTTTTTCCTGCTACCACGCGGGAGGCATCATACCAACGAAAAGCAAGTGGATTATCGGACTCTTTACCTTCAAACTTGATCTGTCCTACGTTCTTAAAATACTCCTGATTTCCTAATAAAATTTCCATTATATTTAATTTGATAATTTTTGTTCTAACTTCTTTTTCCAATTTTCATACAGCTCATCATAGCGTTCTAAATGAAGAGGTTCGATGACTTTTTTCCTTGTAAGACCTGAAAAAGCCTCTTCACGCTCTGAAAATAAATTTGCTCCCAAGCCTGCACCTAACGCTGCACCAACACTACCATCATTATCATAAAGTTCGACAGGTACATTAGTTACCCCCGCGAAAGATTCTTGAAAAACCGAACTTAAAAATAGATTGGCATTTCCAGCCTTTATTACTTGAGGATAAATGCCATTTTCCTTTAAAATATCGAGTCCGTAACGAAATGCAAAGGAAATACCTTCTTGAGCAGCCCGCCACAGATGAGCTTGACCATGTCTAACAAAATCCAATCCTTCTATGTGGGCATGAACCATTTTATCATTTAACATGCGTTCCGCACCATTACCAAAAGGAAGAACAAAAATCCCTTCTGCTCCTATTGGTATAGCCGCCGCCTGTTCATTTATTTGAGAGTAATCATATGCTGAAGCCGTCATTCTTTTTATCCAACTATTCTGAATGCCAGTTCCATTTATACATAAAAGAACACCTAAATTATTCTGGGACGGTTTATGATTAACATGGGCAAACGTATTAACACGAGATTGCTTATCGTAGGCCAATTGATCTGTGACTGCATAAATCACACCTGAGGTTCCAGCAGTAGCTGCAACCTCACCAGCCTCAAAAACATTCAATGACAAAGCATTATTAGGCTGATCACCGGCCTTATAACTGACTATAACCTGTGGAGACAAGCCTAATTCATCAGCAATATTCCGTTGGATAGTTCCGTAATTAGAAAAAACGGGGAAAATATCGGGCACTAGGGCCGAATCAATGCCATATTGAGATAACAACGTTTTTGATAAATTATTTTCCTTGAAATTCCAAAGAATTCCCTCGGAAATTGAACTCACATTCGAATTGATTTCACCAGTAAGACACATCCCCAAGTAATCGCCGGGTAACATGAATTTGAAAATCTTCGCATAGATCTCAGGCTCGTTTCTCTTCACCCAGGCTAGCTTTGACGCTGTAAAATTACCGGGAGCGTTTAAATGGGTGGTTAAAAAATCAGTATTCTGCAACTCTTCCATCGCTGCTTTACCAATCTCTACAGCTCTGCTATCACACCAAATAATAGCATTCCTTAACGGGCGTTTATCAGCACCGACCAACACAAGACCATGCATTTGATAAGCAACACCGATTGCCACAATATCCTTTGGATCATATAATCCAAAACTATTCGCTTTCTTTATAGCTGTCTTTGTAAAAGACCACCATTTATCTGGATCTTGTTCCGCCCACCCTTGTTGAACCGATAGAATTTCAGCTTCCGTTTCAGGGTATTGTACTGCCACAATTCGCTTCTTCGTTTGTGCATCCACAACAGAAACTTTAATCGAAGACGTTCCTAAGTCTATTCCTAATAACAACATATATTAAATTGGTTATTTATTATGCAACCGATTGCATAAAATTATCTATAATATTTTATATTTACAACATATATTTTCTAATTTGATTTACATTGGCAAAAAAGACTACCATTTACGACATTGCAAGAGAACTGAATATTACCGTTTCTACGGTATCAAGAGCATTAAATAATATATCCACTATCAGTGAAGCTACACGAGAATCCGTAATAGAGACTGCCAAAAAGCTAAACTACAGACCGAACAAAATAGCCTCTTCTCTTACCTCGGGTAAGACATATATCATTGGTATACTGCTCCCTAGTGCACAGATTCAATTTTTTGCATCTGTGATACATGCTTTAGAAAAATACCTGAAAGCTTTTGGATATAGTATACTCCTCTATCAGACGAACGAATCATTAGAATCGGAAAAAAATGGAATTAGCACTTTGCTTGAGGCGCAAGTAGACGGTATTATCGCTTCGATGTCCTTAGAAACGCAGGATGTGTCTCATTTCGAAAAAGTAAAAGAGGAAGGCAAACCACTCATTATTTTTGACCGGACACATGATAACTTACAAAGTCCTGTGGTAAAAATGAACGATGAGTACGCAGGTTATCTTGTAACAAAACATTTATTAGATAAGGGCTACAAAAAAATCGCTTACATCACCACCAAACATAAAATCAAAATCTTTCGGGAACGTTTTGAGGGGTATCAACGCGCATTACAAGAAGCTGGAATAAAAGAAAATTCAAGCTATGCTTTGTTCGGTGACCTAACTGTCGATGGCGGATATGACGGCACACACCAATTGCTAAAATTGAAAGATCGTCCCGATGCCATTATAGGAGGAGACGACTATGTAGCACTAGGTATAATTAAAGCCTTACACGAACATAAAATCACCCCACCAACAATAGGTGTTATCGGGTTTGCAAATCAAAATTTTTCGGAACACATTATTCCAAGTCTTTCCACTATTGATCAACAGGCAATCAAAATGGGCAAAGAATGTGCTAAGATGTTTTTAAAAATTATCGAACGCAACCCTCTTCACGATACGGAAATAGAACCCGTCATATTAGATCCTATTCTACTTGCTCGAGAATCTACCGATAAAAAATAAAAAGAAGCCAATGGTTGCTTAAAGTAACAAGACTTTCCATGCCATATCCACTTCACCTAAAGCTACGAGTTCTTTGGCTTTTAGTTGAAGATGGGTATTACGTGTATTTTCGTCACCAATGAACGATTGCAAGAGTTCTCTCACTTCGGGAAGAGTTCTAATTTCGTCTATTTCATCTTCTTGTGGAAGACTCTCGACTTGACTAAGTATTCTACGGTCATCATCTGAAAGAATTGTAGAATACCGTATGAAGCTAGGCAGCATCGTTATATCCATATAAAAATTATCTATCTTTATTAAACATGTTGCCTATCTCACGACTGATTTTTCGAAATATTGGAGCCGTCTGCACATCCTCATAATCGTCTATATGTTGATTTTCTCGTCTACTCGGAAAAATTAGTATAACATTTTGTTGTTGAAAATACCGCCCGACTCTTTTCGCCAAACCGTCAAAAGAATCGCGATAAGAAACCTCTCCATAGCGCGAAGAAACAAAGACCAATAAAGCATCTGCATTGCTGAAAGTTGCCAATCCGAAGATATTATCCCAATCATCATAGTTTCTAAAAGAGTAAGGTACACTGGATTGTACAAGTTCTAGAACACCCTGAATAGCCACTTCCGTACGCGCATTGCTGATAAATACCAATGGCAAGGATAATTCTCTTCCCAATTTTACGATCTTCTCCATCCAGTACTCAAACCCCATTTCTGACTCTGCTAAAGGTGGTACAAAAATTAAAATAGATTTATGGGATAAAAAGGGAGCATTTAGTCGACACATAAATAAGCTTGCATCTGTACGATTCAATATACTTTCTGTCTTCTCACCTACAATCTTCTCAACGAAAGAAGTAGCGCTTGGCCACCCCAATATTAAACAATCTGCAAATAACTCTTTCGACGTGCGTCCAATACCACTTGCAATGTTATAATCCAATGTTGTGATAAGCTCGACCTCAGTTTCAGAGCCAGAAGCATACTTCGCCATATTATCCAAATTCTTTCTTGCACTTATCGCATTACGTTCAGCCTGCTCATTATCAGCAACAACACTTAGAATATGGAGCGGATGATGAGATTTCTTCGATTTAATCAGTGTCGCAAAATCTAAAATCCGTTCCATATTGGCAAGATTAGCGATTGGTATCAATAACAGTTCTTCATGTTCGGGCACGCGTTCTATACGCTCGTCGTCTTGAAGTCCCTCCATGACGATCCGTTTAGAAGCATTCTCCGTAACCATAGAGGCTATAATACAGGTAATCAATATCAATACGATGGTTCCGTTCAATACGTTTTCGTCGATTATTTCCTTTTCATACCCCACCATAATAATAGCAAGAGTGGCAGCAGCATGCGCATTACTCAGACCAAAAATAAGGTTACGTTGATTTTTAGAATACTTGAAAAGTAATCTTGTCGCTGTCGCAGCTAAAAATTTCCCAGTTACCGCCACAATCGTCAATGTGCCCGCAATAATCAGCGCCATCGGGCCTCGGGTTAACACACTAATATCAACGATCATACCAACAGATATTAAGAAAAATGGAATAAAAATCGCATTTCCTATAAATTCGATCCTATTCATCAAGGCTGAAGAATGTGGAATTAATTTATTTAAAGCGAGGCCCGCTAAAAATGCACCAATAATTGGTTCCAACCCTGCTATTTCAGCAAGAAAAGCAGCAAAGAATACAACAGCAAGAACAAAAATATAATGTCCCGTCTTTTCACTTTCTATTTTTTGAAAGAACCATTTGGCAATGCGTGGAATAACCCCAAACATGATAAATAGAAACAATGCAAAAGACAGGGCTAATGTCACCCAGAATTGCTCGTTAATTTCCCCCTGTGCCGCTCCGGTTATGATGGCAAGTATAATTAAGACCGTCGTATCTGTTAAAATCGTCCCTCCGATTGTTATAGCTACGGCTTCATTCTTGGAAATACCATGACTATTAATTATCGGATAGGAAACCAGTGTATGGGTAGCAAACATACTCGCTATCAAAACACTAGGCAATAAAGAATAACCTAAGAAATAATAACAAACGGGAAATCCTATACTTATAGGAATAATAAATGTTAGAAAGCCAAAGATTATACTTTTATTTTTAGTCTTTTTAAATTCGTTCATATCAAGTTCCAATCCAGCGATAAACATGATATAAAGTAATCCAATTGTGGAAAAAAGATCAATAGCATCCACCCCATTTCCTCTTAAAGTGTCTTTATCGATCTTAGCCAACCAATTTAAACCATGCGGACCAAACAGCAAGCCAAAAAGGATTAATCCGATAATTCCAGGAACTTTAATAGGTCTTAGAATAATTGGAGAAATTAAAATAATGGTCAAAATTATGGTAAAAACAAGAACAGGGTTTGTTATAGGTTTTGAAAATGCTTCGGAAATATGATGCAAGAATTTGTCCATACAGTTGTTTTACGTCGATCTGATTTGCTAAAAAAATACATGGAAAATTACGCAAATTTTCGAGTACTTCCTAATTACATCGCTAGGCTTGTAGTTTGTTTCTACAATCCTTACAAAGCTCTTACTTAAACTGTATCGTTTTTATTGGCGATATACGGCTGATAAGCATTGCAGGAACAAATAACGCTAGTAACCCTATCAAAGCTACAGCAATATTTAAGAAAACAACCTCATACCAATAGATGGAAAGCGGAACATATTCTATATAATAAGTTGAGGGATCAAGAACAAAGAAATGTGTTTGTGTCTGGAATAAATAGAGTGCGATGGCGATTGCATTGCCTACAACGAGACCAATTCCAATAAGATAAAGTGATCCGTATAGAAAAACCCGACGAATTCCCGAATTGGTGTACCCTAAAGCTTTTAATATTCCAATCATGGATGATCGTTCCAATATACTAATCAACAGAGAAGACACCATATTAATCACAGCAACGAGCACCATCAACACGAAAATGACATTATCGTTCATATCGAGCATATTAAGCCAATTAAAAATATCAGGCAGCTGTTCAACGATATTGGTAGCATCAAGCTCAATTGGCAATATTTCCCGAACATCATCAGTCATTTTATCCAAATCTTCAAAAGATGATATACGTAGTTGATAAGCCCCTACTTCGTTATCATCAAGGTCATTTAATCTTCTTATGAGATCTAATGAACCGATAACATAGGTCTTATCCAATTCCTCCGAGTGTGTTGTATATATTCCTTTAATAGTAAAAGGACGCTTCCGAATCGGTTGCTGCACAAAATACATGACGAGTTTATCACCGATATCCAGTCCTAATCGATTTGCAAGGAATTCAGAGATAATTAATTGGGTATTCGGTTCAGCTGAAAAATCAAGTGTATCTCCCTTAACAATATTACGCTGTAAATACTTCTGATTATATGTTTTATCTACACCTTTCAGGAGTACCCCTTCGGTTTCCCCTTTCACGTTCATTATTCCGGCCTTAGTTGCGAAGGGGGTAATTTCAGTAATTCCTTTCGTTTGTTTTATCGCTTTAAGTTCACTTTCCGAAAGGGCTATCGGTGTATTTTCGTAAGATGCGTTTAGATCATTTTTCGTGATAACGATATCACCAAAAAAACCACGTTGCTTTTCGATAATTTCTGTCTTAAACCCTTTTAAGATGGCTACTGACAGAATAATTGCCGATATAGCTAAAGCCAACGCTCCAATGGTTACACGTATAATAAGCTTCGAAAATGTTCGATGCCCTTCAAATATAATCCGCTTCGCAAGGAAATAAGGGAAATTCAAGCTGAAAATTAATTTGTACCTTCGCAAAGGTAACAAATTTTGTCACTTGGCGATATTGTAGAAAAATAACTTAGAAAAAAATAACAAAATATGCGTATAATATTTATGGGAACCCCAGATTTTGCAGTGGCATCATTAGAAGCTCTTTTAAACGCTGGAGAGGATGTTGTTGCAGTAGTTACAACACCAGATAAACCAGCTGGACGAGGACAAAAACTGCACGAGTCTCCTGTTAAAAAATACGCAGTTTCTAAAAATATTCCTGTACTACAACCCGAAAAACTCCGTGCCCCTCAGTTCGTAGAGCAACTTTCTGCCTACAAGGCGGACCTGCAAGTGGTTGTTGCTTTTCGCATGCTACCAGAAGTTGTCTGGAATATGCCAGTAAAAGGCACAATAAATGTACATGCTTCACTTTTGCCACAATACAGAGGAGCCGCCCCTATCAATCATGCAATTATAAATGGTGAAACCCGTTCGGGCGTGACAACTTTTCTTTTACAGCACGAAATTGATACTGGTGCCATCCTCTTTGCAAAAGAAGTTGCTATAGGTCTCTCGGATACAGCTGGCATATTACATGACAAATTAATGTATGCCGGAGCAGAAGTACTACTAGAAACTGTTGCTGCGCTTCGAAATAATACGGCGATTCCAATACCACAAGAGGAATTAACTGCCAGCGCCGTAAAAATGGCACCAAAAATATTCAAAGAAGACTGCCAAATTGACTGGAATCAATCAACAGATCAAGTGTATAATAAAATACGTGGATTGAGCCCCTACCCGACTGCGTTTACCCTAATGAACGGTAAAGTTCTTAAAATATTTGAAACAGAGAAAGGCACAAAATCCGCAACGCCCCCTGGAACATTCGATACCGATGGAAAGAATTATATAAGTTTTTCAACGCAAGATGGCACTCTCTTACTGAAATCTATACAGATAGAAGGCAAGCGAAGAATGGATATACAAGAGTTTCTCCGTGGATATCGCTTCGATTAACATATTCAATTTTCCTTTTCGTCCACATATTCAATAATATCCCCTGGCTGGCAGTTTAATGCTTTGCATAACGCTTCCAGGGTACTTAAACGTATAGCTTTCGATTTCTCGTTCTTGATGATCGAAAGGTTAGACAAGGTTATTCCCACTTTTTGACTGAGTTCATTTAAGGAAACCTTTTTCTTAGACATAATATTATCTAAATGAATTCTAATAGCCATAATTGATAGATTTTTAATAGTAAACCACCTTAATAGTAACAATAATATTATACATTTGTTTTATCGAATATCAAAAATTAAAAACAACCAGTTCACGAAACCTTTTAATAATAAACATGTTACAACGTCAATATTTTTCAGGTCATAAAAAACAAATTCATTTTTTGTTCGTTTAATTCTAAAACGGGAAAAGGTTTGGAATAATTTTTGCTAGTAAAAAGCAACTAAAACTCTTTTCTTAACTACCTCATACAGAGTGATTAATTTACACGCAGATGAAGGTATTTTCGGTAGAATTTATTATTTTTGCAGACATTTCAAAAGAGAAAGGTATTTATTACATTAAATGAGACAGCTCAAAATTACACAATCCATTACCAATCGTGAATCACAGTCGTTAGACAAGTATTTGCACGAGATTGGTAAAGTAGACTTAATTACCGCGGAAGAAGAAGTAATATTGGCACAACGCATTCGCGAAGGTGACCAAGTGGCTTTGGAGAAATTGACAAAAACCAATTTACGTTTCGTTGTTTCTGTAGCAAAACAATACCAGAATCAAGGACTCACCTTAGGTGACCTGATCAACGAGGGCAATTTAGGCTTAATTAAAGCAGCAAAACGTTTCGACGAAACAAAAGGGTTTAAATTTATTTCTTACGCTGTATGGTGGATTCGTCAGTCTATTTTGCAAGCTATTGCTGAACAGTCGCGTATAGTACGTTTGCCTTTGAACCAAGTAGGTTCTTTGAGTAAAATCAGCAAAGCTTTCTCCAAATTAGAGCAGGAATATGAGCGCGAACCTTCTCCAGAAGAGCTAGCAGATATTTTGGAAACTACAGTAGACAAAGTATCCGATACACTTAGCAATTCCGGAAGACATGTATCTATGGATGCTCCTTTTGTACAAGGTGAAGAAAATACATTATTAGATGTATTAGAAAATGCAGATCCAGATACAGATAGTCTATTGATCGATGAATCTTTATCAGAGGAAATCAAACGTTCTTTAGCAACTCTGACAGAGAGAGAGCGTGAAATTATCGTTCTATTTTTTGGACTAGGAACAAACCATCAATTATCATTAGAGGAGATTGGTGAAAAGTTCAATCTAACAAGAGAGCGTGTACGTCAGATCAAAGACAAGGCGCTACAACGTCTTCGCCACACTTCACGTAGCAAAATTTTAAAATCTTATTTAGGCTAATAATTTAGTCTTCTATCAAATGCGCAACCTAAAAGTTGCGCATTTTTTTTACTTCTCATTTGGCTTTTTATTAAAACATTACAAATCAATCGCTGCACCACAAATCATGGATCAACTAAAACATTCCCTACTTCTCTTTGAGGTAATCGAATAAAGACCTCTTTAACTATACATCTGCTAAAGAAGTCTTAAAAAAACCTTTGTTCTGCTATTTCGCGTCTTCAGGCAGCAAAACAAATTTAAATAGCTTATCTTCTTTCAAATATTTATCGGCTACTTTTTTTACCGATTCAACAGAAATTTTATCTAGATCATTCAAATAGCGCACAATGTAAGTTGGATCTTCTGCACGTTGATATGCACCTGACAACTGACTAAGCCAAAAGCGATTTTCCTTAAGGGAGAGCTCTAATTGACGTCTTTGTTCAATTTTAAATTTATCTAAATCGGTAGACGACGGTCCTTCCTTCTTAATCTTACCAATTTCTTCTAAAGTAGATTGAATAAGACTCTCATACTTATCTATCCCTGTACCAAAGGAAACTGTAAAACCATACCTACTTTTTGGAAATTTGCTGGTCGAAGCTCGAGCAGCCGTCCCATACACCCCACTTTCTTCCTCACGTAATCGCTCAATAAGTTTAATTGTCAACACACTTTCCAGTGCATCCATATTCAGGTTTTCTGTTTCATTATATTTATAATCTCCATAATAGCTCAATACTACAGTTGCTTTCTGTTCCTTTCCTTTACGCACCGTATATTCGAAGCCCCTATTAGGTTCATAAAGTCCTAAATCTTTAGCCTGTTCCGTTCTGTTTTTAACAGGCAAAGAAGCCAGGTACTTTTCCAGATAAGGCCTAATTTCGGCTTCTGTAAACGATCCAACAATAGTAAATACAAAATCGGAAGCATCGGCAAATCTTTCTTTATAAATAGCTAAAGCACGCTGCTGATTTATTTTATCAATAGCATCTACGCTTATCGGTGAGCGACGAATACTATGGTTATAAAGGTTATCCATAACAGTTTTACTAAACACAAAATTCGGGTCACTGTCACGATTTTTAATCATCGAGCGTGTTTTTGTAATCGTACTTTGAAAAACATCGTCCTCAATACGAGGTTCCGTAAAATAGCCATAAATCATTTCGAATGCCGTCTGAAGCCCCTCTTTATCTGTATAGCCTGACAAGCCTTCACTGCGTTCACTGAGATAGGGACTGACATTTAAATTTTTACCACTCATGTATTTTTGCAACTCAATTGTGTTAAGTTGACCTACACCACTACTATTGACCAAATCTGCAGCCTGCGCTGCCGAGTAATAGTCCGAATCGCTGTATAAAGAAGTTCCGCCTAGACTAAATGTATTGATTAATATTTCATCATTTTTAAATGTTGTTGGCTTTAACACAACCTTCACACCGTTACTCAACATCAACTCCTTAGCATCGACAGCTGAAATATCTTTAACGGCACGTATTGTTCCAGCAATTGGCTCTATCGATAATAGTGGCAAATCAGAAACTTTATCTTCATAAGCTACAATTTGCTCCGACTTTACTACAGAAAACCAATTGTCCACCAAAGACTCATCCGGCAGATTCTTTTTTTCGTTATCTGGAGCCATTATGATAACATCCCGGTTATTATCTACATAAAACTCATCTCCAACCGCATTGACCTCCTTTAGCGTCAAGGTAGGAAGTAACTGTTTATATAATTTGTAGGCGTCTTCATTACTTAATGCAGGCTCTTCTTCTAAGAAATAATTCAGATACCTATTCACATAACTATCTGATTTTTTCTTGTCCCTCTCGATAAAGGCAATCTCATTACCTTTACGGACATTTGCAATGGCGCGTTGAAACTCCGTATTGGTAAATCCAAAACGCTCTGCACGTTCGAGTTCTCGTATTAATGCTTTAAAACCGTTTTCAAACTCATTAGGTTTAGCTACAAAAAAAGCATTATAAGCATCTAGCCCTCCAAGAAAACCACCTATGCTCACACTTGCTTGAACAAACGGAGGATTAGCAGATTGACCTAATTCGCTTAAACGAGCATTAATCATGCTATTATATACTGACTTCAAAAGTGTTCTTCTAAAATCCTTCACTGTCTTGATCTTCTCTTCTGTATGTTTAATGGTGATTTGACCAACAGTATAGGTCATCTCGGGGTCGGTAACCGCAATAAATTGATTCTTATTTAGTAAAGGAACTCGGTGCGCGACGCGCTTAGGCGCGTCAACAGGCCGTTTCAAATCTCCAAACAGCTCCTTTACTTTGGCTTCCATCTCTGACACATCCACATCCCCAACTATAATAAGCGCCTGAAGATCCGGTCTGTACCAATCTTGATGAAATTTACGAAGAACTTCATAAGGGAAATTTTTAATATTATCTTCCGTACCTATAGGGAGCCTACTAGCATATAGAGAACCATTCAACATAACAGGCAGGTATTTGTCACGCATACGCTGAGCTGCACCACGACCTCCACGCATCTCCTCCAACACAATTCCACGCTCCTTATCAATCTCATCTGCAGCCAATAATGCATCTTGAGCCCAATCACGCATAACCTGCAAACCATTCTGCAGTAAAAGTGGGTCATCTGACGGGATTGGCAGCTGATATACCGTTTGATCGAAACCCGTATAGGCATTTAAATCACTCCCAAAGCGAACACCAGCTTTTTGAAGGTAATCAACTAATTCATTTTTGGGAAAATGCTTTAATCCGTTGAAGTTCATATGTTCCAAAAAATGAGCTAGTCCAACCTGCGTCTGGGTTTCTAGAATTGACCCCACTTTTGTGGCTAAATACATTGTAACCCTATCTTTAGGTTCTGTATTTCTTCGGATAAAATATTGAAATCCATTCTCCAATCGCCCTGCTATAACTTCTCCATCAAAAGGCAGTGGAGCGCCCCACAATAGCGTATCGGTTCTAAGCAGCATACGGGATTCATTCCGCATAGAAGTTGCCTGCACAAGTCCAGATTGAAACAAAGTAGGCAACAGAAATGCAATAGCAATTGGTTTTAATATATTCATGAGCAATCTTGTATTAAATGGTCTTTATTTATCGTGTAAACCTACAAAATTCCAATAAATTCTAGCTATCCATCCTTACTATTTAATTCTTTATTGAAAGGAATTCTTAGATTTGTATTATGAACTGGGCATCTGCGAAACCGGACTTCAAACGCTACCTACAACTTGAGCGTAACCTTTCCAACAATTCTATCGAAGCTTACTTAAATGACATACATAAATTGGAGTCCTACTGCTCTTACAAAAACATTGCGTTTGAAGATATCAATACAAAAACTTTGCAGCAATTCCTTCTTTTCATCAATGATTTTAACATCTCGCCATTTACACAAGCAAGATTACTATCAGGTTTAAAAACCTTCTTCAGTTTCCTTCAAATAGAATACGATAAAAAAGATAATCCTGCAGAACTTATAGAATCTCCTCGCTTAAGCCGAAAGATCCCCAGTGTATTAAATGTTCAAGAAATAGACAACCTTATCGCAGCAATTGACGTATCAACGACAGAGGGAGCACGTAATCGTGCTATGTTGGAAATTCTATACGGCTGCGGATTACGTGTGTCTGAACTCGTCTCATTAAAATTATCAAATTTGCACCTCCAAGTAGAATTTATCAAAGTGGAAGGCAAAGGAAACAAAGAACGATTAGTACCAATTGGTCAACAGGCTATCAAACACTTACAGTTATACCTGCAAGAAATTCGACCACAATTTCCTCAAAAAAAACAAGCTGAAGACATTGTTTTTCTCAACAGGCGAGGCGCACAATTAACAAGAGTCATGGTATTCATCATCATCAAAGACCTCGCGAAGAAGATTGGTTTAGAAAAACCGATAAGCCCCCACACTTTCCGCCATAGTTTTGCTTCGCACCTCGTCGAAGGTGGTGCTGATCTTCGCGCAATACAAGATATGTTGGGCCACGAAAGCATTACGACAACAGAGATTTACACGCATATAGATACAGATTATCTCCAATCCGTTATCACGCAGTATCACCCAAGAGCAAAGAACAAACGCAACTAAGTTTATTTAAAATTGCAATAATGTTGCAACAATAAGAGATATGTTATATCTTTGCCC
Source organism: Sphingobacterium sp. LRF_L2 (assembly GCF_965644235.1). Classification (NCBI taxonomy): domain Bacteria; kingdom Pseudomonadati; phylum Bacteroidota; class Sphingobacteriia; order Sphingobacteriales; family Sphingobacteriaceae; genus Sphingobacterium; species Sphingobacterium sp. LRF_L2. Next base: position 260,520 of record NZ_CBFFRI010000002.1, on the reverse strand, counting down.
AAGTTATCAGGGATGAAAGTATTGAGATATGTGTTTTTAATATTGGGACTTACAGGACTACTCTTCGCGAGTAGCCTCCAATACACACATGACACAAGCCACAGTCACGATACTTCATCGCATCAACACGAACACCCTACAAAAGAAACTTGTGCATTATGCTGGTTTATCTCTAGCCAACTCATGCAGGAACTTCGTTTAGAACCGCTCCTCCCAGAGATTCTCACTATTTCAGTGTATGCTGACAATCAGTTTCCACTTTCTACGGTGTACAAAAGTAATTTTCTTTCTCAAAAGAGTAACAAAGATCCTCCCTCCATTTATTAACACTGGTTACAAAATTTTTCTCAAAAATATTCAGTTTTAAAGGAGATGCAGAATAAATGCTTCGGACTGACAAGTCTTATCCTACTATTAGGACAGCTTGTTTTAGCCCAAAACCACTGTGCTATGAAAGTTAGTGGACATGTAATTGACACAAATGGCACCTCCCTACAGGGCGTTGTCATTCGTTTAGGAAAAAGTAAAACGACAGCTACAGATCGTGAAGGCTATTTTGAATTTGCCACTTTGTGTGCAGGGAAATACACCTTGCTACTCTCCCATTTGGGTTACGCGAATCAAACGCTCTCATTTTCTTTAAATCGAGATACCATTTTACCACTAACACTCAAGCATGATGCTATCCACATACAGGACATAGAGATTATTGGTCAAGAGTCACAGAACCTATCCAGTAGCACCCATCGCCTTTCTATGCAGGATATACAAGAAAATAAAGGTAAAACACTCGCTGAATCATTAACAGATATCTCAGGTGTATCTAGTATAGGGATGGGAAATAGTATCGTAAAACCTGTAATCAACGGACTTCACAGCAACCGCATTCTCATTTTAAACCATGGCATAAGACAAGAAGGCCAACAATGGGGAGCTGAACATGCGCCGGAAATTGATCCATTTACAGCGGGCCGACTTGAGGTAATCAAAGGAGCTCAGGGAGTTCGTTATGGAGCCGACGCATTAGGAGGCGTCGTTGTCATAACCCCCACACCTATTGATACCAACAAAACGTTGAAAGGTAATGTCGATCTCGTGGGTCAAAGTAACGGTAGAGGGGGGAGCTTGAATGCTTTATTGGAAGGCAAAGTATCGTCTATTCCAAATTTAGGATGGCGCATCCAGGGGTCAGGCAAAAAGTTAGGTAATTACAAATCAGCAAAATATTACCTAGGAAACACTGGAGTTGAAGAACTTAACTACAGTGGAACATTGACTTATAAGACTGGTCGAAATCAGTTTGAAGCATACTACAGTCATTTCGGCACTACGCTAGGGATTTTTGAGGGAGCTCACATTGGAACTGTAGAAGATATACAGGCACGAATTGATCATGGTCGCCCCTTCGAGGAATACGACTTTGAATATACGATAAAAGCTCCTCGACAACGGGTATCGCATGACCTCGCGAAAGCAACATGGAAACGTAATCTTTCAAACGATCAACTTCTAGAAATACAATATGGTTTTCAACGAAACCATCGTAGAGAATATGATCTAAGGCGAGTAGAATCGGACGACATTCCAATGGCGGACATGGTGTTAACGACACAAACATTAGATGCAACATGGAAAAGTGGTAATAATGCAGTAGGTATACAGTCGTTAGCACAAGTCAACAATAACACACCTGGAACAGGTACAACACCGATCATACCAAATTTCGACAGTTATACCTTGGGGCTTTTTGGAATACGTCAATTTCATATCGGTCGCTTACATGCAGAAGCTGGTGCACGCTATGACTTTAAATACCTTGACGTTGCTGGATACCGCTACAAACGTGATGAAATAAATGATGACGCAAGTATTGCGCAATATCTATTAACCGATACTAGACGCTTTCATAACGCTTCTGGAACCCTTGGTATACTCTACCATTTACGACCTAACCTAAGTTGGAAAAGTAATATAGGCTTAGCTTGGCGGGCACCTTCGGCAAACGAACTCTACAGTGACGGAGTCCATCATGGTAGTGCGACCTACGAATTAGGGAATCAAGACCTTCGTAGCGAAAAAGGGCTTAAATGGATGAATTCGTTTATTTTAAGCGAAAAACAACTCCACATCACTCTAGACGTCTATGCACAAATGCTTTATGATTATATATATGCTCAACCGAACCCAGACTCTGTAAGACAGACTATCCGAGGCACATTTCCTCTTTTTGTCTACGAGCAGCATGATGCGCTCTTCTACGGTGCAGATATGCGGTTGACGTACGATTTTTGCGAGAATTTTGGTTACGAATTGAACACATCTATCATACGCGCCCGAAATTTAGACCTCCAACGCTACCTACCCTATATTCCTGCAGATCGTCTGCAGCAAGCGGTTCATTGGAAATGGTTTGGACAAACAGAACAACAAAGTTACCTGAAAGTTGCCCATAGGTATGTCGCGAGACAAACACGCTATGAAGCCAACTCAGATTATACTTCACCACCTCCAGCTTATCATCTTATCGATTTTGTAGCCAGTAAACAAATTAAAACCGAAAAAGACCGACAGCTAATTTTACTGCTATCGGTAGAAAACATATTCAATAAAGAATATAAAGATTATATGGACCGTTTACGTTATTTCACACATCAAATGGGCCGTAATATTAATTTAAAAATATCTTATCAATTTTAATTAAACATCATGAAAAAAATAAGCCTATCCATTTTATTTATAAGCGCACTCATTTTTGCATCCTCTTGTTCAAAAAATGATCCCACACCTGAAGAAGATCAAGAAGAAGTTGGCACAGCAAAACTTATTTTCACAGAAGTTGAGCGCGAATCACATGGCGACCACTACCATTACAATGATATTGAAAATGCAGAGACAGACACAGTTGAATTTTCAGGATCTACATTACTTCCTCCTGTAGGTGCTCATCTTCACTTGGAAGTTGGCAAAACATATAGACTTGAACTAGTGGCCACAGACTTTGCAGGAAGAGAAACACAACAAACCTTTATCTCTCGTGCCGATATCCATCAGGCTTTTATCTTAAATGCGCCGGAAAATAGCTTAAGTTATGTATATGCAGATAAAGATGCTGATGGCAACAGCGTTAATGTCGGTGTGACAGGATATTTAACCGTAGATAAAACAGCTGACAGCTTCGTTTTTCGCTATGTATTACGCCACCTCAACGAAGGAGTAAAATCCAAAATAACAGCAGCAGACTGGAACAATACAAACTTTACTCAATTTACGGGTGAGAACGATCTAGATCTTAAAGTAGAAGTTCATTTGGTTGAAGAAGATACGCATGACCATTAATCGTCCGTATTAGAGACTCTTAGCACGTGTAAAAATAATATTTCAATAATCTTTATGAAGTAAGATAAAAAGTATTATTTTTGCACGCGAAGTCTTCGTAGTTCAATGGATAGAATTTCAGATTCCGGTTCTGACGATGTGGGTTCGACCCCCGCCGAGGACACAAAAAATACCGCTTTTAACATTGTTAAAAGCGGTATTTTAGTTTTAGGTGTAAAAGCAGCACCAAAAACAGCACCTAGTTTTAATAAGTTAAAACGAAAGCGATTTATGGCAAAACCTGTTTATAAAAACGTACGTATTATTAGGGCATCATCTGGAGACTGGAGGGTCGTATACGAGTATGAATTCCCAGATAAACCTGGAAACTATAAAAGGTTCTATGTAAGGGACGGCATAAATTACGTTCATGATTCTGATGAAAAGGAGAAAGCGGCCCAAGAATTAAAGAAAGATATAGAGGTTGCTTTGAAAAATGGATTCAACCCATTTTTAGCTTCAACGAAGATGGAGACCTCCCTTAGAACCGAGGAAAACAGAATAATATCTTCGCACCCATCTGCATGGACAATGCAAGAAGCAATTGACAACTTTTTAGCCTATTGCGAAAACATAAATCTCAAGAAAACAACACTTAAGAAGTACAAATCTCAAACTAAAATATTCATCGAGTGGTATAATAATCTCAATATTAACAAACTAGCCTCAGAAATCGACGAAGGAACTATGCAAAGCTTTCTGGACTACGGCGTAAAGTTCAACAAATGGTCCCCTCGTACATACAACAACTACATCGATGATCTGTCTGTTTTATTTGCCCGCTGCGAAAAGTTAGAAAAAAGGAAAAATAAGGAGATAAAATACCTATATGACCCATATTTTCTAGAAAAGAAGCGAACTCATGCCGAGAGAAATAGATATTACACTCCAGCTGTTGCCTCACTTATAAAAAATGCCGTCAAGGATGATATTGAATTGTTTAGGTATATAAAATGGATTTTCTATTCCTGCATGCGACCAAAGGAAATTCATCTCCTGCAAATACATCATATAGACTTAGATTCTCGACAAATTAAGGTAGCGGGCTCAATAGGAAAAACCGGAGACCGGTTTGTTCCAATCTGCGATGAACTCCACGAACTGATAGCTGAAATGAAACTAGATCAGTATCCGTTAGACTACTTCGTTTTCGGGAGACATAAGAAAACTTCAGACAAAGTAGTGGGTGACGATTACTTCAGGAACAAGTTTCGTCCTTACAAGATAAAATTAAAACTGGACGAGAATTACACGCTCTATTCATGGAAGCACACAAGAGTAATTTCATTGATCAGTGCAGGATTTGATGACAATCAAGTTATGACACTTACTGGACATCGTGACCGAGCGGGATTTGAGGCCTATAAACGGGAGCTGGTAGTAGATAATTCGTCGATGAAAGGAAAGACAATAGATTTTTAGTAGCTCAAAGTCATCGTCAAAAAATCATATATTCGACAAGAATGAGCGACCTGTAGAACTAACAAGAAGATTTGATCATTTGATAGATAAAGCCAGCAGTTGAGCTGGCTTTTCATTAAACATTAAGTTCAAATTTCACGCTTTGCCCATCACCTTGCAGCAATTTACGTGTAGGTTCTAGATTGTTTTCATATACATGAACATTTCCCAAAAACAGAGTAATCGATTTCAACGGCAAATCGATCTGTCTGCTGATAAGATACAAGTGATAGATGTCAGCCGGCAGGCCTAAGGAACCGTCTGAACTTCTCTGGTGGGCAGAAATAACTAATTTACCCCGATCTATCTGAAATTGTATCAAACTAAGACAGGGATGCTGATTACTCTCTACATCATTTCTCCCCAAAAAAAGAACATAATTTTTTGAAGGTCGCTTCTCTTTGTTTATCCGTTTTATCAACTCAGGCAGCTGTTCGAAATAAGTAGGATATGAGTTAACTAAAATAGGTCCACAGTAGTCCCACCAGGTAATGCCGTGTTCACGATATTTTTCTGTCAATCGCTCGCCTGATGTAAAAAGCTGCAGCTCGTCTTTTAGCTTTTTCCGGGCAACACTGTGTCCTTCAAAAATCTCTAGTAAATCGCCCGGGCGTAGGCGCAATGTGTAGTTCAGTAAATAAGTAATGTTTCCCTTTTTATTCTGCTGAACCTTACCTTTTTCAAGTATTTTCCTTAAAACTGAATGATATTTATTTTTCGCTTCCATAGTCTTTATATTATATTTGTACCTCTCACAACGTCAAAATGCACAAATTGCCAGCAAGAGCTTTAGCCTCCAGCATGGTGCTTTGTGCATTTTCTTTTTGAAGTTGTGAGAGACGAATAAAAGACTGGAGGCTTTTTTAACCTTTCCTAGAACAGTTTTCTAAAATTCCAATAAATTAAACCTTCCCGTAATGATTGGACGCCAGGACTTATCATCAAAATTATAAATATATCCCCCGCCCACCCTAAATCTTCCTAGTTTAATTTGCCCATCAAGACCAACATTTAAACCTTTAAAGTAAAGCCCTAGCGCATTGACATCTACTTTAAAGGAAGGTGAGTTTGCTTCAATCTTGACTCGTTTTATTCCATTTATAGTAGCTCTCGGATCACTTATCCAGAAATCAATATAATGCTTCTTCTTAGAGAGAAAATTCTTCTTCTTCCAATATTCTGCATAGTTGACGTCCGCATTATAACTAAAATTGAAGTAGCCCGGCTTTGAAGAATCTTTCGATAGCACATGTTCGATGCTGGCATATTTATCCGTATATCGATATGATGTGTCACCTACAAGTATAGGTATAAGTACTGTATCTCTTATTGTAGTATTGATACTTGTATAGGAAATCAATTGCTTATCTTTCAGCTTGAGCAATTTCTTCACGCTATCAACCTCATTACGGCTATTACTGTTCAATTGACGAAGGCTGCGCACCTCATTTTGCAGAGCTTCCATTACGGCATGATCAAAGCCCTTTTCATCAATACTTTTCGACACCTCCTTTACTTTAAGATCTACATACTCCCTAGATTCTTTAGGAATGACTTCTGGTCGATCTTCACTCTTTGGCGATAAAAAAAAATAAATAAGAGTCAGCACCAAAAATGCTATAATTATATTTTTAATCATTAGTAGGCCCTCCTTTCAGGCTATCTATTTGTACCTCTTTTTTAACGAGTTCATCCTTTAATCCCTTTTCCTTGGCCTCTTGGAAAAGAATTGTCGCTGTATATTCATCAAGTTTGGATTCCAGACTCGTGGTTCGTTGCTTTAAATATTTTATCTGATCATTTAGACTAGCTATATATAAAAAACCGATGCCATAAGCTACAGAAGTAACTATTATCAACAGTATGGTTGTAGGATGTTTTATCCACTGACTTAGCGTGAATCTATTTACAGGGTTTTCCATTAGCTGTATCTTAAAAAACCTTTATTAATGGAAGAAATCAAACGTCTGCGCTTAAAAACACCTTGACCTTCACGATCCTCTGTAGGTAGGGATGGATCAGCGCTTGTGTTTCCCTCTACTGTAACAATATATCTCCCGTCCACCCCGGTGACAACACCAGCATGGCCAAGACCTTTGCCAAAATCCATAACGAATACATCCCCTGGAACCGGAGAAAGTCCTTTAGGTAACTGATATTTAAGGGACTTATTCCAATTATCAAGTACTCCAGCCGTCTTCGCTACTGGATTACTTATACCTAAAGACTTCGAAGCTTTCTCAAATCCCCAGAAAACAAAAGCCTGACACCAAGCATAACCTTTACCCAGACCTACGGATTTAAGATATGCCTCAACCTCTTCCCCATCGTTTTTACCGGTTTTCTCTTTGACACCAACTTGGTCAATAAGAATATCTATTACGCCATTAAGGAGATTATTATTTGGTCGATTACCAACAGTCTCATCGGCGAGCTCCGACCAAGTAAGTGGCCCAACCAATCCGTCTTGAATGAGGCCTGATTGTTTTTGAAACCGTTTCACAACGATTTCAGTAGAAGCCCCAAAAAAGTTATTATTTTCATCCAGTTCAGTACCTAAACGCTGATTTAATAACTTCTTTAATTCTTTAACACTATCGTGGGTTGTATTTTTCTTTAATATAATATTCATCGGGTATGCCATAAATAAAAAGCCCCAACACCTCATTAAGAGATGTTGGGGTAAATAAAAAAATGAGTAAAAAAGCTACTTCTAAAAAGCGATCGGCGATTTAGTCCGTTCAGGATCTAATAATGCAGAATAGCTTATGGCGTATTCATGATTAATAATGTCAGTATCGCCAGAACCGTGACTGGCACCTGGATCAACAAATACATCTATTCCATCGTTTCCGCCATAGAGTAATCCATCGATGGTACCGTACCAGATCTTGATATCACCACCACACTGAAGTTTACGCATTGCATCATGGTTCACCTCATTGGTATTGTCTACCCGGAAAGTGATCGTTCTCGATCGCCCGACAACTTTGGTACGACGACCAGAAACAGCTACCGTATTAGCAGTAGGTTTTGGTATCTCGCCGATACCTTTTAGAAATCGGATATCGTGACCTTCGACTGTAGGATCATTCCCAAGGCGAGCAGCCCATTCTGTGGGAGTCTTCCAATCGGTGAAAGATGGGGCATCTGGGGTGGTGATGTAGAGCCATGCGATTTGTGCAGCATTAGCCTCTTCGTTACAATTATCAAAATCGAACTTTGGAGCCTCTACTTCTTCGCAAGTTTCAGGACAAGTTATAATAGCCATTTTTATATTAATTTAATAATTTATGCTTGCTCAAGTGCTTCGATACGCGAAGTGAGATCGTCCAACACTTCTTGCAAACCCTCAATATCAGCTATTGATATAGGCGCTGTATCTTCTCCCGATTCTAATGCAGCAAGACGTTTTTTAAGTTCATCTATCTGCAACTGCTTATTACCACGTTCTAAACTCATATTAATATAATATTTATTAAAACAAATATATTAATATATTTTATTAAAATATAGATACAGCCATTCTTATTATAGGCCAATAAACTATTTCATTGATAAACTAGTATCAAACGGCTTTACCACATTTCGCATTTTAACCTTATCAGAAAAATTTCGAGCAACATTATAGGCTGTTTTTATGTACGAATCCATACCTCTGTAATGAAAAATATTGATCGACTTACAGTTCTCATGCTCAAAAATCATCTTGAGAAGCGTCCTGTCCGTAATACTACAGGAGTGTCCCAAAATATAAATCTCATAAGGTATAGGTCCATTTATAAATGCGAGCAATTCCTGGTATCGATTGTTTCTAAAGTAGTTAAAACTTTTCATACACTGAAGCCACTCGTCCCCACATTCACGCTCTACCTCTTCATAAAATCCATTCGCCTCATCGCCAACTCCAAAAACTATTTCGTCTATATGGTCATCTAGATTCCCATGTATATAATTTGTAGACATATTTGGATAAAACTTTCCGTACTCAGCTTTTAAATCAGACACCATGGTTCCCGCAGTAGTGTGTGTTGTATAATTAAAATTTAGTATCATCATCCCAGCATTTTTTTGAATGGTTTCTTCTCCTCTCAAATGGCTGGCTAATATTTTATCGAACCAATTGTATCTATTTCCTTCTGGAATGTTTTGACCGTTTAAATATTGAATCAATCTCGTTTTTAAACAATTTATTGATTCATTCACCGATATAATTTTTTCAACAGAGATCATATAACGAGTATATTCTTTAAGAGATGCTCCTTCAGGCTTTTCTTCATCTTTAACATACTTGAGCTCATTGCGAACTATCCGATAGATTTGATCTTCAATTCCACTCCACCTATCATCAAAACATATCGTCAATATATTTCTCACAAATGAATTTTTCGGGTATATTCTTAAGGTATTACCAATACTCGTGTCCATTGAAAAATAATTTTTGTCGAACTTGATATGTTCTGATTTTGCCAATAATTTCAGTAAACTTTTATTTTCTAGCGAATCGGAAAGATCTAGCTCCGCTTTAAGAAGCTTTGGGTCATTTCCAATAAAAAATTGAGAATTGTAACTAAGAGCAAGACAGCCATCGCTAAAATATCCTTCTTCCGACTTTTTTGCCGATTCAAATACTTCCCTGAGGTACCACTTAATAAAATCAAGGTAGCTAGTTTTCAATCCGTGTCCCAGATCAAATCCATTACCAATAAGAAATAGTTTGCTATTGTACTTGGGGTCTTCAGTCATATTAATTGATTTGTCACGAATATAAGAAAAAAAGAAGATTTAACCTATTGGGGCTAATTCGGACAGGTTAATGCTTCTTTTTTCTTTTTCTATATGTTATATGACACAAGATTTATAAGTGCCGCATTGACAATCGAAGCTTCCTCTAACGTGAAGCCCTCTCCGAAGCCCAATACGCGAGCATTCCTTAGCCCAATTTGATTAGCGATCGTGGCCGAGGTCGAACCCAGCGATCCTATCCAGGAAACCGCAGTCTGACTAAAAGAAGCCTGTATAGCCTGTAAGGATGTCTGCCCATTGATGATTATACGGTTTTGCGTAGCTTCGCTGATCCCTTGCAGCCCAGTTGCCGTGTAGGCCAAAAAATCACGCTCATCGGTAACCGTATAACTAACGTTTTGGTTATTGGTACCATCCGACTTCTGTATACTCATACGGCTCGCCCCGATAACGGACAAGTTTCCCTGCCCTATATGTGTGACAAGTTTGTTGACGCTCGCGTAATCCGGAAATTTGTCAACAATACCAAAAGGAGACAAAGTGTAGATCAACCGACCCGTTACATTGATCCGTATGTTATCGCCCGGGGAACCCGATGAATATACCTGCGATAATTTACCATCGGACAGGCTCCAATATTGGGCGAAATTCGCCGATGCGGCAACGAGATTGTGAGAACCTGTGCAAACATTGATCAGAGCCTCAGACAATGTCGAAGAGAAAATCGGAAGTAACAAGCTGTTTGCCGCGAATTTGTTCCATATCGTTCCCCCTATCCCTCCGATCTCATCAACAAACGTCTGAAATGCCGATTTCTGAGATAATGTTATTTCTGAATAAACACTTAAAAGGGCATTCACCTCTGAACTTACGTAGGGTACCTTACCTAGTCCTGTGCCTGAATAATCAGCACCAATTACTGCTATTTGCATATTTTTAAAATCTAAATCTTTATTTAATTAATTGACCACGCCAACCAGCTATACAGCTGATAGGCAATACTTCTTAACTGGATCGCAGATAAATGGACCGTATCACTCCCCGAAACTACTTTTGCAGCCATCTCTATCTCGTTTAGATCGTATGTGAGACATTCTACATAACCGGCAGAAACAGGAGACTGGGTAAAAAATACCGGGATATAATTTATCTGTTTTAAAAGCGACAGCGCTCCCAGTGCATTCATAAGGGCTCCATTATAGTTTGCCATCGTCGCATTGCCCTCAAACTGGGATTGCAGACCGTATTCCTGCCACCGCTGCGGATAGAAAACGCCCGGACGACGCGGAACATATGAACCTATCTTGCAGGACGGAAGCTCAGAGGCGACAGTATCAACCAATTGCTGACTGAAATATACCATATTGGTAAGACCGACGGCCACATCGTTCGTCCCAAGGCCTTCAACAAAATGAGAGGGCGTACAGACATCGTAGGCATTGACATCCGTAACAAGATATCCCGTGCCGTTCCCTAACACAAGTCTATTTCCACTGTCGTCCATTGTTCTATAGCGTTCTAGATATTTTGTTATCGAAAAAGCATTCCTATTTATCCATTCATGATCCCCTGTATATGCCTGTGCCCTGGAAATGTCGTAAAACGGATTATGGGAGATTGCAGGATCATAACATACACCTCCGTCACAGCTTGCTATCCCACCGCTTCCGAACAGGAAAACTTCCATCTTCGCATCCTCGGTAACCGAACTATAAGAGGTTACAGAAGTGGTAAATCCCCATTTTGCCTTCAATGCCGTCCATAACTGTTCATTGTAGTCAGGTTTATAGCGACCCACAGGAGTATTACAGATATTGAAATGTTGCGACATTGAATAAGCGGTATAGGGCTGTCCCGCCACCGTACTATCAAACGGCGTTTTAGTAGCTAATCCGGCGAGATAATACATCGCTTCTGCTCCTAAAAAAGTATAGGCATCTTCGAAAGCGGTTCCGTCAAGCCGTACCCATCTGGGGTAGTTCAGGTAATTGTATGTCGCCCATCCGCTCCGACCTTCGGAAAACGACTTACACGCAAGGGTACTTCCTTTATAGGCCAGGTTTACAGTAGCGGAATTCCTTGTTCCGACCATTAGGGGATCTATACTACCTATATCGGCATTATCCATCAATCCGAATTGCCGGATAAAGTTTGCAATTGTACCTGAAACAGAACCGGCACTCTGATTCTGATTAACAATACTGTCTGACAACAGCATCATCCTTATATTAGCACCTTGTAGATTCGAACGATTGGATCGAACATAATCGACAGAAAAGCTTTTTGTCTTATACCCCGTAAACGATAGTTCGAAGGTCTTAGATGTTGTTGTAACCGGTTCGCTCTGCTGTCCGGGATTCTGTAGGATGGCTTTTTTTGATTCCGAAATTAACAGCGGAAGCTTACCCGTAAACAGTGCCTCGGGATAAAGATCCGTAAAGTATTGCCTCGTGCTACCGTACATGCCGAAAACATAGTCAGGTGAAACGAAGGTATAGTCGAGATCTTCTCTCTCAAGATCCAGCAGTCCTTTAGCCCTGTTGAAGTTAGCGGCGAAGTTCTGTATATTCTGAAAAAATGAAATTTCCCCGGCGGTCGATATTTTTAAGGACACGTTGCCTGAACTATCTTTAATGTAGAAAGATCCTTCCCCATCAATTTCAAAATTAGCCGACAACGTCTCAAACTGATCCAGGGAAGTAAAATTACCAAGATCGATAATCTCACCGTTAAGTTCGATCCGGAATACCTTCAATGTCGCATCGGCCGTCAACATAAGACCTATGTTCTGGTTCTCATCTACGAAGTAAAGATTACCAAGCTCATCGACCCTGATGTTGTCCGTCAGAACTTTTGTCCTGTCAAAACTGGCCACTCCGCCCGTTACATCAATATCACTTTTAGCAACTAATCCAGATACATCCACTTCCGGCAACTCCGTCTCTACCTTATCCAAAACCCCAATTCCATCCCAAAGAAGCATTACCAATTTACCCGATACATCTACAACGACATTCCCAGGTTGATAAGTTCCAGATTCTGTCGCCATGTATACACCCGCGGGTGCTGCACCTTCTCCGGACAAAAAAGGAAAAGCAGCACCAGCCTTTGAAACTTTCAAATCGTTATCCTGATAGGACAATTGCGAAAAGGACAGCGATCCATTTCCAATTTTTGTCCTGATACGACTACCAAAACGCACAAAAGCAACCTCACCATCTCCCAAAATGGTATCACGTTGTAACCAAGCAGATTCGGTTCCGATGTTACGGATCACCCTAGCATTAATCTTTCTCATGTTATTTCCTTACGATATATCTTGCTGTTCCACAAATGAATCGTACGCATCTCCGGTCGCGCCCTGGTCTATTATAACCTCCTCAACATCTTGCGGCCTGATATCAATCCCGCAGGCAGTATTATAATAATATCGGCCCTGCTGAAAGTTAACGACCAGATGCCAAAAGGGAATCCCTTCAATCTGCGCCTCTTCTAAAGCAATATTTTTAATACTGCCTTCTCGTAAGTTTTTAGGGGTATATATTCTCACCTCTCGGTGTATGGCCATAAATGCAATGGCCTCGTAGATGTAATTCGGCACAACACCAAGATCGATGTCGTACGTAATGTTTACTTTCCTGGAAATATCGACAATTTCTCCAAACCCATCCTCCTCACTATCGATTACCACCACGGGCAAACCTTTGGTTATAAAGGTATCAACAAAAAACCAAAATTTAAAGCCAAAATCAGTACCATAATACACCGGATCAACATTATGGTCTTCAGTCCATTCCAAAATCAGATACGTATCAGTATCCGATACCGGAGAAAACACTTCAGAAAAATATTCACCATGTTCAGTCTCTATTTTAAGGAAGTACTGATCTCCACATAGAATATATATATCATCGCCATTCACATCCACTAATGGACTGTCCGCTCCCCAGAGATAATAGTTATATTCCTGCTCTGGCAACGGCACAAACTTAAATTGCTCGATAGACAATCCAATCACATGTGTGCCATCAATGCGCAGGATATTTACATCTCTGATTGTCTCGTCAACATCAAACCGAATCTGGAAAGGAATCAATCGATTATTTTCCACCAACAACCGGAACAAATTCCTTTCATGACCCGGATGAAAACGCGACTGCTTTTCGATATCGTCATAAAAAGCAAGAGGCTGTGGTAATTCGTCAAATAGTAGCATCTTTTTATGTAATTATTGTGTAAGATGGGTCTGAAACAAGAACAAAAGTATTCGTAAACCTTTCCTGGAAACCTCCACTACAAGCATAAAGCTCCTTATCCAAAACATAATCGTCAAACAGCAGCCTTTCGCTCCCTGTTGTAATAGGATAAGAAGTTGTATTTTGAGAAGTATAATTGTAAACCTGGTCAACATAGGTCCGCTGTAACTTCACCTGCATGTTATAGCCATCCATATCCAATGGAATAGTCCCTTGCGCATCGGAAAAGACCTTTAATGTTATATCTGCAATACGTTGCATACCCAGATTCTGCTCATAACCTAAACCGCACTGTCCATGAATATTCTCATATCTGGAATCGATCACCAAGCGGACGTATACCGGTTCTGGCTCGAATACATTTACTGTGGTGATACCGGTCGCCTGATTTGAATAATTATCCCGAATTGTATATTCAAATGTATCTAGCCCGACAAAGTCATTTGCTGCCAGATAATTAAAACTACCATTCGCACCGATCACAACAGTGCCCCCTTCTGCTGTTGCTTTCGTTTCCGATATAACCGTCAGTGCTGTCGCAGCCGTATCATTTACGATAAGAGCACCGACGCCTTTTGATAGTTCTAGATTTTTGGCTATCCTGTGGGTAGTCCCGTTTGCCACTGGCACAGATGTTCCCGAATTGACCGTAATAGTAACCAAAGCAGAGTTGGATATCTCTCCCAGGTTATCCCTTACAGTATATCGGAAAAGAGCCGTTCCAGTGAATCCGGCTTCGGGAGTAAATCGAACTTTAAAATCATCCAGAATCTGCACAACCCCGCGGTACTGCCAGGTTATTACAAGTGTAGAAGGAATAATGACCCCGTCACCATCCGTATCATTGGCTAAAATATCTATAACAACACCGGTATTGATAAATGTTTCGGCTGTATCGTTTTTTGCAACAGGGGGAGTATTTTCTTCCAGCTTCCCTTCAGCAGGAAACGCAACGATCATTTCTATCTGCTCTCTGAATAAGTTAAATGTAGCAGAGCGTAGTATACCATTGTTGCCAAGAGCAGTTGTTATCAGCCCCTCCTTGTCAAAATCAGAATCGCAACACATTCGATATTTTATCTGCTCCTGAATCTTCATCGGCTTGACAGATAAAGCCACGGTATCGACACCGTTCATTTTAAAATTTAGCATGTACCTGTTATACCGCCAATAGTCCCGGTGCAAATGCGACCAGGATAAACTGTTGTTTAGGTCATTCCCTCCTCGTATCGTAGATTCCCTTAAAATTGAATTCAAAGAGTCACAGGCCATTAAAACAAACCCATCATCGGAAACATTTTTATTTTCAGAATCAGAATTCTCTAGACAGTACATAACATCTGTCGTGATATTTTTTACATCATAAGAATCCTGATCTTTCTCCTTCCCTGCAATTGGATTCGTATAAATAATCGGAAGGGCAGAAAAATCACCAGATAAAGTGACATCCATCCAACTGAATTCCTCCTTTTTAGGAATCTCATCGTTGTCGTACGAATACTGCCGCTTGCCCTCGTTCAGAGCCTTGCTTTCTCCTGTCGTTACATTCAGTCCCTGTCCCCGATTTTTGTAGGATACATGCTCAATTTTAAATTTCCCATCATCTGTAATTTCCCATTCAAGTTGGAAAATATTACACACATCCTCGAGAAGATCATTTAAGGAAATTTCAGCCTTTGTGGCTACATTAGATGTAAAAGGCCTCTTTACAGTTGACTTTTGAAACAACACCAGGTTTCTAACCTTAGATGTTAGTCCTGTAACGTAGTTAATACTCGACTCATTTACCGGATTCCATTGAAAAAAATCCGATTCCAGGGTGAGTTCCGGACAGACATTACTTAAAAGTACCTCAAAAGATCTTCTTAAAGTAAACCCACGATCAATATTAGCAGAGAGAACTTTATATGACCATCCTAGGTCATAGGGTCTGGAGCTATTATAAGCCTCTTGCTGATAATCATACAAAACCGCTCTTCGCGCATACATACCCGCTCCTAAGGATATCCAACCGTCCTGCAAAAGAGCATCGGTACCGTAAACCTCTTCCCTTACCCAGGTCACATTGTATACCCCTTGAGAATCGATCACTTCCAGCCCGTTGCTATTTGAGAAACTGGCAGGCGCCTGATACTGCAATTTCTCCTTTGTCCATCCTTTGGTTTCAGGATCTGACTCTCCAGGAAAAAGATTTACAATATCATTTGGGCCGAAAGTTAGATAAAAAGATTTTCTAACAATAGTATTTGTACCTGCAACAGCTGACACGCTGACCTTAGGATAAACAGCACTTAGAAGATTCATAACGTCATCTTTTCCCAGATCAAAGCATTCGTACTTGCTTTGCTTAACAATTGAAAGAGAAACGGTGCATTTATCTAAATTCCATTCTCCTGAATTTAAAGAGATATACCCTTCAAACCATTCCTCATTCCACGAACCGTTACAATATTTATGAATATTTATTGTCAAAAGATCAAAACGATATACAGTCAATTCTAAATCATACAACCATTTAAAATCCTCTCCCCTCAACGTAATCGATCCCTCTAGGGACCTGGAAAAATCTGATCTATTAGATTCCTTTTCAAAGGTAAACTCAAGTGATCCCTCGTTTGATGGAGAAACTTGCCTTGTTCCGGATCTGCCTGTTATGTAATACCTGTACTTCATTAGTCTTTTTTCTTTTTTATTCTTCTGACAATGTTTCCCTGTTGTTCTATACGATAATCTTTCGTTTCAGTAACAGTTTTTCGACGCCGCTCTATTTCTAACATCATTCTATTAGAGATAGCAATATCTTGTAAACTTTCTGAGCCAGCAATTGATATCATGGCTTCTTTGTACTCTTGTTCGCGTTCTTGTTGCTGCTGTGCGATAACAACAACCTTAGCCGTCTGCTCATGAACATGACTAAAGTCAACAACACCGACTGCGTCTTTAAATTCCCCAGCAAATCTCGCTACGGCGCCAAAGTCATCACGATTGATAGCGTCCATCAATGGTAAATACTTCTTACTGTCTTTATTAATAGCAAAAAATCCCTCCCCTCCTTCTACCTCTGCAACACGCTGACCGGTTTTCTCATTATACACTCCCAGTCCCCCTTGCTCATGGCTTGGGCCATCAAGCAGGAATGTTCCACCATGACGGTATTTAGGAACACTTGATTGTGTTGAATTAATCTGATTTTTCATAGCAATAAATGATGCAATCATACCAGCAACTGCTACAGTTGCTGTAATTATCCCCACGATTCCCCATTTACTGTCAGAAGCGTACGTGTTTGCAACAGCTAAAATCATTTGAGAAGTTTGCAAAATGTTATTCATCGCCACCTGTGCCATCTGTATCTTAGCCTGCTGTTTCTGTATCTCTTCCTGTTGTTTTATATCTGCGTCACGCTGTTCTTGGAGGGCTTCCAACTCCTTCTTCTTTGCATCTACGTTATTCGCATAACCTTGCTCTTGCAAACTAAGTTCACGATCAAGCTCTCTCTCAACTTCCGAAATCTGATCATTAAGTTTATCTATTTGTTTTTGCTTAGCGTCTATCTGTCTCTGCAGAGAAGTTTCCCAAGCTGATGCAATTTGATCAAATGTCTTAGTAAAAGAATCAACAAGCATATCAGATTCTTTTTCTGACATTTCAAAACCAAGAAATTCCATAAGACTCTTCTGCTTGCTAGAAGTCTTAGTTGCCGATTCTATTTCCCGATTGGCACTTGCAATGAAAGCTTTGAGGTTTTCAATTTCCACTTTATTCTCTTCTCCTCCAAGTTTCTCTAATAATTCCAATCGGGCGTTTGCTCCGTCGAGGAGAATAGATAGCTTCATCGCCTCTCGAAGCTTAGCCACCTCTTCCTCATTTCGCCCCTCAATCTTCGTCTGTTCCAACCGAGCAATAGCAAGAGATTCACTCTTATCAATAGATTCTAACCCATATTTGGTATTAATTTCATCTATCGCACGCTGCTTTTGCTGAGTAAGATCAATCTCAGTACCATAAGCCTCTCTATAAGCTTTTAATATTTCTTCAAATCTTTTATCAATTTCTAGAAGTTCAAGATCTTTATTCTGATTATTTATCTCAAGTAATACCCTATCAGCCTCTTGCTGGTTTTTCACCAACTCATCAAAATATTTAACATCTATTCCGATCATCTTTACAATGTGATCATCAAGTAGCTGTTCTCGTAATTTAGCCTGAGCAGATTGTAGTTTTGTTTTATCGGTATGATTCCCCTTGAAATCTTCTAGTTCACGATCAAGAGCTATTAATTGCTGTTTATAGCGTAGTTCTTCCTCTTGCTTTTCTCTAGAGGCACCATCTTGTATTTGTGCAATAATAAGAGCCTGCTTATCTGCTTCCATATCGACCAATCGGCGATTAAACTCTTTAATACGTTCAACTTCCTTTTCTCCTTCTCGAGCCGCTTTGTCCCTTAGCTTCTTTGCTTCATCGGCAGCCTTTTTTGCATCGTCCGCACGTTCTTTAGCAACCCTCGCCTCAAACACTTTGAATTCCTGTAGTGCATCCTCTTGGCCTTCTTTAGTCGCGGACGCAATGGCCAATGCTGTCGACTGGATCGCGCGCTCGAGCTCGATGGTTTTTTCGCCAGCAGCTTGACGGATTTCCAATTCTTTTTCTAGAGCAACTTTCTGGGCTTCTAATTTTTTCAGGTGGGCGGCGTCGTTTTGGCGCTGGATTTCGCTGTTGAATCCTTCGGTGTAAGTTTTCACCACATTCATGCTATTGATGAATGATTCAACAGCTGCCTTAGGACCGTCGGTAAGCAGGACATAGAAAGTTTTGATAGGGTTTATCAGCCACTGAAGGACAGCGTTTCCGACCCCCATAGCAATAGCCTTGATCTTATCTACAGTCTGCCCCCACTTCTCGGTTGTTGCAGAACTCAGCTTCATGGACGCGGTCAGCTTATCCCAATTAGCGACCAGTGCTCCAATCGCTAAAACAATCAGCCCTATTCCGGTCGCAGCTAACGCGATCCTAAAAGCTTTCAATGCTCCGGTCGAGGTACCTACAACAACAGTATACGCCGCCTGTGTCGCCGTCAATGCCTTATTGGCTACTGATTCCCGGTTCTTTAGCTGTACCTGAATCTCCTGTAGTCCCTGAAGAACCGCGATTCCTGCTGCTAGTTTGGCTGTAACTTTTTCAAGATCCTCACTTTCGACACCGAACAAAGCCATAGAACCTTGAGCAAGATTAAATCCAGCAGTGACAAGTGAAGCTGTTTCTATAAGAGTATCGAGACCTCTTGTCTGCGAAGACGTTTTCTCCAGCTCATCATTGACAGACTTTATAGCCTGACGGATTTCAGTAGCGCGATCAATAAGGTCATCATATTCTTTAGTGTCTACCTTTCCTTCTAATCGCATTTTGGCAAGCTGCTGGACGGTTTCCTCCAGTTCGGTGTTGAGTGATTTCACTTTTTCAGCAGCTTCTGGGATAAGCTTGTTACCCAGTTCATCAAACCCTTCTTTTCCTGCATTTTGCACGCGCTTAAGCTGCTCTTGCGTATTCTCGATTTCTTTATTGATACGAACGATTTCTTGTGGATTTCCTTCACCTTTAAGCGCGTCCTGAAAATATTTCAGGCGATCAGTCAACTGGTCCCAAGAAAGCGTGGTAATGTCAGCAGCCTCGGCATTACGCCCAAGCATAGAGTTGGCCTGTTCGATGTCTTTCGTCAGGTTTTGGAAAAGCTCGGAAGAAGAATCCATACCCTCCATCTTCTCTGAAACAAAATCAATGAGCACCCCCAACTGTTCCGATTCTGTTGCTGCATTATTGATCGAGTTGCCTAATTTTTCCATTTCAGAATCAGAAAATGATCCCATAA
The DNA here is from genome assembly GCF_965644235.1 of Sphingobacterium sp. LRF_L2. NCBI lineage: Bacteria > Pseudomonadati > Bacteroidota > Sphingobacteriia > Sphingobacteriales > Sphingobacteriaceae > Sphingobacterium > Sphingobacterium sp. LRF_L2. Next base: position 240,816 of record NZ_CBFFRI010000002.1, on the reverse strand, counting down.
TGGAGTCCGACAGTTTATCGATCATATTACTTGTCTCCTGAAGATTATTGTTCAATGGGGTAACGGCCTTTGCTGCGTCATCGTAATGCTTAACGATCCTATCACGAAGACGTTCCATCTCTTTGGCCAGAACCATAACCTGTGTCGGATCCGTAGCTTCCGCAAGTGCTTTTTTTGTATAATCTAGATTCTTCGTGTATTTCTCAATCAGCTTGCTCTGTGTCTCATTCAGCTTGATATTCTCAGTTTGACGTTTCGCTAGATCGTCCATCACGGAAACAGCAATTTTTTCAGCACGCACACGGTCCTCTGCTGCTTTCTTCGCAGCGATAGCAGATCTGGCCTCCTCTTGGATCGACTTGCTTGCAGCTTCCGCCCCTGAGGCAATCTCTTTATTCATTTGAGCGATCGCTTCACTCGCTTCCTTATTTGCTTTCCGAAGAGCCTCCGCCCTACCAATCAATTCATCGAATTTTTTAAGGCCGTCACCTAAATCAATCCCGAAAGGAATATTATATCCATCACTCATTTTTTAGCAGCTTTTAATTTTAGTGCTTCCATTTTCTTTTGAAATCGCTCATATAAACGCCAGAACTCCATTCCCGGGGTCGCTTTAAGAGAATCGTAGTCTTTAATCCCTGCCTCCGACATAGCTAACCACAGATCAATCCAATATTTTCTTTGCTTTAATATCTCCGCCTTGATATGGATTACTTTGCCTTTTGAGTGATCACTTCTTTTTCCATAGCTTCCATCTTTGCCAAAGATTCTTGGGAAAGCTTGCTCGAGATCTCTTTTATAAGCCCGGAAAAAGCGAGGGCCAATTGAAAAAAAGGCCCCACTGTATAGCCCTCCTCCCGCCAGTCATTGATCTTGTTGGAAATCATATCATCCGAAATTTTGGTTCGATCCTCATTTTCTTCATTAATGAATAGCGTACACATCTTTAAAGAAGTGTTCTGCCGATCCATCAATTTTATCAAGCCGTTCTGCATATTATTTGCCAGTACTGCGATGTCAGAGAATTTAAGTTCGTTGGCCAATTGCGTCACCTGTTTCCAATTAGCAAACATTTCGGCCTGAGACACCCCATATTGCAATTCAAGAGCCAACTCTTCATACTTTGCATATCTATCGATAGAGATATCTCCAGGCTCGATATAATAGAGCTTTCCGTTTGCCTTAAATGTTTTTTCCTGTATGTTGATCGACTTCAAATCCATAGCATAAAATTAATATATTATTTTATAATATTATTTTATTTGTATTTAGCAACAAGAAAAATAGCTCCACAAATTGAATACGGAATAAACCAGCCTCCGCCGTGGTACAGAGAAAACACGAACGAACTCCATAATGCCAATTGGCCAGAGAAACAAAGGACACAAAGGCCCAATGGCTGAGCGATCATTTTAGGGAGTCGCTCCAGGATCTTACCATACCAGTTCAGCACATCTTCGTACAACAAGATAGTACTGACCACATGCCCGATCACCGAACAGCAGAAGGAAATAATCGTATAGTAAATAAAAAATGTTAGCATATCTCGGGTTCTGTTAATGGTTCTAAACAATCGCTATTGAGCCGGAATGAGCATTTAAGCTTTAAGGCAAAGAAATCATATGGAGGCATAAGATACTGGGTCTGTGTCTCACTATAATTATATTTTGAGAATATCGCAGCATCTCTTGCCGGGATACTCGCCACATTTACTTTTAACCTAGAAACAGGAGATTCATTGATAAATGATTTCAGAGCTCCTGTAATATCCGCCAAAGCATTCGCAGATACCGCATCGACTTCTTTCGCTATCTTTTTCGGGCAAAACCAACAGACCAAGGTAAGATCAGAGGTCCAGTCATTATTACCGTCGCTCTTGATGCCGCCGTCTTCGAGGTAGAACAATCCTTTGATCTGATCATCTGGCACCATAGCATCGAGCGCCTTCAACTCACCAACATTTACTTCAACAGGAAATTTGACGATTTTTCCGGTGTCGTTGGCTTCCTTAGTTATCGTCTGCACCAATCCAGCTACGCGATCAAAATAAGGAAGTGTCGAAAGCCGGTCTTTTATTATTTTCGCGATTAATACATTCATAATTTATATTTCTTAATCTTATCATCCATTTGCTTTTGAGCATGTTCGAACAGTAATTCTTTCTCCTGATCATTAGGAGCTAAAAAATTACCGTATCGTGCAAAACCAAAGCGTAACTTTTCAAAAGACTCATGTTCATTGGCCCCTAGATATGCTGACACTAAAGGCCCGTTAACTACGGTATCAACTATAGTAAGGTTTTTGAGGGTTCTACCCGAAAAAGTATAATCGACATGATTTGTTTGACGTCCCTGTGATTCACGGACATCTTTCCACGCGACAGACTCTCCTGATTTCTTCTTTTTCTTGATCATACGATCAAATCCGCTATTCAACCGAGCGTATGAACTTTTTTCAACCAGGTAGGCTGGAACTCCTTTTTCTGAATAGCTTGCTCCAGGTATACCTTCAGATTGTACACGTTTAACGACAACGCCTTTATGAGTCAAGGCCATTGATTGAGACACTTCTTTCGCATCTTCAACCAAGCCGTCACGCATAGCCTTTAGGCGATCAATCAATATTCCTAAATCCTCCATAAATCTATCTGATCAACGTCTTCATAATTCTGTTGTCATGGCAGACAATACAGTCACTGACCTGTGCTAATGGCTTGGTCTGCGAAAGCCAAACGATACGGTCCTCAAATTCCTTCCTAAAATGGTTTCTCGTGCCGTACAAATGCTCTTTGGACATCATCGTAAATCGATTGATATTAGGCGAAGACAAAAGATCCTCAATTAACAATTCCTGTGACTTGTACGCAATAGCATGCGCAACGGTATTGCTGTCGTCCAGCTTCAGTATATTACATACCATAGACTTGGTAACGCAGGCGATTTCAGCATCCAAAAAGAACCCATTTGCATTATCACTGCCTTTAGCCAGGGGCAATGCTTCGATATCGGACGAGCTAACGCCTTCGGCCTTGAGATACGACCTCAATATCCTATCCATTCTACCGCAATTACATCCTGCTTTGTTGTCTCGTGGATTGCCGTGGGTAATCGTGTTGTACACAACAAAATATTCGTGCGCTTCCCCTGAAGATGAGGTAAAAGGGAGCTCCAAAGCTTTATCGAAACTATACACCGATCTCATGTTGGCAATGGTTGGAATCGTGATCGTATCGACCAGTTCCGCGCTATCGTCGGTAAACTTCAATATAGAGACCTCAACATCCTGCTCCCGTGAGATGATCAAGCCAATCTGTTTAATTACCAACTTCGCTCCGCGAATTGGATTCAACGCAAGCTTCAGACCGGCAAACTGTTTTAACCCTGTCAAGGTCTTTAAGTGCGCTGTCTTTCCAATGCGACCACTGAAATCTTCATAAGCTTTCCTTGAATCAGTCGTCTGATAGGCCGCAATGATCTGTTCAATGAACATATCCTTTGCTCGTTTGATCGCTTGCTTTGCCTTATCAACGAAGGTCTGACAGTCTATCTTTTCTAAGGCAGTCATTTTTAAACCACCTTCGACTTCATCCAGGTATATGCCAGAGATGCTAACCTGGTCATCGGCGGAAATATCCGCCGCTAAACACTCGCACTCTGTGCGAGATATCCCAATAATATTATCTAAACATTCCATAGTTACTTAAAAAAAGAGAGGGAGCCTTGCCCCCTCCCGATCTACATACACCTAATAAGCCTACCCCTAAGCTTACAAGATCTTTTATTAGGCAACCTTTTTAAATAAAAGTGTACCCGTGATTTCCTCGTTACAACGAATTGGATTGTCCCACATTCCCGCGCGAAGTTTATAGTTCCACGCATGCCAGATCTTACCGTTCACACAAGTTTGCTTATACGTCACGTCGTAACGAACGCCTGGTAAATAATTTGACGGCACAGAATAACGCGTTACCGACGGATTCTTGATCTCTCGAGGATCTTCAGGAAAACGATTTGCAGTACCGATTGCCACAGAACCTGGATCCAGCACGATAGATACATTAGCCATATCGTTTGCAGAGAAACCAAACAGATCATTACGATAGCTTAGATCTCCATACATGGAAGCCGCAGCCTTACCATCATCATTGCCAAGGTACTTCTGTGCACGATAGTTGTCCTGAAATAGGTTGCCGCCATCGATCATCAACAAAGAAGAAAACTTATTCATTACACCTGCCTGTTGCAGGTATGGAAAGAACCCTTCAGCAGTGAAGTTTGCTGCTGCGATCTCTGTGTAACCACCGTTATTCGTACCAATAGTACCTACTCCCGCATACTGATTGACACCTCCATACGTCAACAGACGAGCGGCAATCTTTTGATTGAACTTATTGATCAGATTACGCTCCATACCAAGAACCCCGATCGCAATAGCTTCTTCCATATTGATGAAGTTACCACGGAATTTTTCTTCGTTGACCATGAAGGAATCCTCAATGAACATGTCAAGCTCTTTCAGCTCTGACTTGCTCTCAGGTTCCAAACCGGTAACGTCACAAGAGTCGTCGTCACCCACCGGATCCTCTGTCTCTGTTTCATCACGTACACTGTTGCTACAGAAATCCACCCAATTGATAGAAACGCTTCTATCCAGGGCTTCATTAGTGATCGGCGTCACCTCTGCAGTTTGTTGCTCCAGAATAATTTTAGCGGTCGCTAAATCTGGATTGTAATCACGATTCTTTACCTTATCGTGCCACATAGACTCCATACGGAGTTGTAGTTCTACTAATGATGTAGGTGAGAAATCTCCTGCTGCCATTTTTAATTTAAATTTTCAAGTAAACAACTATGCCTGTTGTTGTTGCCAGGCCTCCTTAATAGCTGTCCTTTCCTCTAAAGAGATATCACGGTTATTAATCACTTTGCGATACTCTTCCTCTGTTTTAGGGACAGTAATAGAGCCCTTGAACTCATTTTTGTTGCTTTCACTTCCTCTCGGTTTGCTTTGCTTAAAATCGAAATGCGTTGAAGCAGTATTTTTTACCAATTGATCGAAGTCAACGAGATTACCGTGGGCGTCAGCCAGTGCTTTCCCTTCTTTCTTCACGATAAAAGATCCGTCTTCTGCCGTGTCGTAATCATACCCCTCAAGCTCTTTCAAAAGTGTATTCTTTTGATTAGCGGCTACAGTTTTATTTTCCGACAATACAGGATTAAGAGCTTCAAAAACTTCAAGAGCCTTAGCCTTGACCGATGATAGCGTACGCTCACGATTGAACTTAGTTTCTGCCTCCTTAACGGCGCTAGAAACTTTAGTTTCAACATCTTTGTTGGTGTCGTCAAGCTTCTTCTGTAACTGGATATACAACGGTGATTTTTTAATATCGTCATCCGTCAATCCATTCTTGCCTGCTTCGCGATCCAATGCATGAACAGCCTTAATCAGGTCAATGCCTTTAATAGATTCATCCGACAGATTAAATTCTGTGCGAACTTGCTTCTCGAGATCCTTCAAGCTTTCCGATTTACCTTTTTTATGGCCATCATTGAAAGCGTCGGTTTTCAAAGTGCCGATACGGCCTTTGTCTTTCTCTAGAATAGTAGCGAGCTCTGCTTGAGCATCGAAATCCTCTCCATCTGCCTTTTCAAGAAGAGCAGCAACTTCATCATCTGACACTTTATAAACGGTCGTCAGCAATCCCGCCAGTAGTAATGAAATTCCTTTCATAGAATTATGTTATTTTGATTCAGAAATAACTTTTGATTCTTTTTGCTTGGAAGCGGGAACGGCCGAAACCTCCGCTTCTTTGGAAGAGACGGTCGTCCAGACCTTAGCGATCATAGGGTTCTCCTGAATCACCTCCCATTCACGAGACGTCACCTCTTTGGTTACGCCCGTTTTTTTATTCTTGATCGTGATATTTGCCATTATTTTGCTTCTTTAGGAGCTCCAACCTTTTGTTTCCAACCGCCCTTGCCTTTTGGCATATTATTCCATGCCAAAACAGGAAATTCGCGCTCGATTCCATCTTTCACAGCAGTAACAACAGCAGTAGTTTTCTTTTCAGGCACAACAGTTGATTCTGACTTTTTGAACTCTTCTATCTTGGCCTCCAGCGTAGTTATTACTCCAGATTTATTTTCGTTAAGCTTAGAAACAGTATCAAAACTTTCTTGCAGGACTTCCTTTTCCTGCAAGAGGGTGTCATAATCCTCTTTCAATGAATTAAATTCAGTAGAGAGACCTTCATATTTAATATTAAGATCTGCCTTTTCACTGATTGCATCTTTTAGAAGCTCAATTTCTTGATTCTTTTGATCAAGAACTAGGTTCAGCTCTGCAATTTTGGCGGTTGATTCAAGATTTGCCTCAATGAGGTCTGCAAGACTAAGTTCTTCTTTTTTTGCCTCACCATCATTTTTTGATGCGTTCTTAACGTCCTTTTCAACAATTGTCTCTTTGGATACTGCGCCTTGTAAAGCATCTTGCTGTGCTCCTTTCTGGCTTTTATCTGTCGTTCCTGCCATGGTCAAAATATTAATTTAAAAATATTTAATACAAATATATTATTATTTAGTATTGACAAAGTATTATTTTTCAAATAAGTTGTACCTTTGCAATAAGGATTCTACCTGAAAAGGAGCTTCCTTGCCACAAAGCCATAGTTTTTTCTATGGCTTTGTCTTTTAAAATATCCTTCTTACAGCCGTTCCCTCCAATATCCATACTTCATCAATTTCATTAGGAGATAGAGACGAATTATTTCTCGCCTTGATAACCCGTTTTATGTAAGCATCTGTCAGGTCTGGTTTATCTATTATGATACGTGAAGACTGAGCACTACCGCCGTTCAACATGTTACGCAAAGCGTTCTTTGGATTTGATGTTATAAATCCTTCATGTTCGTATGATAATCCGTCGATGTATAAGTCAGGATTTTTTCTTTCGTACTTTGAACCTTTTAGACCACCATAAACCTCATTATACAGTGGGTTAAGATGATTTTTTATTTTTGGTTTGATCTCAACCTTATGTCCCATACGCGCGAAAGCATTAGCGGCATTGAAAACCCTTCCATAATCCGGCATATTTACATCGACTAGATCAGAGGTGATGACCTCCCCGCCATTGGCAAATCGCTTCAGTGCAAACGGCTTGTACACTTGATCATCTTGGCCATATCCCAAAGCCTTGGCCATATCTTCTGTAATATAATGAATGGAATGTCGACAGCCGTATCCCCCACGGTGGATCAGCGGATCGTATCCCGGGGGCTTAGCTTTATTGTCCGGCTCATCGATCCAGCTCTTTGTATCATCAACAGAAAACACCCTGCCGTTTTTGCGTATGCAGAACGCCCGGGAATTTTTTATCAAACCGCCATTGTAAATAAAATACTTTAATTGAAGTTCGTCCGAAAACATTTTCCCCTGCATTGCATCCATCTGGGAATAGGTATCATAAGCATAATTTCGGTAGAATCGTGAGAAGGCACCCATCTTTCCTTCCGATCCTTTTATCATATCATTTAATCCTACCTTAAATGTTTCGAAGCCCGTACGCGAATAAACACCTCTGGTAACAAAATCCTTAATCTGCGCAGTCACCTCTTTACTCTCAAACAGCCCTTGCATATAGCCATCACGGACCAATGTACCATCTTCATTGAACCCTAACCGGGCGAAAGCAAGATCTTTTACCATTTGCCCTGTCGGTTTAAATCCCTTATCGCCCATTTTCCCGTAATAAACAGTATTTTCTAGTGTGATATGAGATACATCTGTAAACATCTTCGTCACAACCTCGGTAAAAACAGCGTTCCGCAAGGATTCTGTGATATTGTTCAGCCTTGAAATTACCTTCTGATTTTTTGAATTTCTAAGCAATTGGCCGTTTTCCGACTCCAGTTGGGCAATTAGTTCAGCCAATAATTCATTGGCAAACTCAACTTCCTTCTGCTTCACCAAGCTTTCAAGGATCTGCATAGCTTCCTCAATCCAGTCGGCCTTCTGAGAGATACGTTTAATCAATCGCCTTGCTTCTCTCCTGGTCATTATGATAAGGCGTTAAATGTTGGCTGCGCAGGAGTCAATTCTTTTACCAATAAATCACGGTATCCCATTATGATACCCTCTTGCTGATCTGCATTCATTGTCCAGAATCCTATATGTTCTTTTTCGGCCTGCAAAAACAAGCTATCAAAGTTGGCATAAAGCACCTTGGTTCTAAATGGAACTAAATCGGAAAAAATAAGCGTGTCAATTTCATCCGATGTCTTACCGGGAAATGGAAACATACGTTCTTTGATCTGGTACTTGGCGAACTCTTCCGGCTGATCAACAAAAGTCTGCTCTGCCAGATCCGCCGAAAGTTTTGCACGCATGAACGAAGGTGCATTGCTTTCGTTTGCCTCTTTCAAATCCCCCACCAGCTGGGCTATAGTTTTTAATTTAAAATCGCTTGGGTAACGAATATCGATGATCAGGTCTTCGGGATTGGCCTCTACGATTTCCGCGACATTCTGAACGGTAGAGGACCAAAGTGCCATTATCTTTTCGGCAAATGGATTCAATGTATCATAAACATTATCCATATCCTGATCTCTTTCTGTTGCCGTCGCTACCGTAGTCTTCTTGATCAGCGACAAGGTATTGAAAACAGCAGCATGGATCTTTTGTTCGTATTTATCGATGATATCTTCCTGGAACTTTAAAAGGTCAATCGGCGGGTGCTTATACACCATAAGTTTATCAAGATCAACCATATCGTCAGCGTGCTTAGGAAGAGGCATAACAATCGCATCCTGAGCCGAAGTGTGAAAGATGTACCCTGAACCCCTGCAAGATTCACACGTGCCCCCCTCAGTATTTAGACCTGCTCGGCACGGATCATTTGGAACCCCAGGACACGGCTGTACGTACTGAAACTTTTGCGGGAATGCGTGTTGCGTCTGCGACAGATCAGCTTCGGATATTCTGCGCAAAATCTTCTTGAACCAGGAGACAGCTGAATGAAACGGATTAACATACGTAGCCTCATTAGTGCGTTGATCACCAACATAGCCAATAGCCGTTGCTGTAGCCACATCCAACAAAGTTTCGTGATACCTTACCGCATAACGATTTCCACTCTTACCACTGGACCAGATTTCCTCATTAGCCTGGACAATGTATTTGTCAGGCACACGTTCAAAAACAAGTACAAAGCCAATGCCGTATAGGGTAAACTTATACCCTTTCTTCTTCAGGTCATCCTCTTTGTATTCGATCTGCTTACGGTCGAGCAAAAACTGCAGTTTATTATTTTTGTATTTGAAGTTGATGGCCTGCTCGCAAGACACTTCGTAAGGATAAGGCGTCGCGCGTGCATGGTTATGGTCGAAAGCGTCCCACTCAAGAACTACAAAGGCGTTTGGATCTAAGAATGTGAGTGATTTAAATCGCGTCTGAAGCCAGTAGTCAAGCCCGCTATTTTGATTTTCGGAGCTATAGAACTGCATGATCTTATCGGTTAGGATATCCAGAGCCAGCTCGTCCCGAGATTCGATACGCTTGACAAGTGGATCCGTACGTAATACCTTTTCGAATGGATTGATCAAAGTGCTGCATATCGCGTCGGTAGTTGACACTGTAAGCTTTACCCGTTGGTCAAACGCGGCTTTATCCTCACGCAATTGAAACTGAAGAAGAAAATCCTCAATACCTTGACCTGTAACCAATGCCGTGTATAGCTTTCTTAATTCATTTACGCGCTTGTAATTGGGGTGCTTGGTGTCGTTTTCGATAGCATCGATGATGATGTTTCTTGCCTCGTCAATATTCATCCGAAAAATATTTTTAACAAATATAATATTATAAATAATTGATATATTATTATTTTAATCAAATATATCCTCTAAAGCAGAACATATAAGATATTCCGCCGCATCTGTGGTGTGCCCGTATTTCTGATAGGTAACCCCCGTTTCAGGAACTCTTACCACTTCCTTCAACTTGCCCTCTGGTCCTAGCTTGAGGTAGGTAAAGTCCTTGATCAACTCTGGACATCCCTCTTTGTCTATTTCGATCAGCACAAAATGAATCCCCCCCTTGAATATCTCCTGTATAAACTTCCGTCTCTTCAGTACAGATGGGTTTCGTCTCATAGTTCGGTCGGAGCCCGGAAAGATAAGGTTCGCCAGCTCATCTTCTACGTCATCAAAGATTCTGTATTCCCCTTTTCCTGGAACGCGGTTATGGCCCGAAGCATCCCCATAGAAAAACACGGTATCACATTTTGGAAAGTCGGCCTTAAACGCCTGCACGACACCTTTAACGGTATTGAGTGGCGACTTGAGACAATACTCCTTGAAAAAACTAATCTTCCGGACCTGCACCATACGTCTTCCCGGTTCCATTTCCTCAAACAACTGGTTGTCCTTATCCGCATACATCACCCGACTTCTTATTTGAGCAGCCAACATAGTCATATAGGGCATTACGTTGAAATCGAAGGTAAGATGCACAAGTGTATTTGGATCGTAAGGCACGTACTTCGCGTGACGCAGACGATCAAACTCATCATAGAACTCGCCTCCACTTTGCGAGAAAGGATATCCGAAAACAAACTTTAAGGCATCGCCTTTACTTAGCGTCTTGATACGGTTATCGATATAGTTCTTCGGTAGATTATGCGCGTTGTGGTGCGTCGAATAGATCACGATAGCCTTGTTGTCGACCTCCTTGTAAAAGAAGTCGGGAAAGCTCGTTATCTTCTCTAGAATCTCATCATCGAACTGCTGAAGACTGAACATCTCAATGAGCCATTCAGGTGTGGCCACAGCTGGAGAGGTATTGATACAAACAGGATTGAAAGGAGTGCCTTCAAATTCCAAATCATCTGAATAGACAAGGTTACCGTCTTGGTCGACGTACAGCCCAGGCTGTGACATACGGCCTAAGATAACCGATGTTAAAGCTATCTCTTTCGTGTCCTTTGTTTCATCTAATTCAGCCCAGCCAAGTTCTTTCCCGTCGTGTGCTTCAAAATTGTCCAGTGAAGCAATATAGATAATAGCGCCATTTCGAAATGAAACAATGCCGTCATACCTATCATAAGCTTCAAATACTGTAAAATTTGCCGGTGGCTTTTTATTCACCACATACACGCCCTTAGGGTTGCGTACACGGTCGTATTCTTCTATCCCGAACTCCTGCTTCCATACCTTACGGACTGCAACGAGAGTAGATTGTGACAGTTGCTTATAAGTATTCGCAGCTATCATTCCCCTCATCCGTGGAAAGTTCTTTACATAGTAACCAGATTTGAAACCGATCATGTGAGATTTGCCCACACGTTGTCCAGCCATGTTCAAAGTAACCGGCTTTCTACTGAACAGAACCTTCTGCTGTGGCTCGCTGAATATCGGCATTGTCCTCTTCTTTCCTGGATAAAACGGTTATGTTAAGTTGCACAGGGGCTAAAGGGTCAGGCGTTGTCGGATCGGTAGGCTCTCCATTTTTGTCAAGCATTTGCATTCTGTTGGTAAAGAAGCCTAATTTGTTGGCAATATTCACAATCATCTTATCAGCTGCGAACATTTCAACTTTGGGACCAAACTCACCCCATTGGAAGGACTTGATCTTACCCCTTTCTTTGTCTTGAGTTAATTTGATCAAATCAAGTTCAACAGCGTCATAGGTTTCCATTTCAAAATCTTCAAACTCAGCTTCCGGCTCGCGTTCCAATTTAATCTCTAACCGAAGAATTTCGTCTTCCATCCTTTCAAGCGCTTTTTGGTATTTCGCCAAATCATCGCCCATCAGTCCTTTTCTAGCAATGAACAAATTTTCCCTTAGCAATTCCTCTTTCTTTTTATCGATCTGAATTTGGAGTGGTCGTAAAATAGGCTTAGGCCTTTCTTTCTGGACAATTACAAAGTAGTCATTCATGGAAGACTGCGCAATATCAGCCATCAGTTTCGATGTCTGTGCAGCGGTAAGATCCAACGATTCCAAACGCTCATCTATAGCCGCTACGATGTCAGGTTTGGTAAGGTTTTCGCAACCAATTGACTTGGCGGTCTTTTCGCTGTACCCGGCTCTAATAGCCGCCTGCGTCGCATTGAAATCGACACAATACTCCTCAACAAACCTTCTTTGCTTTGCTTTCAGTCCTTCCATATTACAAACTCTTTAAGACATCTCTCTCGTCGGTTAACTCGATATCGTACGCACAATAGTTTTCAGAGCCTCTGGCCAATAAATATATCGTGCTTCCTAAAGCGAAACGAACCTGTGTCACCATCCAAGGATCCTGCGTGATATCGGTCTTCAGGTAAACCATATCGCCAAAGCCAAAACGGGAATTAAAAACCATATATTAATAATATATACAAATATATTAATATCTAACTAATGCTATATATTCATTTGACTAGTTTAATTTGTTGATTGTGGAAAAGTTGTGTTAATAACTTGACAAAATATATTGCGAATAGATTGATTCATAGATATATTTGTACACGATTATTTATTCATTAAAAATTGGAAACTCGTTCTTAATCACTATCAAACAAAAAAGTATTAAAACAACAATTTGTTTAGATCGTCGAGGGTGCAGGATGGGAAAGATTTTAAAATTGGATGGGCCTGACAAATCCATTCTGGCAAAGAGCTAAGTTATAGCCAGATTGACCAATCTCTTAGTAACTTTAAGAAAGGAGGACCAATGAATGAGTGAAATAATCGAGCGTAATGGTAAACGTTACAAAGTGATATATACATCTTACATTACCAGAAACGGTAAAAAGGTTTATCACCCAAAAGGAAAACTCTACCGCTTTGAAGTCGAAATTACCGACTAAAAAGAGATAGAGTTTACGCATAATAATTGTCCCTATTACGCGGAAGTCGATTAAGGAATTGTCAACTTAATCGACTTTTTTTAATTTCTGCAAATCAGTGACATAGAAGCCATCTGAAAGGTTGAAAGTTGTGTCTAGAAAAGTTCCCAAATCTATAAGTCTATCAAAAAACCAGTTTGTACCTTTTACCTCCATGTTATCTTCATTAAAATAACAGGGTATACCATAAATTTTGGCCAAGTGAGTAAAACGATTTTTGTACATTTTTTTAGTAAATCTTATTATTAACGAAGCAAATAAACTTTATAACTATTTATTACAAAAACTAAGTTGCATCAATTTGTTATCGCTTACTGTTATAACGTTTTGTAAAAACAAAGTAAATACAATTTAAACACATAAACTACATTTCTGTGTCACAATTTGATTAATTTAGAACAATTCTAAATTAACAAACAAAATATATACAACTACTTTATAAACTAAAAATCAAAATAGTATAACAATTACAAGAACAATTTGTTTATATAAAACAGGTATTTACCTTTATGTATTAAACAATGAATTAAGTCACTTTATAAGCTATAAATCCCCCCTATATTGACAGAAAACAGGCTATAAGCCCCCCCCTTATTGTCGAAATTGATGCATAAAAAATCCTCCAACACCGGGGAGATGTGGAGGATTAACTAACCAATTATAAACCTAAATTATGAAATTATGAATAAGCAAACAGATTGCTCGTCTTTCCGAGCTGTCAAGTCTTTGACTAACTAAACACAAACACATCTACAACATTCGAATCGTTGGCGGATCGTTGGCACTTGGAGCGGTATCAGCAGTATATCCCGACACAATGTCGCTTTCCGGTAGTACTGTTACCATTTTGCCGTATTGTGGTTCTACCGATGGAGTTACACCATCCATGATGCCCACGAATGAAACATCATCAAAACTTTTTTTCAGCTCAATGGATGTCTGCGTATCAAACGCAGCGTACACCATACCAACCATCACAAAGGAAAACAAACCGACTAAAGCAATTGCAATAAATCTTTTCATCTTTGAATGGTTTAAATAAAATAATGAACTATTTGCAGTCTATCCCGCTGTCTTAAAGACCTTTCATACCCCCAGAATATTTACCGGGGGTTTACTGCATATGTCAAACGAAATATTAAAAGTATCATCCTTGCGACAGGAGCCGGATTCGAACCGACTATGAAGGTATGATTTATTCCTCCGCCTACGGAACCTTTTGTTTTACCCTTTACAACATCCTGTCAAATTAACGGTCTTTCCCGATTGTCAGACACTACTTCTATCATTTCGGGATTATCTGCCCTGCACGTGTTTTCCACCCACGGGATGGTAGCTTTGTACCTCTTGGCTACTAAGAGAATAGTCTTTCCTATCAGTCACGATTTTCCGGACTTGCTGGACAATTGTTTTGCCACACTATTACACCGTGCCCGTTTGGAGGAGGTTCGCTAACAGCTCGCTTTCCTCATTTGACTTATTTCAGCTGATCAAAGAATATTTTTAAGGAGGCAACAAATAAGCATGGCATCTCACGACGCCATGCACTCAGAAACCTAAACCAATTATTACCCCTAACAATATGATCCACTAATAACCCCAGACTAAAAGAGCCGCATCTCTTTGCTCCTGGTTAGTTCTTCTAGAGTAACCCGTAAGCTTTTGAAACTCTTCATGACTGATCTTTCCATCGGGTCCTTTCCAGCACTTGCGAAGAGGCAACTTTTCTAAACAAGAAACGCCTAGATAAGCACACATTTCAACAATCTTTCGTCCGACCTCATGATTAGCACCTGTTCTGGCTCCTATCTGTGAAGCTACTCCCACACCTCGCTGGTTTTCATGAAAGTTAGCTTTCTTGATCTTCCAGGAAGCTTCAACGACAACTTCACGGATATCATCTTTATGATCATTTAAAAAATCCAATAATTTAAAGAACGGTAAAGCAAATAATTGGAGGTCTTTTGATGACTTTTTATAGACCGCTACACCACTTTTATCCACATCGGGGTCTATTCCAATTATCAAACCTTTCACATTTCAAATATAAATATATTATTATTAAATACAAATATAATATTTTATAATTGCTATTTGATTTCCTTAACTTTGGTTTATACAGAACCAAAATATATTATTATGAATAACATATCCGTAAAACTCCATGATATCCAACTCAAAGGGCCGGTAATTCACAACGAAGAGAATGACTCCTACACGTTTGTTAATCGACATAGTTCAGACGATATTTATATTGAAGTCAAACGTGACGATCAAGGAAATTGGTATCAATCTGGAGGACCAAGCATTAGTTTCCCAAAAGAATTTGTTGACTCAGTTGGTAATGAAATAGAATCGATTATTTCAAAATAAAACTTCCCCAGGAACGGCTTATCTACAGAAACATCAAAAGCATCAGCGACGTTATTCATATATACAATACGTCGCTTTGTTGCAGGAACACCTGTTGTTTTTGGAAGCTTTGCCAATCGTTTATGGAAATCTTTCATATATCGACGGAACCCCTCCAGATCCAACGACCGCTTATAGTGATTGACAATCTTTAGAGCTGGCAAAAGATTATCCAGGTCGTGAACTTTTTGAATGTTTTCTCGAATATCGTCTATATTCACATAACGGCAATAAGCATCATTCGAGTGCTTATATACACTAGTAACATGATCTACCTGCCAATCGTCTCCAAGAGCCTTACCTGTATAAGCGCAAAGACCATTGTACTTCTGCTTTACTAGTTCACGATCTTTTTTTGAAATTTTCATTCCAACCTCCCCTTTACATAATCCAAATTATTAGTTTCAAAAAAAACATCCACTGGATAGTACTTAGCCTCGGCCTCCCATTCTTCATAACATTGCTGACAATAGGCACTGTTCAGTACGCCGATATACATAAAGTTCCCAGTGGCGGAATTACAGCTGTCACATATTCCTAAGCCACCAAGTTTTGTTATCTGAGAAAGGGTGACGGGAACAACCCGCCATCCTTGCCTCGTTTTGATTTCTTTCATACCCTACCCCGCATTCTTTTGCTCGCCTTGCATACGCTGCGCGATTTGATACATATTCCTGTTTACTAGGTCAACGATAGCGTCGTGGTACTTTGTGGCCTCGTTATGTTTTCCGCGTGATTGGGTAACGTTCATCGAATTCAGATTAACCTCAACAGTTTCCACTGGGATCTCTTTGAAAGAAGCGGACATCACAAGTGTATTGCCTTTATTGTAATACCGATTGGTGTAAACGCAATGTCCGTGAAAATCCCCTTCCAGCTTAAACTCTTCAATCGACTCCAGAACTTTCACGTGAAGATCTCCTTTTGAAAACTGCAACCCAAAGAAATGCCCCTTAAGTTGTTCAAATTTCTGACGATCTTCCATCATTCTCTTTTCCTCTCTTTCGCGTTGCTGAATTTTCCATAAACGATTCCTCTCTTTAGCCAACCGTTCTTCCTCTTTTCTCTTTTTAGCCACCATGCGCTGATGGTCCCTAAACAGTGTTGGTGAGCAGACGAACTTCGGGTTCCTCAAGTCCTTCCCTGCCTCCTCCAACAAATCTAGATGATCCAACCAGACACCCCCATCCGCTACGTAGTACTTGTGCCGGATCGCAATTTTTATAGATGACCAGTGTTTAAGTATTTTACTCGGTTGGTCCCCGCATTTATTAAACAGAGAATATTGCTTTGCTTTCAAAATGGTTTCTGCCCTAGAGTCAAGGGGCAGTATCCTAGATGCCGTAAAGAAGCTCAACCCTCTCAACTCGTGGTTAATGCCGTACTTGGTGTATTCTTGCTTGAATTGTGATTTCGGATGAAACTTGTAAGGACACGGGTTGTAAATATGCCACTGCCAATCGCTAGGCTTACGAATTTCTAAACGCCCACTTGTTGGATCTCCCTGGCCCATATTCCTCGCTCTAGCAACAAACTCAATCTTATCATGGTCATTGGGGATAAATTGCATTATCGTTTCTAAACTTGACACACAAGGTTTTTTATTCATCCTGTGGTTAGAGTTTATAATGAACAACCTAATCACTTGATAATCGCCTAGTAGTTCGGCAAAACCAACGTAGTAGGATTGATGATACTTTCGGATAGCTCTTTCCTTAATTTCAAGACGAACCTTGCAGCTAGGGCATTTTATTGTTTTTCGTTTAACAAATTTTCGTTCATGCACTTCTCCGCAATTCGTACACCAGTATCTTTTTTTTGTAGCAAAAGCATAATGATCATTGCATTCCTTTTGTGCCCATTGCTCAATGTCCTTATTTATTTTTAGGACAATCTTGCTCAGATCATACACTTCCTTTTGTCTTTTCGTCCTTGGTTTCATAGCTCAAATAGTGACGATTGGTGAACGGATGGAGTTGCCTTTTTCTTTGGTTTTGCTACGGGGGCTTTTTCAGCTGGATCGGCGGAACCATGATCCATGGCCACCCCCTGAACTTTACCGGTATCCTTGATCGAGTCCTCGTCATAGTAATGGACCGCCCAACCAAAAACCTCGGCATCCTTAACCATATTAGCGCCTTTCTTCTTAGCTTCGGACATGATATAATTCATGCAGCCATCGATACTCTTATTTTTCTTTTTTA
The DNA here is from genome assembly GCF_965644235.1 of Sphingobacterium sp. LRF_L2. NCBI lineage: Bacteria > Pseudomonadati > Bacteroidota > Sphingobacteriia > Sphingobacteriales > Sphingobacteriaceae > Sphingobacterium > Sphingobacterium sp. LRF_L2. The sequence goes on along the minus strand of NZ_CBFFRI010000002.1, from coordinate 223,314 downwards.
GTGTTTCAGCAAAGAGAGTATCCTTTGCCGCCATCGCCTGGAGATGGCTTTCAATTGCTTCTTTAGCTTCTGCTGATGCTTTCATTTTGTTTTGATTTTGCGTGATAATATTGTGTTACTTGATAGGTGGGGTTACCGACATTGATGTCGGTAACCCCATACCCTACCCCTCGTTTTCGAAATAAACCTTGTAGAAGCTCATTCCCTTCTCATCATCAAACCCTCTCTCCAGAATATCTCTTGTGCCGAGCAGAATGATCTGGGCATTTTTATCAAGCTTGATAACCTTTTTGAAAGAAGACTGCATTTTCTTTACTGCAGATGACGAGATATCAAAACTATCTTCGATAGAAGTCTCGAATTCGTTTTCAAAATCCTTTTTATAATCCAGAAACATACCGATAGCCTGCTCATTGGAGAATACCTCTTCGCCAAATTCTTCCTGGTCGAAGGTTTCTTTCTTTTTGAAGTAGTCTACCGTTTTATTGAGCAAGGCAGACTTATCTGAAAGATCAATGTGGAAGGTCTCGTCCATCTTGTCCATCACGAAACTCTTGGCGACTTTCAAAATATTTGCTGTACGCTGATAGTTATCGTTTCTTGCCATAACTTTCAGAAAATCATCCTTCCAGTATACAGCTTCATTTACAGATTTTGACTCCGTGATCAGAACCTTATACCCCTCTTCTGCTTCCGTGTTAACGATGATAACACCTTTATCCAGGATATCAATATTGATGGTCTCCTCAATATGGCTAAATTCAAACCCCTGTTGTTTTGGATGTATCTTTAGGACGGGATTCTTATTCTCGGTTTTGAAAATTCCGATCGCATCGTGAACCTCCCCTTCCATCTGTACATTTTCAAAATGCACGACATGGAATTCGCCGGACTTTATCTTTGGGTGCTCCGAGATATCATACAAATACTTCGCTAATTGTTCCGATAGCTGCCCTAAATCAGTGATACCCTCAAAAAATTGCGTAACATAATTGTAAACCTCATTCAATGAGAAATCATTCTGGTGATGGAGACGATAAACCTCGTTTATTTTCTGAAAAGGTTTTGTATAGTATTTCATTAGAAGATCCGGCAGAACCTCATCTGACTTCAGATCTATTGGAAGATCGGAAAGAACATAAAACTCATCCTGTGATTTATTACCTACCCGGTGCACGAACACCGCTTTTATATTTGCATCCTGATGAAAAAACATAATTCGATTTTAAATAAAAATTTGACCTTTAACTCTTGCTTCCGATTGAATCTCATGTATACGCGTGATCCAGCGATTACATTCTTCCAGCCCGGATAGCTGCACCGCTACCGAATAGCCCTTGCTTTTGAAATCCACATGATCAGGACGGCGAAAATCAACTTTCATATCCGAAATAATAGGCAATCGGTAGACTGCCTGTTTGCCGGTGTCCTGAAGAAGTATATATCTCGTCTTATCGAACACCCACCCAAGAACCTCCAGCTCTTCGTTGCGGACCAGGTCGGGGAGAGATGGTGCCAGAATCTGATTGAAGATCGCTTTGGTTATCTTTGCTTTTCTTATTTCTACTACCATGGTTAACTTATTAAAATAATTGATACTGACCTTTTTCGGCTACCCGTGCACTCCTATCGTATTCTTCTTGTGATATTAATTCGATGCAATCCATATCTAGGCTTTCAAAAGTGTATTTGGTATTCTTCAGGTCGACATATGCTTTTATGAAGTCCCCAAGAGCGTAATAATCTATATCACCGTTTACCTCAAAGCTCTCGATCACTTCAGGTGTAAAAATAACCTGATGCGCCCCTGATACAACCCCGACATTCCCCTCAAAAGGACCTTTAATATCCTTACCTTTTCTCCTATATCCACAAAGGACAATTGTTTAAAAATTGCTTCAGATATTACTTTGACCTCGACAAGATCATACCGAATAACATCCCCTAACCAGTACCCCATTTTCCTGGGACATCTATCAATTCGAACATCAACCATCTTTCTGTCTTTATGATAATGGACTATTGTTCCTTTCACGAACCTTCTCATTAGAAACTTGCCATTTCTAGGCAATAGCTGCACCCTAGACCCCACTTTCATTATCGAAATCCTCCTTTCTTATCACCACACGCTCGTTCGACGGAAAGTAGGTGTTGGTGTTCTGTCTGGTGAGCCATTCGTTGAACTCTGCAAGTTTGGCCAAGAACGCATCAGATGGCTCCCAGTCTTCGTGAACTACCTCATAACTCGATGTCAAATCTTCGATATCAATCTCTGAAAATGAACTTTTGACGCAGGTTACAAGCATGAGTTCCGAAACATCGATCTCGTTTTCTTCGCAGTAATCAATAATGTCCCCGATATCAAAGAAATACTGGTTATCTGAGTTATAAAGAAACAATGGCTTTTTACCATCATATCCAACTATAGGTAGCTTCTCCCATTTCTCCCGAACAGCAGATGAGATACATGCATCACATTTTTTGACGTAGTCATATGGCTTCTTAAACTCAACACCGCATTTTTCACAGTTCCGATGGGTGATATATTTATCGATCGAGAAATGTGGCACCGGCGTAAGATTGATTGTTTTGCCGTCCACTTCGATACAATCAACTTCAACCGTTCCTTTTTTGATTGGAAGGTCCGCAGCTGTGACCTTCCTTTCCTTACTCCATATAGTATAGATGCCTTTATTTGTTAACTCCTTGTATTTCCAAGGTTTTTTAGAGTCTTGAAAACCGTTTTTCTTTAATAATACAAACCGTTCCGTTCCTGGCAGGCCTTGCCACCAGTCTATATGCGGACCTTCATCGTAAGCTCCCACGTCTAGTCAAGCATTAAAGGCATGGTCAAACCCAAATATTCGACTTCACCCTCCGGCCTGATGACCACTGGCCGATTCGGAGAAGTGAGTTCCATCTTGGCATTCTCGGTGTCGATAGAATTTAGCGCATCGATAACTTTTACTCCGCTCAGCATGATCCGTATATCTTCACCGTAAAACGTTCCGGAAACGGATTCTTCCGCACGTGTGTTGAAGTCTATATCTTCAGAACTGATCGATATACCCTTAGTGGAAAAATCCATCTTAACGGAATGACTTGTTCTATTCGCCAATATCAATGACCTTTTAATCGCAGCGATCATATTCGCGCGGTTTATCAAAGCATAATTGGACGATTCTTTAGGTATAACTCCTGAATAATCGACATATTTTCCCTCGCCGAGACGACAATACAGCTGGGCATTGGTGAAGCTTAGGAAGATATAATTCTCCGAATACGAAATATGAACTTCTTCACCATCTGCATATGATTTGATGATAGTTGCGGACTTTGGATCCAGCAATATGGAGAAATTATCTTCCACTTCAACATCAGTCTTGTGTTCATAAAGATTATTGGAGTCGCACCCCACAAAGATGACCTTGCGGTCCTCGACCCTGAACAGCAAATAATCAAGCACTCTCATACTATCACGAGCAACACCCAAAATCGTTTTCGTGATCCCTTCGTATAAGACGGAAGAATCTATACTAAATGTTTTGGACTCTTTGAGCTCAGGTAGATTCGGATAGTCTTTAGCGTCCGACACGGGAATTTCGAAAACGCCGACCGAAGCGATTAGCTTCACTCTCTTACCGGAAAGTGCAAGTTCCACCATAGGGTCTTTCAGCGTTTTAAGGATCCCAAGCAGTTTTTTGCCGTCAAGACAAACCGCGCCGTCCTGGTCGCCTTCTACACCAATCTCTTTGACCAACGTGTTCTGCTGATCGGAAGAAGTCAGGCAAAGACTAGATCCCTTGAGATCAAACTTTACCTCTCCGAAAATCGGAATGACCGATCTCAGGTTAACAATTGCAGTCGACTCCTGGAGCGTAGACACTAAATCTTTTGTTGTTGCTTTGAATTTCATTTTGCGTTTTACTTTTGTGTTACAGATTTGATTGATTAATCGGGAAATTGGATTTCGAGTTGCGCGGGGTCCTTTGCGGTCAAGGCATTCGACTTGCGGTCAAGGCATTCGATAGCAGCTACAGCCACGGTTGCAACCTGAATAAGTTCCGCCCGATGGTTTGAGATTCCTTTAGGGCTTTCCATATCATCCTCTAAGAGCGACTTATGCACTTCTCCCACCTCTTCCCCTAGGATTGTCCCCCAAACCATTGGATGATGATTTTGAACACCCCATTTAGCGTCTTGACGAAGTCTTTCGTCTTTGATTTGTTTAAAAATTTGTTCCATTGTCTGAACTTTTTGCGTGTTTTATATTTTGGGTCGCAACGAGCAACCCGTTTTCTATTATTTTAAATCCTTCTTTCAGTTCTTCTATCACCTGGTGATAAAGAGCATCCTCACATTCCGGAAACTCAAAATTCTTGATCCGGAAATAGAGATTGTTGAGCTTGTCTTGGTCTGTCATTTTTAATAGATTTTGGGATCGGTTTTACAATCTCCAGCTCAAGCACCTTCGCAGCCCAATCCATACACTCACGACATAAACCGAGGCCGGGATTTTTGATGCTATCATACTGTTGATAACACACTAAGCCTTTTTTTTTACACTTGAAACACTGGAAAGGATCAAGGATCCATCTATGCGAATTTTCATCCAAATACGACTTCCTGATACATTCAGCGCAGATACAGAAATTTGCAAAACATATATTGAATCCTTTTGCGACATCATGGCCATACCCTCCTATATTTTCGTTCTTCGTATCGCCCCAGCAGCAAAACAACTGTCCCGTCGTGCTCTTGTCTCGGCTACGCTTGACGTCATCAAGACCGAAATCCGAAAATTTGGGTGTCTGCTTTGTTTGCGTCATATCTATATGCTGAAGATTGCTATTGATTTCTGTTACTGGATTTAAGGAAAGACTCCTTTAGCCGTTCTCTTTGCCCATGCTCCACTGGAAAGTTTTTCTTCTGCCAGTCAAATCGCTTATATTCATGATTGGCGAATCCCAGAGGATCAAAAGATGTGGGCACCTGCTCGTATTCTATCCATTCCTCTGCAGTATATTCTTTGAAATCGTTAGGGAGACTGAAATGCTGTTTATTGGGCCATCCTCCCGCTTCCAGTTTATAAATCCCGACACCAAAGTGATTAGCGATGCAGAAAACCTGTTTATTTCCTGTTTCAGGTTCCTGGTACGTTATCTCGATCGCAGGAACCTGAGAGGTTCTCAATTCCATTACTTCGAAGTTATACCAATACAGCGGCTTATCTTTTTCTGCCTCTACCCGAACTGTTCCAAAGCGGACCTCTACCGGAGTTCCTTGCCATTGATAATTTTGATTTTCATTCATTATTTGCGTGAATTATTTGTGTTACTAAATTTCTTTTTTAAGTGCTTCCAGGTTATCAGTTATGTAATCTTTCAGATCTCCAAATACTTTTCCCTTTGTGTTGGCCAAATGGCATTAATGATTCGTCATTCATATATATCGTCTAAAATGGTTCGTCTCCAAAATTGGAATTTGGCTGTAATGCTGATGAAGAAAAACCTTCCGAAAAGCTATCGTTTGAAGCTTCTAGATCAGCGAATTTCATCATAGCGCCGTTGAATTTAAGTACTGCAGTATCAAGAGACCCGTGCCTATTTTTAGCAATTATCGACTCGCAGATACCTAGTGTTGGTCGTCCCTCTTCATCTTCTTCAATCCCATAATATTCTGGTCGAAATAGAAACATTACCATATCAGCATCCTGCTCTATTGCCCCCGATTCGCGCAGATCAGATAACATTGGGCGTTTCATGCTCCCCGGCCTAGACTCCACAGCCCTGCTCAATTGAGATAATGCGATAACAGGAATATCCAACTCTTTGGCTATAGCCTTTAAGCCCCTTGAAATACTTGATATTTCCTGCTCGCGGTTCCCTGACTTACCCTCACGATCTCCCCGCATTAACTGTAGGTAATCAACTACCAACCAACCAATACCATACTTATGCTTTAACCTAATTGCTTTTGACCGTAACATCTGGATAGGTAATGCAGGTGTATCATCTATGTAGATATTTGACTTCATAAGAGAATTTATTCTGCTATGAAGCATCTGCCACTCATGATCGGATAAATTTCGTTTCTTGAATTTCTCCAAGTAAATCTCGGTCTCAGCGGAAACCATTCTGTCAACTAACTGCTCTTTGGACATTTCCAGAGAAAAAATTGCACCTGCCTTCTGTCCATCTATCGCAGCATTCCGAGCTAGATTCAGTACGAAAGCAGTTTTTCCCATACCTGGACGTGCAGCTATAATAATCAAATCAGAATCCTGCCACCCATTAGTCAATTGATCCACTTCTTTAAATCCACTGGTAATGCCTGTCAATCCATTTTCAACTGGTTTCTCATATAATTTTATTCGCTCACGGATAATATCATCAATTCGAGATGCCTGCTTACCCGCATTTACAGAGACTTTGTTGAAAATATCGGAACTAAGATTATCATACAGATCAAATACATCGCTAGCACCCTCATAAACGCTCTTAGCATATTCCTGACACAACACAATCAGCTCTCGCTCCAGATACTTCTGATTCAATATCAGCGAATACTCTTCAATGGATGTTGTACCGACAACACCATCAGTCAATTCCGTTAAATAGTAAGCTCCTCCGATAATTTCAAGCGTACCATCCTGTCTCAAAGAGTTGGTGACAGTTAGGAGATCAACCGGCTTATTTGCATCGCTTAAACTCCTGATAGCGTTGTAAATGCGCTGATGGGCCTCAACATAAAATGTTTCTGAACGAATAAAACTCGATATTTTGTAGAAAACATCTTTCTGCAGCATCAATGCCCCTAGGACAGCTTTTTCTATATCAATTGCTTGAGGAGGAAGAAATCCGATATTAGCCATGTTTCACCGCCCCCATCGGTTTCGCTCCCAAAATAAACCTATCAGGTTGATCATTTTTCTTCTTGTGAAGCACTTCTCCCGATTCAATCCGGATAGTCACCCAATTGGCAAAGTAGGATTTGAAATCCTTTTCGGTCATTTTTTCCTTCCCCTGGGCAAGGCAATGCGTACAGAATTTTTCAAACCATTTTCCGACGTCGTTTGGCTCGATGGAATTCTTCATGCCTACTTGATCAAACCAGGTCTGTGCATGCTCGAATTTTTGTTTTAATTTTTCTATCGGATGCTCTCCGATATTTGATAAATCGATAGGTGTTCTGTTTGATTTTTCACCATCGTCGACGTCGGAACCATAATACGACGTAGGAGTATTATTTTTACTTTCTATTTTACTTTCTATTTCTATTTGCCTTTGTGTTTGGGTTTCTTTTGGGTTTTCCGACTTATTACGCGTTGGGTTTTGTTTGGGTTTTGTTTGGGTTTTCGGACGACCTCCCTTAGAACCGTTTGAACGGTTTTTATTTATAAGATCTATCCGTTTACCACAAGACGGAATCGTCCAAAAATCACCTTTTTTTTGAGCCTTCATAGAAAGTATCTTCTCGACCGTTTGAACATCCGAATTGGTATATCTAGCAAGCATATCAATACTATAAGCTATACGGTTCTCGCTTGTATAGGCTAAGTCGATAAGGTCTCTATAAACGCCACGCTCAGCTGCCGTCATAAACATGACGTCCGGGTCTGAAATAAAATCTTTTGGGTACCATGTATATCCTAAACTTGCCATGTATAGTTACTTTTAATGTGTTTGGTATTTACTCTGTTCGAATTCCACTTTCTTCCAGGAAAGAACCGACCGTAATGCTTCAATTGAATGTGAGAGATTACGGATATACCGCTCATTGAGCGTCATGTAATAAATTTCCTGACTGGCCAATCCAGCGAAAAGCATTTTCTTGTCCGTAGCGGACAACTTTGCGTGTTCAGGCTTCTGTACAAGCTCCGACAACTTCTGATTGTACAACTGCTCAGCCAAGGCGTTAGCATATGTAGCCGTCGCCTGAAGGGCGCAAAGCTCCATCAGTTTTCCTGTTACCTCATCGGGATTATCCCTGTCTATTTCCTGCTCGATAGCTCTGCCTATCTGCTCACTGATCTCCTGGAGATGGGAAGCTGTTGCTGGTTGGTTGTTCATGATTCGTTGAGCTGGGATAGTTTATTTATTCTATCAATGTATCCCTGTATTCCTTTCACGGTATTTCGGTTGCGAGGGTAATCATACGGCCTCCGTAATGCAGGATCCAGCTCATGATTGTAGCCTTCACGGATAGCGTTACGATAAGCGACAAGTAGATCATAGGTTAAGAAGCCCCGATCCTCCGTCACCAAGTCGGATTTCTCTAGCGCGACAGTCATATACCAATCGTAATCAAGCTTCTTGTAAGTCTTTGGAACAGGTCGCAGAAACGTAATCGTTTCCTCTAGAGTAAACTCAACCTCCCGTTCCCTTTTATATACGTCGTTTTCTTTAACTGTGATCATTTTTTAGAATTATAGGTCCAACAAATACAACACTTGTAACGTCCTGTAATATCTTTATAATGGTTGTGCATTGCCTTGCAATGCTTGCACCACATCATCAGACTACTCATTTCCATTTTCCTTTTACGAGATTCCAGTCACGTCCGGAACTCCATGCATAATTCAAATAAATCCGTGTAGGACTAATTATTGATAAGGTCTGGTAGTAATGCATCCCATCATGATCACCCATGTAGAATACGTATTTCCCTTCTACCACTCCCATGTACTTCAATGGTCGAGAAAAGAATCCCAATAAGCTTGTCTTCTCCCCTGTTTCTATCTTTTTTTCCCCAACAAAAATTGTCTCGGCTTCAAACTTTATTACATCATTGGGCCCTGCAATAAAACCTTCCCCCTGTTGAGCTGAAAATATGACGTTATTTATTCTAGAAAGGCGTTTTGTTAAATTCGATTTCCATTCCATTTTCAGCGATATGAACGTTTGCCCCGGTCCTTGCCCGGATCTTGTTCTTAAAATCCACCGCATGGCTATTTCTGTCAGATAGGTGAATCAATACGATATTGTTTACTTTACTGAGGTCATTGGCCTGAAGAAACTCTTCACAGGTTTCTATACTCATATGAGACTTTAAAATACGGTCACGCAGGAATTTTGGATCATTACGTTCATCGATGATATCCTCGCCATAATTCGCTTCTACAATCATATTACTCATGTTAGGAAAAGTATAAGGGCAATAAATGGTATCCGTAAGAAAAGGAAAGAATCCCGTATCCGGATGATGAATTAAGAAGCATACACATGGAACATCGTGGCGAACAGGCATAGCTAGTACTTTGAAATTTCCCACATTGTAGGTTGCCGAAGCTAAAAGATGATGAACACGATGACCTACCAAGTTCCTGGCCTCAGCTGTTTCCTTCAAACAATAGACATCGATACCGGCTTTCAGCACCTCCTTAGCATGTGCCGCATGATCTAAATGCTCATGTGTGATCAGGCAACCCGAAACCTTGCCGATGTTGAAATCCAAGGCAGCTTTCACCGCCTTGAAATTACATCCGGCCTCTATCAGCAATGCTTCGTTCTCGTCGTGCACGATGTAAGCATTGCCTTTGGAACCACTTCCAATGACCTTTAACTTCATTAGAATGGTGCCGTTACAGGTTTAGAATTCTGTTGATCAGCAATTGGCTGTTGTTTGGGAACCTGAGGATCTAATTCACCTGTTTCCTCATCGACAACAACATGGGCTTCCTCGAAAACAACAGCTTTAGAGTTCGCTTGCTCTCTAATCTCATGTTTCACTTCAGTTTTAGCTTTATCGACGCTAGATTTCAAGATAGACGAATCGTCTGAAGAACCTGATTCAATTTTCAGTGCACGTGAAATAACCGTCTTTTCCGCCATCTGGTCAGGAAAATTCTTGTGCGCCGGCGAATTTCCTTTAGACCCACCCATTCCCCATGAGGTTTGTATCTGACCGATGGTCATGATCTCTGTGTCCGTAGTACCATCGTTATACGAAACGATAGCATAAGCACCGACAATTTTGTTCATATCGATATTGGTAAGCTTTTGCTCATGTTTGAGCACCTTCTTACGACCTGAATTAGCATCCACCTCGTACTCAAATATATCATCTTTGTATACAGTGACTGCATTCACTTCTTTAACATTTGCCACACGTTTGGCTAAAGCGATGTCACCGATATAAGATTGATCAAATTGAAGCCTGTCTCCATAAACGACAAAATATCCTTGGTTTTTCGCAACAGACAGGCCACTTGTAACCATGTCCATAAAAGCGTTAGCAATACTGGGCTGTGTACAAACATCCAGTGCCGGTCTACCACTTTTGTCCGTGGTATCTTGAAGAATCAACCATGCGGCACGTACTGCATTCTCCGGGATATAATTTGGAGGCAGAACGAGCTCACCTGTTGCCTGGATAGACGATATACGAGACAATACATTGTCCAATGTCGCCTGTGTAAATTTCTTGACAGCGTTATTTTGCGTTGTCGCTGCCGGTGTTTGATTTTCGTTGCTCATTTGTGTTACTTAATTGATTTTAAAAAATTGTTAATAGGCTTTCCAAGTTCCATTTCAATAGAAGCACCTTCGGCTTTATTGATGGCATCAATACAGAACTTAAGCTTCTCTTCTTTAGTGAATTTCGTGGGCTCTTTTTCGACTATACCCACGGCTATTTTTAGAGCTTCAAGCATGTCAGGAACGGCCGATATTAATTGAGCGTCCTCTACTTTATAGATTGATTCAGCAATTAGATATCCCCCATAATGCACAATATCACTATGACCTGTTCTATCAGGAAATCCGAAGCCATCATTTGTGACGACTGCCCCTCCAGTTTTACCAATTGTCCATTTACCTCTCGAATACCTCATTACGCTACCCTCAGTTTTTTGTCACCTTCAGAAACAACCAAACGAATCACCTGTGAATTGACTTCGGATAGCTGCGTAATGCTTTCGGCATTATCGACAAATATTGGAGCCCACATCTTGTAATACCTGCTCAAGGCATTGATGATATCCAGACCTGCATTGATACGGCCTGCATTGTTCAGATCGGAGTAAGGAACACCGCCAGCCATCGTCTCACAGACTTCCTTTTCACCTCCGTTCTCTTGCACTTCAAACATCTTAAAAGTGACGTAGGCAAATAAACCGTTGATCCGTTTTTCAACTTCTTCAATCTTCTTACGTATGAACGACTCAATTGTAAATTCTTGACCTTCTAAAGAGGCCAATTCCTGCACCATACGTTTCTCTTCTATCTCCAGATGCTTAATCCGTTCTTTGTTAGAGGTAATTACCTCTTCTTTTGCAAGTTCCTTCTGTAATAATTGAATTTCATCGTTGAGAACAACTTTCTTCGCTTGTAGATCAGAGATGTCGACCTGAGGAGATTGGGGAAGGGATTCTTTCAATTCGGCCAATGCTTTGGTCAAAAGTTTGTATTGCTCGTTTGTCTCTAAGAGATCCTCCAAAAATGATACTGGTTTATCCTGCGTATTATCAAACTCCTCCAGTTTCGCTTTCAACACTTCAACGGTCGAATTAATCTGTAATATTTCCCCTAAATATTCGATTCCCTGAAGACGTTCAATCTCCTCTTTAATTTTCTTACCGGATTCAGCGATAATGACCATCTCCTGACCGATACGATTAACACGAGCGGTTTGGTTGGTCGCAAAGTTTTGCTGAAGCTCAAGCTTCTTGGCCTCTATATCATCAGCATCAAATAAGCGAGCGCAAGTAGGACACGAAAAACATGAATCGTCAAACTCCAATTTTCGTTTGCTTTCTGCATCTTTTTGCTGATTAAGAGATAACCATTTTTCCCGCTTTTCATCAGCCTCAGCGGTAAGGCGCTTGATTTCATTCTGACGTCTATCATGTTGCGATTCTATTTGTTTAAGCGATTCTTGGTTACTGGTTAATTCTCTGACAATATGAGCACGCGCCGACTGACGTTCACTATCCGCATTGTTTAACTGCGATTTTGATTCACGAACGATAGCATCAATATCTTGTTGTGTACTGAAGATGAGGTTCTGGTGCTCACGAATCAATTCCTGCTGAGACTCTACGGCCTTATTCCGATCCAGCATCATTTGATCAAGACCTCTGATCTCGGCTTGCTTGGTTTCGATATCTCGACGGATCAAAGCAGCATCACCGTCAATAACAGGCATATTATTATGGACCTCCGAAATCTTGACAGGGATAGTCGCAAGTTCGTCCTTCATTTTTTTTCGTTGAGCAGCAATCTGCTTCTTAAAATCTTCCAAAGTTTTGCCATTCGTCAGGCTCGCCAATAATGCCTGAAACTTAGCATCGGAACCAGCGACATCATGATCTGAAACATCACCGGCCATATCGAACAAGATTTCTCGCTTTTCCTTCCAGGGAAGATCATTGAAGTAAGCAGGATTGGATATCAGCTTGAATACCTTCTCATCGATCAACTTAGATACACGCTTGCTAAATTCGCTAAGGCTAACCGGCACCCCATCCCAAAAGAAAGCCTGTTCGTTTCCTTCTCTAGTTGCTTCTTCAGCACCTCGTTTCTTGGTCCACTTCTCACGATAGATTCTCTTGATGACCAGTTCCGACCCATCAGCGATGATAGTTGCTTCCACCTCATGATCCTGGCGATTAAGAGAAACATCAACGGTATTCTTAATATTAAAGTCCTTCCTATCGGTTGACTCCTTGCCGAAAAACAACCACATAAAAGCGTCGAATACAGTGGTTTTACCTGTAGCATTGTCACCAAAGATATTGGTTACCAACTCTTCAAACTTAATGGCTTGTTCTTTGATTCCCTTAAAATTCTTAATAAGCAGAGATTTGATAATGATTTTCATTTGTTTTATTTGTTATTTGGGTTAATGATTTCTTTTGCTTCCTCAATCAGTTCATTCATAGCCTTGGATTCCAATACCTCCTGAAGCTTTGAACAGTCCACAGCTATGATATACATACTCAATGGTGCTAGGCTTTCTAAATATTGCCGACGTATATATTCGGTCCACTCGTTAAATCCTTCCATCGGGTTGTTTTTATTGTATTCAAGTGGATAAAGAGATTTCTGCACGCCTGGCGCAACTTTATGTTTACGCATGCTCTACCTCCATATTTAAAACTTCATACTTTTTGAATGCCTCATCAAGACCTTCCAAGTCTGTGTTACCTGAAAGCAGTATTCCGTGGGAATAATAAACTGCCTCGGCCTTGCCCTCCTGATAGAAATAGAGGTCGATACACTTTTTTGATATTCTGATATTAACATTTGCTACGCCAGATTCATTGATATCAAGTGTTCGCGATAGCGATAACATAGCGATTTCATCAAAAGATCCACATTTGTCGAAACCGTGATTTTTAGTTAGATTTGCCATAACTTTTGGGTGTTTATTTGCGTGAATGCTCATTTGTGTTACTTAAGAGGGAGCCAGTTATTTGCGTGACGGCCCCCTCGTCTTTTTGAGTTGTGAGATTTATGATTGCGTGACAGTTCATTTTACTCTTTGTTAGATGCTACTTAAAGTTTTTAAGCATTTCGTTCCAATGCTCGGTGGTTAAGCCAAACTTTCCGATCTCTATACCTGTTTTTTTCGCTAATTCAGACAATTCCTTGATTTTAGTCGCGTGTTGCTTTAAGGCCTGCTTCTCCTGCTGCTTGTACATTCTTATTACAAGCCTAAGAACCCTCTCTTTTCTAGAGGCCTCCTCCTCTATCTTTTCTTTCGGTGTTTTCCTTTTCAGCTGCGCACGTAACCTTTCAAGCTCCGCCTGTTGCTGGACGATCTGTTTGGCCAACTGCAAGATGGCCTGCTCCATGACTACGCGGTTCGCTTGATTTCGATAACCGGTGTTTCTTCCTTACCAACCTTTACCTTGATCTTTTTTGTTTCAAACTTGAGGTCAGGATATCGGATCGGCATTCGAGCCGATATCTCACCTCTTACAGTGGAAGCGCTACGCATATCAACGTGTATCGTCGCACCTACTTCCATCTCCAACAATTTGTCCGTCCAAGACTTTCTTGGAGCCGTCTGCATAACTTTTACTTGCGTGGTATTCATTTGTGTTACTATTTTAATTTTTATATTATTCCTTTTTTTCCTGCCCAAATTGCCATTTTAGGTTTACTGTCAACATCTTTACCAATCTTCTCGCGAATATTGATGATATGCGAATTAACCGTCTCTGTGCTAATGTTTAGTCTATCCGCAATGATTTTATTATCCTCTCTGATGAGTCTAAGCACATCCATCTCCCTCTTAGATATCACCCCGTTCGCTACCTTGATTGCCTGACATAGCTTACCCTCATATTTACATTCTCCCCTAAGCTTACAGGGAACATACTCTGACGGATGAACAATGCCATTCTCATCAATATCCGGCTCGTCATCAAGTCCTCCAAAACGACAAGCAATATATCTGTACTCATACATCTCCGGCAACAGGTTTTCCCAACTTGCCAAAGCCTTCAAGGCTTCCGGGTAGTGAAGCATATCATTCTGCACAATCTCCATAATCCGTGGATCAAAATCAGGCCATTCCTTAGTACAACCACCATAGCTTAGATATAATTTTCCACCCTCCTTGAAGAAGTCCGCAGCTTTATCAATCATGCCTGCATAAGGCTTTTTTAATGTTTCTGTTGTACCCTTACTTTCCATATTATTGGGGATTTATCCAATTGCCACTTATTAATATTTTTGTACTAAATATTAATGATCATCATTTTTTGATTATCTTCGTTTAGCATCACGATACAAATATGCTTACATATTTTGAAAGTACAAACGTTTTTACATTCATTTTTTGTAAGTGTCTAATATTCAGTTAGAAAATTTTATAAATAGAGCAATGCTCTAATAACACAAACGGGGCTGATCGAAAAGTCTGAAAAAAAATTATATGGAGCTAAAGGAGTTTATAAAAGAGGCAGTGGTACAAATCGTCAATGGCGTCGAAGATGCCAGAAAAGAACTTGCGGACGTGGATGTCTTGATCAACCCTTGTATCAATGAACGTGGTGCTGTGGCCAACGAGGGAAACGCGGTTGGCGAAGGAGAACGGCAGCCGCAAAATATTGAAATAAATGTAGCGATCACGGTAGAGGGAGAAGGTTCAAACGCGAAAGGACTGAGTGTCTTTACAGGCTTCTTTGCTATCGGTGGACAATCCTCAAATAACGAAAGAACGTCAGCAGTCAACACCTTGAGGTTTAATGTCCCCATATCACTCCCTTATGAGAAAACGATCAGAAAACCTAAGCAGTAGATTATATGAAGCTTAGCGAGATTTTATATAAGGGTCTTGCGTCGGTTTACTCATGTCACGACCGAATTCTATTTTGACTTCTGTGTCGTTAGCAAGAGATTTTACGATATAGCGATACATGTTGATAAAATCGGCTAAAGGAAAGCGTGGCGAATGTTCTTTGTGAAGTTCTATCAAGCGAATTGCAAGTTCTTTGTCAGACATGTGTTGACTAGCGAGATTTTTGACAGCTTGTTCGGGTGTAGACATAATTAAAAATTTAAAATATAAATATACAAACATTTTTTGAAAGCACATGGTAATCGGACACACCAATAAAATGATTGATGCATACCTAAAAAGTAAGGGTATCAGCTCATATAGAGCTTCCAAAGACACTGGTCTGTCCGAACCCACGATTAATCGTTACAGAAAAGGAGAATCTAACCCAACAGATAATAATTTAAGAAAAATGTTTGAGACGTATACCGATCTCGAATCATTTATCAAAAAGGATTTAATCGTTGACGAACATGCAGATCATAACTCACAAATCCCCATGTACAACTTCCCTACTGCTGCCAGTGGCGTGGAAATGTACAATGATCCGAATGATGTAAAGGTTGTCGGTTACTTGTCCATTCCTGGTGCACAAAAAGGATCTTTTGCTTTACCGGTTCATGGCCATAGCATGTACCCGACATTAGAAAGTGGCTCTTGGTGTATTGTTCGTCCGATAGAAGAAAAGACGGAAATCATGTGGGGAGAAATATATTATATTGAATGGTCTGACTACAGGGTATTTAAGCGGTTATTAGAAGGAGACAAAGAGGATGAGGTGATTCTTTGGTCCGACAACCAAACCGAAAAGATAGGTGATCGGGCGAAATATTCCAAGATCGTGATCAAAAAAAATAAAATCAGAAAACTTTGTTTATTAACTGAAATATTAAAAAAACCAAATTATTAGAAAATGAAAACACTACCATTAATTGGGATATTAGCAGTTTTTACGAGTTTACTTTCATGCAGTGAAAGCAACGAGAATAGGATAAAGTCTTCTGTAAAACAATACATATCAGAGAACACCAACGACCCTTCTTCTTATGAAGAAGTAAGTTGGTCAAAAATTGACACCGTATTTGAGCCATTTAGTAAAACACAAGAAGCTAAAGAAATGCAAGATCGCATGGCGACTTTATTAAAAAAAAGTAAAAAGACTTTTGAAGAAGAAAAAGAATTAATAAATATTCAAATGGTCTATGATTACAAAAAAGGTACCCGTAAAACAGGAGGTAGAATTGAGTCTTACGAGATCATCCACAAAATGAGAGGTAAGAATGCATTTGGAGCTTTAGTTCTGTCTGATGTTAAATTTAGTATTGACACTACTTTCAAAGTTATTAAAGCAGAAAATTTAGGCCTACCAAAAATTGAGGAATGAAGCATTTAATATTAATGGTATGCGCAGCCGCGATATTTTCTTGTTCAAAAAAGGACGAAAGTCTAAAAAATCCTATTGATTACACTTTAAAGATCGAAAAAGGTCATGGCGGAGTTTTTGTAGGAGCTAATCGATCTAACTCGAATTTTACAGTAACCTTCACAAACAAAGCAACTGGATTTGCTCAATCAACAGCAGTTATGGGATTTTCAGATCTAAAATATACTCCCAACTGTCAATATACAGATAAGAGAATAATGGCAATATCTCTACCAGCAGGCGATTATACAGTCAAAGTTGAAAATAATATACACACAGAAGCCCCTTGGGGATGGGATATTACTGTTGAAGAAGGAAAATGTATGGGTGTAAATGCATTTGGAACAGCCTGGTAATATGACACTTAAAAATAAACTTACAGATATTATGCATCGAGCAACGTTCTCGATGCTCAACAAACCATTCCCAACAACTCATTTAGATCCGGAACATGATCCAAATAGCCAGAATGTAGATTTTATTATAGATGAAAGAGAATTCACAATAAACCTGAAGATTTACGAAGACACATTCGACACGCTGGCCAAACAATTTGGAACTGAGAGGGACTACGAAAAACTGATGTTTTTCTACCAGCTTGCAATGATGCAGTCAAACAATATAGCGACACTTAAACGGACGGAGCGATATATGACCGAGAAAGAGCTATCGGCATACTACGGAACCTTAAAAAGGCAACAAGAAGCCTTCGATTTCAATCAGGAAGATTTCCAAGAATATATCAATAAAAATCATGAAAACTAACGATATTTTTAAAAAGATTAGAGAAGAGGCTGGTTTAAGCCAGGTCCAACTAGCAGAAATCTGCGAGACTACGCAAGGCACAATATCACATATTGAAAAATCGATAAATAGCAATCCTTCATATGACATCGTATCGAAGTATATCACCGAAATTGGCGCCAACCCTATATTCATGTTCGGCTTGGATCCTTTAGCCCCACCTATTATCCACCCAACGATTATGATGGCGCGGATGTCAACAGCTAAATCATCCACCCCGAAGGTTGAGGTAATTAGAGACCTACAGGATATCATTAATCGGATAAGAAGTTTATAAAAAAGCACCAAAAACAGCACCTAATAATACCCTATAACAATGTCAAAAAAGGCCCCTAGACACAATTTAACGAGTGTCGTAAATAAATCGGTGAGTTCGACCCCCGCCGAGGACACAAAAAAGGTAGCTGTTTTACAGCTACCTTTTTTATTTATAAATCTTTTTTTCGTTAAAATCCCGAAGAAGATTCAGTTGCCGACTCAGGAGCTTTGTCGATTAACTCCATGAATTGATCAAGTTTCGGCGTAATAATAATTTGCGTACGACGGTTACGCGCTTTGCCATCCGGTGTATTATTTTCAGCAACAGGATTATATTGTCCACGGCCTCCTGCTGTTAAACGTTTTGGATCTACACCATACTGATTTTGCAAAGCTTGAACAACTGAAGAAGCACGTAAAGCACTCAAATCCCAGTTATTTCTAATATTCGTTTTAGCGATAGGATCTGTATCTGTATTACCTTCAATCAATACTTCGTAATCTCTGTAATCCTGAATAATTTTGGCAATTTTACTTAATGTTTCGCCTGCTTGATCCGAAATCTCGTAACTACCAGACTTATACAGCATATTATCAGACAACGATATATATACCACACCTTTCAAAACTTTCACATCTACGTCACGAAGCTCTTCGCGACTCAACGATCTTGTCAAATTATTTGTCAACACCACATTAAGTGAATCGCTTTTATTTTTTGTATTCACAAGATGCTGTATATATTTATTGGAAGCGTTAATTTCATCCACCAGCTTGGAAATATTAGCGTTTCCTTGACTGTTTTGATTTATACTAAGATCCAACGAGCCTTGTAAACGACCTAATGCTTCCTTTAAAGAAGCATTATTCTTTCTTTCGTACTCCAATTGATCTTCCAAACTCTTTATTTTTGCTCTGCTTTCAGCCAAGTCCAATTGTCCTTTTTGGTATTGCTCAGCTAAGTCTCGATGTTGGGTCTGTAAAGCTGTATATTTTTTATTGCTTACACAGCTCGCCAGAAAAATACCCGACATTAAGATTCCCATTGTGATTATTCTTCTATTTGTCATATTACAACAATTTATACTTATAAAGATACAAAAGTAATGCCTAAACGAGTTGCGGCTATTTACTAATAATTGTTAAAATTTAGCGCATGTCGCAAGTCCTCATTATCGCCCCATATTAAATAAACTTTAGGCATTACTTACCCCCTTCTCTAAACAAAAATAAGACTTAATCCGGGGAGAATTAAGTCTTATTTTAATCTAACCAATTATTAACCTAAATTATAAATGCTAACAATTGTTCAATTTTACACCAAAATCATACGCTCAAATCTCTTGACTTTAAACGCTATGAGTTTGGGCATAACACAGCATTATGCTATTCTTTTTTTCGCCATTGCAATGCGAGAGAGATAGCGCAGTGATCAGAAAGTGCCTGCCCACTGGTATTGGAAAACTGCTGCTTTTCAACTTTATACGAGCGCGGGATGAATTCTATTTTAGAGCTATTACGAAAAAATATTTTATCTATACTTTCACAGCTATCTGTAAGAGACAACTTCTCTTGAGGCACAAATGCTTTTTTTATTGCTGGAACATCTCCTTTTACAGCAATAAGCCATGCATCTTCCAACGTTGTCAGATACTTGAAATCACGAAGATTATCCCAAGACGCTGCATAATGCGCATTAAAATCACCCATAACGACGATAGGCTGATTTTTTGAATGCCTATTTATATACTCCGATAATTGCAAAAAATTCTTCCTTCGTGCAATTGCAGCATCATGATTATCTTGAGCGGTAGCATGTACATTGTAAACATCCATACTAACTTCTGTACTTAGTTGAATCCGAACAAAAGAAAACCCCTTCGCTGCTAAACAATCAGAGCCCGCGCAATCTTCCCATGGTAAACGACTCGATGCTATGATTGGATATTTAGAGAATGTATTCAGACCATCTCCATACGGTATACCGTTCTTATGCACTGTACGGTAAGGGTGATTGTTACCTCCTTGATACAATTCATTATGATAATGAAAATCTTCTTGTACATTAACGATATCAAAATTGTTCAGTCTTTTGGAAATCTCTGTTATACTCTCTTTCCGAGGCGTCGGTGCGGCAGAAATGAGTTCAGGGAGCCCTGCTATATTATAAGTGAGCAAAGAAATTTCACCTTGCATAGCTGGAATTTCAGCTACAGCTTTGTTATGAGCGACATTGTAGTGAAGGCCATAGCTAGCGGACTTACTCGTTTTCGTGAGGTAGATATAAGTACACAAAATCAATAAAATAACAAACCCTCTCCCCCAATTCCTTTTATTATTATGCCGAATAAGATACACGCTCATACAGGTAACTTCTTGATTTTCAACAAAGCTAAATCAATAATATTACGCCTTTGTAAAAAATCAATAAAGATTTCATTTCCGAATCGTTTAGCGAATGTAAATACCATTAAAAATTTCACAAAGTATTAATATTCAATCACTATTTAGGAAATATCATCAACGTACTTTCGTAAAATAAAGAAACTTGACTACATGATAAAAGTAGCATTTTTTGCAGAAATACTTATCGAAGATTTTGATGGCGCATCGCGCACGATGTTCCAAATTATCAACAGGATTGATCCGAAACGATTTTCCTTTCTATTTATATATGGAAAAGGAACTGACCAACCTGTAGAGGGACATGCGTCTTTACGTATACCAACCTTAAATACTGGTCTTAATAAAGATTATAGTTTTACCATGCCAGCGTTAGCTAAGGAACAAATGCGAGAAGAGTTGGATAATTTTAGACCAGATGTCATTCACATCGCCACACCATCATTATTAGGATTTGCAGCACTTCGCTATGCTCGTCAGCGTAATATACCTGTCCTAAGTATCTATCACACAAACTTTGTTTCTTATATCCCATACTATTTCCGCAAGCTTCCTGCTTTAATAAAGCCTATTGAAAAATGGATAATTGGCGCTAGTCGTCGTTTCTACAACAGCTGTGACACCGTTTATGTGCCTTCTCAATCTATGATCAAGCAATTGGAACAATTCGGCGTTGACTCCGAAAAAATAGCACTATGGCAACGTGGAATCGATCTCAACCTTTTTAATCCGAAAAAACGAAACATATCCTATGTAAAACGTTTAACAGGTAATGAAAAACCGAATATTCTCTTTGCCAGCAGATTAGTTTGGGAAAAAAATGTGCAAACGCTCATCGACATTTACAATAGGCTAGAGCGTTCAGGACTTGCCTATAATCTTATTATCGCGGGGGATGGCGCTGCAAAAAATGATATGATGTTACAAATGCCGAATGCTCTTTTTTTAGGAAAACTTGAGCACGAAGATCTAGCACAATTGTATGCATCTTGTGAAGTCTTTGTTTTCACGTCCACATCAGAAACCTACGGAAATGTCGTCGTTGAGGCCATGGCTTCTGGTTTGCCTTGTATTATCGCAGATGGAGGAGGAAGCTCAGACCTAATCAGACACCAGCACACTGGGTATAAATGCCTTCCCAAATCTCCAGAAGATTATATTATCTATATAAAACTTTTACTTAGTGATCCTGAGCTACGCCAAGTAATTACTAATGCCGGATTAACTCAAGTACAGCAACTTGACTGGGAGAAGTTAACAGACCGTTATTTTTCAGAAATAACGAACTTGGCAGCGTCCACCAATAAAGACTTGGTATGGACCGTATGTTAAACGACAAAAAATGGCTCCGATACACCCTAATATTAAGCGTTATCATAACTTTATTTATATTTATTTTAAATACTGATTTTAAAACAATTATAACTGAAATTTCAAAAATTGGAAATAAATTTATCTATATCCTTGCTAGCACTGTAACTGCCTATATTTTAGGAACTATCGGTTGGTGGGTCTGCCTTGGTGAAGAACGAAAAAATATCAGTATCTGGCGTCTCTTCGTTATTCGTCAATTAGGAGAAACTGTTGGTTTATATAATCCTTCTAGTATAATTGGTGGTGATTTACTTAAGAACGAACTATTAAAATCTTATAATCTATCCAAGAGCGCAACGGCGGACTCTATCATTGTATCCCGGCTTACAGCTGTTTTATCTCAATTGCTGCTTTTCATAGTCTCTACAATATGGCTTTTTACGAATACAGATTTACAGTTTCCGTTTCAAATCCAAATACTTATTCTAGTGATATTATCGTTTCTCATTGTTTTAAAATCTTTTATACTACTTTCTTTAAACAAAAAAAATAATTCTAAAACACCGTCTCTCTCCTTCCCAAACAATCTAATTAATCGTATAAGATCGAGCATACAAGAACTTATTAGACAAAGCAGGTCTTTTTTTCAGGAAAAAAACCATGTGTTCTGGTTGTCTTATGTATTCTTTCTATTGCATTGGTTGGTTGGTAGTATAGAATTTTATCTGATTTTAATTTTCATGGGATTTGATTTACACATTATGCACGGTTTATTGTTAGACATGGGCGTAATTATTTTCAAAAGTGTAGGTGCGTTTATCCCAGGACAGTTGGGGGTAGAAGAACTAGGGAATAAACTCGTTTTAAATGCAATTGGCATACAGTCGGCTGGGGTATGGTTAGCGGTATCCATATTAAGAAGATCACGCCAACTCTTTTGGATTATGGTAGGTTTCATCTGCTATTTTTTTGTAAAGAAAACACCTGCCTTTAAACTTATGAGTCATGGAAGTACTATTCGTTAGTCATAAATATCCTCCATCTACAGGAGGAATGGAAAAGCAAAGTTTCGAACTCATTCGTGGAATGCAATCTCGTACCGTCGTCCATAAAATTGTTTATACAGGAGAAGAAACCTACATTCAATTTTTTAGACAGCTCAATAATCGGATCTTAAAAATGGTACATATTCATCCTGAAATCGGTCTTATCCATTTCAATGACGGACTTATTGCTGCCTTGAGCTTATCGCATAGTGGCTACCAACATGTTAAAAGAGTTGTTACGGTACACGGTTTAGATGTTGTCTTCCCTTGGTCTGTATATCAACGCTTTATTATCAATAAATTTAGAAAATTCGATCATATTATTGCAGTCAGTCGTGCTACAGCAGAAGCGATCATCAAAAGAGGTATACCAAAAGAAAAAGTTTCCGTCATTGTAAACGGTATTGATCATACATTAGCTGCAGACTATCCTCAATCCGCTGTACATAATGTACTGCAGAAATACGGTATACCTGAGGATAAAAGAATCCTGATCACACTCGGCCGCCCTGTTAAGCGTAAAGGTTTTTCATGGTTCATCCGCGAAGTGTTACCACAATTGCCATCTAATGTATTCTTGGTGATGGTTGGGCCTTTTGAGGAAAACGTCCAAGCAAAGGAAAAATGGCTAAGTATTCTCCCGAATAAGTTAAGGCACCTCTATATGTTATTCATGGGTTATCCATCCGATCAAGCGGAACTGCGTAACGTGTTAAACCACACACAAAATCAGCAGAGATTAAAACATGTAGGAAAAATACCTTTAGAAGACCTCAAAATTATGCTTAATTATGCGCATGCCTTTCTCATGCCCAACATTCGGGTCGAAGGTGATATGGAAGGTTTTGGTCTAGTTTGTCTAGAAGCAAGTATGTGTGGTACACTTGTATTTGCTTCTGACATCGAAGGAATAACAGATGCTATACACCATCAAAAAAATGGCATCCAGGTAGCACATCAGGATGCCGAAGCTTGGAAAAACGAAATTCTTGAATCGTTAAAAGATATAGATTTTCACAAAGATCGACGGAAAAACTATCGAGCATTCACGCTAGAGAACTTCAGCTGGGAGAAAATGGTAGATAGCTATCTCCAGTTGTTTGAAAAAATAACAAGAACCTAAACTTAATTTCCCTTAATGCAAAAATCCTTTCATTTCTGAAAGGATTTTTCTGCGGAGAGTGAGGGATTCGAACCCCCGGACCTGTTACAGTCAACAGTTTTCAAGACTGCCGCATTCGACCACTCTGCCAACTCTCCGCGACAAAAGTACGAATTTTCTTATTCCTGCCAAATTTTATTTCATTTTTTTAAAGAAAATAGCAACGTATTTCTGTAACCACACTGATTGTTAACTCAGTATAAACTGAATATCGCCTGTTATTTTCACTTCATCACCGACCATTACCCCTCCAGTTTCTAACGCTGCATTCCAAGTTAAACCAAAATCTTCCCGATTTACGGATCCCGCAAATGAAAAACCTATTTTTTCGTTCCCCCAAGGATCCTTTGCTTTTCCTCCGACCTCTATTTTAAAAGTTACAGCTTTAGTCACATTTCTGATAGTAAGATTACCAATAACCTCATAATTTCCGTCGTTCCCGCCCTTTACTATAGTTGAATCAAATGTAATTTCGGGATACTGGGTACTATTGAAAAAATCTTCACTTCGTAAATGTTGATCCCTTTGTTCATTTTTAGTATGAATAGAGGCCGATACAATCGCTATACGTACTGATGCTGTTGATAAATCGTCCGGATCTCCACTCATACTGATATTAAAATCCTGAAAAAAACCTTTCACACTAGATATCATCATGTGTCTCACTTTGAATTCGATTTCACTGTGTGCCTTGTCTAAATTCCATGTAGCCATAATTGTTTCTTTTTTATTACTAAACCCTCAATGCAATAAATTGTTTCCATCGATCCTCTAATTTGTAACTTGGAAACATAAACCAAAAAATATGTATTTGTATTGCAATAAGTTATTTGCCTCTGTATAAAAAATCACTATTTTATTTTGTAAAACACCTGCAATTTTCTACTTTTGTAGCACTGAAAGGAAGCGCCAATAGCTCAGCAGGATAGAGCAACGGTTTTCTAAACCGTCGGTCTCAGGTTCGAATCCTGATTGGCGTACAAAAAACCTCTTTATTTAACGATAAAGAGGTTTTTTATTGGATATCCATTATTTCTACCGTTATCAACTTCACGACTATCACAAAATTTCACTAATTAGTTAACATACAGTAACAAGAGACAAATCCAGATAAATTTCCTCACGAGCTATCCGAACAGTACGAAAGTAAAAAACAGAACGACCACAAAGAAATTTTGATCCGATTTGACCCAAATTGAACCGATCTGACCCTTTCTGCCCTATTTCCGGCAAGGAACAACAAAAAATCCCCCATAAACGACATTAAGTCTGAAGCAACCCGATGTAAGTTTGTCTCAACCGCATATGAGTCTATCACAAACGCAACTGCTTTTATCGCAAACTAGAATGAGTTTATCATAAACGCAACCAAGTTTGTCGCAAATGTAGTCAAGTTTGTCGTCAGCTTGCATCTGACACCCCAACCGCATATCAATCTGTAACAACCGCGATTGCTTTTGTCACAAACGCGACCAAAGTTGTCACAACCGGAACCAAGTCTACGACAAACGCAGTTGCGTTTATCACAAACTAGGTTCCGGTTACGACAAACTTACATCAGGTTATGACAAATTTTTCTCATATTTCCTTTGATTCTGCCAGCATTGCATAGTAATCAAAAGGTCCGGCTCGCAGTAACTGTCAACAAGGTTCAAGCGCAGAAGTCGCAGCTAACCGAAACAGATTGCCTACTTGTAACTACTTTCGCTTCATCTTATTTTTAGATCACGGCCTATTTCCCCCATATCATTCCAGTTTCAAGAAGCGTCATCATCTCTCTATCTAATTCCTGGACTCTTTCCCAGATTATAGAAACAAGACTCATTACTTATCTCGTAGGGTATGGTGAAAGAAAGGTAGTATTACTCAGTAGGTGCGGAATTCACAAATTCGGTATTCGGCCGATGATAAACGGTTGTGTAAGGCGCCACACTTGAAGTAAGCCAAACGTTTCCTCCTATAATAGAATGATGCCCTACACGCGTCTCCCCTCCCAAGATAGTAGCTCCAGCATAAATAATAACATGATCTTCGATAATAGGATGCCTTCGCTGTCCAGCCAGCAACTTATCGACACTCAAAGCCCCCAACGTAACGCCCTGATACAACTTCACATGATTGCCAATTACTGCAGTTTCACCTATTACCACACCTGTTCCATGATCGATGTGCAGAAAACGTCCTATAACCGCTCCAGGATGTATATCTATGCCCGTACGCTCATGTGCATATTCCGTTAAGATACGAGGTATAAGTGGAAGTCCATCCAACCACAAGCGGTGAGCCATTCTATACATACAAGTAGCCAAAAAACCCGGATATGTTCGGATTACTTCTCTGATATTCTTGGCCGCAGGATCTCCTTCTAGAATAGCTTCTGCATCTTCCATCATCAACTCATATAAAGCAGGAAGCATTTCAAAAAAATTATGCACAATATAACGGTGATCAGATTGTGCACAATCTCTACTTTTCAAAAGTAAATCGTAAAGCTCATTTTCCAAGATCGTAAAACTAGCTTTAACAGCCTCTAAAGTCAATAACTTTTTGGAGTTTCGTTCCGGAAAAAGTAACCGAAACACATCTCTCGCCCATTCCCAAATACGCACATTACTAGGCATATCGTGAGCTTCCTGTTGGCGCAAAAATAAATGTTTATAAAATTCTTCCATATATCTCAACTTCAAACGATACACTTTTTCGAAACATACAAATAAGTTGATGAGCCGGTATTGTGACCAACCCATCAACACTAACACACTAAAAGTAACGACGATTATTTCTCGCTAGTTGATCTATCGTTCGAGCTAAAAGATCTATCTCTTCATAAGTATTATAGAAAGCAAGAGAAGGTCTCACCGACGATTCATAACCTAGTCGTCGCAATATTGGTTGAGCACAGTGATGTCCCGTACGAACAGCTATTCCTATCTCATTCAAAGCTTTGCCTACATCAGCATTGGTATATCCTTGTAAAGTAAACGACAATACACTTGTTTTATCTTGAGCTGTACCAATTAATTTAACGCCTGGTATTTCTTCAAAAAGTTTAGTGGCATAGATTAAAAGATCATGTTCATACTGGTAAATCTTCTCAATACCTATATGCTGAACATACTTGATAGCGGCACCTAAGCCTACCGCATCTGCAATATTTCCAGTTCCTGCTTCGAATTTATTCGGAGCTTTATTGAAAACAGTTTTCTCAAATGTAACATCGTTAATCATGTTCCCCCCTCCTTGGTAAGGATTCATGCTGTTTAACAATTCCTCCTTCCCAAACAAAACGCCAATACCTGTAGGACCAAAAATCTTATGTCCTGAAAAAACAAAAAAATCGGGATTCAGATACTGCAGATCTATTTTTATATGCGATACGGACTGTGCTCCATCCAACAAAACTTTTGCTCCCACTTGATGTGCAAGTTCAATAATGGCTTTTACTGGAGTAATTGTACCTAGCGCGTTACTAACATGGGTAAATGCCACCAATTTCGTCCTGTTATTTAACAATTTCACATAACCTTCCAACAGTAAGTTCCCTTGGTCATCAACTGGAATTACATGGATTTTAAAGCCCTTACGCTGACTAAGAAGCTGCCAAGGGACGATGTTTGCATGATGCTCCAGATGACTAATAATAATCTCATCATCTTTTGTCAAATGCTGTTCTCCCCAACTACTAGCCACTAAGTTAATTGCTTCAGTTGTTCCTCTGGTAAAAACAATTTCATTTACCGAATCCGCATTTAGGAAATCCTTTATAACTTCTCTTGCATCTTCATATGCATCTGTAGCCCGGGCCGCCAAAACATGTGCTGCGCGATGGATATTAGAATTCTCATGTTGATAAAAATGCGTAATACGATCAATAACGACACTTGGCTTCTGCGTCGTAGCCGCGTTATCTAACCACACTAATCTCCTACCATTGATATACTCATTTAAAATGGGAAAATCCCTACGCACAGCCTCCACATCCAACCGTTCAACAGCATGTGATTGATTTTCATGTGATTTCACGGCAAAGGCATCTGCGTCACCTCGACTTTTACCTTCAAAGAAATAATAAGAGCTCTCACAACCTTGAAAAGGCATCTGTAACTCACCTGAAAAAGGTAAGGTGGAGCCCACAGCTAATCCTTTCAGCTCCTGAAGCTGTTCGCGATATGCTCCCTCGAATGGCAATAGAAAATTAGTAGATTGTTGTTCACTGCTGGCTACCAAACCGGGTTGTTTCCCCTCGCCCGCTACAGATTTCGGAATCTTCCCATCAAAATAGCCTAAATCATTAAAACTGGTCGTTGGATTATGCAAATCAAAGCCATCAACAGCCACTGCAGAGTCGACTCCATTTTGGGTAAAAGTCGGAGAAACCCGGCTATGCTTCGTGATATCGAACAGATTTTGGTCATGAGATTCTACCTCTGCAACGGGTTCTGCTATCGAATCGGCCTGGAATGGAATAGCTTGAAACTGTTTATTTGCTATTTCCTCCAATATTTTTTCAAACGCAATAGTTGGATTCGACATATATTCTCTATTTTTTAATTTTAAATCTATTGATAATGATACTCGTGATATTTCGTAATATCAACATCATCCAACACGGCTACAGCGTCATCCACCAAAATAACCAACGAGCAATAGAGCGAAATAAGATAAGACGCAATTGCTTTATCATTAATCCCCGTAAATTTTACCGATAATCCGGGCGTCTGTTCACCTGGCAAATTCGGTTGATAAAGGCCTATTACCCCTTGTCTGGTTTCTCCGGTTCTTATTAATAAAATTTTGGTCTTTCCTTTCACAATCGGCACTTTATCACTTGGAATCAGAGGAATGCCACGCCAAGTCAAAAATTGCGATCCAAACAAGGAGACGGTGGGTGGTGGAACGCCTCTTCTTGTACATTCGCGACCAAAAGCGGCAATAGCTAATGGATGCAACAAAAAGAACCCCGGTTGCTTCCAAACTTTTGTAATCAACTCGTCCAAATCATCTGGTGTAGGTGCTCCTGTTCTCGTCTTTATAACTTGCTTTCCGGCTACATTACTCAGCAATCCATAATCACCATTATTAATCAACTCACTCTCTTGTCTTTCTTTAATTTTTTCAATTGCCAGACGTAATTGTTCACTTATTTGATTATAAGGCTTACTGTAAAGATCTGATACACGTGTATGTACATCAATCAATGTATTCACGGCATTCAGGTTATATTCACGTGGATTTTCGTCATAATCCACAAATGTATGTGGCAATACACTCTCATCCCGACGCGAACAATCCACCTGTATAGAATCCTCTCCGACAACTTTGTTAAGTCGAAAAACACCAGACTCGACAGGGACCCAATTAAGTAAATGCACAAGCCATCGTGGTGAAATACTTTCCAATTGCGGGGCTGTACGTGTAGCAATAGCTAAATGTCTTGCTGCGACATCACCTAAAGCTGTTTGTTGTTGTTTTGATTGATCACTCATATAATAAAGATTACTTGTTGATTTAGTGAAAAGAATGATAGCATCCACCCCATCTATTTGAAGGCTATACTATTGAAAAATACAGTTAGACAACTTCGAGTTTAATACAGACCGAGAATAAAAATAAGCTACAAATAAATCTGTACGACACAGGAAGAGCCTATCCATTTAAAGACTAGAATTACATCAATGTGGGACAATAGGTAAAAACACTAAGTTTTAAAAGTGCCACATATCTTACAAATAGACAAGCGTATACAGGTAGCTATCCACACATTCGTGAAAAAAAAATTACACCGAAGTGGGAAAACGAAAAAGGAGATTTTAGATTTATGAATGTTAGTGTTTTCATACTGTTAATATTAAATACAATCGCTGCCAACGCCTATTGATAACGAATCTGAAGTAAATGTAGTAATAAAAAAATAAAATCTACCATAATAGTAGATTTTATTTTTTTATTACTCGAGCCTTTATCCACTATGTTGATGGATCGCAAACGCGTTTCGCATCAATATCTCAGTTATGTGCGCCTCATTAGGAATAATACTGCAGCTAAAAAAACACTAGTTGAACCGTTAAGCCATTTTTTTACCACGGCTTTTGCTCTCTATTATTGCCATTTCCTTTCCAGCGGCTATTTCTACTCCGACACGATTTTTATAAACTTTAATTTAATCCAACAAGATAAAGCGAATAAAGCATAGTTTTATCTGCATGAGTAATTACGAATAAGGAATAGAATTGATCAATTTCTTTATAAATCCTGAAGCAACTTTGCTGTACCTAAACCAGCAGGAAATATTTTTCGACCTGTTTTTGCCTGTTGATCAAATCCATTTATTCGTTCTGCTATCTCATCAGATTCTCTCACCAATCGACCTGATCCCAACTCAATAAAGCGCGACTTATCCTCATCTGTAATATTTTTCTTTATGCAAAGAATACCCAACGTATATTTAATAATCACTCCATCCAAATACTCGCCAGAGAATACCATAGCAAACTCAGCTCGTTCCTTCTCAAACTCGGAATTGACTTTTCCATAGATTGTAAACTTATTTCCCGAGCCCGAGATTGCAGTTACTGCACTTGTATCAACCGTACTAATAAAGTTTTTACCGATCAACTGAATGGTAAAATCTTCTTTTTGATTGAAAATATGAAGGTATCCGTCATTGAACACATAACCCGGCTGAATTTGATCATTGGGCACACTGGTTTTTACAAGTTCCACTGGTGAGAACTTAAAAAATCCATCTATTATAACAGGATTCGTACCACTATTAATTTCTAGCCCCAACTTCCGTAAGGAGTCAAGATACTGATCGGGTATAATTTCTTGAATTTTCTTTTCCAACACCTCCTCCTTTGCTAAATTTTCATTAATTTTTTGTGCATCGTCTTTTCCACAAGCATAAAACAACATGCTCAACAGGCTTCCTAGTGAGCAGATAAAAAATAGTTTTTTCATTTTACTTTAATTATCGGTTTCTAAATAATAGTCTAATATTTGAACGTTTTAATCTTTGTCAGATTTCTAAATCAAAATTAGCCTACTACAAAATGAAGAACTATACCACAAAGGGTGATTTTGGGGTTAAATCAAACCCTTTTGCCTAGCTTTTAGAATCGCCTCTGCACGACAAGCCACATGGAGCTTCTTATAGATATGTTTAATATGCGTACGTACCGTTTCATAGCTTATAAAAGATTTATCAGCTATCGTTCGGTAATCGTTGCCCTCCATCATAAGAGTTAGGATTTCTCGTTCTCGGGCACTAAGTTTTATTTCATCCTGGTCAGGTGTAATAAGAATCACATTTTGATGAACGAAAAAATCCATAACCTTCTGTGCAATAATCGAGGACATAAAAGCACCTCCTTTATAAACATCGCGTATAGCATCCAGTTGTTTTGCAGGATTATCACTTTTTAGAATATACCCTGATGCTCCTGCACATAAAGCTTTAAATATTTTCTCGCTGTCATCAAAAACCGTCTGTATTAGGACTTTTACTTCCGGAAATTTCTTCTTTAGTGACTTTGTTGCCTCAATTCCAGAAATCAATGGCATTTCGATATCCATCAAAATAACGTCGGGTTTACAAAATTCGACATCAGCTTCTATTTGACGCGCATTTGCGAAAGCACCAACCATTAGAAAACCGTCTGTACCGCCAACAATCGCTTGCAGTGCTTCCCGTATAAGTTTATTATCTTCAACAATTGCTACCCGAATATTCATCCTAATTTACCTTGTTTTAAAGCTAACCATTTCGTTTTCCATATAATATCCCCTTTTGGGGTATTTTAAATTGAATTACAAATAAAGTTCCTCCCCCAAAATTGCTTACAACATTCACCTTGGCATCGATTTCGTGCGCTCTAGCCTCTATATTATCAAGTCCATTCCCTCGTCTAACGTTTTGCAAATCAAAACCATTGCCATCATCTTTTATGGAGAGAACTCCATTATGGTCGTCAACTATCAATTCAATTTTGAGCTCCTTACAATTACTGTATTTGAAAGCGTTATGTATAATTTCCTTTCCCATCAAATAGATGTTCTTTCTTTGAATCATATTGAGCGTTATTTTATCTAAATTTCTGGGGATGCAAACCTCTACATGTACGCCTTTAGGACCACATAATTGCAACGAAAAGTCTTTAAGTCGACTAATCAAATTTTTGAGTGTATCCTGCGCAGGATTAACCGCCCAAACGATATCGTTGAGTTTACTCACCATTTCTCCAGCATGCACCTTAATCACATCAAGTGAAGTCGACACGGCAATTGTATCTTCTTGTTGCACTTGTTGTTTCGCGATGTAACTGTACATCGCAATTCCACTTAAGGTCGCACCGATTTCATCATGCAAATCCTGACTAATATGGCTCCTCATTTGCGCCAATTGTAAGCGTTGTCGATAAAAATAGCGGTAAGCAAAAAAAACGATTAACAATAGTAGCAACAACAGTAGTGAAATATATAAGCGTACATTCGCCTCTGCTTGTTGTTGCTTTGAAGCCGCCAGTTCCAGATTAAAAAAGAGTCGCTCATTTTCAAGATCTGCAATAAGCAAACTTTGAATTTGTTTATTATTTCGGCTATATATCTCTTGTTGAATTTTAGATTTTAAGTTCAACACTTCTATGTAACGATCCTTCTGATTCAATGCACTATATATTTCGATAGCTTTATCCAAAAACATCAAACTAAAAAAGTCATTCAACTGTTTGTTTGCGTGAAGCAAAGCCAAACCCTGATCTAAAAATTGCAAAGACGCCATCTTATCGCCCGTTGTGTAAACACACTCTGCCAACCCTCCATAGGTATTTAGTTCAATATCCACCTCTTGGTTACGTTTAGACATGCTTCTTGCCTTCTCAAAATATAATTGAGCATGCTTAGGTTGTTTATTCAATAAATAAGCAATTCCCAATGACAGACTAGCTGTAGCTTCACCACGCGACGATTTTATTTGAATTGCTTTTGTTAAGGAAAGATGTCCATAATATAATGCGCTATCAACTTCTCCTTTTTTTTCGAACGCCTCCGCTAAATTTCCATAGATATGATGAGGTTTAGACAGCTCAATATAACTTGTAGCATAAGGCGGTTGCTTCACGTATGTTAATCCCTTCTTTAAATACAAAACTGACTGAGCCAAACTATCTTTAGTTAAATAAAATAATCCTAAAAAATTGTAAGCGTCAGCTTGTAAAACGGAGTCTTTTAAAGAATTGGCGATATGGAGAGCTCGCCAAGATTCTTGGAGACCAAGTTCGTGAAGGTTATTGTAGTAAAAAATTTCGGCTTGCCGACTCGTTAAATAATAGGAAAACAACGTAGGCTTTCTGTAATGTATTTTTAGATCTATTCGATTAAGCCAAGCTTGAGCAGAATCGTATTGCTCAATTTCCATGAAATTATCTGCAGATTGAAATGCTTTACGCAAGAGAAGCTGCTCAGCAATCGGGGCATGCTCCCTATATTCGTTCTGAGCGAATAAAACAAAAGGAATTATAACCCACAACAACAGAACATACCGTATCATATATAAATATATTCAAAATTATGCAGTCAAGAAATAGCAGTTTATCAAGCAACTAGTAGCAGTAATATGAAAGTTAATTTCTTTTCTACTTCTTCTAAAAAATTCCAATTTTATTTTAGTCTCATAGAACCTCGCTTGCACAAACCTATTATTGTATTCTCTATAATTGTCTTTATTTCCAATTGAACTGGAAGAGCACAATAGGTACTTTTTGTTCTTGGCTGGGCGTATCGAAATTGTCCAGTTTTATTTGTTCTTCTTTCGAATTCAAAAAATTGGAAGGTGATTTTTCCACCAATCCATATCGATTATTATGAGCTGTTATCATTAGAATATAAACACCGAGCAAAATATGACTAACCAATACGCAAATTAATAATCTATTTAATTTGCGTTTTAAGTGAACTACTTCCATAATTTAAATAACTTATATATAGAAGACGAACCATCAGACAAATTGGTTGCATTATCGAATCAAAAAAGTGTAGAGAATTATTTTGTTCAGACGATAACCCTAAATACAACTTTACGAATCTTTACTTCTAGAGTCTAGAGGTATAACAAACCAAAATGTTGAACCTTCTCCCTCGACACTATCAACCCCGATATATCCATGATGACGTTCGATAATATCCTTACTAATAAACAGTCCTAAGCCAAGTCCAGAATACTTAATTGACTCTTCAACGCGAAAAAAACGATCGAACACCAGTTCTTTCTTATCATTCGAAATCCCGATTCCAAAATCCTTCACCGCTACACGTACGCCTTCTCCAATTTGCTCATTAACTTCCACAATAATTTTATGGGCACTTGGAGAATATTTAATTGCATTAGAAAGGAAGTTAATCAATACTTGTTCAATTCTATTGCGATCGGCAGATATGCGTAAATGATCTACGGAATTCAAGAGAATATCATGCGGAATATCCTCGTTTACAACATCATTTATCACATCTTTCACCAACTCCTTAAGGTCGAATTCTATATAATTAAGCTGCATTTTCCCCGAATGTATCTTTGTAACATCCAATAAATCATTAACTAAAAAAGTCAACTTATCTGTTTGTTTTAGGCTTTTGGTTAAAAAATCCTTTATCATATGCGTTGGTTTTTCCTGACCAACAAATTTTAGTCCTATTTGAAGCATACCTTTCAGACTTGTAATAGGCGTCTTCAGTTCGTGACTTGCAATACTCATAAATTCATCTTTTCGGTTCATCAACTCTCGCGTCGCAAGTTGGGATTTAACTAATTCCGTAACTTCAAAACCAAAAAATGCAATGCCATCTATCTTTTCTTCCTGATCAAAAATTGGTGTAAATAGATAATCTATCCATGCTTGCCCCACCTCATTTCCATGCATATCAAATTTAGCAACCTTAAAAGCTTTACCAGAAAACGAAATACCTTGATCCAAAATATCTTTATCAGATTGATAGAGCCGTTTATCTACACAAATTTTATGAGCCTCTTCAGAAGTTAACCCTACTAAATCGGCTTCCGCATAAAAACTCTTGAAAGCGGTATTCGTATACTCGTAAGTAAGTTCTCTCCCTCTTCGCATAGAAATTATAGCAGGAGCATTGGCAAAAAGTTTATAAAATTCTTTTTGCTGTCGAAGAATGAAATCTTGCAATTCTTGTTTTTTTCGTTCCGCTTCTTTGACGTTCGTTACATCTACAACAGAGCCCACCATCCGATATGCCACACCGTGCTTATCATGCTGTATGCTACCTCTGTCTAAAATTTCTGCATAACTACCGTCAGCTTTCGCGAATCGATATTCTGACGACCACGTTGTTTTTTGTTCATTTATTGCGTCATAAACACTGCGTTGCACGATTGAGCGATCATCCGGATGAATCTTATCAAACCAAAATGCCACCGTATTCGTTTCGGAAGTCATTTCATACCCGAACATTGTACCAAAATTCGGGCTTCGCCAAATACTATTATTAACAAGATCCCAATCCCATATCGTATCATTTGTCGCCTGAGAAACCATCTTAAATCGTTCTTCACTTTTCGTTAAACTCAATGTTCTTTCTCCCACTCGTGTTTCGAGTTCATTATTTAATTTCTTTAACGATTCCCGAACGTGTATCAGTTCATTATAGTTCTTTCGCAAGCTTTGTTCCCCATTCTTTCGTTCAGTCACATCGGTATAAGTAACAGCCAATAAATCACCCATCTTGGTCGCTGTCACGATATACCAATTTTGATCATCAAGCTGAATTTCGGTCTGAATGTTCTCGCCTGTTCTTGCGATTTCCTTTAATTGTTCGAAAAGTCGCTCATTAAATAAAGCAGGCATCTGCTTATGTAATAATAAGCCAATAAGCTTCTGATTGTTATATCCAGAAATTTTTTCAGCCATACGATTCGCAGCATAACACTTGAAATCGCTGACCTCCTTCTGCTGATCCTGAAGCGTAGTAAAAATAAAAATAGCACTTAAACTGGTTCTAAAAACACCCGTTATAATGTTATTCAGTTCATACAGTGTCGTGATATCTACAAAAGTAACGACTACTCCATCAGTTTTACCATCTACACGTAAGTAGGGCATGACGCGCATTAAACAAATCCGACCATTTCTCAATGCAACTTCACGTTCAGGCAATGGAGATTCACTTTGTAGCACCGTACTAATATCTGTTAAAAAGTGATCATAATTAATATTATTAGAGATGTGCTTAATAGGTCTTCCAATATCACTCTCTATCAAGTTTACCATATCGATAGCTGCTGGATTAAATTTTCGTATTCTCCCATTGCCATCGACAAAAATTTGCCCAATATCTACACTTTTAAAGTAGTTATTCAGATCATCATTGAGTTCTATTAAATCTATTATTTTTTGCTGATGTTCGGCATTCAACGTGTGCAACTCCTCGTTAAGGGATTGTAATTCTTCATTGCTTGATTGTAGTTCTTCATTGGCAGAAAGAAGTTCTTCGTTACTGGACTGTAACTCTTCGTTTGTGGTATCCATTTCTTCAATTGCGATTTGAAGATTATTACGTACCTCACTCAATTCGTTCTCCAATTCAATCATGTAAGTTGTTTGGTGTTCATCTGCTGTTATGAATGATTGTGGGCTTTGCGTTTCAACCTCGGATTCCACCTGACGAAAAACGATAAGTGTATAGGTTTTTTCCAAGTCAGTACCAGCGGGACTTACATCGATATTTACAAAAATTTCTTCTGTAGCATTTTTTATTCGAACGCGTCTAAGCGATCTAGCAGAATTCTCTTTCCATACAGACCGAATTGTATTATTCAACAAATAGGAAATCTCTTTGGAAACCATCTTTAATAAATTAACTTCCAACTTTTTATCTGGAAGAGATAAAAAACGTTTATAATGTCCTATCGTTTCTCTGACTTCGAAATTTTTATCAATAAAAATTCCTACATAACCATATTGCTCTAACAAAAATTGTTGAAATTGCTCTTCAGATGTCTTCTTTACCTTTTTCTTGAAATTTATTGGAAAGGATCGTTGAACACCAGGCCGCTCTACCCCGGTAAACTCAGCAGTTCTAGCAATAGCATTCGTTTTCTTAAAGATCTTCCATTTACTACTTACATCTTCAACACCTTCCCGTATCGGCGCAATAGCCTCACTAGGACCTAAAAACAAATATCCTCCTTGGTTTAAAGAAAAATGGAACGTTGTCAATACCTTGTGTTGAAGTAAAGGATTCATGTAAATTAACATGTTCCTACAGCAAATCAAATCATTTTTTATAAAAGGAGGAGCTTTGATCACATTATGCTTCGCGAATACTACCTGCTTTCGAATATGGGGAACAACAGATATACGTTGCCCATCAACGATAAAATATTCTTCAAAAAGTGTTGGTGGAATTGATTTTTGAAACGACTCTGGGTAACTGTTTTTTGAAGCAATTTCTAAACTTACTTCGTCTATATCTGAAGCAAAAATCTTCACTTCAATATTTTTATCTTCTCTTTTAAGATATTGATCAATGAGTATGGCCACAGAATAAACCTCCTCACCGGTGCTACAGGCACAAATCCACACCTTGATAGAATCATCTGATGTTTTTTGTTCGACAATATGAGGAATAACTTTATTTTTTAAAATGTCGAAGGCCGCTTCATCACGAAAAAACTGCGTAACACCAATCAAAAAGTCTTTTCCCAAAATTGCGATTTCTTCTTGGCTATTTTTTAAGACTTCCACATACTGGTCAACCCTATCCAAATTTAATACTTTCATACGACGACCTATCCGACGAAAAATTGTAGGTGTTTTATAAAGTGAGAAGTCATGTCCTGTATGTACATGAACAAGCTCAAAAAGTTTATTCACCACATATTCTTCTATTTCACCTTGTTCTAGGGCACGAATGGGGGCCTGACTGATATAATCTTCGATTTTCTCGAACATGTTGGCCGTGTCGACAACATAGTCTACATTTCCCGACTTAATAGCACTTAAAGGCATACTATCAAACTTCGCCGCCGTGGGATCTTGCACGATAACCATACCACCATGTTCCTTAATCGCCTCGATCCCAACAGTACCATCACTTCCGGTTCCAGAAAGAATAACTCCAATAGCTTGATTCTTACTATCCTTAGCTAAACTAACAAAAAAGTTATCTATAGCATTATTTGGAACCCTATCACCTTTTTTCTCAAGATGTAAACGCCCATTTCTAACTGTGATAAGTTTATCATTTGGTATTACATAGACACGTGAGGGTTCTATAACTTCATTTTCCGTTGCCTCTAACACCTTCATATGCGTATGCTTGGAAACCAACTCTACAAGTAGACTTTTGTAATCAGAAGAGAGATGTTGAATCAGTACAAATGAGACATTGATGCTCGAGGGAATACGGTCAAAGAGATCGTGAATAGCCTCCAATCCACCTGCCGATGCTCCTATACCCACTACATATTGTAAAATTGGATTCTGTTTATTTTTCATTAGTAAAGCAAATATTAAGAATCATGTTCCAGTAGAAAACTTCGTATGCTGTTTGCAATCTGTAACTCTTGTTCATGCCAAGGCTTCGCTGTTTGATGAACTGTCTCCATCCATATCTTGAATGAATTCCGAGGATGATAAACCAAACCTCCTTCCTCAAAATTTACTGTCTCATGCGGGTTGCCTCCCCATTCTATTGTTTTTATAAACTCAGGTCTAAAACAGACAATATATTCTGCTCCTCGATTTGATATCGGGATTACTAACATTCCACTTGTAATCTCGTGAACCTCTTCTGCTTCTTCTAAATCGCCGACAAGATGGTGAGTCGAATATACTTGATTGATATTCTTTGCCTGAAGCCATAGGAAAATATTGTCTAAGAAATCCCTGTTTGGTACGCTTCCTCGATGAAATTGTTTCCCTTCTGAAAATAACACAGTACCGGAAGCATCGAAGAGATTCAGAATATTCTGCGGACCATCAAATAGCCCTTTTTCTAATCCAAGTTTATAAACATTATCAATTATGGTGTTCCGATCGCGTTGTAAATTCGACACAAATTGATACTCTCTACTATTGATTATGGAAGAAATTTTGGTAGATATCACATTTGTCAATAACGCTAAATTGGTACAATCTTCAAAACTCAACTCGTAAGGGGAACTATGGTTACAGGAAATGAGTCCCCACAATTTGCCATTGTGCAAAACTCGCAGGGACATGGATCCCACTACCCCCATATTACGCAGATATTCCAAATGTACATCAGAAACTCCTCGTAAAAAACAAGTAGAAAGATCGGTGAACGCATTTGTTAGTGGATTAATCACTGGATAGAGACGCGCAGGTTCGTATTTTCGATTAGGTATGAGACGTATAGGATTTCTTAAATACAATTCTCTTGCCTGCTTTGGCACATCAGATGCTGGAAATGTCACACCTAAATAAGGTTCTAAACCGTTCGTTTTAACTTCTGAAATTACCGTACCGTTCCAATCCGCATCAAATTTGTACATCATAACGCCATCGATCCCCAACATACGTTTTAATTCTACCACGATCAGATCACATGCTTCCTGAAGTTCGTTTGTTGTATCTAATGTATCAACCAATTCTCTCACTTCCTGTACACCGCTAAATTTACTGTCGTAAGTATCGGACTCTGGTTGTATCTCTATAAAGTAGTAATGAGTATGTTCCATTATCCAAGCCGACATGGTGTGATGTGCCGGCTCTATTTTTAACGAGATACGTTTCTTTTTCCCATCTCCAAAACCTTGTAAAAAATCTTCAATACTTAATCCTGTCAAGTCATCCAGTTTTCTACCTATAATCTCCTGCACTTCAAGAAGAAAATACTCAACAATATTTACACTTACTTGAACAACGGTTAGATCATGCTTATCAACAAGAATTACAGCTCCATGTGGTTGGATGGTATTAATATGATGAATGGGAAGATTCCCACAAAATCCCGAATCAAAATTCGTTTTTTGCATAACTTTGCATGTTTGATAAAATACCAAAAGATGCAAAATAATGAAAAAGAAGGATGCCATCAATAGTAATAAGCCTTCTTTACTCATTTCAAGTATAAAACTCGCGAAAGGAAACAGCACCTTCTCGGAGCCCCATAAATATATCTCATATACGAAAAGAGGGACAGCGAAGTCCCTCTTTTCGTATATGAAATTTTAAAATAAACACGAAATCGCTGGAAGAGTTATTGCATCTTAATTACTCAGTTTCCAGTTCGCATATCTTTGTGTTTTAGCTTTTTAATAAAAAATACTTGGACTAACACAAAGAAAATAAAATAAGATATATTGAACGCTGCTGAACCGATAAATCCTTTAAAATCAGATGCTGGCAAAATAAGTTGTAAAGGCAATTGGTAAATCGTAAGAAAAAGAGGCGTCACCAATCCGGCCCACTTTGGGAACATGGTTTTTCCTGTAAAAATCAAAATCGAAAAAAGTAGCCAACCGATAAACATTACCAAAATAGCTGTGCCCCAAGTAATGTACAATGATTTTGTAAAAGCATTAGCCGTCTCCAGCAAGTAAGGATGAGCTATGGGATCTGTATGGTATATAGCCTTATGTATTTCCCCTACATAAAAATAAACCGCGTGCCCCAGTGGCGAAAGAAGAACACTGACGATAAGCATAAAATAAATCCCCAGAGCATACCATTTGGATTTATCAATAACAAATTGATAGGAAAGCCAAATTCCTGGCAGAAATAACGTGGCTGTCATTGCGCCAATTAAGGCCCCAAACATCAACCGATTAGAAGACCCCTCTAGCATGAGCACGGCAAGATCTACATCAACCTTACCCGCATAAGTCTCTGAGAATAATGGATAGTCCGCAGGGTTTACAGAAAACCCTGCTACAAACATATCTCCTACAATCCAGCATAAAGCTGCTAGAATTCCAGAAATTAAGGACCACCGTATTTTAGTTTGATATTGCATATTATTTTTTTTGAAACGATAAATTTTGACATAAGGAATGTATCTTACTAAAGGCATCTGCAGTACGCACAGTAGAAAAACACAAAGTCCCTCACATCGAACTCCTGCAAAAATAAAATGCCAAACTAAGTTCAAAGGCGTTGAGAAGGAATAAAACCTCCGCAAAAAGGAATATTATGTAATCAAAGAGACGAAAGAGTAAGTTTTAAGGCCTACTTATTCGACTCGACCGGATCTGTTTACACCTGATTCCCCAATCAAAAAACCCAACTCCTATCACATCGAATGTATTATCTCGGCTAATTTCAAACGAGAGGTCGTTAAAATGTTAAAATGATTCCAAAAAACTTAAATACAGTGGTACACTTCTTTCGATCCATTCTTGGGAGGTATTCAACTCAATGCCATAATATGCGAATAACGGTTGATAATCCGCTTTGATATACTCAAACGTTAATTCAAAAGGTCTAGTTAGCTCTCTCAATGTATATTTATATTTTTCTGCAGGACCATATTCATACTCATCCACACCTGCAGACATTGCTAAAGCAATCTTTTTACCAGCCATTTGATAACCACTTTTACTTCCATATGCCCATCCGTATATCAGTACTTCATCTATCCATTTCTTAAGAAGCGGTGGAGAGCTATGCCAATACACGGGAAACTGGAAGATAATTTTTTCATATTTTGTTATCCTCTGTTGTTCAGCAACCACGTCGATTTCACCTGTAGGATATGCTTGATACAAATCATGTATATGAAATCTGTCTGGATACTTCTTCAATTCTTCAATCCATCTCTTATTTATTAAAGAGCTTGCTATCGTGGGATGTGTAATAATAATCAGTATACTCATTTTTTCATCATCTTTTTTTTCTTCTCACAAAAATAACTAGCTATATTCTATTTTTGTGTATTTGCACCCTATTGTGAGGTACTATAAATAATGTAAGGAATGTCAAAAGTAAAGGAAACATCTACTAATTTTGAAAATAGAAGGGCATTGGGCGAAGAATGTTCGGAAGTCTACGCTACAAATATCATTGGAGGACAATGGTCTCTTGTAATCTGTTCCTGGCTCTTGAATGGAAAATTGAGGTTCGGAGAACTAAGAAAATTGCTACCAAACATCACAGAAAGAATGTTAAGCTTACAGCTCCGAAAATTAGAGAAGCATAAAATTCTAAAACGCGTAGTCTATGCAGAGGTACCCTCTCGAGTGGAATACGAGCTTACATCCATCGGTTACGATTTACGCCCTGTAATTCAACAGCTTGAACTTTGGGGAGATAAACATAAAGGTTTAGTTTAAATATAGGAAAAAGCGCCAAACAATCCCACGCCTTTTCTTGTTCAAGTGATGTGAAAATCTGATTTAGCTTGCTAAGTTATGCGGATAGCATATTGAGTTTTAGAAATCAATCCGACATCAATATTCGTTATTCTCGGTATCTTTGAAATTCAGAACGACACTCGGCGACACATTGAGACATGAACGAAATAAATATACGACAGGCAAATAAAAGCGATTATAGAGGCCTAGCCAAAATATGGTTACAGGCTTCTATAGTGGCTCATGATTTTATTGCAGAGAAATACTGGCATTTAAATCAAGAAGCGATGGAAACAGATTATCTCCCCCAATCAACGGTCTATATTGCCGAAGGAGTAAAAACCGCGTATGGATTCGTTGCACTGTTAGACACACATATTGCTGCAATTTTTGTGAAACCGGAATATCAAGGAAGAGGGATTGGTCGGCTATTGATAAAACACGTTATGAAATCACATAAAAAGCTGTCTTTAAACGTATTCCAAAAAAACTTTAAAAGTATCGAGTTCTATCAAAAGCTTGGTTTTGTGGTGACAGACGAGAGTATCGACGATAAAGTAAACGAAAGCGAATTTATTATGTATTGGTTTGAAGAGCTTAACACTCCTATTCCACTAAGCGCAATTTTTGACTACCATCCGTATGGTGCACAATGTACCACCGAAAAGCCTCTACCCCAGCTCTTGGAAGGTCAAATTATTGAAATTCCTTCGCTAGAAGACGACACTGTCTTTAATATTTTAGAAGAAAAAGGAAAAGAGATCGTCATTGCGAATCTAGATCGATATATCCTTCTACAGTTAATCTTAGACCAACTCTCCTGTTTTTATCAAGTACAGATCCGAAACGGAAGAATAACAATTTTAAATGCATTAAATGAAGAAGAACGGAACGAACGCTGGAAAAAATTTTATACTATTTATGAAAAATATTTCCAACCTTTTTCTAAATAGCGACTTTTTACGATTTGTTATCGTTTTCCGCTTTAGCATAATGGTACGCGTTCATACTTTAGCAAAAAAAATAAAGCTCATAAGAATTACTAGAGCGCTTGGATACCCTAGTTTTTTGTCATCACTATCGTATATCAAGATCGTATTTATACAATAATCCTTCAAGACCACCTGCCGAAAACCTTGCACGCTTCATTTTATTTATACTGGGATCAATTGTAAAATTTCTTGCACTCGTAAAATCCACTTTTTCAAGATTAGAAGTAACAAATTTTGCTCCTGCCAGATCACTTTCAATAAAAATACTTGCGGCCAAATCACTAGAAGTAAAATCTACTTCGATAAGTCTACAGGCTTCAAACACTGTATTCCTCATCTTTCTCCCGTAAAAAATACTATAATCCAACGTGCTATTAGCAAAAATAAATGAAAACATAAATGTGTTACATCCGGTAAAATCTACTCCAAGCAATTTGCAGCCTTTAAATCTTACATTTTGAAAACCCGTCCCTTCAATTTTTACCATGGATAAATCACAGTTTTCGAATGTGCAATCTTCGAAAATATTATCCCGAAGATCACTTCCATTAAAATCACAACTGGTAAATACACATCTGTTAAATTCGCGTTTGCGCAATACTTTACCGTGAAAATCTATTTTACTAAACGTCTTATCTTCATGAAAAACAGCATGATCATCACTTCTATCCATTTCCATATTTTTTCGCTAAAATCAATAAATATACTATCAAAAGTTACTTGGATTTCGTTTGTAAGTAGATAAGTTTATCAATCAACAGCTATCTCATCAATAAATATCCAGCTATCACTCCCCGGCAATGGACTTCCTACAGGGATTTTGCCTGGGTCTTTCAATGTTATCCTCACAAAACGAGCCTTTTGTTTGCCGACCAAGACTTTCACGAATCCATTCGTGCGTCTAATTTCCTCCACAGATATTTCCTTTAAATCTTCAAATATATGATTATCGGAAGATATAGAGATGTTAATTCGAGCTGGATAGTGAACCCCAATCCCTCTGTTTTCCAAAAGGGAAATCCCTACTTCAGAAAAAGTTGATGCTTTTACAAGATCTACTGTTGCGCAAACATC
This sequence comes from Sphingobacterium sp. LRF_L2, assembly GCF_965644235.1. Taxonomy (NCBI): domain Bacteria; kingdom Pseudomonadati; phylum Bacteroidota; class Sphingobacteriia; order Sphingobacteriales; family Sphingobacteriaceae; genus Sphingobacterium; species Sphingobacterium sp. LRF_L2. Next base: position 179,213 of record NZ_CBFFRI010000002.1, on the reverse strand, counting down.
TGTTTTTATAAAACCTAACCAATGTTCTTTATGGAAAGCTTTTGATCCCAGAATACCATCCACCAGTATTGCTGCACCTCCCGCGGCATAAGCATCTTCTGGTGGCTTGTTTAGCATTATATGTTTGTTTGTCGCTTTGGACTCGACAAATATCTGTTCAGAAGTAGTGCTAATCTTTTGCCCATTCTCGAAATAAGCCGCTTTAACAACAGCAGCTCCATTCACACGAATAGGTCCCTGATAGATCATTGAATAGGAATTAGGCTCCGATCCATCCAATGTATAGCGAATATTTGTAGAATCTTTTGCCGTAGAAAGAACATAAGTTTTTGCAGTATTACTCGAACGAACCTGACCACGGATTTCATAAATAGCTCTACTGTAGTTAATATTTTGACGATCCAATTCACTAAAATGGCTAATAACTCGATTCTCGAACCCCTTATAATCAATAGGGTTCGATGTTCCCCAAGCCACTTCAGACAATGCCATCAGTCGCGGAAACAACATATACTCTACCTGTTTGAAGTTTGGAATATATTCAGTCCACATTGTGGCCTGCGTACCCAAGATATGTTGACGTTCTTCAGTATTTAGCATTTCTGGGATTGGATTATAGCTATATACTTGCGCTAACCTCAAATCGGCGGAAAAAGCCAAAGGTTCTGTTTGCGGATTTCCCTGATAATAATCAAAATACAAGTGTGAAGCAGGCGTCATTATAGCATCATGTCCACTTCTAGCTGCATGAATACCACCTTCAATCCCTGTCCAACTCATTACTGTCGCATTCGGAGCAAGTCCGCCTTCTAAGATTTCATCCCATCCAATGATTTTTTTACCTTTTCCATTGATATATTTCTCCATTCGCGTTATAAAATAACTCTGCAGCTCGTGTTCATCCTCTAGTGCCTCTCGCTTTATAACCTGTTGACAATGCGTACATTCTTTCCACCGTTTCTTCGGAGCCTCGTCGCCGCCTATATGTATATAATGACTTGGAAAAATAGATACAACCTCATCAATAACATCTTCCAATAGTTGGAACGTTTCTTCTTTGGCACAAAAAATATCGTCCGTCACTCCCCTTCCTGTCCACACTTCAAATGGTCCTCCCGTACATGAAAGTTCAGGATACGCAGCAAGAGCTGCTAGCGCATGTCCAGGCATCTCTATTTCCGGTATAACTTCAATATGTAAACTCGAAGCGTAAGCAACAACCTCTTTTATTTGCTCTTGCGTGTAATAACCTCCATATAAATCGGGATTTGCAATTGGCTGTTCATTCCCATCGAAAGGTATCCGTTTTCGAAATCCGCCAACCTCAGTCAACTTCGGATGTGATTTAATCTCCATACGCCAACCTTGGTCGTCAGTCAAGTGCCAATGAAATCTGTTAATTTTATAGGCTGCGATATAATCTAGAAACTTTTTGACCTCAGGTACAGAAAAAAAATGTCGGGATACATCAAGATGCATACCTCTGTAAAGAAATTTAGGATAATCGTCTATCAATAAATAGGCTATATATCCCTCCTCCCTATTCTCAGCACACAATTGCAACAAGGTTTGTATACCATAAAAAACACCTTTTTCATTGCCCGCAACGATACGAATTCCGGCATTATTAATCTCTAATTGATATGCCTCTTCCGCTTTATCCCAATCCTTAGAAACAACCAATGCTAATGTTTCACGATCGGCTGTCTCTGGCATTGGCTTGCCAAACAGAGCACCCCATTGCTTCTTTAAATAGATCGCTTCAGCACACTGATCCTTGGATGAAATACGTAATTCGCTTAAAGGAAATTTACCAGATCCTATAAAAATATCCTGCGGTTGCGGAATAATATTTTTTTGAGCAAAGACAATCTGAATCGATAAAAATAGGCCAATGAGTCCGCCTATACCTAGATACTTCATCTTTTAAATATAAAATAAACAATGTTTAGATGGTACAAAGATAACCTTTTTAAATAGTGTTGACACCCAAGTTCAAATAGGATGCTAAAATAAACTTTATTTTAATTGGGACAAAAGACGCTCCACTAAAAACCTTACCAACAACAACTTAAAACAAAAAATTAGGCTACTTTTCATAAAACGAAACAGGGGTGTTCTATGTTATCTATCATAAAAAAACAAAAAAGGATCGCAATACAAATAAAAAAACATCTATTTATGTAGCATTCTCTTTTTTATCCATTTTTTTGGGTCTTTGGGATTTGAGAATACACTTCGATCAGAACTACCTATTGATTGGAGTCTCGGGGAGGAGACGAGATGGTTTGGTGTGTTAAAGTTAGCACACCGGCCATTTCGCAGCCCAAGACAGATGAACAAACCCTACCAAGAACTAATAGACGAAAAAGTATAAATTAAAATACTATTCTCAGTTAAAAGATAAGTAACCTATCGCAAATAACTTTACTTAATACAGTAGTAAGATTTGACTTGTAAGATACAGTCATATTCCCGTCAAAAGATTCGATATTTAAAATCTTGATTTCGGTACCTAAACTCAGATCTTTTGTTGTCAGATACGTAAGGAAGCCTTCTGAAGAGTCATTAATTGCTTTTAATCGAACACATTCCCCCGCTACACATTGGCTAAGTTTTCTGTAATTATTGGGTTTTATGAGGCCTTCAACATCAGGGATAGGTGAACCATGTGGATCAAATTGCGGATATCCAAGCAACTCATCCATACGATCAAAGAATGCTATAGACTGGATATGCTCTATTTGTTCGGCGATGACATGAACCTTATCCCAACCAAATCCCATCTTTTCTACAAGATACATTTCAGTTAGTCTATGTTTCCTAACAATAGAGGCCGCAATCTTCCTACCTTGTGGAGTTAGCTTTGTCGGACGATAGCTTTCATAGACGACCAAACACTTCTCAGAAAGCCGTTTCATCATACTAGTCACCGTCGGCATCTTTACCTGCAAGTGTTGACTTAGCTCATTAATGCTTACTTCCTCTTTTTCTTGGGAAAGTGCAAACAAAATTTTGAGATAATTTTCCTCGGTTGATGATATCATACACAAATCTACTAAGAATTTTTAGTTAAAAATATAATGAAACTATTTTGTTAGATTTGTCTAACTTTTTATTTTCACAAAACTAATATCGATCTCTTGATGAGCAAGATATTAAATTAAATAGATTTATGATTGACACTATCCTTTACCATTTTGAACATATCGATCCGATATGGGCAGCCCTTTATGCGACACTATTTACATGGTTCGTAACGGCTTTGGGAGCCGCTTCCGTATTTTTCTTTAAAAGAACTAGCAATAATATAATGGATGGAATGCTTGGCTTTACTGGAGGTGTAATGGTTGCAGCAAGTATTTGGAGCCTATTGATACCAGCGATTAATATGAGTGAAGGAGAAGGCTTTCAAAAGGTTATTCCTGCTGTAGTAGGCTTTCTTGTAGGAAGTTTTTTTCTTTTCGTAGTAGACAAGGTCCTGCCACACTTGCATGTCAATTTCAAACAAATAGAAGGTGTGAAAACACCATGGCAAAAAACCACACTGATGATTCTTGCTATTACACTTCATAATATCCCTGAAGGATTAGCAGTAGGTGTTCTATTTGGCGGCGTTGCTGCGGGTATTCCAGAAGCGACAATCTCCGGGGCTGTTCTGTTAGCTATAGGTATCGGTTTGCAAAATTTCCCCGAGGGTATCGCTGTTGCTATGCCATTACGAAGAATGGGGATGAGTAGACGAAAAAGCTTTATGTATGGTCAAGCTTCCGCTATAGTTGAACCTATTTTTGGCGTAATCGGAGCACTCGCTGTTACGACATTCACACCTATTCTTCCCTATGCACTTGCATTTGCTGCAGGAGCTATGATTTTTGTTGTGGTAGAAGAAGTAATTCCAGAAGCACAACAGCATAAAAATTCTGATGTAGCGACCTTGGGATTTATAGCAGGTTTCGTTATTATGATGACATTAGATGTAGCATTAGGTTAGCGAACACGAAGTCAAATTTAGGATAAGAGAAAAAATAAGGAGAGCTGCGCTCTCCTTATCCAAATGCAGTATTAATATGATACGTACCCGCATAACTATCTTAAAAGTTTAAGATCAAGTTTGCCACTTGTTATGCCACAGGCAGATTAGTGTGCGTGTCCTCCTGTATTACTCATCTTAGCGTTGATAAAAAAACCATTTTTAACGGCAATTTTAGATCCTGATGGAATGCTACTTACTAAAGTAATAGCCGTATACCCCATCTCAGATACACCTTTTATCACTTCTATTTTTTCAAAATTAATTGTCCCACTTTTTTCGTGTACATGTTGATGTTCTTCTTCTTTTTCGTGTTCATGTTCATGTTCATGTTCATCCCCTTCCTTATCGGTTCTTACAAAGATGTAGTTTTTTCCATCAGCTTCCACAATAGCGGAAGTGGGTACAGCAGGAACTAAACTTTGATCCAGACTGACCGTTCCAACGGTATTCATACCATCAATAAGTCCTGATTTATTACCAACGACATTACAGTGAACAGCAATGGACTTGCTCTCATTTTCAAAAGAAGCCCCAATACTGAACACTTTTGCTGAGTAAATTATGGATGGGTTATTGGTAATCGTAAAATTAACAATCTGTCCGATTCGGATATTCGACAAATCTTTTTCAAAAACCTGTAAATCCAAATGTAGAAGGTCATTATCTACAACCTCCATCACCGGCGAGGAAACGTCAACATAGCTACCGATCTTTGCAAACACATTACTGACCACCCCATTTATCGGACTTGTTACAACCAGATTTGAACGTAAATTAGTATCACTTACTGTCTCTGGGTCAATCCCCATCAATCTGATTTGCTGTTGCAGTGAGGCTTTCTTCGTACGAAGGGCGTTAATTTGAGCATTCGCACTTTGTAGATTCTTACGCGTGCCCGCCTTTCCCTCATTGAGTTCTTGTTGCCTTTGCAATTCTTGATCAGCCAACACAATTTGACTAGAAACCATTAGATATTCCTCTTGTAATTGAATGAATTGGGGATTGGCAACAGTGGCAATAACCTGCCCTTTCTTTACCCGATCTCCCAGCTGTACGGCCATACTTCGAATCACTCCCCCATAAAGAGGCGTTATATTAGCCTTATTATTATTGGGTACACGCAAGACGCCATTTGCCTTAACCACGGCTGTAAGATTCTTCATCTCCATTTCTCCAAGCACTATACCTACCGATGCCATTTGTTCTTGCGTAAGACTAGTAATCGTTACGGTTTCACCACTATGTTGTTCTTCTCCATGTCCTGCGTGTACATTCGTATCCGCATGGTCATGTCCATCATTATTGCTATGTTTCTGTCCGCAACTCCCAAAAAATAAAAGAAGTATAACTGTATATATAATATTTTCACTGCGTTTCATGCGTAATTATTTATTGTTAAAGTAATTAAATTCGATTGCCGAATGATTGTAGAGATTAAGTACATCCAAATAATTTTGACGAATGGCAATTGCCTGACCTAAAAACTGGCTCAATTCTGCAAATCCAATTTCTCCTGTATTATAACTTAGGCTCGCTGCTTTAATAATTTCATTAGCCTGTTTCAATCCTGACGACTCATAAAAATGTAGTAGGGAAACATTTTTCTGAATGGCAGACCGTGTAGTTAATTGCTGTGTTTTCAATTCTTGTGTCTTGTAAGCTAAATTCTCCTCCTGCACTATCTTCTCAGCCTGAGCAGTCTTAACTTTACTGCGACTCGCACCCCATCCGAAAATTGGAATAGCTGCAGTCACAGAAAAGCCCGTAAAAGGATCATCTGCTCCCCATAGCCTTTGTGAAAAAAAACGTCCAGTAAAATCTGGCAAATTACTTTTTCGTTGGATGTCGATATTTTTTTCGGCGATAATTACATTCTGTTGCTGCAAAAGAAGCACAGGATGAATAGACGACAATTCCACCAAATCAACTTCTATTTTTTCCAATGGGCTATCGATGGGCAACATCCATTCATTTTTATTCAGCAACATCATCAATTGCTGTTGCTGAATCAGCATTTCCTTGTTATTCTGCTCGACTTGGGCACGAACCTCGTTGGCCTTTGCCTCAGCAGCGATTTTGTCTAATGCAGCAACATCGCCTGTACGTAACCTCAATTCAGTCGCCTTAAATAAAGAAGAATAAATACTATCCAACTGTGCATAAAGCTTCTGACGATCTTGCAAATACCATAATTGATAATAGGCTATGCGAACATCCCTCGTTATTGCAGCTTGCAATACATTTTCATCGAGTTCAGTGTATTTAAGCTGTTCTTCAAAATATTTTTTACGGGCAACCAGCAATCCCGGCCACGGTATCTCTTGCGATAATCCAATTTTTAATATACCTATATTATCTGAGGGACGATAATCTTCATTTTCAAAAAATAGACCTGTTTTTGGGATTTCTAGTGCTGTTTTTACATTCAATGTAGCCACCTGAACCTCTGCTTTATTTACACGGATGCGTTGGTTACTTGTTATGGCACTTTCGACCGCGCTACCAATCGATATTCTTTCTTGAGCACGAATTCCAAAAATGGAAAAACAAAATAGCAAAATCGATACAGAGGCTTTCTTATTGCCTATTTTGCTAAAATTAAATGAGGAATTAAAAAGGATATAAAGCAAAGGTAAGACAAAAAGTGTAAGAAAGGTAGCTGTTAAAAGTCCACCTATTACTACGGTAGCCAGAGGTTTTTGAACTTCCGCTCCTGCACTTGAACTGATTGCCATTGGCAAAAAGCCTAAGGAAGCAACCATAGCAGTCATTAACACGGGGCGTAATCGTATTAAAGTACCTTCTTTTACTCGCTGTAACACATCTGTAATCCCCTCTTTCTCCAACTGGTTGAACGTGCCAATAAGAACGATACCATTTAGCACGGCAACGCCAAACAATGCAATAAAACCTATCCCGGCACTGATACTGAAAGGCATATCCCTTATCAGCAAAGCAAAAACGCCACCTATTGCACTCATTGGAATAGCAGTAAATATGAGAATAGCCTGTTTAAATGAGTGAAATGTAAAATAAAGAAGCATAAATATCAGTAACAGTGAAACTGGAACAGCAATCATTAGGCGTGCACTCGCTTCTTGCAAATTCTCAAATTGTCCACCATAAGTAAAATAATATCCAGAAGGTAGTTTTATCTTTGTATTCAGTTGTTCCTGAATATCCTCCACAACGCTTTGTACGTCTCTTCCCGAGACATTAAATCCAATAACGATTCTTCGCTTTCCAGCTTCTCGACTAATTTGTGCAGGGCCTAATTTATAACCTATTGTTGCCAATTGTGATAAAGGAACCTGTGTTTCTCCGCCTACGGGAATCATCAGATTACTTACGTCATCGATATGGTTCCTATTTAGGCTATCCAAGCGGACAACCAATTCAAAACGTCTTTCATTCTCGTACACCTGTCCGGCAGATTTTCCTGCAAAGGCGGTACTCACTATATCATTAATCTGTTTGATCGTTAATCCATAATTAGCAATTCGCGTTCGATCATATTCAATATTGATCTGAGGCAGACCACTCACGCGTTCAATTTGTGGAGTTGTAGCTCCAGGAATGCCTTGTACAATTTGTCCAACCTTCGTTGCGTACACCGCTAAACTATCCATATCCTCTCCAAAAATCTTGACAGCTACATCCTGACGTATTCCCGTCATTAATTCATTAAACCGCATTTGGATAGGTTGATTTTTTTCAAAAAACACACCAGGAATAACTTCTAATTTTTCCATAATAGCGTCCGCTAACTCGTTATAATTTCGTCCTGATCTCCATTCGTCTTGAGATTTAAGGACGACCATCATATCTGTTGCCTCGGGAGGCATAGGATCCGTAGGCACCTCTGCAGCTCCAGTTTTGCCTACAACCATCTTCACCTCATCAAACTCCTTAATAATCCGCGATGCCTTCATTGAAGTCTCTATACTTTGACTCAACGAACTACCTTGCGGAAGTATACAATGAAATGCATAGTCTCCTTCTTGAAGTTGTGGAATGAATTCGCCTCCCATGCGGTTAAAAATGAAAACAGTGATTATAAAGACGGCTAATGTTACCGAAATAATAAGATATTTAAACCTTATAGCTACCTGTAATATCGGTGCATAAAGTTTCTGTAGTTTATACACCAATCTATCGCTGAACGTTTGCTTCTGATGCCCTTTCTTAGGAAGAAAAAGTGCGCACATCATAGGGATATATGTCAACGACAAGATCAATGCCCCCAATATGGCGAAGCCAACGGTTTTAGCCATTGGCGTGAACATCTTACCTTCTACCCCTACGAGAGTCAAAATTGGAATATAAACGATTAGAATAATGATTTCTCCAAAAGCAGCACTCGTTCGGATTTTGGAAGCCGATTCAAAGACCTCTTCATCCATTTGTTTTTGTGTAAGTTTCTCTGTGGATTTTCGTAATCCCAAATGATGGAGCGTCGCTTCAACGACAATCACAGCACCATCGACAATCAGTCCAAAATCTATTGCACCTAAGCTCATCAAATTGGCGCTGACACCAAATACGTGCATCATGCCTAACGCAAATAGAAGCGAAAGAGGAATAGCCGACGCAACAATAAGTCCTGCACGGAGATTACCTAAAAAAATAACGAGTACAAAAACAACGATCAATGCACCTTCAATCAGATTCTTCTCCACGGTATTAATTGCACGTCCGACTAAGTCTGTACGATCAAGATAGGGTTCAATCACGACATCATCTGGTAAAGACTTCTGGATTGTAGGAAGTTTCTCCTTGACTCGCTTAACTACCTCATTACTATTCTCGCCTTTTAGCATCATGACAACCCCACCAACAGCGTCCACTTCGCCATTGTAAGTTAGAGCGCCATAACGAACAGCACTACCAAAATCAACCTCAGCTACGTCCTTTATGTAAATCGGCACCCCTCCCGCTGTTTTTATCGCTATTTCTTCTACGTCTCGCAGGGAAGTAACGACTCCTATACCACGAATGAAATACGCATTTGGCTTTTTATCGATATACGCACCTCCTGTATTTTGATTATTTTGTTCCAAAGCTGTGAATATCTCGGGAATACTCACGTTCATCGCCTTCAATCGATCAGGATTGACAGAGACCTCATATTGTTTTAGTTCTCCACCAAAACTATTGATCTCTGCAACACCAGCAGTTCCGTATAACTGCCTAGCAACGATCCAATCCTGCATGGTACGCAGGTCTTTAGCGTTATATTTTCCTTCACTACCTTTCTTGGGATGTATAATATATTGATACACCTCACCAAGCCCTGTACTCACAGGCGCTAGCTCTGGAGATCCTATTCCAGCAGGAATATCTTCGACTGCTTCTTTCAATCTTTCATTGATAAGTTGTCGCGCAAAATAGATGTCCACATCTTCTTCGAAAACTACCGTAATAACGGAAAGTCCAAATCTTGAAATACTACGTATTTCTTCTACTTTGGGAACATTCGCAATACTTTGCTCAATAGGGAAAGTCACCAATTGTTCGACCTCCTGTCCCGCCAACGTAGGACAGGAGGTAAAGATTTGAACTTGGTTATTTGTTATATCTGGAACGGCATCAATAGGAAGCTTTGTTGCACTCCAAATTCCCCAGATTATCAAGATCAATGTCATCAACCCTACAATAATCTTATTTTTGATACTAAATTTTATGATGCTATCTAACACAATAGATGTCTTAATGTCAACATTTTGTTTAAGTTAAAACTTAAACAGTTAAATATTCTGTGGCAATACAATAGCATATATTCTTTCGACAAGAGATACATGATCTATTTTCGAACCTACAGGCTATTGCATACCCTGATTACGACAATCTGATTCCACCATCAGATTATAAACGAAATCAGTTGTACAATAAAAAAAACTACTACGCGTTAAATTTTGGGGGTTGCCAAATACGACTAGGATAATGAGATACGTGTTGAGTTCTTTGGAAGAACTTTAGTTTCGGTAAATCTATAGCGACTGTTTTACCTAATTCGATTTCAAAAAAATTAATCGACACCATGTTAACACTGCAGCAATTGCAAGAACAAAAAGGCGAACAACCATCACCGCTATGCTCGGTGTGATCATGGGTTCCATCTTGCGTATCACCAATAGCTGTAACCACAGAATCAGGCGTATAGCTTACGCTATCCTTACAGGAAATTCCCGAAAGCAATAGAACATATATAGCTAATATACCTATGAAAAATCTCATCTACACAAAGATGAATAAATTCCCTTTCATATGCAACATTATAGTCTATCCAATAAATTGATCGATAACATATATAATAATTTACTAAAAAAAAGCCAATTAACTAGTAATTATAACTTATTTAACACAAGGGGCCTTATGTTCTAATCCAAAAAAATTGTTTATTTTCCACCATATGTTTATCTTGAGACAATAAACGAATTAAATTCCCCTGTAAATAACAATAAAATAATACAAACTAACAAATACATACACCATAGTATTAGAGCAAATAATTTATACGGCATAGCTTTATTTTGATAGCATCTACAATGAAAGATACATTATGAGACGGAAATTAGAAATTATTGGTTTATCACTAGCCTGGTTAACCATATTGACACAATTTGTACTGATGCTGTATCATAGACAGACGGACATAACAGAAATGCTTATCCGTTTTTTTAGCTATTTCACCATACAGACGAATCTTTTAGTCGCATTTTTTTTCACAAGTGCTGCATTTAATCTCCGCAGAGGTTTTTTTCGTATTTTCAAAGGAGCAGGCAGTCTAACAGCTGTAACAGCGTTCATTCTCGTGGTTGGCATAGTCTACCAAGTGGCACTTCGTAGTTTGTGGCATCCTACAGGCTTGCAATACCTAGTTGATGAACTCCTACATACTGTCATCCCCTTATACACATTTATTTTTTGGTGGATTTATGTAAAAAAAGCAAACGTACGTAAAAATGCAGTATTGATTTGGCTGATCTACCCTATCACCTATTTGGGTTTTGTCATGACACGCGGAGCAATTTCCGGATTCTATCCATACTATTTTTTAAACCTAGATAAAATAGGTGTGTTGAAGACCTTTGTAAACCTTAGCCTCATTACACTAGCTACGTTGTCACTATTATTGGCTCTAGTTTATCTGGGAAAGAAGATTGACAAAAGCTAAACTATGGAATTCATCAGCCCTTTGTCAAACTCCTATTTTATTACCATAGATCAATGCTTTCAGTTGATTTTTATTGGAGATTTGTATAAATTGAGAAAAATAAAAACAAACATAATATTATGGCAACGTGGAATTTAGATAAAGCACATAGTGAGCTTGAATTTAAGGTTAAACACATGATGATTTCGAGCGTTAAAGGACAATTTCAAGACTTTGAAGTAACAGTGAATGGTAGCTCGCCTGATTTATCCCAAGCACAGGTTAATGTTGAAATTAAAACAAATTCAATTACCACGAAAAATGAACCTCGAGACCAGCATTTAAAAAGTGAGGAATTCTTCAATGCATCATCTTATCCTGATATCACTTTTAAGTCTACAGAGATTAAAAAAGTAGATGAAGATGAATTTACTTTATTGGGTGATCTTACGATAAAAGGAGTAACAAAACCTACTGTATTCACCGCGGAATTTGGTGGTTTAGCCAAAGATCCTTGGGGTAATAAAAAAGCTGGATACACGATTTCTGGAAAAATTAATCGTCAAGATTTTGGTCTCACCTGGAACGCTGCACTAGAAACTGGCGGTGTTATGGTCAGCGAAGAAGTAAAATTCCATGCAGACGTTCAATTTGTACTAGCACAATAGCCGATTCACGAGATTGTTAATAACAAAAAACATATCACGCCTATTTTCCTTTTTTGATTAGGATCAGAAAAGGAAAATAGGCGTGATATAAATAGATCAGATATTTTTCAGAAAACTCATTAGTTCAAGTGATCTGTATAATTCAGTTTGCGCAAGCCTCGCTCTAATTCCTGATAAATTTCCTCATCCAACGGTGATAAACTTGGGATGATAGCGGTTAATTCTTTCAATTGTGCTAACGTCCTTACCCCCACCGCAGCGACAGATCTTACGGATTTCCCTAATACATAAGATACTAACAGCTGCATTTTACTAATTCCTAAAGATGCAGAAATCTTATCTATATTTCGCTTGGCATGCCCCACTTCTCCCGAAGTCAATTGAAGGTAATTATCGATCGGTTTATCGATAAGTTTTCCCTGTGTCAACGCACCTCTGCCAATCAAGGAAATATTATTGTTTTCAAGAAGAGGAAATAAAAGTTCAGGACGCCTATCGAGCAGATTGTATTGCATCATCACACTGACAATATTCGATTTTTCTGCATAAGTACGAATAACATTAGGTCTGATAGAAGAAAGTCCATAATAGCGTATCTTTCCATCTTCAACCAATTGTTCAAAAGCCTCAATAATTTCATCTATGGGATCCTCCATTGTACCTCCATGCAATTGATAAAGGTCAATATAATCCGTATTCAAGCGAGAGAGCGATGATTCTACCGTTTTAATAATATAAGGCTTCGTTGCTTTCCAATCCCATGTACTGCCATCTGAGCGCCATTGATTCCCCACTTTCGTAGCTAACACCATTTTGTCACGAACCCCAGCCGCAGCTTGACCTATCAGAGTCTCATTCATTCCTCGCTCGTATAAATCAGCCGTATCGAAAAAATTAAAGCCAGAATCATAGGCGTGTTTGAGTATATCGAGATTTAATTTATTCGTCCCGCCTTTGAGCGACATTGCTCCAATTCCAACTGGAGACACCATGAGTTCTGAATGACCTAACTTAATTAACGGCAGCATCCTTTGTTTTTATCCCAATCAACTCTATATCGAATACTAATGCACTGTAAGGAGGTATTTCACCACCTGCACCACGCTCTCCATAGCCAAGCGAGGAAGGTATATACAATCTATACTTTGATCCTACAGCCATTAATGGAATACCAATTTGCCAACCCCGAATAACACCGTCCAGAGACAAATCTAAAGGCTCTCCTCGGTCATACGAACTATCAAAAACTTTTCCACTAGCAAGTGCACCTTTATAATGAACAGTTACTTCGTCGGAAGAAGTAGGTTTTGGACCTGTTCCTTCCTGTAATACTTCATAGTAAAGACCTTCTGGAACACTCTTCACTCCAGTTTTTCCTTTAATACTTTCGAAAAAAGAGACTTCCTCTTGTTTCAAAGCAGTGGCCTTAGCTTCAGCGGCATTCGAGAAAGCCTGTTTGATTAAACGAATCCCCTCTTCTTGCGTAATGATACGACTCGATCCGGTAGTGCCATCATTTACGCCCTTTAAAAAGCTTTCTACATCAATAACCACCCCACTATTTGCTAACGATGCTCCTACATCCATTCCAAGCGAATAAGAAACAGAATCTTTATTCGATTTTAAAACTTGTGCTTCGCTATCCAAAGCTTGTGTCAACGCTAGAGCCAATATAGCATACCCTACTTTTTTCATTTTCATTATTTATGTTTTTCTACAATTTTCGTTATTATTTCTCGCGTATTATCTGGATAATCTACGATGACCTTATTTTTACTATTCAACCAAGATTCTATCGCAAAATCATATTTCTTTTTTAAGCTGTTTATCACAGGAACCCCCATTTGCTCTAACGCAGCGGCATTCAAATGTTGTTCATATTGATTTTTCATAGGGACAACCAATAATTTCTTTTTTAAGAAAAGAGCCTCAGCGGGTGTTTCAAATCCTGCGCCACACAACACTCCTGACGCATTTGCCATGCTTTGAATGAACGTATCACTTTGAATCGGGTTTATCGTCACATTCTTGAGTGTAAATTTCTTCTTATTGTGTTTTGAGTAAACGTCCCATTGTACGTCTGGAAATTTAGACAAATTTTTCAATAAATGCGCATCATCATACGATGGTAGATACACGGTATAATGTCCCGCATCCTTTGCATCCAATTCCCGAACTGATTGTCTAATCACAGGCGTAAAAATATTTTTACTGTATGACTTAAAATGAAATCCGTAGGAAACAGTCGTTGGTGCGTAGTTCTTCATGATAAATTTCCCCAACATATCTTTCTCATCTGGTTTCGGACTCGCAGGATCCAACGCCCCTATTTGATGGCTTAGCCCAATACAGGGAACATCACGAGTTTGACATGCCCAGGCGGAAATGGGTTCAAAATCATTAATAACTAAATCATAATCTTCTACTGGTAAATTTTGAATTTCTTGCACAAACTTACGAACAGTAGAACTCATAAATGTTCGCCACAAATCTACTCCCCCCGATTTCCCAAAAATAAAGCTCAAGCCATGCAAACGGTACTTAACATCGAAAGGTAGAGCGATATCTGCTTGAATGCCGCTCACTAGTACATCGACCTCTCCTAAGTCTTGTAAAATTGGAATGATATCCAAAGCACGACATAAATGTCCATTCCCAGTACCTTGTACAGCATACAATATTTTCATCTTAACCTGTATTTATCTCGTCCAAAGTACTAATTTTCTTGATAATTGATAGAAAAAGATATGACTAATTCATCAAAATATTCGTTATTTTTACGGAACACACCTTATACCAATTATATCATGCGAAAATATTGTATCCTCTATTTTCTTTGTTTACCTCTGTTTTATTCTTGGGGATTTTATGCACACAAGAAAATAAATAATGCTGCCGTCTTTACCCTACCAGCGCAACTTGCAAGATTTTACAAAATCCACCTTAATACAATTACAGAAAAAGCAGTAGATGCTGATAAACGTTGTTACATTGACACCTTAGAATCCCCAAGACATTACATTGATTTAAACGATTATCCCGATAGCTTAGGAGCAATCCCCATACATTGGCGTGATGCAAAGGAAAAATACGAAGAGCGACAGCTGAGGGCGCGAGGGATTATACCTTGGCAAATTTATTTATCTTACCAAAAACTTGTAAAGGCATTCCAAGAAAAGGAATATGATGCTATTATTCGTTACTCGGCCGATTTAGGCCATTACATTGCAGATGCCCATGTCCCTCTTCACACGACAAGCAACTACAATGGACAATTTACCGGACAAATTGGCATTCATGCTTTTTGGGAGAGTAGATTGCCCGAGATGTTTGCCGACAAATACAATTTATTTGTCGGTAAAGCTCAATATATTGC
This sequence comes from Sphingobacterium sp. LRF_L2, assembly GCF_965644235.1. Taxonomy (NCBI): domain Bacteria; kingdom Pseudomonadati; phylum Bacteroidota; class Sphingobacteriia; order Sphingobacteriales; family Sphingobacteriaceae; genus Sphingobacterium; species Sphingobacterium sp. LRF_L2. The sequence continues at coordinate 163,977 of NZ_CBFFRI010000002.1, read as the reverse complement.
TTCCCCTTTAGATACGGCTTGGGCAATTGTTAGGGAAAGTAATGATCGAGTTGACTTCGTTTTATCTGCGGAAAAAGAGCTTTCTCAAACATTTCCTAAGCACCAACAGAAGAGTTACATCACAAGAAATAACACGCTTGTTTTTACCCAGTCCGATGCCTATGCAAAAACATACCATGATTATTTAGGCGGCATGGTTGAACAGAGAATGCGAGAATCTATTCGTCGGATAGGATCATTTTGGTTATCAGCCTGGATAGATGCGGGACAACCTAAACTCAAAATCCACTCTTTAAACGAAAAGCCCGCAGTGAAAGACGAGGAGCACAAGAAAATAATAGGTCGTCCAGAATGGCATTAATACCGATGTACATTTATTATATCTTCCGACCATTTTACCGACGCAGGATGGTCTTTTACCTAAAAATTGTTTCCATTCGCCTAAAACCATCACCCCTGAAAACAGATAAGAATTAATTTTATCAATAAATAAGAATTAAAATGGGATGGTTTTCCGCTTTTAAAAGCAAAAAAATAGACGACGAGCACACTACAGAATTACCTCTTCAAACAACGGTTGTACAATCTGTAGATGAAATTGGCCACAACCCAATAAATAGCGGATCTATATTGGATAAGCAGGGTATTTTTTTATTGTATGCCTACCTGCAGCAGGATTTTGAAGAACGAGGCTTCAACGATGCCTTAGTCAGTCCAGACGAAGGCTACAAAAACGACAATATCAAGCTCATCAAATATGATTTGGAGATTTTGATCCAACAAATAAAAACGTACCACGACTCGCTCATGAAAGATCTGGATTTCCATATTCTATCACGTGGTCGTGCTGGCCTCATTGATTTGGTTGAAGAACTGAAAATAAAACAAACAGACCTTACTTCGCACATCGAGAAAGTAGAAGCCTTTGAAACCTCATTACAGCATGGAAATGGCTTTTGGGAACGGGCAGTATTAGCTTACAAACGAGGATTTATGAAAGGTATGGCATCAATAACCCAAGCATATTTGCTTTCTAAAAAATTTTAAGATGAAAGATTGGTGGTTAAAATTTGGTTGCTTTTTGACGGGATTTAATTATAATTTAGTGAAAAATTCTAGTGAGCAATCGGCAAAAAATGTAAAGAAATATACGTCAGCAGTGCTGCTTATCGTGCTAGTTTGGTTTTTCATCGGTTTCAGCTTTGCAACACGTTATTTACATTTTGCCTTTTTAGGAGGATTATTGGGAGGCATACTGATGGGATTTGTAATTATTCAAATCGAACGAATCATCATATTATCAACAAAAGTCAGTATATGGTCTAGCTTATTTCGCATGCTCTTGGCCCTCGTAATGTCCATTCTAGGGGCCTTCATTATGGACCAGATCACGTTCAAAGATGATATCGCTTTAAGAAAAGCACAGGTAATGGATGAACGTGTAAAATTGGCTGTCAAACAATCGGAAGATGATCTGCAAAAACAAATTGCAGATTTAGATAACATGGTTGCAAAGGCAAATAAAAAATATGAAGAGGTGAGTTCGGATTTGAAAAAAAATCCTGTCATCATCACAACCTATACGAACAAAAGTATTACCAAAGACAATGATGGCAAAACCCTTAATAATACGCAGTCCACAAACAAGTCTGTCATGGAAAATCCCAAAAAGATAGAGTTAGCGCAATTACATAAACAAATAGCCACCTTACAAGATAAAAAATTCGAACTCGTAGCTTCTATTACAACAATTAAGGAGCGAAAAGAAAAAGAGTTAAAAGCTGCTACAGGATTCTTAGATGAGTTAACCTTACTACACGAAGTTGTCACATCTTCGTCCATAGGTGTCTTCGTTTACTTGCTATTCATGCTCTTTTTCTTAGCAATAGAACTATTTGTTCTAGTTATGAAAATTACAGACAAAGAATCCGACTACGACAAGTTGCTTCAACATCAGACAAATATTAGAGTACAGATGTTGCAGAAACTTCAGGCTCCATAAACAACAGATGAAGAAAATTGTTATACTATAAACTCTAATAAAAATCATTATGTCCATCAAAGAAACTTTTTTCGTAAACGGCGAAAATCTACTAAAGAAAATCAAAGAAATCATCGCAGAAGGGAATGTCACCAACATTAGCATTTCAGACAAATCTGGCAAGGAAATCATGAACTTTCCGGTGACGATAGGTGTTGTGGGGGTGGTCTTTGCACCTATATTTGCAGCGATCGGTGCCTTAGCGGCTCTACTTACAGAATGTAAAATAACGGTGGAAAAACGCAAAGACGATACTACAGATACCCCTCCAGACAACGAAGCAAAAGAAGAAGAGGCCACGGTCATCGAAGTAAAATAATCTAATAATTTAAGAATAGAAGGGCTAAAGTTTTCGAACTTTAGCCCTTTCGTTTTTCACGTCGATTAGTCATTTTATCCATCCATTAATCCAACGTTTCCCTGACCGTATTTGTATGTTTAAATCCCTTCTCTTTCAAAACTATTTGTCGTTTGACACGTTAATAAGAGTACAGTAAACCGAGATATTTATGCCAGCATTATTTGAATTTCAGGTACGTCATGCAGAAAGTCCTTTTTGGACGTTTGCCATTCACGATGGACATCAAGTGAGTCCCGCTATTTTACCATATTTACAATTAGACGAGACGCAACGTTTACGAGAAGAAGATCCCTATACAGGAAGCATAGCGGAACTACCTGTCAATCAATTTTTGGTTAGCACGTCAAGATTTCAACTGGATATAAATCGTGCTCCTGATGACGCAATCTATTTACACCCTGATCAAGCTTGGGGCCTAACTGTCTGGAAAAAAGAACTACCAAAAAATTTATTACAGCTACTTTATCACGAGCATGAATTGATTTACAAACAAATCGACCACTGGATACAGGAGACGATCAAAAAACATGGTTATTTTGTAATTTTTGACATTCATAGTTACAATGCCAAACGAGGGGGCCCCGACGACATCGTCGATAAGGAAAAAAACCCTCAGATTAATTTAGGTACAGCCTATAACAATCCACGTTGGCAAGCGGCTATAGCATGCTTTTTACAAAGCGTAGCCAAGCAAAATTTGTTTGACACAAAAATCGATATTCGGGAAAATGTCAAGTTCAAAGGAGGATTTCTCGCGCAGCATCTCATCCGTAGATTTGGGGAAGATGGTTTCGTATTGTCTATTGAATTTAGAAAAGATTTTATGGACGAGTGGACTGGAATACCTTATATGCCAATTGTGCAAAGCTATAAACAGCTCCTTATGCACACACTAAAAGATTTGCAAGAGGAGGTTTTACATGGACTCGCAAGATAAAATATTAACGCAGCTCTTGCGAGCTATAAGAGACAAAACGCCGATACACAAACAAATACCTAATAAAGGGAAAATTGTTTTCAACAAAATTGTCCCTTATATTTTTATCTATCGTATACCTCCTACCGGCAAAGACCGTATACTAGCGGAACTGGCTAAATCAGATTTAGCGAGTGCTATATTCGTACCGGAGAAACCTGATGATGAGGTAAATACATGGATTATAAAAATAGCAAAAGCGTTGGCAAACGAATTTGGAACCTGTCTTCTAGTAGAAGTATGGACCGCTGCTGAACATCAACAGACAACAGATATAGCAATTCAGCTTTCGCAAAAGAACGCCTTAGTTCTAGCAGAATATTTGGCCAAGAATTTGCGTACGGAAGCTCCAGAATTACTCATAGAATTAAAAAAGGGAAACAGATTACCTTCCCCTCCCGATCTTCCGATATTGATTGATCCACAGGATGCGAAAGAAAATATTGTCATATCCTTGGGAATCTCAATTCAGAAAAGATATGAAGATCTTGAAGGGCGCTTACTCCCTTTGTTATCTCGAAATTTTAGAGAGTCTATTGCAAAAAGTTTATCTCGGCTGTTTTTTGAATTTGTACGCCTCTACACCACAGTAAGGGCTGCTCATTTCAAAATGAAAGTACATGAAAGATTAAATGCACAGATCTATGAGATTGACAATGTATTGGCAAAAGAAAGTCAAAAATTCGATTTTTTACTACTCACAACTCCAATTAATACCCATGATGCCTGGTTGCAGTTCAAAAATGAAAAATTCCGAAAAACACCCGTGTTTCATTACAGACCAATTCCTATTGATCCCGATCTGGTAAAAAGAAACTTATACAACTTGCGGATAGAAGATATCTATGACCCCACTATAGCCTATCTATTTCGAGACAAAAGACGAGAATTAGACGACATGATGACCATGTTGGCTTCGCGAGGTACTCCCGACTTTAAATATGGAAGCTTGATGGTCTTCGGAAATGTAAGTGATACTCTCTACGAAATGGCCAAAGCATTGCTAATTGCTATTGATAGTATTCGAACAAAAGAACACCCAGACGAACACTACCTCAACGCTCAAGAGTTTGCACAACTGGCAAAAGAAGAGATTTCATTTCTCCAACAGCAAGCTCCTTCTTTCAGTACTAGTGTACGTATTCGTGAAGATATTTCAGGCGTCATGGTAAATCATGGCGTTCTTAATATTAGTAAACAATACAAAATCAGTAAAAAAAGAGCCTTAGCACTTATTCAACATGAGGTTGGCACTCACATCATTACCTATTTCAACGGCAAAGAGCAGACATTTAGCCTTTTCCGGCAGGGAGTCCCTGGTTACGAGCAACTGCAGGAAGGGTTAGCGGTCTTGGCGGAATTCCTTGTAGGCGGATTAACGAACGAACGCTTACGCATATTAGCAGGACGTGTAATCGCCGTTCGCCACATGGTTATGGGACACGGATTTATCGAGACCTTCAACATGCTTTACGAGGAATACGGCTTCGATACAGAATCCTCTTTTAATATGACCATGCGTGTCTATCGCGCGGGCGGATTGACCAAAGACGCAGTTTATCTGCAAGGATTCATAGAACTCATACAATATATACAAGAAGGGAAGGACTTAGAGATTCTAACAATTGGAAAAATAAGAGAAGATTATCTTCCTATTGTATCCGATTTAATTCAACGTGGCATTCTTAAAAAACCACTTTTAAAGCCACGTTATCTCCAAAACCCGTATATCAAAAAACTGAAAGATATCAATCAATTTTCAAGTATTTTCAAAATGATTAACTACTAAAAGATATATGAACATCGCATTCTTAATCAACCAAACTCACAAAGAGAGTATAAATTTTACGACGACACTTCTCGCTTATAAAGCCCATAAGAAAGGACATCAAGTCTTATATATTGGTTTAGCAGACTTTGCCTATCATAATGATTTTACCGTAGGGGCACACTGTCGGATTTTAAATATAACGGAGACTGTAGATAACGAGGAAGAACTTTTGGCAAATCTACGTAGCAAAAAAAAAGAATTTGTCGATGCAAAACACATTGATGTATTATGGATAAGGTACGACCCTGTATTGGATATGATCAGTAGACCCTGGGCTTCTGCTACAGCGTTGCAGTTTGCACAGCTTTTCAAAAGACAAGGAACTTGGGTCATTAATGATCCTGATAAATTGTTAGAAGCAACCAACAAACTCTACCTAGAGTATTTCCCTAAAGACATCCGCCCCAAAACCTTAGTCACGCGTAGTTATGAAGACGTAATCTATTTTCTAGATCAGCAGGAGAATCAAATTATTTTAAAACCACTGAAAGGATCAGGTGGAAAAAATGTATTCTTATTAAAAAAAGATGAACGTCATAATTTAAAACAAACAGTCGAAGTTATTGCTCGTGATGGATACCTATTAGCTCAAGAATATTTACCAGCTGCCGCAAACGGAGACATCAGATTTTTCCTTTTAGACGGCCTTCCGTTAATGGTTGATAACAAATATGCTGCTGTTCACCGCGTACAACAGAAAGGGGATATTAGGAGCAATATTCATCAAGGTGGAGAAGCTAAAATCGCAGATATCGATGCGAGTATCTTACAGACAGTACAGCAAGTAAGTGAAAAGCTAAAAGAAGACGGTATGTATTTCGTGGGGCTTGATATCGTTGGCGATAAAATAATGGAAATTAATGTCTTCAGTCCAGGCGCGCTTTTGTACGCCAACACACTAAATAATATCGATTACGCCTCTATCATTATAGATGATCTAGCAACAAAATTAAAACACCGTAAGTCCTCATAATCCTAAAAGAAGTCTGTCTTGCATTTCCTATATTTTAGCAATGCAAGACAGATCTAACTTAGATGAACACCCAACTAGGTCGTTTTCTTTTTTTCTTCAGCTGTCAAAGCAGCCGGTGGAATTTCAGTAACCTCGCGCTCAATCTCTGTCATTTCGACATGGACAGCAAATTCAGAAGGTTCAATTGGCACTCCTTTGTATGTTGCATATTCCCGTGTATATATAGCCCCCAAATATAATATAGCTGCAGTATAGTACACCCATAATAAAATGAGCACCAATGAGCTCGCGGCACCATAAGTAGATTCCGTACTTGAACTTTCGATGTAGAAACCTATCAGGAAACGACCTATTACAAATAATAGTGCTGTAAATAATGCCCCTGAGCGTACAGTTTTCCATTGAATATTAACATCAGGCAGAATTTTGAAAATAATACAAAAGAGAAGGTAAATAATACCAAACGAAATTAAAAAATTTATAGAGCTAAATAAAAAAACTGTTATATCTGGAAATACCCGCTGCAATCGTTCAGTAAAAGCCAATACTGCGCCATTGATAATCAAGGTTACAACCAAGAGGAAACCTAAACCTATCACCAACGAAGATGATAATAAACGATCTTTCACAAGCTTCAACCAACCTTTTTTTACCTTGGGACGAACATGCCAAATTTTATTTATCGAATTTTGAATATCCCCAAACACAGTTGTAGCACCCAACAACAACGTTACAGCACTGATTAGCAATGCTATATTTGATTTCCCTGATAACGATAGGTTTTTAATAATATCTTGTACTTGAATAGCTGCACTTGTACCTATTAAACCCTGTAACTCGGTAAATAACCTCCCTTTAATAGCGTCTTCACCTAAAAATACACCTGCTAGGGATATAATCAAAACTAAGATAGGCCCTAACGAGAAAACGGTATAATAAGCCAATGAAGCACTATATTTCAATGTATCTTCTGCTGTGAATCCCATCACAGCATTTTTTAGAATGGTGAAGTGGGTACGAATGAATTGCTTTATTTTACTTGCCATATCACTTACGATTATGTTTTTAATAAGAACCAAACTTATTGCTTAAAAGTTTAAAAAAAATCACTCTACACGACATAAATCATCCACCCAATAGCGTGGAGAAATAGTTTTCCTTACGCAGTGGCAGGAATGCAAAAGAACCGTGTACATTTGTAGAAACAACAAGAAAAAAAATGTATAGTTTTAAAAATGACTACGCTGAAGGAGCGCATCCAAGAGTTCTTGAAAAATTAGTAACATTTAACATCAGCCAACAGAATGGATACGGAGATGACAACTATTCGATCATGGCCAAAACATTATTAAAGAAAAAAATAAACAATAGCGAAGCCTCAATTTTTTTTGTTTCTGGCGGCACGCAAGCTAATCTTCTTGTTATTTCCCATCTTCTACGTCCACATGAAGCAGTTATAAGCGCTTTAACTGGGCATATTTTTGCAAACGAAACGGGCGCTATTGAGGCTACAGGTCATCGTGTAATTACGGTATCGACAGACGACGGAAAACTTATACCAACCCACATAAGCACAACGATGAAGACGTATGCTATGAGACCTCATGTTGTTAAACCGAAAATGGTTTACATATCTAACAGTACCGAACTAGGGACCATCTATAGTAAAAACGAACTCATCAAATTGTACGAATGCTGTAGAAAACACGAACTTTATCTATTTATGGATGGCGCCCGACTTGGTTATGCTCTAACAGCAGAAAGCAACACGATAGATCTTACAGATCTCGCTAAATATACAGATGTGTTTTATATAGGCGGTACAAAAAACGGTGCACTTATAGGGGAAGCCATCGTATTTAACCATATGGAAATTGCTAGTGATTTCGATTATTCTGTCAAACAAAAAGGAGCATTACTTGCAAAGGGACGCTTATTAGGTCTTCAATTTCTGAGCTTATTCGAGGACAATCTTTATTTTGAAATCGCAGCACATGCCAATAAAATGGCAAAAAAAATAAGTCGATCTATTCTTGAATGTGGATATAATTTTCTTAGTCCTCCCGTTTCAAATCAATCGTTTCCCATTCTTCCAAAAGATATTATTAGCGAACTATCTAATTCCTTCGAATTCTATATTTGGAAGAACATCAATGAGAAATATGATGCAGTACGTATCATCACATCTTGGGCAACAGAAGAACGTTATGTTGATGAGTTTTGTAGACAGATAGCAAAAATCAGTAAAACAAATTGATAATTTACACGATGGATCCTGCAGCACTATTGATTATACATTCCTATTATCGTTGGATTGTCTTATTTTCCATGCTCGTACAAATGATATGGGTACTATATCATCGTAATTCTAATACCGTGTTCCGACGGCAGCATCTTTGTCTTATGATACTCTTTAGTTTGATCTATGACATCCAGCTTTTTATAGGTGCGCTACTATATATCCAGAGTCCGCTTGTAAAAACTTTTCTCGCTGATATTTCTACAGGTATCCATCAAAGACAATTACGTTTTTTTGGAATGGAACACATCGCAATGATGTCTCTTGCTATACTCTTATTTAACGGAATTACGCTTTTTTGTATCAAAAAAACAGGACAGAACAATGTTTTTCATTTTATTTTCAAGTGGCACCTTTGGATTTATATCATGATCATAACTTCTATACCTTGGTCTTTCTCTCCATTGACAAACAGACCTAACTTTCGGTAAAAAGTAACTTGTCATTATCAATAAAACATTGTAGTGAAAGAAATTAAGCAAAATAGGCTTCTTTTGGCATAAAATAGGTAAAGTTCACACAATTCATTTTCTGTACATTAGCACAAGTAACACTATTTAATTTATGCATAAAATATTCACGATACTACTTCTTGGAACTTACTTAATATCCCCCGCACAAGAACGCTCACACCAGGTAAAAGCAAATTATACGCTTGCTTCCAAATTCTCTCCCACGAAACTACAGACGCTTATCTTCTCAACCGACGTAAAACCAAACTGGATAAATCATTCGGACAGGTTTTGGTATGAATATCGTACATCTTCTGGGAAAAGATGGTATCTGGTGAACCCAGAAACTAAAACACGTAAATTGTTGTTTGACAATGCAGATCTAGCCGCTCAGGCCAGTAAAATCGTAAAAAACCCTTTTGATGCACAACATCTAGCGATTGAAAACCTGATGTTTACAAAAGATGAAAAAAACATCAGGTTTGAAATTCGTAGTACAAAAGATACGTTGAAAAACGAAAAGGAACTGGCCGAGCTAAAAAATAAATCGGATAGTTTAAAAAAGAAAGTATTCTTTTTAGAATACAATTTAAACAGTAAACAGTTAACGGAAATCGATGAGAACAACAAAGAAAAAGTAACCCCTAACTGGGCAAGTTTTTCGCCTGACACTTCGCGTATTTTCTTTGCGAAGGGATATAATCTCTTTTGGATGGATCGTGTCAATTACGAAAAAGCACGAAAAGACGATAAAGATTCTACAATCGTCGAGCATCAATTCACTAATGATGGGGTCCAATATTACGCATGGGGAGGCGATCAGTACAGCACGACAACAGGCGGCGATAAAGATGATGATGAAAAGAAAAGGCAGCCTGTACGCCTACTATGGTCACCTGATGGCGAACATTTTGTGATCACTCGAAAAGATAACCGTCACTTAAATCCCCTATGGGTAATCAACAACGTTGGCTTTAAAAGGCCTACGCTGGAAACCTACAAATACCTGATGCCCGGAGAAATCGATTCTACAGAAGCCGAACTTTATATCTTTAACGCAAAACAGTTAACTCCTCGAAAAGTCTCTATTGCTGCATTTAGAAATCAAACCATTACTATTTTTAATAAAGATACCGACAAAACTAGTTTCCGTGGAAAAGAATTTATTGGATTCTGGCTCGGAAATAATGATGAGTTTTACCTCAGCCGCTCTAGCCGTGATTTAAAACGTATTGACGTTGTTGCCGTAAAATCGAATGGTGAGACTCGTATATTGGTGGAAGAACGCTCTAATGTTTATCTCGATATTAAAAAACCTTACTTTATAGAAAATGGCGAACAATTTATACATTGGTCGCAACGCGATGGTTGGGGACATTTCTACCTGTATGACAAAAATGGAAAACTAATCCGCCAACTGACAAAAGGAGAATACAATTGTAATGAGGTGACGGGATATAACCCTTCGACACACCGCTTTACTTTCACCGCAAATGGTAAGGAGCTGGCAGAAGACCCATATTATCTTCATCATTATGCATTAGCTATAGCGGGCGGTGAACCAAAACTTTTAAATAAAGGCGATTTTGATCATCAGATTGAGGTTAGTGAAAGTGGAAGATATTTTGTAAACAACTCTTCCAGGGTAAATAGTATTCCTACATCAGCATTATATTCCACTAGTGGCGAATTAATTATAAAATTGGAAGAGGCCGATCTATCCTCTCTTTTTGCGGCAGGCTATAAGTTTCCGGAGCCATTCAAAGTAAAGGCGGGAGACGGAATTACTGATTTATATGGTGTAATGTACAAACCCTTCGACTTCGACTCAACACAAGTTTATCCTATCATCGAATATGTCTATCCGGGACCTCAAACGGAAGCCGTAAACAAATCTTTTGGAAGAAGTATGGATCGTATAGATCGTCTTGCTCAAATGGGATTCATTGTAATCACAGTAGGAAATAGAGGTGGACATCCCGATAGATCTCAGTGGTATCATACCTATGGGTACGGTAATCTTAGGGACTATGGATTAGAGGATAAAAAAGTTGCTGCGGAACAACTTGCTAACCGTTATTCTTTTATCGACATCAATCGCGTCGGAATTACCGGTCACTCAGGTGGTGGATTTATGTCCACAGCAGCGATGTTGGTTTACCCTGATTTTTTTAAGGTCGCGGTATCGGGAGCGGGCAATCATGAAAACAATATTTATAACCGATGGTGGAGCGAACGCCACCATGGCGTATTAGAGCAGGTAAATGCCAAAGGAGACACCACATTCTCCTACCAAATAGAAAAAAATACAGATTTGGCACGTAATCTTAAAGGCAAGCTCATGATCGCTACAGGTGATATCGATAATAATGTACACCCCGCCAATTCTATTCGAATGATTGAAGCCTTAATAAAAGCAAATAAACGTTTTGATTTCGTGCTTCTTCCTGGTCAACGACATGCATTTGGTAATATGACAGAATATTTTTTCTGGAAAATGGCGGACTACTTTGCAGAAAATTTACTTGGAGACTCAAAAATGAACAATGTCGATATATTGGAAATCAATCGAGAGCTTCCACAAAAAAAATAAAAAAAAAAATAAGCCGCCGTAAATCATGGTGGCTTATTCTCTTTCACGTCACGTCCTGATCCCCCCTCTACAGCTTTCTTATAATTCTTGTCTTAAGACAAGAAATTAAAACCTATTCGTAAATTCCAAACTTCCTATTTAAATTTGTTATAACTATATAAAACTTACAATCATGAAAATTGTTAAATTCATCCTCTCTCTTCTGTTTGGTTTAATGTTTATCAATGCAGGATTAAGCAAATTTTTTCATTACATGCCTATGCCTGAACTTTCTCCCGAACAGATGGAGGTTTACCAAGCTTTCGAAAAGCTTAAGTGGATCACGCCACTTGCGGGGATTGTTGAGATCATCGGTGGTGTTCTTTTTATTTTTCCTAAAACAAGAGCTTTAGGTGCAATCGTTATCTTTCCTGTTATGATTGGCATTGTGGCGCACAACTATACATTTGAACCGAGTGGTTTGACGATAGCTGTTCCTTTGCTCTTGATTAACCTTTGGGTTATTTTTGACAACAGGTCGAGATATCGTAAACTTATCGCATAAGTTAAACAACGAATTAATTGTTTTAAACAGTCGCTTCCATACGTACATATTCAATGCCATTTTTGTAAAATGGCTCATCTGAAATTTCTAGGCCAAATTGGCGGTAGAAGCCTACTGCTTCACGACGTGCATTACACCAAATACGCTTAATCCCCCAACTTCTCGCTGTGGCTATCAAATGTTTCAATAGTTGTCTGCCTATACCTTGTCTTTGATATTTCTGCAATACGGCAAATTTTCTGAATTGAAAAATTTGATCCTCCTCAAAAAGCGATATAACGCCCACAAGCTCATTGTCATAATAAGCTCCGAAATGTAACGCTTCGAAATCACCATCAATCATCACATCCCGCAAGCTACCATTAGGGTATAATACTTGCTGTCTAATAGACCAAGTTACAGGTGCAGCAACCTGTTCGATTTTTAAGAGCATAGACATAAGTTTCCCATCAAAGGCTTCTAAATTTATCTTTCCTTATATTCATTAAAAAGGGAGAGAATCTTTTTACGATCGTAGCTATCTCCACTTTCTAAAGAACCGCTTTCTCTGACAGCAATAACTTTCCCCGTACCATCTAGAACAATAAAGAATGGATAACCGAGTTTTGCACCTTCGGGAGCATATCGTGAAAATACCGCTTCATTTTTATTCTCTTTCGAATAATTAAGATGGTAATATAAGAAATGCTTATCTAAAAAATTACCAATAGCAACATCCTCATGAATAAAGTTATTGAAACGCAAACACCAGATACACCAATTTCCCCCGGCCTGTATTACAATATTCTTTTTTTGGATTTTGGCCAACGCCACCAAACTATCTATATCCGATTGTGCATTAGCGAGAGGATCATAGGGTTTATCTAAATGCTCTAGCTCCTTAACCAAGCTCTGCGCAACTATCGTATGTATTCCCGCAGAATTAATAGCAACAAAAATTAAGATTAGTTTTAAATATTTCATGAGCTTATTGAATTGAAAAACAAAGTTACTATTTAATCTGACATCTTGGTTTACGCCTACAAGCTGTCATTTTCTTCTAAAAAATAATTTTCTGCTCATTCCCTCCTATTTATGATGAATCGGTATATTCATTAGAGATCCTTTTAGAAGCGCATGCAATAGCCAAAAAGAAATCAAAGACAAGGAATGGGAGAAGATTAAATATCTTCAGTCTTCCCTCGAAACACGTTCAGATCGCTCGTGTAGCTCCAGTAATAGCTAATATACTTCAATGGAATATTATCAATGAATAGATATGAAAGCCGTATATCTATCAGTCCGCCCTTTTTTCAAGCGTTCTTTCGGGTAAGGTTCAAGCTTCAAAAGTCGAAGAGTATAATGATTAAAATTACAGGTAGACGAATAATTTTTAGACGGCAAATTATAGGTAGCAATTTTCACCGTTTGCGGCCTTGTATACGTTCCTGTTAATGTTAATTCAACGGCGGCGATACCTTCCCATACACAATTTACCCCCTCTGGACAACGACTGTCTTCCAATACCTGACTGAAGGTTACATTAAATTGCTCGTCTGCAAGAAAAAACTGTTCTCCTTCCTGTATACGAATGACTGTGCTATCTTTGGTTTGGTGAATTATGGTCGATCGTCCTGTATTTTTAGTACGACAGCCTGTCAAAATAAACAAAACGAGACTAAGTAAACACAGGCTACGAAAAGTGGAAAAAGGATACATTTTTCTTTATCTTAAATTCGAATTTACACATAGATCACGATTTTTAAAGGTTAAATTAATTTTTATTTCTAAAATATTTACCTATACTTGTTCCCATACTTTAGGGGTGTCTGTAAAACAGGCTGAGATTTTACCCTTTGAACCTGATCTAGTTCATACTAGCGTAGGGAAAAGTAGTGCTACTTTCGTCTTAGACTAATCTTAGTCTATTACTAGCATTCCTAAAGTATTTAAATTTTAGGATATGCAAATTAAACTCAACAATCAAAATCATTATCTTCACGAACCTGTTCCGGTCTCTCTGCAACGAGCCCTCGAATTGTTAATTCCAACGCTCAAACCAAAAGGCATTGCTGTAGCCTTGAATCAGCATGTCATACCTCGATCTAACTGGAACGATACCTTTGTAAAACAGCACGATGAATTATTGATTATCACAGCCACCCAAGGCGGTTAAAACATAAACCTATGGAACCACAACAAAAACACATCTCAACAGAAACATTTCCAAAATCAAGGAAAATATACGTAGAAGGAAAACTATTTCCAATACGGGTAGCTATGCGAGAAATTAGTTTAAGCAAAACTAAATTGACGAATGGAATAGAACAGGACAATATGCCTGTAACCGTTTATGACACCTCAGGTCCCTACACCGATGAAAATATTTCCATCGATATTAGAAAGGGGTTATATCGTCTGCGGGAAGAGTGGATAAAAAAAAGAAACGATACCATACAGCTTTCGCAAATTACATCTTCCTTTGGTTTAGAACGATTACAAGATCCATCGCTCGATCATCTTCGTTTCCACTTTCAACATAAACCCACACGCTCAAAAGATGGACAAAATGTGACACAATTGTACTACGCCAAACGGGGGATAATCACCGCTGAAATGGAGTATGTCGCTATTCGGGAAAACCAGCGTATAGATCTATATGCTAATGAACATCTGCAACGACAACATCCCGGCAACAGCTTCGGAGCGCGGACACCTAAAAATCATATCACACCAGAATTTGTACGCCAAGAAATAGCAGCTGGTCGTGCTATCATACCATCGAACATTAATCACCCAGAGAGCGAACCTATGATTATTGGTCGCAATTTTTTAGTAAAAATAAACGCAAACATTGGCAACAGTGCTGTCACCTCCAGCATCGACGAAGAGGTAGAAAAAGCGGTTTGGGCTTGCAGGTGGGGCGCAGACACGATCATGGACCTTTCTACTGGGAAAAACATTCACGAAACGCGAGAATGGATACTTCGAAACTCTCCTGTCCCGATTGGTACGGTACCAATTTATCAAGCATTAGAAAAAGTAAACGGCATTGCTGAAAATTTGACATGGGAAATTTTTCGGGACACACTAATAGAGCAAGCGGAACAAGGAGTATCTTACTTTACTATACATGCAGGTGTACTTCTTCGTTACATTCATCTTACAGCCAGCCGAATAACTGGTATTGTATCTCGAGGAGGCTCCATTATGGCAAAATGGTGTTTGTTTCACCATAAAGAAAATTTTCTTTACACTCACTTTGACGATATCTGTGCAATTATGAAGCAATACGATGTCGCCTTCTCCCTTGGTGATGGCCTAAGACCCGGTTCTATAGCAGACGCGAACGATGCAGCCCAATTCGCTGAATTAGAAACATTAGGAGAGCTCACAAAAATTGCTTGGCAACATGATGTACAGGTCATGATAGAAGGTCCTGGTCATGTACCCATGCATCTTATCAAAGAAAATATGGACAAACAGCTAGAGATGTGTAACGAAGCACCTTTTTACACACTCGGACCACTTACCACCGACATTGCTCCAGGTTACGATCACATCACGTCTGGAATTGGCGCTGCGATGATCGGTTGGTATGGATGTGCAATGCTATGCTATGTAACGCCAAAGGAGCACTTAGGACTTCCCAATAAAAAAGATGTAAAAGATGGGGTGATAACCTATAAAATAGCGGCACACGCTGCGGATCTCGCCAAAGGACATCCTGGGGCACAATATAGAGACAACGCCCTAAGCAAAGCCCGTTTTGAGTTTCGATGGGAAGATCAATTCAATTTATCTCTGGATCCTGACACAGCGCGTGACTTCCATGACGAAACATTACCTGCGGATGGAGCAAAGGTAGCTCATTTTTGCTCCATGTGTGGTCCGAAATTTTGTTCGATGAAAATAACGCAAGAGATCCGTGATAGTGTAGAAAATGGATTGTATCAAAAATCTACCGAATTCATTGAACAAGGAAAAGAAATATATCATTAATTTTATGCACGTTATCACGCTACCGACACCACATAAGAACGAGTTGTCTATCTTGCGCACGCTCGTACAATGGGAAGATATCTCGATACATATTCGGAAACCCTTTTTTACAGCCTTAGAACTAGCAGACTTTATCGCGCCATTTTCCACTTTCGAGCGACAAAGATTTATTCTTCATGCAGATAGAAAGTTAGCAATTGAGCTAGGAATATCTCGCATCCATCTTTCAGGACTTCATAAACAGTCATTAAATAAAAAGTATCATCTGGAAAAATATGCCAGCACCTCCTCCCACAGTTGGTCCGAGTTTAATCAACTCCCTGATCTATTTGAAAGTGCCTTTGTTAGTCCGGTATTTCCTAGTTTTTCAAAACCAGGATATGGCCTCGAACGGAAAATTGGAATAAATGGAAGAAGAAAATACAGCATACGTGCTATTGCTTTAGGGGGAGTAAATAGCCTACGTTTAAAACATTTGAAGGGCTATAATTTTGATGACTTTGCATTATGCGGAGCACTTTGGGAGTCAACATCTCCCCTGGCGGAAGCAGAAGCTTGCCATGCCCTACAACACTTATTTGATAAGCATGACAAATCTTAGTAAACTACAATACATTTCTTCAGGAAACTCTTTAGACGAACATTATAGACATATCTGTGAGGCCCTGAATGTAGGAATAGACTGGATACAATTACGGGTTAAAAACTGTGCTTTTGCAGATTATGTCCAATTGGCGCAGCAAATCCGTAACCTACAAGATAATTGTCCTTTTACTTTTATCGTTAATGACAATCCTTATGTAGCAAAGGAATCTGATGCCGATGGATTACATTTAGGGCTTGCAGACACAAGAGTAGCCGATGCTCGTCTAATCTTAGGTACACACAAAATAATAGGAGGCACAGCAAATACCCTCGATGATATTATTCAAAGACGAGAGGAACAATGCGATTATATTGGTCTTGGTCCACTAAGATACACCAAAACAAAAAAAAATCTTAGTCCGATCTTAGGGCTCTCAGGTTACCAAAAAATCATGGAGGCAATCTCCATTGATTTTTATTGTCCTATTTTCGCCATTGGAGGTATACAAAAAACGGACATCATTCGGCTCAGAAATATCGGGATATACGGTATTGCACTTTCAACCCACTTACAGCAAAATTTCAATTCACCTCCTTACATCAAACAAATTAAAGACTTACTTTATGGACAATAAACTAACTATCGCAAATCGACTATTCGACTCTCGACTTTTTTTAGGTTCCGGCAAATTTGGTTCCGCACGTACAATGCTGGATTCCATTAAAGCTTCACAGACGCAAATGGTTACGGTTGCATTAAAGAGAATAGACCAAGAGGATAATTCGGACGAAATAGTAGATATTCTGCAACAAGATAAACTACAAATTCTTCCAAACACGTCAGGAGCACGAACAGCAAATGAAGCAGTCCTAGCGGCACAACTAGCCCGAGAAGCGTTACAGACAAACTGGATAAAGCTCGAAATTCATCCTGATCCCAAATATCTTTTACCTGATCCTATAGAGACGCTTTTTGCCTGCGAGAAATTAGCAAGTTTAGGGTTCATCGTGCTTCCCTACATACACGCAGATCCTGTACTCTGTAAACGTTTAGAAGATGTAGGATCTGCAGCTGTGATGCCTTTAGGCTCGCCTATCGGTAGTAATCAAGGATTGAAAACTAAAGATTTTCTAAACATTATTATAGAACAAAGCAACGTTCCTGTTATCGTAGATGCCGGTATTGGAAGCCCTTCAGATGCTGCTCAAGCGATGGAATTAGGTGCTGATGCCGTTCTCGTGAATACAGCTATTGCTACAGCAGCTCATCCTGTCTTAGTAGCTCAAGCTTTTTCAATGGCTGTTCAAGCCGGCCGTATGGCTTTTGAGTCTGGTCTTCAAAAAGGATATACATACGCTTCTGGCAGTAGTCCTTTAACCGAATTTTTAAATCAAGATTATAACCATGCAAAAGACTTTTAAAGACATATTTTCAAAATACGACTGGAATCAAATCAAGAAAAAAATTGAAGGCACAACTGCAAAAGAAGTAGAATTGGCCTTAATGAAGGAAAAGAAAACAATTTGGGATTTTCTAACCCTGATCTCCCCTGCAGCAAGTCCTTACCTTGAACCAATGGCACAACAGTCCCATCGAATTACCATACAGCGTTTCGGGATGACTATGCAATTGTATGCACCTTTATACCTCAGTAATGTTTGTCACAATATCTGCACATACTGTGGGTTCAGTATGGATAATGCGATACGACGTCGCACGCTCTCTCCCGCAGAGATTGCGCTGGAAGCGCAAGCACTGCGTACAATGGGATTTCAGCATGTCCTTCTCGTGTCTGGCGAAGCCAACCATAGTGTTAATACAGCTTATTTTATTGAAGCCATTCAGCAAATTGAGCACCTATTTCCTCAAATATCGATCGAAGTTCAACCATTAGATATAGACGATTATCGACAGTTGCATCAAGCCAAAGTAAATGCCGTATTGGTCTACCAAGAAACGTATCATAAAGAGGTTTATAAAACCTACCATCCTAAGGGAAAAAAATCAAATTTCGACTACCGTATTGAAACACCGGACCGTATTGGAGCTGCGGGTATCCATAAAATAGGATTGGGTGTCCTCCTCGGCTTAGAAGATTGGCGTGTAGATAGTTTTTTTAACGCTTTACACATAGACTATTTGCAAAAAC
Source organism: Sphingobacterium sp. LRF_L2 (assembly GCF_965644235.1). Taxonomy (NCBI): domain Bacteria; kingdom Pseudomonadati; phylum Bacteroidota; class Sphingobacteriia; order Sphingobacteriales; family Sphingobacteriaceae; genus Sphingobacterium; species Sphingobacterium sp. LRF_L2. The sequence goes on along the minus strand of NZ_CBFFRI010000002.1, from coordinate 145,191 downwards.
AATATTGGCGGACGAAGTACTCTGTTTCATTCCCACGGCTTCGTCCCGCAATAGGAACGAAAAATCCCAATTTTATATTGGAAGACCGTGATTTATTACAACTCATCTGTGCCTATCGGTTATGGAATCCCGATCTCGAATTGGCACTTTCAACGAGAGAACACGCCTTATTCAGAGATCATATTATTCCATTGGGCGTAACGTCTATGAGCGCGGGTTCCAAAACTAACCCAGGAGGATATGTGGTAGAACCAGAGTCGCTAGAGCAGTTCGAAATCAATGATGACAGAAGTGTCGAACAGATTATCAAAACCATACGAACAAAAGGATATCAGCCCGTATGGAAAGATTGGCAACCTGAATATAGTAGCGACAGGTAAGATCTCATATCCGCCATTGCAGCATAAAGTAAAATACAGATCACCGAGTAGAATAATTTCAATAATGTAGATGAAATCACATTCCACTCCCTGTTAGATTGCGCATGGAAATATGTAGAGAAGTGAACATTAATAAACAACAATTTCATGAAACTAACAAAGGAACAAATCCTCCGCTATAAGAAGCATATATCGTTACCCGCAATTGGAATTGATGGACAGATCAAACTCAAAAAAAATAAGGTATTAATTATCGGTGCAGGAGGGTTGGGATGTCCCATTGCACTCTATCTAGCTGGAGCAGGAATAGGTTTAATAGCATGTATAGACCCGGATTCTGTGGAAATACATAACCTTCATAGGCAAATTGCACATCATGAATCTTCTGTCGGAACCCCAAAAGTCATAAGTTTAAAAAAACAATTAGAACAACTGAATTCCGACATCATCTTCCGTCCTATTCACGCTAAAATATCACCTGAGAATATATATTCTTACATCCAGGAATATGATATTATTATCGATGGCTGCGATAATTTCAAAACTAGATATCTTGTTAACGATGCTTGCGTATTTCTAAAAAAGCCCTTGGTGTACGGAAGTGTTCTTAATTTCGAAATTCAAATGGCAGTTTTCAATTATAAAGAAGCAAAAGATCTACGTGCCATTTTCCCAGAAGCGCCTGATCCCGAAGATGTACCTAGCTGCGATCTGAATGGTGTAATGTCAACCACTCCGGGTATCCTTGGCTTGATGATGGCCCAAGAAGCGATCAAGCTTATTTTAGATCTGCCCTCACTAAAGAATGAATTGTTGATCGTTGATACAGAGCGTTGGGAAACCAAGAAAATAAATTATTAACATAAAATTGACTCGCTTATCCCCTAACACTTCAACAATTCATATTTATTTGAACAAAGAAAGGAAAATGGGACTTCTTATAGATTTTTATTTGTACCTTTAATCAAACTATTAACTCGTTATGTTTACCAAACTGATCGAAATTGACAATAAAAAAATCGGAACTGTTCATTTTTATGCTTTCGTTATAAAAATTGAACGGGACGAAGTTGGTTTTGCTCTTTTTATGAATGAGATATCAACTCCCCTACTCCATTTTAGAAAAGATGGAGATACAAACGTAAACTTTAAGATCGATAACGAACAATTTTTGTGGATTGTAAAGAACAGTAAGTTTTCCATTACAGAGCGAAAATCACTATACGCGGAATTTGAGTTTTTTTTACGCGCAATGGAACAGCGAGCAACAGCCTATCTCTTTAAGAATGCTAAAGTAGCTTATGTCTCAAATTCACACGATCTTATCCGCTATAAACATTATTATATTAGTTCCAATATGGAATTAGTAGAAAAACAATAGACATTTGATGATCGAGATACTATTGCAAATAGTATCAAAATTCATTAATTTTAAATGGCTTTAGGGGTATTCTGAAAAAGAATTGAGAGAGACCCTTTGAACCTGATTCGGTTGATACCGACGTAGGGAAAAGCGCTTGTTTTAGTTTGGTCAAACCATTCTCATAGTTAGCTCCCATCAGTTCAAAAGCCCCATGAAAACTAAAAAAACAAAAAATGGAGCTAGATATCATCCTACAGAAACTGTCAGCCGTTAGAGCGGCAACTCCTCTTGTACACAACATTACGAATTTTGTGGTGATGAATAACACAGCTAATGCGCTACTCGCTATTGGAGCATCTCCTGTTATGGCACACGGTCAAGAAGAAATCAAAGAAGTACTTTCAATAAGTCAAGCCTTAGTCGTGAATATTGGCACGCTAAATCGCAGTTGGGCAAATGCCATGATCACCGCTGCCGCATATGCAAATGAAATCAATTGTCCATGGTTATTAGATCCAGTTGGAGCTGGCATATCAGCGTTTCGAAACAGTGTTTTAGCTGAACTTTTATCTCTTCATCCTGCTGTTATCCGCGGTAATGCATCTGAAATTATTGCACTACATAATGCATCAGATTCATCAACTAAAGGTGTAGACAGTACTACTACAAGCGATAACGCATTTGAAGCTGGTCGTGCCTTACAGCAAATGTACGGATCTGTCGTCTGCATATCAGGGGCAAAAGACTATATCATCGGGAAACGGGGATGGACAGAAGTTGACAACGGAAGCCCTTTAATGACAAGGGTAACCGGGTTGGGGTGTTCGGCATCTGCAATAGTCGGTGCTTTCTTAGGTTTACGGCAAGATCACTACCAAGAAGCTGTAGCAGGAATAAGCCTATTTAGCCTCGCCGGAGAGCTGGCGGCAGCTAAAGCTAGTGGGCCAGGCTCTTTGCAATTAAAACTATATGACACCTTATACGCTTTATCGGAAGAAGATATTAAAACACACTTAAACATCCAAGAACATGCCTTTTAATGTTCACTTTCCCTATCCGCTCTACCTCGTTATTTCTGAAAAGGATTGTCATCCTCGTCCTTGGCTTTGGGTTGCAGAACAGGCTATTCTTGGTGGAGTAGATATAATACAGTTACGTGAAAAGAATTGTTCGCAACGAGAATTTTTACGCAAAGCTATCGAGCTAAAAAAAATAACAGATAAAATGGGAATCCCTTTGGTGATCAACGATGCTGTTGATATTGCTTCTGAGATAGGTGCATGGGGCGTTCATGTGGGACAAACAGATACACGTCCTATTACAATTCTTGAAAAATATGGGCATAAATTTCAAATCGGTTGGTCGTTAGAAAATTTGAAGCAGTTACAAAGCGAACAAATTGGAGCAGTACAACATTTAGGAGTAAGTCCGATTTATAACACAGCGACAAAAACAGATACCAAGAAGCCTTGGGGTATTGAAGGACTGATAGACCTAAGAGAGAAAACTGAAAAACCACTTGTGGCAATCGGTCGAATGAACTTGGATACAGCCGAAATTGCTTTCCGAGCAGGAGCAAATAGTGTTGCTGTAGTATCTGCTATTTGCCAAAGCGAAGATCCTAAAGCAATTAGCGAGCATTTAAAACAAAAATTAACATGATCACAAAAAAATACTTTTCTGTTCCTACTGTCCTTAGTATAGCTGGTTTTGATGGCAGTGGAGGTGCTGGTATTCAAGCCGACACCAAAACAATATCGGCACTAGGCTGTTATGCGATGAATGTACTTACAGCTCTTCCCATACAAAATACCCAGGGTGTTAAAGCGATTTATGATATTCCAACCGAAGCCGTTAAGGAACAACTTCATACGATATTCGACGATATATATCCAGATGCTATTAAAATAGGCATGGTACACAGTATCGAACTTGTTGAGTTGATAAGCCAATTTTTAAAAGACTATACCGGTAAAATTGTATTTGATCCCGTTATGGTATCGACTAGTGGTCACAAACTCATACAAGATGATACAATCCAAGCTTGTAAAGAGCTACTTTTTCCTTTGGCTCGAGTAATTACGCCAAATCTCGATGAAATAAGCGTATTAACAGGCAAAAAAATTGATAATACAGATAAGATGCAATACGCAGGAGAAGCTTTATTACAAACGGGCTGTCAAGCTGTCCTTGTAAAAGGAGGCCATTTGGTAAATCCAATTTTAACGTCTTACCTAATACAAAGAGACGGAAATACACAATGTTACGAATCAGCACATATAGATACAGTAAACACACATGGTTCCGGATGCACTTTATCCTCCGCAATAGCTAGTTATCTTGCGCAGCGACAAACACTAACGGAAGCAGTAAAGCAATCCATGGATTACGTCTATCAAGCCATTTTAAGTAGTAAGGATCTACGGATCGGAAAAGGAAATGGCCCACTAAATCATTTTCACCAACCAAAAAAATTAATTAGCTATGAAATGGACAGATAATGCCTGGAAAGAAATTTCTAATACTTTCAAAACCATACAAGAAATGCCCTTCATTGAAGAATTAAAATTGGGAACACTGCCACTTGACAAATTCCAATTTTATATGCTTCAGGATGCACGATATCTAGAGCATTTCGGAAGAGTATTAGCATATTTAGGCAGTAAGTGTTCGCAAAATGATCAAGCACTAGCCTTCTTCGATTTTGCTAAAAATGCACTAATTGTTGAACAGGCACTTCATGAAAGTTACTTTGAACAATTTGGAATCAAAAAAATAGTACCTATCGAAACCGAACCTATATGTCATCACTATATTCATTTTCTTAAAAGCACAGCCGCATTCGAGCCCTTAGAAGTAGGTATTGCAGCTGTTTTGCCCTGTTTCTGGATCTATAAAGCAATCGGTGATTACATATATGAACAACAATCTAAAACCAACAACCCTTACAGCAATTGGATACAGACCTATAGTGGAGAAGATTTCTCAAAAAGTGTAATGATGGCGATAGATTATGTCGATCAGATGGCCGACCAAACTACGGAAACTATACGTCAATCCATGTTAAACACATTTGAAAAAGCTTCTTTATTGGAGTACCATTTCTGGCAAGCTGCGTACGATAAGAAAACATGGAAAATTAGCTAATATTTTTCCGATAAATAGTAATATCGTGCTAAGCCATGATGAAACATGATTTCTTTAGAAGGATCTGGGCTACTAAATTTTTGATAATATCCGCTGTCTGGATAAAGAATAATCTGCAAACCAGCACGTACATAGTTACTTCCTTTTGTGTAATGGGGTTCTTCAAAATTAGGGTAAGTTTTTCGGATATTTTTAGCGACAAACTTACCTAGATACTTTTCGTATGTTTTTGCGGTCTTCTCCGAAGGCCCCATCGCTTTCTTATAAAGCGCTTTAAATAGCAGGCGCTTAAAAAGAGATTGCTTCTTTATTGCTTCATGTAACATCGGTTCCGGGTTAATCTCGGGTAAATCACGGGCCGTTTCCACAGTAAATGGTGTTTGGGGAACCCAATCTTCAACATTTGTCACATTAAATAACCATCCATCTTTTGTAAGGTGCTCTAAATCATACGCAAAATAAAGGTTCCCAGGTTTGGGACTCGCGCTAACATAGGTTTTAAACCGCATATCTTGTCCAAGTTGTCCTTGTCGCTGTAAGCCTAACAAATAGGCGGAAATAATATAACTAATTCCTCCGCCTTGGCTGTGACCAGCAATAACATAATCCTTAACACCAGCTCGGTAACAGGAGTCAATCTTTGGTAGGATATCTCTTAAAAGAAAAGCGGCACTAAATACATATCCAACGTGTACTTAAAATCGCAAAATCCAGTAGTACCAATTTTGTTGAATTTTACAAAAACCAGTTGTACCAAAAATAAAAGCCCTTTAAATTCTATTTAAAGGGCTTTTAACATCAATCGATTGTTCCTCAATACAAGAGTTTATACAGGGCTTCTCTGTCTCATATCCTTTTAGGCCTTTGAAATTTTGACGGACAACTACGGCACCCCCAATTAATCGGTGCAATCAACCGTAACGCTGTCTCATTGTATAATTACTTGGGCATCATTGATGTACAAATATAGTTTTTTTTTAAAAAAACATTTCGTTTTTGCGTTTATATAGGCACCAAATAAAGAAGCCCTTTAAATTTGTTTTAAAGGTTTTTAATATAACTTTGAAACCAATTCATAAACCTAATAGCTAGTAATCCGAAATTTGATGCATTTCTATCCAGTATGATCCGTCAAACAGAAACGTTTTTACCGCATATCTGCGAAAAGAGTTATTAAAAGTTGGCGTGCCATCACCCTGAATAATACTTCCGTTATTGGACACTAGTACAAAATCATTACCACTCAAATTTTTTATCGTTATTTCTTGCTCAGCTACCGGATATTGAGGTAAATAAAGGTTTCCTGCAACGACATCAGGGCTAACTAATACCCTAGAAACATCGTCGGAGATGGTCTGTCCTCCTCCTGTTATCCGCTGTATGCCCCATGCAGAGGCTTTAAATCGTGAAATGCCATTATGAACATAAAGCGCATAGTTGTCATTTCCGTTTTCAGCACTTAATTCTAAAGCGATATTGATAAAAGGAAACAACGGATCAGCCGTCGCGACAGTATTGTAAATGGAATAAGAAGCAGCACGGGACGCATCTCGATAAAGATTCCAAGATGCTTCCCGTCGTTGTCCACGAACAGAACCATTTGCTCGCTGTAGGAAATAATCTCGCATCAAGAAAACGGACGCACCGGCAACTTCCCACGTGTCATCGGTTCCGATTTTTAGCGAATCTGAATTTATGGTAAATCCTCCCACAGCCCCTTTTGAAGCTTTCAACGATCCATCATTCAGCACCTGAAACGGCGCACTGTGCCGGTTTGCTTCCGTTGCGCCTGCCCAAAAGCGTTGCGACACACTTCCTTGATCCGACAGCCCCGAAATACCGGCATTTACATAGCCATCACTTCCAACGGTGATCAGTTGGGCAAAAAGCTTATTAACATTGATATGATATGCCGTAATCGAATCTGTAACTATTTCTCCACCGGCAATAACAGTGTAACCTTTTGTCGACTTTAAAGACCTTTCACCCTCAATAACGCTTGATAATATCCCTAGATTAAAGTGCCAATAACCCACCTCACTATCTGTATCTTTCTGATCGGTGGTTAATGACCATTCACCTGTTAATGCTGTTTTGCTACAACGGGCAGAAAGGTAATAGGGTTTAATCGGATCAAGTCCCGAAACAGAGAAAGGCACGAGATTCCATGTATATCCGAGACCGTCTATTTTATAGGTCTTATGGATCAAGCGACCTCCGCTGATCTCAAATGCGTTTGGATCGTCCGAAACGTTAACAACGTATGTAACGCCATCAAGATCATAAAGCATGCTCTGCGTGCCGTAGAACGCTGCTATGGCTTGTATAAGGGGTTCTTGCATATTCCCGTCAGGGTCAAATATTTTTGTGGTAAATTCGGCAAGTGCCTGAACGTTCCTGCGATCGTTTTCAATACTGGTTTTAGTCACCTGCGTGACGACCTGTTTTGTTTCCTTGATATCCTTTTCAACCTTTTGAATCCGCGTATAAGTGACCTCGTTTCCAATTTCAGCGGTAAATTTCATCCCTTGCTCTAGAACATCGGGAAAGTTGGCAGGATAGCTCACCGATGTAACGCGTATCTCGGCATCTAGGCCGATACCCTCATCCACAACACGGACGATATCACCTTCGTGTAATTCTGTGTTCAGCCTTTTAAGATTGAGGATATCTAAATCTAATTCATAGACAACGCGCGGAACTTTGTTGCTGTTAAGATATTCCTCTCTTTTTACCGATAACTTGTTCAAAGCTTCATTTACGTAGCTTTCAGGCAGACGGATACCTGTTACGATATATTTGTCTCCCAATTCTGCAACACGGAAACCGGAAGGACTAACATTGCCGTTTGCATCCGTGTTCGCTTCGTAATGTATCGTTTTCGTAGCGTGATTGTAGGACAGAATCTTAAATTCTTCACCGTTCAACAAACCGGAGGTGAACACTATCTTAGCATCTGTGCCATCGATCCGCTGACCATCTAAATCAAAATCAATACCTGCATCCGAAACCGAAAACCTGATATCATTCACCTGTGCGACACCCGTAACGGTTCCCGTCCGCGATGGAAAGATATCCGTATCGGTGATGTATCCCTCGCGAAGGCCGTACAATTCGATTGCGACTTCGTCATCTAAATAACCGGGCAATGTCAATTCGGTAAAAGCGTAAGATTGCGGCAGGTTCTGTGTACCCCCAAAAGCATACGCCCTTGTAACGATGCGTGAATTTTCGAGTCGCTTACGTCCTAAGCTGTATAAACCATTTCCCTTACCATATGCAAGCGTTAAAGCGCGCGCTGTACCAACGGTCTTCTTTATTGAAATCTCCTTACCCGTGATCTGCCATTCACATCCGGCACCTTCGGCAATATCATTAAGCGCATCCCAACAGTAAACTTTATCAAATGAAAGCGAGAACGGTTCTACCTCCTCCAGTTCGCCGATTGACCAATCAGGATCGAAGGCATGAAGGCATTCCAGAAACATAAACATGTATTCGTCCAGTGTACCACGATAGGAGAAATTCAAAGAACCTTCATCTTTTAATATGATACGTTCAAGACTGTGACGGATTCCTTGAAAAGTGATCGTGTAACGGTGTTCACGACTGCTGATCTTTGTGTAATCAGGCTCGTTGTTCACCGTCATGATATCACCTTTATAGGTAAGATAGTCCCCGACAGCAATGTCGAGGACTATAGGAGAAGAAACCGTAAACACAAGCTCATGCTCCGCCATCAGCTTTCGCGTCAGCACAGCATTCTGACGGTTAAGCTCTAAAGTAACCACATTGTGACGGTAAATTTTCACAATCATAACGACATAAGATTTACAAGTGCCGAATTTACAAGCGAAGCTTCCTCTGCCGTAAATCCCTCTGCGAATCCAAGTACTCTAGCGTTTCGCAAACCACCTTGATTAGACGTTGTTGCAGAAGTCGAACCAAGCGCCCCGATCCATGTGGATGCGGTTAGACTAAAAGAAGCCTGTATGGCCTGTAATGCTACCTGTCCATTGATTACAATACGGTTTTGGGTAGCTTCGCTGATCCCTTGCAGACCAGTTGCTGTGTAGGCCAGAAAGTCATTCGAATCTGTAACCGTTAAACTTATATTCTGATTGTTCGTGCCATCCGACTTCTGAATACTCATCCGGCTAGCCCCGATAACGGAAAGATTACCCTGACCAAGAGTTGTGACCATTTTATTGACATTTGCATAGTCACCAAACTTATCTACTACGCCGAAAGGCGAAAGTGCATATATGAGTTTTCCCGTTCTGTTTATACGAAGGTTATCACCGGGAGATGTTGCAGAATAAACCTGCGATAATTTGCCATTCGAAAACTCCCAATACTGTGCGAAATTCGCCGCTGATGCAACGAGATTGTGAGAACCTGTGCAAACATTCAATAAGGCCTCCGACAAATTGGATGAAAAGCAGGGTAGCAACAAACTGTTTGCCGCGAATTTGTTCCATATTGTTCCCCCGATCCCACCGATCTCATCAACAAATATCTGAAAATGTGATTTCTGTTCCAATGTTATAGAGGAGTACACACTCAGAAGTGTATTTACTTCTTCACTTACATAAGGCACTTTACCTAATCCCGTGCCTGAATAATTTGCGTTTTTTACTACTATTTGCATATCTATGTTTTTATTAAAAATCAAAAATTAATTAACCGACCAAACCAACCAGCTGTAAATATGGTAGGCGATACTTCTTAACTGAACCGCAGACAGGTGGACACTATCGCTACCTGAGGTTATCTTCGGATTCATTTCAACATCATTCAGGTCGTATGTTAGAAAATCCGAATATCCGGCCGATATGGGTGATTGGGTAGCGTATGTCGTGATATAATTTATATCCTTTGTAAGATCAGCAGTTCCGAGCCCCTCTAACAGCAGGGCATTAAATCTGTACATTGTACTCTGTATACTTAACTGGTTTGATAACCCATATTCCTGCCATCGCTGCGGATAAAAAACACCCGGCCGGCGGGGTATGTACTTCCCGATCTTGCAATCGGGCAGTTCTCCATTTACAGAACGTAAAAGCACAGAAGTAAAGTAAAACATATTATCTGCCCCCAATACTGCATCATTTGTTCCAAGCCCTTCGGCAAAGTGGGTTGGCATACATACATCATAGCTATTCACATCCGTAACAAGACTTCCCGTGCCATTCCCTAACACAAGTCTATTTCCACTATCATCCATTGTCCGGTATCTCTCTATGTATTTTGCTATTGAAAAAGCATTGTCAAATACCCAATCATGATCCCCGGTATACGCTTGTGCCTTTTCGATAGAATAGAAAGGATTGTCGTTTATTTTAGGGGCAAAACAGACTCCCCCGTTACAATTTTCTACACCCCCCGTTCCAAATAGAAATTCCGACATTTTTGCATCCTCGGTGGAAGAATCATAAGCAAGCGCTACTGTCGTAAATCCCCACTTTGCCTTTAATGAGCTCCACAAAGCTGAATTATAATCAGGTTTATACCTTCCGACCGGTGTATCGCAAACAGTAAAATTTTTAGATGTAGAATAAGCTTCGTAGGGCTGTCCCGCTACCGTACTATCAAACGGCGTCTTAGTCGCAAGCCCGGCTAAATAATACATAGCTTCCGCCCCCAAAAAAGTATATGCATCTTCGAAAGCGGTACCATCCAGTCTTACCCACTTTGGGTAGTTGAGGTAATTGTATGTAGCCCATCCGCTACGGCCTTCTGAACACGACCTATTAGTTATTGCCGAACCGTTGTATGAGGTTGATATAGTAACAGCATCCATAACACCCACCATATTTACATCTATATTTCCTATATCAACATTGTCCATATTTGCAAACTGCTTTACATGGTTGGCGATTGTACCCTTTATATTGCCGGTCGTTGAATTCTGTCTAGCTATACTATCCCCAAGAATCATAAGGTTTACGTTCCTGCTCTGTAAGGAAGTTCTATTTGACCTTATATAGACCGTCTCAAGGGTTTTCTTTAGAAAGCCGTTACCACCTATTGTAAAAGCTTTGTCAGCGGCAACTACTTTTTCGATTTGGGAGCCTGTATTTTGCAGGATTACTTTTTTTTGTTCATCAAGCAGCACGGGCAGCCTTGCCGAGATTAATCCCTCAGGGTATAGTTCTGAAAAATACTGCCTGTTATCTCCATACACACCAAAAACATGGGTTGGCGATGTAAAAGAAAAATCGTCCTGATCATTACTGATATCCAACATGCCTTTTGCACGGTTGAAGTTAGAGGCGAAGTTTTCAGCATTTTGATAAAATTCGACCTCCCCGGAAGACGAAATCCTAAAGGACAGATTTCCATTCTCGTCATGTATGTAGAAGGTTCCGTTCTCATCGATCTCAAAATTATCCGCAAGATTTTCGAGGCTTGTTCTAAGGGCAAATTTTGAAAGATCGAGCAGTTCACCGGCAAGCTCTATTCTAAATACTCTCAGAACGCCTTCCGATGTAAGTATCAATCCCGCATTTTTTTCTGCATCTAGAAAATACATATTTCCACTTGCATCAACACGTACGTTTTCGACAATGGGCTCTATCGGAGAAATATCTTGTACAGGCAAAGTAACCTCACTCTCCTTTGTCCATGTTTCAGCAATACCATCCCAAAAAACAGTACCTTGCGTATTGGCTGCGAACACAAATTCGGTCACAACCTCCGTATCCGGATGTGTGTAAGTAAGTGTAAGCCCTGCTGAACCTACGGTAACCGAATACCGTTTATTAGCTACTCCCATAGTAGGCAAAGAATTACCCGTCACCTTTACGGCTTCGCCCGTTCTTTTCCCGGCTTCGTTCACGATGTCCAAAAACATCACATTCCCCACTAAGCCCGTTTCGGCATCTATCCCCATCAAACTACGAATCTTTGATGCATCCAAGATCGCAGGTGTATTATTATCAAAATTTACTTTATCGTCTGCCATTTTAAAAGCGTTTTAAATCGTTTATAAACTTGTTTTAACTAAAATTTTCTGACCGCCATTGATGACGATGTACCGACCGTAGTTGTCCGCGAGGTATTTAAATATGTAGGACGGTGTACCGTGATTGTCTTCAAAGCGGATCACGAACCGCGCGGAGGTTTTCGTTGTCAGTCCCTCATTGATAAATTTCCAGTCTTTTGCAGAGACATATCGAAGGCGATATGTTTCGCCCCAGTCGACAACCTGAAAATCTACATCATCATTTTGATCTATGAGCGACAGGAATTCCGTTTTCTTTTTGCGATAGTCTTGCATATCTTTCCCTTTGATCAGAAAGGGAATTTCAAAGTATCGACATTCGTAAACAACAGCAGAAGTAGTGTCGTATTCTCTGCCACTCTCATCCGCCCATTCTTGGTAAAACGGAACTTTAGGAACAGGGGGCTGCTCAAACTCGGATAGCCCACCATCTTCCAAATAAACACCAAAGGCAGTTGTTAATTCGTAGCTGTTGATAAGGATGTTAACCGCCATAGTAGCCCCCTTTCGTATTATCTTTAATAGCCTTTAATTCAATCACGGCATTCTTCAATTCAGTCACAGTATCAGCCGTATTTTTCTCTATACCGCGTTGAATCAAGATTGATTCTAGCATTCTGTCGTAAGACTTCATTTCGAACTCTAAAGATTTCTGAACGGCCAACAACGTTTGTTTACCAATATCAAGCTGCGCACGACCTAACCCCACTATCTCGGTCGCTGCTTGTTCGCTTACACGCTCGATACCGCTTGTAGACAAAGTACTATCAGATGAGGTCGGAGAAAAGATATCCAATCCTTGCTCTTTGGCGGCTTCCCTAGCGGCTTCCATCCACTTGTAATAATTCTCACCAGCTGAACCAGCATCTTTCAGAAATTGAGCAAATACATCAATAACATCACCTTCCTCACCAAACAATAGCGTGTCGGTCAATTGATCTTCAAACTGTTTAAATATTTCATCAAACGCTTTTGAGAATAAAAGCTGTGACATCATATCCTCCAAGACCTTGTTAACGGTATTACCCATTGCCAAGGCCGCCGATTCACCTTGCTTAAAATATTCGACGAGGTTATTCCGCATATCAGACCCTAATGATCCGGTAAGCTCTTCAACAACTTCTTTTATCTGCGCTCTAGCTTCTTCGATCTTCTCGATCCAATCCAGTACACCTTCGATCATCTGCTTTGTATTCGCATCAACTGCGTTGTCATTGTTGAGACTCTCTAAAAGTCTCTTAACATCGCTCAAATCTTGGGGTTCTGATGAGGATAATACGTCGACTATTTCCGCAGGAAGACTGGAATAGAGGTCTTCATACTTCGGTTTTTTCTTTTTGCCACCGAAAAGACCAATAATCCCCCCGACAACAGCACCGATGGCAGCACCAATTATATTACCAATTACAGGGATCGCAGAACCAATTATCCCACCTATTGTAGCTCCACTTACTGCACCTTCTCCAACGCTCCCCCAGTCAACTGCATTTTTCAGTCCGTTGCTAATTTTACCATTCTGCGCGAGCTCGGCGATTGCTTTTTTGTATTCTTCTATTGCGTATTCAGCTGATTTCATTCCCGAGCGCATACGACCTACATAATCCTTTACGTATACGCTTTCTCCAAGTTGTGCTTCCAGTCGCAACTGCTCTGCAATACTAAGATTATACTCACGTTGCATGTCGATAACCGCCCTGTAATATTCCTCCTCAGCTTGCTTTCGTTCGGCAGCTGCATTAGCTACCATACTGATCAAATCAATTGCAGAACTTATTGCTGCTGCATATTTTTCGGAGCTGGTTGCATTCTTATCAAAGGCAACTGATAAATTATCAATCCCATTTGCTAAGCCTGAAAGAAACTGACCAGCGTTGCTAATAAGGTTGTTTCCAAACGCATCTCCTAAATTGGAAAGACTTTCACCAAGCTGTCCAACCTCTTGCGAAACGCGGACAAGCAGATCAAGCATTGCCCTGAATCCTTCCCTGTTTAGTTCATCTATCTGCTCCTGAGTTTCTAGAAGTTTATCGTTAACGGCTTTGATCTTTTCGGGACTTGCGCCACTCTTTGTCAGTCTCACCAGTTCATCGGAAAGTTCGCCATATAACTTTTTCAGATTTGCGATTGAAGCGGCACGCGCTCCCAACTCGGCATTACCTTGTGCTGTGAACAGGGCTTTTTCCAGCTCTTCACGAAATTTAGGATCTAACCCTTCTTTAGCTAGCAAATCTTTGATAACCTTGATCTGCGCACGTATACCGGCAGTTGTCAGTACAAGTTGCTGTTTGGCTGCATTGATCAAAATCCTGTTCTTCCGCGCTTCCGTTTGGTTCAGTGTCTCGATTTCCTCTTCTCGCGCAGCTTTAAGAAGTTCTTTCTTCTCTTCGGATAATTCCTCGCCCTGCGCCATATAGAGCGTCTGATACTTCTTATCAATATCAGCAAGTTTTTCATTGTAGGTACGTGTCAGGTTATAGGATTCCAAGAAATATTTATCCTGTTCAGCCTGTTTGTTCCGGTTGAATTCTTTTAACGTTTCCAACAGCTGTTTTAGACGTTCGATTTCAGCTCCGCCCAAACCGAAAAGTACCTGTTTTGAAGTCAAGGCCGCAATCTCCATCGTCACATCACTGTAGAAGGTCTTTATCTTATCCAAGTCCTTCGCATACCGTTTGTCAGCCTGCGTCTCACTCGTCGTTGTTTTATACTGTTCGTATTCGTCGTACAACTTCTGCCGGATCGCATACGCATCCATTTCCTTCTTAGTTTCCTGACGGTAACGCAGATCAGCGGTAGCGCGGCGTTCAATTGGCGCAACAAGATCAACATCGATTAAAGCCACACTGGCCTTATTTTTTTCATTATACTTTCTGATCTTTTCATTTTCTTCATCAAGCACTTTCCGAAAGTCAACAAACTTCTGTTTTAGGGCTTCAACTTCCTTTCTGTCATCCGAAAACGAGAGTACACGGTACTCATTATCCAACGATCGTATTTTATCAATAAATTCCTTGCGCCCCTTCAAAATCTGATTATACAGACGTTCATCGGCGGCACTGGTGTCTTTCGGTTTCTTAAAACCATCTCCAAAAACATCAATATTCATCTTAGAGGCATAGTCCTGCGCTTTGCTCAACAAAGCTTCCGCATTATCGGAAAACTGCTTTTCCCTAGCTTCATGCTCGCGCTGTTCGATTGCTCGACGTTGCTCTCCGGCATCCTGCATCAGATCATCGTAGTATTTCGTTTCTTCTCCCGTCAGCTTTGCCCATACCTTTGCCGCTCCGCCTGTTTTTACGATAGAAAGAAACCCATCAGATGTGGTAGTGAAATCCTCTGCTTTTTTTGCAGAGTTTTCCTGAATTGCCGCCGCTTCCTTTGCCGCCTCAGCCAACTGCAACTGTGCAGCGGCCTTGTACATCGTCATCTTTACGTAGTCATCCGCATTGTCAATAAGGAATTTTTCGACCTGATCAAGGGTCTTAACATATCCGGTTGTTTTTCCCAATGTGTTATTATATTCCTCAACAACGGACTTCTTAGATAGAAAACCTTTTTGCGCAAGAGAAACGGCGATATGAAGGTTTTTTACATCTTTAACAGCATTCTGATATTCACTGTTCTTCAATACCTCATTGACAGATTCCTGTGAGGTAATGATCTTTTTAAGCTCATTACCGGCACCCACCAGACCTTTGAACCATTCGCCGATCTCTTTGCCATACACGGTCAACAATGTTATCCCGACCATCATGGCGGTCTGCCAAGACAGTACTCCGGTCAGAAGCGACTTCCATACCGGTACGCCCTTTTTTCCTTCCGCTGCCAATGCAGCATTGGCCGAACGAAGGCGGTTTACCTCGTCAACGAAAATCGGCAGGTTATTAGATATCGCCATGAAACCTGTCTGCACACTATAGGTGAAAGCAGGAAGTTCACGGGCGATCTGGTTGATACTGTTCTGTAGACCGTTCCAACCTGTACCGATCTGAGCACCCTTTGTTATCTTTGAAATTTCGGCATTTACCAGTGCTAACTTCTGACTGTATTTTTCGAGCGCAGCAGGATTTGTAGCCTCTAGCATTCCTTTTTGCCAAAGTGCAGCACCACGTTGCAAGCGTTGTAAAATACCCTCATTACTAACGATCACACGTCCCTGATCATCGAAGCCCTTAATCCCCACACGTGTCAATCTCTGTATGTCGTTCTCCAGTTTGTTGTACTGGCTGTTCAGGGTCGAAAGACTGGAAGCAGAAGTCGCAGACTGCTGGGCGGCACCAACTTCATCCAACCGCCTTTTGAGCCGCTGTAGCAGACCTTCACGCTCTTTCAAAGGTTCGTTACCTGCAAGTGATTCTTGGTTTACCGCGGCCACAGCTTTACGGACTTCTTCCGCTTCTTTTTTCGCTTCGGGGCTGTTAAACTTAAAATCGATATCTAGTTGTGCATCGCTCATCTCTACTATTTTGGAAGTTCATCTATACCTTTAAATCTTCTTCGTTTTTTTGTCCTAATATCACCGGCTTTAACCATCCGTGGTGAATCTGCTAAACCGCGCTTGATATTCGTCCAAGAACGCCTGTAAAGTATCTCATCCCATGTCAATGTAGTTTTCTCCATGATCTGAAAGATGAGACCGGAGAGGCTATTGAGGCCGACGGCCTTTAACTCCTCTACGCTCCGCTTTTTTGGCTCGGATCGTCGCTCGGTCTGGTCAGCCTGACTGCCTTGCACAATCCGATAATACTCATAAAATCCTGCAACCCTGAACCGAGGCTTAAGATGTGCATCATGTCGAGCAGTGTCGAAAACGGATAATTGGCCAAAAGCCTTTTTGCAATAAAGGAATTGAACAGCCAGTTTCTTTTTCTTCCCCTCAGTATACCGTATGCTACCATCTTTGCGACTGTTTTTCCATGTTTACCCAAAAATTCCAGTCCCTGTTCAACCGTCATATTTTCAAACTCTTCATCTGTTACCCCCATCGAGAGACGCATTGCCGTCAATTTTAGACAGACGGCCGCAGTAGGGTCATGTATGACCATATTGATTGTTTTCTTCCCAAACAGCCTAAGAAAAAAAGGAGCAGGGATTGTAAGCCTGCTCCCTTCTTCTAAGATCACCTGAGCTTCTGTTATCTCGTGTGATATCTCCATTACGCTCCTGTTTTCTTACCGATAATTTCAGGGGAAACCGATGGATTGTTAGGCATCTTGATGACAAACATGACATCTATCGTATTTGGTTCGCCTACACGGAATCGGCCTACCACTTTACCGTACAACAGTACACGTGGATAGGTGTAGGGCATACCTTTGCCGTCCGTAATTTCCAATTGCCGTTCTACGCCGACATATTTACGCGGTTTGTGATACTGGCCTAGAACAACCGCTCCTCCCAACAAGTCCGCCGCTACCTCTGTCTCCACTTTTAACAGTCGGAACTGTCCTCGCGTTATTCCCGACTTTACAGCCGTTTCAATTGGGTCAGATTCGCCTTGGGCGTAAAAGTGTGTAAAAGTGGGGTCTTCGGGATTCACCTCGATCGTGTCCTCCATCACTTTCCCGGGAGAGACGAATGCCAGTGCTACCGTTCCGTCCGCAGGAATATCGGCGATCTTTACGCCGTCAACTTCCAAATCATAACTTACTTCATTACCAAACATATTTTTAAAGGGTTTTAAAGGGTTTTAAAGGGTTTTAAATTCTGTTTTTAAGCCTCAGGGAGCGTGATCTCATCACCTACCTTCACACCTTGTTCTACGAGGTCGGGATTGTTTTGCAAATCCTCCTCAGTCACGATGTGTTTTTCACCGTCAGCATCGGGATCGCCGTCCTTCTCCAGTTCGGCTTCCTTCTCAGCGATCTGAGCGCGAAGCTTGTCCAGCCCGATATTGTGGGCAGATTTGGGTTTTGTATCGAATAGTTCGATATAACGGTTGATAAGAGAGGCGCGTTCGTCATCCTCAGATGCCGATTTCCCTCCCGAATCGGTGGAGGATTCTTCATCGCTGATATCGGAAATAATCTTGTCTATGATTTCCTGAACTTTACTGTTACGGTTTATCGGCGTGATGGACTGATCTTTCAGCCCTCTAGCCCAACTTTCGGCATAATGGAACAAGCGGAACATATTCCCGTCGCTTGTGAAGTGTACCACATTTATGCCCGCATTCTTTTTATCAGCAAAAAACGCCTTGGCTTTCTGCTCGAAGATTTCCTGATTATTTTCCATTTATTTTTTTATACAATCGTGTTAAACCATATACGGCTACCCCGATAACCGCTAAAAACGAAACTTTGCCCAGAGCGATAAACAGCTTTTGCCAAACGGTCAACTCCTTTTCCACCTCCACGGAAATGTACTCTGTGGTCTTTGTGTTCATTTCCGTGACGAGGTCTTCTATCTTGGCATGAAGTTCCAGTATTTCAGTCTGCGCCTGAACAAGCAATCTGCCATCTTCGCCAAGGCTTACGGTAGGCACCTTTAGTCTATCCGGATTACTTGTATAATCCGTGACCGTGTCCTTTTTCAGAACAGGCTTTCCGTTTATACATTCGATCCAAGCCTGATAAAAGGAACTGTCAGACTCGACGATTAAGGTTGTGTCCCGGATCGTCTTGGTAACCGTCTTTTCGAGTTCGACGATTTTTGTGGGTTGCGTAATTGCCTGACGGCTTTTGCAGCCAAAGAGCATTGCGATGTGAACCAAGATCACAACGGCAATACCAAATAGGGTGACCAGTCTTTTCATTTTAATTGAGATCATATTTTGAAATTATTTGTGCGAGAAAACACGCGAGATTTATCCTGTTGCTATCATAAGCTTTCATGTCACTGGCATTATCAATGAAACAGATTTCGATAAGGGCAACAGCCCCTTTTTTGCGCATAAGAGCCAACCGTCCGCGTGCCGATTGTGATTCTTTTTTTACCCCACGGTTTGCAATGCCCATGATGCGAGCAAAGCCATCAACAATTTCTTTAGCCATAGCTTTGCTGCGTTCGTTTGCATCGTCAGCTACCAAAACCTCCACGCCGGTAGCTTTACCGTTGTAGGCGTTGAAATGAGGTTCTATAACAACATCGGCGTCGGTAGGATCAATCCTCCCTAGGTATTGAGAAAGCGTTTCCGTGTCATTGTCCTGCACGACCATTTTGCCTTTACGTCCCAATTCAGCGTTGACAAGGTCACGGAAGGCTATCGTTTCCCTGTTTTCCTGCCGGCCGTTTACCCCGGTTGCACCCGGGTCTGCGAGGTGGTGTCCTGCGCTTGAATATGATTTTAAATTTGCCATTACTTTAGAAAATTTTCGATTTTACTGGTGAGTTTATTGATTATATGCGTCTTCGGCTTACCGCTTATAACGGCCATGTTTTCCAAAATTGAAACGAGATTTTCCAATACGATCTGTATCACCAAAAAGACGTGCATCCAATCAAAAACGGCCGCGGCCAAAGTCTTTTTGTGAAACTCAAATGAGGTTGCGAAAAGATAGGGCACAGCGATCAATACGAGGTAACAGCAGACTTTAAATCCGAAACGTGAAAGCTTCATCGAACTTAGCTGCTCTCTGCGTATCCGTGAAGCCGTAAGCCCACTGAAAAGCTCTATAGCAAGTGTAAAGAGCAGTGCTAGGAAGGCGTATGAATCAAGACCGAATATCCTGTTGATCGAAACCGCCATTGCGGACATGATCGTTGTCATCGCTGTTACACCCGTGTATTTTAGTGCAGGTGCGAGGCTCTGACCAAAATCGGACAGGGTATCATAGCCGTATGTGACCAATAGTTTTTCAAACCAGCTTTTCATTTACAGTTTTTTTTATAGAGGGACGCATAACGCGTCCCTACCGTGAGATAATCAATTAAGCTGCTTTTTGTCTTAACACCGCGACACCTTCAAAGGCTTTACGTCTTGCTCTCGCTCCAAGGCGAACCAGATAGGAATAGATATCCCCGTACCATGTCGGATTACCTTGGTCATCAAAGAATATCGTTTGTCCTTTTGCCTTCTCGACCAGTGCTTTGTTCCAGAAAAGATTACCTTCAACATCGTCCTCGTTACCCTCGGCACCGTATGGAACGAAAACCCCTGCTGCCGTCATCCTATATACCGTGGAACGGCTAAGCAGACTCCAGCCTTGGCACTTGTACATTACCCCTGAACGACGTTCCTCTTCTGTTACTGATTGCATGTAGGTTGCTGTAACCAAGCTATCGGCAGGAAACATCTGCGTCTCGGCATCAGGGGTCAAGAGCGCGTACATCGATCCTTCTTTCCAAGCCTTCTGTTTCTTGAAAAAATTCTTCATACGCTGTAAGTCTCCGATCTTGTAAGCATCATATTCCCCTGTACCGCCTTCGAATGCCGACCCGACTTTTGTCGCGTTATCGGTTGTCAAGATGTTTGTTCCCGGTAGTTCGTTGTGGTTCCCGACAGGACTCTTGACAATGTTCTCAAGAACCCCCTCCGCTGTTTCCTCAGCCAAGTAGTTTAATCCTTCGCGCAGTACAGATTCGCGTTTGTCATAACTAAGTTCCTTGGTGTCTGCATTTGATATATGCACCGGGTCGCTTGTATATTCGTCGATAAGGTATAGCACCTCATCATCGGCTCGCTGTCTAACTGTTGCAGGTTTCTCTGTACGGTTCCTAACAACCCTGCCACCGCCACCGGACTGGGGAATATGGACTATTTTCCCACCAACGATATTATCTTCATCAACATCGCTGATATGGTTCATAAACGCATTGTCATTGAACAGGGATTCCTCGATATGGTTCCGCCATATCTCGATCTGTAGCCCCATGAACAGGGCTAGTCTGGGCAGCTTGACGAAACTCAAGATTGTTCCGGTTAAAAATCCGATCGGCACGGCCAAGAGGACGTTAAAACCGACAAGTAGAAAGATCACTGCTAGAACCAGTACATTGTACAGGTAGTTGAGCGGTTTAAATTTTAAATGTTTCATTGTGTTTTAAAAGGGGTTTAAAAGATTTTAAAAACTGTTTATTACTCTTTGTGAATTGCAGTCTATTTTTCGTACGGTGTGCCGTATTTTTCTTCGAAAAGCTGTTTGAACAGGTTGATGTCCGCCGATTTCAATTTGACAAGATTTCCTTCCTTATCTAACTGATCCCAAGTTTTGCCGGCGTAAAGGGTCACCGCTTTATCCTTGCTTTCTTCGATCGCCGTTACAAGGCTCTGATTGCCTTTTTTATCACCTAACAGCTTTTCGACAGACGCATAATTCGCTGTGGCCAGTTCGATATAGGTAGGTTTGTCATCTGCCGTGATCTTACGTGCATCAACGGCACCCTGCACCAATGCTTCTACCTTACTGGACAGTTCAAGACGATCCTTTTCGTCAAGCTTGGCCTGTAGTTCATCTTTTTCACGTGTAAGCGATTCGATCTTCGTTTTCTGACGTGCAGCTAACTGAACCACACCCATGATCTTCGTCTCAAACTGCTCGTTGTTTTTGATTTCGGCTTCTCCGAGAATGGCCGCCGCCTTAGCTGCCGATAATTCGATTTTTTCCATGTCTATTTGATTATCTGATTTTAGTAATGGGATGACCGCTTTGCCCCCAGCGGAAGACAATTCGATACGGTTATGCTCTTGGTCATAAAGGGCAATGGACAGGGCATTGTTGTCCGCCCCGATATCCACCATGCTGATCTCTTCCAAAATGGAACGTACCAGCGTTGCACCACGCTGACCATGCATGATCAGGTCGGCTTCCTCAGACCACTCGGTCGGGATCAGACCAGCGGAGGCCATACGGATCGTACCGTTTTCGTATTTGTTGTAGATAGATACGGCAAATTCGTCGGTATCGTCGAATACCGGTAAACCTGCCAGGCATTTACCGACACCGTCGATGTCTTCCACCTTTAGTTCGATGACGTTGCCCAGTGGTAAGAACACATCCTTGCGACTCCCAAATGCGCGCTGGTGCATCCATAGAAGTATAGGGTTCAGATCATATTGCGCACGATCCACGCCGTCTACCAGCGTACGGAAGCCTTGCTTGTTGACGCGTTCGCTGATAATTACTATTCGTTTTGTTGCCTTTAACATTGTTCGTTTTTCCGCTATTGATGGCACAAACATAGAGCGGTATCATCGCCTAAAAAAATTAGGAAAACAGGGGCGTACAGTAACTGATACCATATGGTGCAATTACTGCACTATCTTGTCCAGCCAATTTTTTAAGCCCTTATATAAGAGCCATTTTTGACGAAACAAGACGGTTTTTATGGAACAAAAGAGATTGACAAAAGCAGAAATCCAAGAGAAAAAGGACTTCGCAAAAATCCTTTTCATCAGGGAAAACATGACCCAAAAAGAGATTGCGGCACGTATCTGCATTTCGCAGAATACGGTCAGCAAATGGGCTAACGATGAGAACTGGGAAGCGGCAAAGAAAAGCACCATGCTCACCCGCGAAGAGCAAATAAGATCGATGCTCAGCGAACTGGAAATGATCAATATTGAAATATCCTGCGGATCGCGTGGTTATGCTACCAAAGAACAGGCCTATGTGCGTGACACACTCATTCAGAATCTGCAAAAACTGGAAACGGAAACCTCCGCAACCGAGGTATACAACGTCGCACGCAAGATGATAACTTTTTATCGTGCGATCGATCTCGACAAAGCCAAAGAGATCACCGAACTGTTTGACGTATTTCTAAAATCAATATTAAAGTAATGGCAAAGATGACCAACAAACAGACTTCGATCCAGTGGGAAGAGTTCACTAAAGAGATTAGCGAATCAACTTCTGTTGATATTGATGAATCCTATGATCCGCAGCAAAAGCGCATGCAAATATTGGAGGCGGATCCCGAGGAATGGTTCAGATACTACTTTCCTAAGTTCACCATACCTGAACCAGTGTTTTTTGACATAAGAACAATTTAGGAATAATGGGAAAACTAACCAACAAACAGATTTCGATCCAGTGGGAAGAGTTTGCAAAAGAAATCCGCATAGCTACGCCCGTCGATATTGACGAATCCTATGCCGACAAACAAAAGCGGATCAAACGACTCGAAGCGAATCCCGAAGCTTGGTTTGAATATTACTTTCCAAATTTCGCCACATCTAAGCCTGCGCTTTTTCACAAGAAAGCCACGCGCAGACTGACCATAAACAAAAGATGGTTTGAATTGCGTATGTGGTCACGTGAGTTGGCGAAATCCACACGCGCCATGATGGAAGTCCTTTATTTGGCATTAGCCAAAAAGGAACTCAAAAACATCCTGTTGGTCTCCAATAGCTTGGACAATGCCATTCGCTTGCTTGCACCAGTCAAACGGGTGTTAGAATCCAATCGGCGGATCATAAACGATTACGGTATTCAGGAGCGTGTTATTGGCTGGACAGAGAACGAATTCACAACCAAAGGCGGCGTCAGTTTCCGTGCGCTGGGTGCGGGTCAGTCTCCACGGGGTATGCGTAATGACAATTATCGTGTTGATTTTATTTGGATAGATGATATTGACACCGATGAAGAGTGCCGAAATCCCAAAAGGATAAAGGATAAATTCAAGTGGATTCAGGAAGCTTTGATTCCGACCGTCTCTGTATCGGGTAATTATCGGATTCTGATCTGTGGTAACAAGATTGCAAAGATTTGTGTCGTATCGCTGGCCGAAAGTTTAGCCGACTATGTCAATCAGGTCAACATCCGTGACAAGAAAGGCAAATCGTCATGGCCTCAGAAAAATAGCGAAGAGGATATCGACCGTATCCTAAACCTGATCAGCTACATTTCAGCGCAAAAAGAATACTTCAACAATCCGATTTCGGAAGGCACGGTGTTCAAAGAGATGCATTACAAGAAAATGCAGCCGCTGATAAATTACAGATGGCTCGTTTGCTACACTGACCCATCGTTCAAGGACAGCAAAAAGAATGACTACAAAGCCACGGTATTGGTCGGACGCTATAAAGATGAGTTTCACATCATCAAGGCATTTTGCGAGCAGACCAGCACCGCCAATATGATCGAATGGCATTATATCATTTCGGACTTTGTACGCGACCGTGTACCCGTGTACTACCTCATGGAAGCGAATTTTATTCAGGGCACTTTGATACAGGAATTCTCAAAGCATTCGGTAGAGAAAGACGTTAAAGTCATTCCGCTCAGACCTGATGAGCGTAAGAAGCAAGATAAGTTCCATCGTATCGAATCGCTCTTAGAACCGCTCAACCGTAACGGCAAATTATGGCTCAATGAGGATGAGGCAGCCAATCCGCACATGAAGCGACTGGATGAGCAGTTTCTCGCTTTAGAACCGGGAAGCAGCGCACACGATGATGCGCCCGATGCCGTTGAAGGGGCTGTATTCGCAATCAACAACAAAACGACCAATAACATGGACAATATAGAAACTTATTCAACCAGCCGTAACGGCTCTAAACGTATAGCATAAATGGAATTTATAACAAGAGAAGATTTTTTAACGCACATGTACGATGGCGTAATCAATTCAATCAGCAATGATGATGAGGAAAAACTATCGGAAGCCATCGCCAGTGCCATCGGTGAAGCTTGCGGCTACCTAGCAAGGTTCGACCTTGATACGATCCTGATCAGTGACGACCGCGGCACATATGCCAATCTACGCACATGGGTGAAAGATATTGCCAAGTGGCATTTTATCGCGGTATGCAATGTCGCGACAGATTTGGAACTGGCAGAAATCCGATACAAAGAGGCTATCAAACGCCTGATCGAAATACAAAAAGGTATGGTCACACCACGAGGTTGGGCGATGCCTGATGATAACGATGACTTTGGCGGTGCATTTTTCGTCGATTCTGATTTCAAAAGGGGTAATTATTATTAACAGCAATGGCTAGAAAACGAAATATCAAAAATGCTGACTTGAAATCGGTCAAGGCTCCGATCGTACAGCAGATCACGGTGCACCCTTGGAACAGACAAAAGCAGGATATAACCAATTGGAGAAACGCTACACGTGCGGCCGAATCCATTATACCGAGGCGCGTTTATCTTTATGACCTATACCATGACGTCAGCACTACCGATGGGCAGATCATTGCCGTATGGGGAAAGCGTCAGGATGCGATCACTACTGCAAACTGGGAATTTACAGATAAAGAAGGCAATCCGGTAGACTCCATCAATGAGCTAATTGACTGTATAGGCTTTGAAAACCTCCTCAAGCAGATCATTGATTCAAAAGCGTGGGGGTACTCGATGTGCGAAGCAGAGTTCTTTATCAATGACAACGATCAGAACGAATTCGTTGTAAAGGCTATAGAGCGGAAAAACATGCGCCCCGAAGCAGGGCAGGTCGCTCTACAGACGATCGATCAGGAAGGTGTCGACATCAATACGGGATTCTATGCAAAAACGGTCATGCAGTTTGGCGAGGCCAAAGATTTGGGATTACTGCTCAGCGCATCCATGTATTCGATTTTTAAACGGGGCGATATCAGTGACTGGGCAGAGTTCATTGAGATTTTCGGCCGTGGTATCGTCGATGCACAATGGGACGGATTCGATGAAGGTCAACGGCAAAAGTTATCGAAGGCAATTCGCGAGATGGGCGGCGGCGGCGTCATCATCCGACCCGACGGAACGAAACTGGACATTAAGAACAACACAGGCTCTGCAAACGGACAATTGCAGGACACCTTTGCGACCAAGATGGACGGCTATATCTCCAAGGCATTACTGGGTACAACGGAAACAACAGACAGCAGTTCAAGCAGTGGATACGCTCAGGCAGAAACGCACAACAAACAGGACGAAAAGAAAAACGAGTCCGATTTACAGTTTGTACGCCGTTCGCTCAATTCACAGTTTATAAAGATACTCAAAGCGGCAGGATTTGATACGCGCGGCGGAACCTTCGTTATAAAGAAGAATAAGAACCTAAATAAGAGCGAATACGAAATACACCGTTCAATGCGCAACGATCTAAATATTCCCATCGACGATGATTTTTTCTATGAAACATACGGAGTAAGAAAGCCCGACAATTACGATGAGTTAAAAAAAGCGCAGGAAGAGGCTAAAAAAGCTGATTTAGATTCTGAACCCGACAAAAAAAATGCACCTACCCCCAAGGGTTCAGATAAAGAAAAAGACAAAAGCCCCACCGGTATACAGGCCGATAAACGTAGACAGCTATCATGGTTCAGAAGAATATTACAGCTTTTTCACTCCGCCCCGGTACCGGTCAGCAAGCAGGTAGCCGGGGCGGATGGAGATCACCTCACGAAAATTAGACTGGCCGCTTTTGTGGGCGGTAAAGTATTCGACAAAATTAAAGATGATGTCATCGAACGTGCTTGGAATGCAAAAGGTAGAATGTCTTTCGACGGTTCACTCTTCGAATTCACAGCAGATACACTGACTATAGGATTTATTCAGGGATGGAGAACGAAACCTGCGCAGCTTGTTGATATAGGATTTACATATGACGTTGACGATCCTGCGACCTTAACGGCATTTGAAATGAACCTGTTCCGTTTTGCAGGTGCCAAGACGCTATACGAAGCACAGCAGTTGAACGAACTGTTCAGGAAGGCCAGATCGTTTAGGGAATTCTATGATACGGCAAGCGGTATGCTGGACGTCCACAATAAACTATGGCTCGAAACCGAATATAATACGGCTATTTCTGTAGGGGATATGGCAGCGACCTACAACCGTCTCTTAAAGCAGACAGATACCTTTCCCTTTTGGCAGTACAAAACGGTCGGGGATGAACGGGTAAGGCATTCACACGCCCTTCTACATGATATTGTATTACCTTGGAACCACGGGGCATGGAAATACATCATGCCCCCGGGGGACTGGAACTGCCGTTGTTGGATCGTCCCGCGGACAAAAGCCGAGGTAACAAAAGAACAGATCAAGGCATCGGAAGAGAGAGTTAAAGAATACCTTGCCGGTGAAGCCTTCAAGAAAGCAAGCAAAGGAGGCTGGGGCGTGAACAGAGCGGATAAAGGGCAGGTGTTTACCGAGAATCAACATTACATAACGGACTATCTGGACGGGGTAAAGAAAATGAACAGCCTTAGCCCAAAAGAATGGGGCTTGAAACCTTTGTCACAGAACTTCAATGGACGAAAGTTCGAACCGAAGTTCAAAGCGGATCAACGCGATGAAGCGATCGAAGATTTTACGGATAGTCTCCAAAAGGTCACTGCGAAAAAGTTCGGGATCACAGATTATAATAACCGTACGATCACCATAGACAAAGGAACGATAAGAAAACACACGACCGACCGCAAAGAGAAATACCAGGAGAGACACATCTATATGAACGAGATCGAATCGATAGTTAAAAATCCCGATGAGGTATGGCTACAGAATTATAGAGGTAAAAGATATGAGTCGTTCATTTATATTAGGTATTACAGTGATCAGGCAGTTGTCGTTGTGTGTACATTGAACGATGCCCTTGAGCTACAGATTGAGACTTGGCATAGACTTGATGACACCAACATAAGAAAAGGGCTGCTGATCAAAAGATAAAGCCGTACAGGACTACTGCACGGCTTTATTAAAGATTCAGTTATAACAACGCTGGTCGAACCACTCACGAGCCACTGCACATCTTTTCAACAGTCTCACGTTTAAACGTCATCAGCTAACCTTCACAAAGTTAATAAAATAGCATGAACAAGTTTGATAGTCAACTTAAAAAGATTTTTGATAGCGTAAACCGCAAGATTGACAACGCACCGTTACTGATCACGGAGACCGCGCTTGAGCATTTTCAGAACGCCCTTATAGACAAGAAATGGGACGGCAGACCATACGAGGCATACAAAAATAAAAAGCGGGAACCTTCGCGGGGTTCGCTGATGACAAGAAATTTTAATCTGTTCAGATCACTGCGCATAAACTTTGTAACGTCGGATTCTTCGAGGATTTCCGCTGGAAATTCCAAAGTTCCGTACGCGAGAGTACATAACGAAGGGCTGACGGTTCATCATAGACCACGTACAACGATCGTAACCCACAAAGAGCATACGGCTGGAAAGTACAAGGGAAAGACCCTCTTTGCTAGAAACAACGGAAACGCGACCTACAGCCAAAAGGCCAGCGTTGGAGCGTATTCCGTAAAAATGCCGGAACGCCGTTTCATGGGGAAAAGCGCGTCACTTATCCGCGAAATAAAAACACGATTTAAAAACAATTTAAAAAACCTTTAAAAGCCATGAAAAACATTTTTCTGAATACCCACAAAAAACTGACGGACAGCAAACTTGTTGAATTTGTAGACCGCGACCGTGGACAGATCGATCGCTACGAAAATAGACCCTCCGTAAAATTTCCCTGCGCACTGATTAAGGTAAACATTCCCAAGAGCGAAAATCTGAACCCTGCAATCCAAAGAAGAAATGTTACGGTTCAGATTCGTGTTGCATTTGAACGCACCAAAGAACAGCACAATTTACAGTCACAGGAAATCCTTAATGATGCTCTTAGGTATTACGATAGTATCGAAGATATAGAAAAAATGTTCCAAGGTCTAAAATTGGGCAATACCGACAGGTGGGTCTGCACGGGCATCATAGACGAAGATAGAACGGATTTTGATGTTGTACGGATCACCTTTGCGACTACCTTTATGAAAGAGTTTTAAAAAGATAAAAGCGGCCAGTAGCCGCTTTTATCTTTTTATTCGAATGCCCTAGTTCCATACCAAGTGAGGATACTTTCTTCGCAGCTGAGGAACTTTAGGCTTATTGATAGCGATGTCTTTGAGTAGATCAGCGCAAGCGGTAAGCCTTTTGGTAATCGTATCCTGAGAAATAAAGAACTCAACTTCCAAGACTTCCAGTGCACGATCGTGGCGTCGTTGTAATAACTCATAATAAAAGTAATAACGATAGCAAAGACACACGTCACGGTCAAAGGTACCTTTCGGTACCTTTTGCGTTTCGTCAGAAAATATCTTGGTAATCGTTTGGCTTCCTCTTATCATTGACACAAAAATATATCAAATTTCAATAACCTTTTAAACGAGTTTTAAAGCAATAAAAAAGCCCCTCGGAAGGGGCTAAAATTATTGTTTGATGTAAACATTATAGGCCGTTGCTTCCGGCTTTCGTTTCATCGTTCGGCTATCGGTAATTTCAAGGTTCCATTCTCTAGGCGATCCGTCAACGCTATATTTCATATTGACATCGGTGGCATTACTTACGGTGTACACCCCTTCATACATCAATTTTCGAATTGCACCATTACGGACATTAAGAACCTCAAATTCTGTATTGCTCTTGAAATGGATCACCTGAAAGTTGACACCTCCATAAATAGTATTTGCCGATAAATCATCGGTTTGCCATTTAGTTCCAACGAGCGGATTAGTGTCAGCTGGTTCAGAACTCTCACTCTTGCTGCAAGCTGCGGAAAACATACAGATAACAAAAAGAAATAAATACATTGATTTTTTCATATTTCATAAAATTTAGTGTTGCAAACTTACGATTTTAAATCCCTTTTAAATGCTTTAAATACATCTTTGTAAAAGCTGTAACCAGATCAGGCAATTCATGCTCCCGGTACTCATCAAGTGGCTTGGATAGATATCCATAACCAATACACCAACGGTTGACCGAATCCATATCTATCTTACCGTTGTCAAGTTTCCAACCCATTTCGTGCGCCATTGAAAGTATCTTACGGCGCATCTTTTGCGATTTGGTCACCACATAAGCCCGACCGGTTGTCAAGGCTTGGATCACCTGTGAGGCTTCATTAGAATGTAAATCCCTGATACGGGTCGTACGGCCATCAGTATACAAATAAATCAGTTCCTCTTTTGTTTCAGTATCCAATCCCAATCGATTGATCTGATAGCCGATCATTGCATTTTGTTTTGCTGAACTGGGCGTTGTTTTCATCTCTTATTTAAGATTAAAGTTCTTTTCTGCAATTCGTCTTTCCAATCTCGCTAATTTCATTGCCCGACAGATTGCAACGTCTTTAGATAGGTTTTCATAAATCAATGTCATCTGCTCAATCATAATCGTAACATCAGCAATCTCCTCGGCAAGATGATTTAATGAATCTATAGAGTTTTCTCGTACATGTTTACGTGCTGCCAATGCCAATTCCGTAGCTTCTTCCTGTAACATTTCGACCTGCGCAGCTTCACCCCATAACGTTATAGCTGCTGTTAATATCTGTCTACTCATTTTCTAATTTCTTTTAATTGTTTTTTCAATTCCTTTTCACGTTCTATAACCGTTTGCCTTATCCTTCTAAACATCGATGGAAACCCGTCGGCCTCATCACTTAGCATATGTCTTATAATTCCTATGTCTATTATAAGCCTCAATGCCGCTTCTGTATAAATTTGATCTTCGTTTTTCATATTTTTTACTTAAACTGTTTATTCCAATCCGTCTCATACTGCTCATTGCGCAGATAGGTATCGGGGTCAGATTGATTTCTCCATTTCACCCTTGATAGATAATTTAAATACGGACTTATTGATAAGATGCATTTTAAGCGTTGCTGTTCGCTCATTTTATTATAAAGCCCTTCCGCTCGTTTTCTGTTTTTTTTGTTGGCATACGCGTCCCAAAAGGCGTCAAAAGAGATATCATAGGGCACTTCGGTTAGCTTACCTTTGATTACGTTGGCCAGCGCGTCTACCATATCTATATACTTAGGAAAACGGCTTTCCGACAAAAGCCAATCCCGTTGCATATCGTTAAAGTCAGCATCGTCATCCAGCCACACGAGACGCCCATTTTCATTATATCCAAATGTCACGCTGCCGGCAAACATCTGTGATGTCAAAACGTATTTTCTCATATCTAAAATCTAATGTATAATATCTAACTGCATCATTTACCCCACTACTTTTAATTTACTTTCTGCATCTACCCCCTTGCTTTCGGTGGTACCTTTTTTCGATACCCCTTGCTTTTCGTTGTTCGATTCTTCAAATAGCTCTGTTTGCTGGGTAGATATTTTGTCTTTTACCTTACTCTTTGGGTCAAAGAAAAGTGGGTTTAGCTCCCTCGCTTTCTGCTCCCAAATGACAAACGGCTCAAAGCCTCCAAAGCGATTTTTTACCGGAGTAGCGATATACTTAGACACGAAGATGAACATCCCACCATCGAAGATGATATCGTTTGCTATCTCCTTACGAGGCACTCCCGATTTGGATGTATGGCAAATGAAGATAAACGTCTTTTTACCTTCGTACTTTTCCTTTAGATACTTGTAGTCTGCTTTCTTCCATTCTGTATAGTCTACACTGTCTATAAATATGTAATCAGGACTATTACGCTTTGATAAATAATTATCCAAATCTTCCAAAAAACTTACATAATCAGGCTTGTCAGCTACAGGATCAACGGGGATAAAAAGACCCGACACGTCTTCCATCTTATTACGTATCGTAGCAGTTTGAAGGTCAAAACCATGCCTTTGCTCATACGAAAACCACGCTACCCGACCATGTTTACACATTTCCTTTGCCAATCGTATGCAATACTCGGTCTTACCATTGCCGCTAAAACCACCGATCACGCATGTGAAGTGTTTCGGAACATTACCCAGTGTGCCTTGATGTGGCGAACCATCCAAGTCCATTAGCTTGAACTTCTTTTGATGAAATTGTTTTATTCCCAGTGCTTTCATGGTTAGTTATCAAAATTGGTTCTATCGGACTTATCTATTTTCTGAATAACCCTCTTTTTAGGTGATCTATAACGATGATAGTTAAAATAATCAATCGAAGATATTACATGATCGTCTAAGTCATCACTTTCAAGCCCCAGCGTTTCGCTAAAACCTCCGACGAAGAAGAACCCCACATTAATTTCACCTGCACTGATAACAGATACCTCACAATCAGGCCAAGCTTCTGAAATCAGCTGGATCATCTTTTCAGCTATATCCGAATGCACTAACTCTTTGGGAAATATAATAGGGTACATTGTTACATTACGATCGTCCATAGAGGATGATAGTGTTCGTTGAATCATAACGTACTTCATATTGTTACCTCCTTTGATCTCAAATAAACGACCTTAGTTTCTTTACGGAGTGGCTTGACATAAGCAGCCTTAAAAGTTTCAGAACCTCTACCATCGGATATGCTTGCAGGCATACACCACTTTGTATAAGTCTGGAAATTTGTTGTTTTCTTTTCATGGTCTACCATTTCCCAGACAACCTTATTCTTGTCTGCTTGGAAATAGAAACGGTCGCCAGTTTGCAGACTGTTTGCCGTTGTAAGTTCGTTCTTTTTCATTTACTCAAGGTTTTAAGGGTTGCTACTAAATATTTGATCTGATGTCGGCAATCGGCCAAAGCATCATGCTTATTCCCCACAAAAGGCACTGTATATCTTATTTCAGGATTGAGGTTGGATAGCGTTCGGACGTCCCGTTCTTGCCCATAATTCCACTGCACATGGATGAGCAACCGCTCACAGGCATTACGAATTAATGACAGGTCGAATGACGGGGAATTTGCCCATACTCGCGTATCGGAATTATCACCTACAAAATCCATAAGACCAACCATTGCATTTTCAACACTAGATTCGCCGCAAAACGCTTCCCTCATCGTCTCGCTTGGCTGTGTACCCCACCACTTTAGCGTATCTGCATCGGTGACAAATTCATTTTCTAGCGAATTTTTAACGCTTATGCGATCATAAAAGGTGTCGCCAACGATGCCCGTTTTGGAGTCAAATCGCACTGCGGCAACGGTCAGAATCACAGAGTACGGACGTGTACCCAGTGTTTCAATATCGATCATGATATCATTCATTTGACACCTCCTAACCAGTCACAAGCATTGATGGCAAATTTTGTGGTAACTCGCTCGCATTTTCCAGCGACAGCGATCACGTCCGAGGATTTCTTGATAAACTCTGATTGCAGGAAATTTACCGCGGCCTGCTTAGCATCTGCTTCATTGTTTGCTGTCACTATACCCGTCATAGACCCGGGAGATAGTTTGACGTTCGATCGGGTCGATTTAAAATTGACCCTGATCTTAAAGAGTTTGTTTGTGATTTTCATATTTTTTTTCGCTTTATTAATGTTTTGAACCCACCAGCGGTAACGATCCGCTGTGCGCTCCATGCTTGGGTTATGATCGTTTTTGGTGATAATTCCAGTTATTACCAAATCCGCTTATAATTTGGCAAAGTCTAATACAATAGGCTGCCATTCGTCATTGTCATCCTTGACAGAGAATTGCGCATAAAACTTCGTGCTGTCCGGTACAATCGATTCCTGTAGCAATTCTATACCCTTGCGCCAGTTCTCATTATCGAAGTCATTGCGCATACCGATCAGCTTTAGTACAAGATTCTTGTCCAGTGCGCCTTTTTTACGCTCTAGCAGCGATCTAACTAACTTGCTGGTATTGCTACCTTCGGGAAATTCTGCCGTCAGAAAGTCCAATATATGCGCCTCTGCCTGCGTGGCACGTTCGTCAAACTTGGTGTGATCCTGACGCTTGAATTGCACCTTATAACGGTTGTCGGCTGTTTCCAATGTAACCGAACCTTTTCCGTTAGCGTGCCGGCTGCTATGCTCTTGCAGTATCTTATATAGCGTGTCAATCTTTTCGAAAGAGGTGGTTTTGAATCCTGCTATTTGATCCTTTAGCTGTATAGCATAGCTAACCATTTCCACGATACTGCTATCACGTAGCGACTCATAAGCCTCACGCGCTTTTTTCTTTCCACTGGCCTCCTCTGATTCCTTCTGTGCCAATAGCGCTGCTAATTCTTCCCTAGTAAGTTCTTGCGCTGGTTTGTTCATTACTGTTGTTTCCATATTCTTGATTGTCTTTTAATTTGTTCAACTTCTCATTTATTTCTCTTAGCCTACTGGTCATTTCCCAGCGAGCCTCTCTATCCGCGTGTGGGTGATCACGTAGCCAGTTTTCTATGATGGCTATCTGTGCATACAAGTCTTCCATATTCTTGATCTAATTGGTTATATATCGTCTGCAACTGTACTTCTTCGTATGTGTACCCGGTAGGGATAGCAGCATTTGAAATGAACACATGCATCGCCAATGCTTCCTGTTCCCCGAACTTTATGCTCCAACCATCCTTAGTGGCAGTAGCCCGTTCTATACGTGTACGTATTCGGCTATACAGTTTGTATACGATGTCATAGATCAGCTTTTCAGCCGGATTGACCGGTTTATTCTCGTTGAGCATCACCCTCGTTATCAGCTCGACAGCCTCAAGCTGAATACGCGTTAGCTTTACCTTCATACTCATTGTCCTCCACGGCTTTCACCGCCTTTAAATACATATTTTTAAACTCCTTGTTATAGTCCAGCAGATCATTGAAGGCCTTAGCACAATGATGTCTTGTGTGGTTTTCACTGTAACCGAACAGGTGCGATATTTCGCCTGTCTCATAGCCTTCTTCCTTTAACACGGCAATCGTTATGTACCGCGCATAAAGGAGCTGTTTACTCTGCCCTTTGATCGTTAGTTCAGCGACCCCATATCCCAGTGCGGCCGCAACAATAGCAATGATTCTAACCATTGTGTCTCCTTCTTAAAATTGTATCCATTATCTCTTTATTTGGAAAATACCCCCTGTCAGAAGCATCGTGCAGTCGCATGTATAAGTCTGCGTGCAGTTCCTTCTTTTCCCTCCGTGATTCTGTCAGGAATTGCGCGTCCCATTGATGCCAGTGGTTATACCACCACTTCCAGTATAGTTCGGTACCGGAGATATCTCCGACAGGCCATCCTGAAAGGAGGACGTCTGTTAGGTATTCCGTTCCTGCATCCAACATCATGTTGAAGTATACTTCTTCGGTAATATTCAACTTGCGCATAACCAGTTCTCGGTTTACCTGTTGAATAGTTTTAGCCTTAATGATCCGGCTTGCCTTTTTCGTCGTGGTACTCATATAGCCTTACTTTTAGTTACAACAGTTAGCTGGCTTTCACCTGTATTGAGGTCGTATACAAATACATTCAGACTCCTTCCATAGCTTTCATGGATACCTTCTATCACATCAGGATGATTCGTTACCTCTTCAATTGCTAAATCTGTTATCAATTCTGGTATATAATATTTGCAGTTACAAATACTACGTTTATGATTGCGCATTATCTCTATTTCAAACCGTCCCATTATGCCGCTCCTTTCTTTTTAAGTTTGGTCAGAAATACACGTACGTCTGTACGTATACGGCGGATACTACCGTCGGATACATTGGCGATACGTGTTGTCTCCAGTTCGTCAAACACCCCGTTTAATGATGCGATAAGTTTTAGCTCCTCCAGCTTATTCTTTGGCAATGCGATGACCTTGCTATTGACACGGCTCAAAATCTCCTCATATCCCTTTATTTGACGCTGTACGCCGTCATCTATCCTTTTGGATAAATAGGGTGCACCCTGTAGAACCATCGCCGTTTTGCCTTCCAGTTTATTATAGAATGTCACAAAGAATAAAAAGACCTCATTCTTCAGCTTGTCAAATTCATCAAAGAACAGGATAGGATTTTCCAGCTTTAGGAGGTGCTCAACGATAGCTTTGACCATGCCGCTCAAACTGCGTCCCGAAGGCGTTACGCCTAATTTGCTCAACACCTCGCGCAATAGATCACCACTGGTCATATGGTTGTCGCACTCGATGTGAAAAGCATTTGTATTCATGTCGCAGAAGCGTTTGGCCGTGTGTGTTTTTCCTGATCCGGCAGCAGCAACGATGGCGCGCACCTCTTGGTATTCCTTCCAGTCTGTATACATAGCTTCCAGCGTCCGGCTTACGGTGGTGTCCACATGTATCCAGCCTGTAGGCTTTACCTGATTTTGGATGCTTAGCCACATGCTGTCAGCTATAGAATCCCATTTGCCAGCAAGTACGTTGCTGATCGTCGCAATGCTCACCTTGGTCAACTGCTTGCTGGCCATGTTCTGACTTCCGACTTTTTGCACAAATTGGTACAAGTCGTTTTTAATTTGTTCTTTTGTGTTCGTATTCATTTTTATTCGCTTTAATTATGTTTACAAATCGCCTCCATGTTCCAGCGTGGAGGCACTTTTTTAGTATAAATCGTATATGTCCGTTTCCTGATCCTCGTCAGAATCCATTGAAGCAGGAACTTCAATCACCTTTTGAGAAGCTTCTAAGGCTTTCTTACTGCTATAAAGCTGTCTTAGATACTCCGCTTCGACATTATTCTTTAAATCTTTGGTCATTACCCCTGCCTGTAAAAGACTTTCGGGGTTGATATCCGTGCCGTCCAGTGCCTTTAGCTTGTCCTGTAGTACGGATGTCAGCTTTTGTGATAATTCCTTTTTGTTCGACCAATCCTGTTCGATGCGCTGTCTATCACCTTCTTTATAATCTGCGATCGCTGCCGGACGGTCTTCGTATTGTCCGGCCAAAAACCGTAATCCTTTGCCATCGGTGATCAGTGCTTCGTTAAGGTTTGCAGGATCGTAGTATACATCTGCTTTGATGCCGTTGTACCTCCATATTACATCATCGGGAAGATCAAAACGTATTTTTCTATCCTCGATCACACCTTCAATGCCCTTTTTGCTTATGGCTAAAGGATTGTCGTGCTTTTTACCTACTATAGATAGCTTTGTAGCTGTATCTATTCTGTTTTTGCGGCTCTTTTCAGAGGCATTAAATGCTTCCATCCATTCTTTTTGGCGGCTAACGCCTGTCTTTGGGTTGGGCTTCATCCGCATGAGATTGATAAAGCCCTCAATGATCATGGGCATGTCTTCAACAGGCGGATGATTTTTCGCATTCACAGCTAACGCTTCTTGGTTCTTACGCTCTTTGGCCGTGATATTATGGCCTGCATAGTTGCCAAATGGAAGGGCTTTAAGTACCTGATGCCATTCTACACCGAAAGAAGCCTCTATATACTTACCCTGCGGCACCTTGTGCGCCTGCGGCGTAAATTTCCCCCCAACCTTGCGGTAAAATTCACCCAGTTCGTTTTTCATTTTGACATCAAGCCCCCAGCGGTCAGTTTGTAGCTGATGGCCTAGATAATAGCCTCCGGTTAGTTCGTGGATATGGTTGACCGCATTACGGAATGCTTCATAAATCAGATCATGGGTGGCAGATACCCCATATGAATAACCAAGGATATAATTGTTGAAGGTATCGATCACGACATACAGCACCGGTCTGAACCAATGATCTTTTATCACTTTCTCTTTAATCTCACCCGTTTTCTTGTCCTTTTGCTTCACCACTTTAGTAGTAGTGAAGTATAGATCGAGGTTGTTATCATCCGAATTCAACAAAAAGAGCGGTGCAGATGCACGTTTACGCTTCATCTCCTTGCTGAACTTGTTGTATGCAGCTTTTTCACCGTCGCGCGTTGCAACTAAAATATGCTCGTTTTGCTTACGGATATAACCAATAGCCCCTGCTGTATATGTTTTCTTGCCGTTTTCACGGGCATACTGGTTGTATGCAGCTGCTATTACCGTATCATCATGGTTATTGGGATCACTAAGCAATTTCAAGATCAGGGCTTCGCCCTCCTCATCACGTTTTTTACTATTAATGTTTGACCAGCGGTGCATATCTTTTTTCATAATAAAGCAATACCTGTCTTCTGGGGCAACATAGCTGTTGAATTCTTTTAGCTTCTCTTTTAGACGTTTTGCATTCGCAGGAAGATCAATCTTTTGCTTTAATATGAGATCGGTAACTACATCCCAAAATTCCATTACCGAGATATTTAAAGCCTGTTTTAAAGCCCTTTTGTCAGAGGTAAATTTACCTAGCATATTCAACCAGTTGACGCATTTAGTGTACCGATCAACATAGTTTATTTGCTCTTTCCCCATACCATTGACATTGGTATTAGTTAGATTGTCACCATTCGGAAGCACGTAGTTTGTATAAAATGTATGTGCCTGATAGTCCCAATCGATCAAGTCCAATATGGGCTGCTTAGCCATATAGTCGTATACATTGCCGTATATCTCTTTGACTTTAGCTTTGAATTCAGGGAAGGAGGATTCGTATTCTACTAATATTTTTCTGCCGTTACCCCCTGCACCATGTACAACAATATTACCCTGCTTCCTATGATAATGATAGTTATCACGCTTCAATATCGAAGGCACAACTTCATCATAAGTAAGGCATAATATGTTATTTAGATATTGCATTATCTATTTACCGTTTATGACATTATCAACATGATTTACACTGATCGTAATACTTTGTCTCAAAAGCGCGTCAGCTAAGACAATTGCTTGACATACTTTACCACGACCGGTCTTGCCCATAAATCCATTACGTACCTTCTTTACAGCTGAAACGCTGCACCCAACTATTTCAGCAGTCACAGATGCAGGGATTATAATCCCATTGGCAACTATTGTTTTTTGGCACATCTCGTTTTTATTTTTCATATATTCGCTTGTAAATTGTTCTTTTGCGTTCACAAATATACCAAAAAGGTATATTAAAGCAATAAGTTATACTAAAAAAGTATAATTATTTTATGAATTGGGATAAACTAAAGATAGTCAGAGAGTTATTAGGGTACTCGCAAGCTGAAATATCAGAGAAAACAGGTATAAAACAGAAGGATATCAGCCTATTAGAAGGGGGTAAGCGAAAATTTATACCAAATGAGTATATACTTTTTTTGTATAATCAGCACATAGATATTAATAGTATCTATGATGATAGCTTACCTATTTCATATAGAAATAGTGATAATACCCTTATCTCTACAGATGATGATAACACATTTGACGAGGCAAAAAGCACACATATCCTACACCCTAAAACAAGTAAATCCCTACACGCAAACCTACACCCAACTCAAAATTTAGGGCTACCAAAGGTCGTAACAGTAGGAGAGAATGAACGAGAGCTAATAACACTTGTGCCTGTAAAAGCAGCAGCAGGCTATCTCAATGGATACGGTGATCCTGAATATGTAGAAACGCTCCCAACCATCCGCATGCCTAACCTTGGAAGCGGAACACATAGAGCCTTTGAGATCAAAGGAAGCTCCATGAATCCTACATTTCATAACAAGTCTATTGTGATAGGCAAATGGGTAGAAAACCTTGACGAAATAAGAGATAGAAGGATTTACGTTGTTATCACAAAAGATTATGGAATAGTCGCTAAACGCGTTTTAAACCGTATAGATGAGCGTGGAGTACTCACTCTTATATCAGACAATAGCAATAAGTCTGATTATGGCAATTATGATGTATATGCAGAGGAAATAAAGGAAATATGGTACGTAAGAGCCAATCTATCATTTGAGTTCCCTGAACCCGATAACAGTTTCATAAGCCGTATAGATGACCTTGAAGCATGGCAAGCAATAATAGAAGACAAGATAAAACATCTTTTAAAATAGAACGGTTTAAAATGATTATCAAACATAATCTAACAACCTTTTAAAACACCTTTAAGATAATACAACCAAAATCCAACTATTTACAAGTAGTTGGTACAAGTGGTATTTTGAACCGTTTAAGCAAAAACAGCCTTAACAGTATCGAAATGCACATTTTTTGCACTTTTTTTATTTTCTAGATTGGTACAAGTGGTTTTTACCCCCTTATACTGACGCTTTTGGATGAGCAGCTAAATCATATGCAAATACGAAATCTGTATCAATTTTTAACGTTCCTTTTGCCGGAATTTGTGCCGCATATAAATTAGCTAGCCAACTCGTTCCTTTTCCTGAAGTTCCGCGTGTGCTAATAATTACTGTACCGTCTTCTCGTTGCCATAGTTGCCACAAATTCTCTAAGCCCATTACTTCACTTTTATACAGAGGAACACTTTCTTCTGGCATAGGTACTTGCTTTGCTCGCTCTGGTGATGTAGAGAATTGGGCATTAATTCGAATAACCTCAAGAAATTCATCTTTATCAAATCCAGGGATGAGATGTTGTGCACTTAATAATACGGGAAATACAATGAATAGAACAATGCTCAATAATTTACGCATAATATACCTAAGTTGATAATAGCCATCCTATGAAAGCCTTTCGTGTATAACAAAAATGAAATTCACCTTGTTCGCAAAAAAGGAGCTCTGTATATTATTACGGAACTCCTTCGTGAATTATATTAAACTGGTAATTTATTAATTTAAGATCACCACTTCGACTCTTCTATTTTTTTGACGGCCTTCAGGCGTTTTATTATCGGCTACAGGTTTAGTTTGCCCAAATCCCTTGGTAGAAATGCGTCCGGTACTTACCCCCGCGTCTTCAAGGAATTTCTTAACAGATGCTGCACGCTTATCTGATAACCATTTATTATAACCTTCTTCTCCAGTAGAATCTGTGTGTCCGTCTACTCGCACTTTTTTTCCGTCGTTATCTTTGAGCAATTTTGCAAGCTTACTCAATTCAACTTTTGCCTTGTCTGTCAAATAAGATGAATTCGTAGGAAATAAAAGATCAGAAGATAATGTGAACTTTATACCTTCATCAGTACGAGAAGCGTCTTCAAATTCACTTTTGACATTCTTCAAGCCATCATCTGTCCCATCTTTTGTCACCACAGCCCCTGGATTAACCATTATTGCTTGTTGTTTACAAGAGGTAGCTCCTAGGACAGTAACAAACAAGAATGCAACAGTACGTATATGTTTCATGAAATTCGCTTTTATTGAATTGTAAAGATAGTAATTTTCGTTATTTTTCAGTATCATTCCCTTCCTTTTTGATTTTCCTCCGGTAAATGTTGCAGTAATGTCTTAATCTCTGGTATCTCTTTATAGAGTTTCCAAATCAAACCTGATCGTGCGTTTTCCAAGCAAACCGTTATCGCTGCCTGATTGGTTGCAAAATACTCATCAGATACATCATTATTTCTTAAATCTAACCAAGCCCGAAAACCATACTCATTGAAAAAATTTTCTCCATAATTGCCGTAAAGCGCTAATAATGCTTTTCTTCCTTCATTTTCCAATAAAAACATCGAAGCGGGTGCAATAGCAGGGTTTATTCTATAGCTTCCTACACTATCACTCAATTGATAAAATCCCCAAATATCCGAATTGGTAGAGCCCACTCCAATTTCATTATCGCGTCTCTTTCGCACTTTGATATAATTACGAATTGCATCTTCGTAGTCTATCTCTGGATCTTTAATTAAGTTTGGATCGATGGTAAAAAATGGCTTATAAAAATCTAACAAACTACCATTTTCATACCCAAATATTAAATCTTCACCATAAATTGCTGTATCCCGAAGCACAGAAATACGTTCTGCAGCTTCTATAGCCTGTTCATTTCCTAAAGGATTGAAAGCCAACCTAAAACTTTCCATAATGACAGATAATGTATCTTTCGCCAAGCTATCCATTTTATTATAATCTGAAGAATACCGAATGTCTATATTTTTTATTCCATTTTCATAAGCCGACAACGGAATACTATGTGTAGGCGAACCCATGGCTAAAAGGTAGGCATTTAGAGATTCATTAATCCCTCCCAATGTAGAATACTGTTTAGAGGAGTCCAAACCCGAAACCTTTTCCTGAAGCACATCGGTATACCCCTGTGCTAACAAACGATTCCATTCTATATTTTCATACAATGTACTTATCCGCTTCCGCAATTGGACCTCTGCCTCCTCTTCTTTGGTAAAATATTGTCTAGCAACCAATAGCGCTTCCATCATAGAAGAAGTTGCAAGAACATCGTAGGATGGGTCTGAATCCCGGTAATCTGGCAGTCCAGTTCGTCCATCAAAGTAAGCCGGAAAAACTCCAAACCGATTCTGCGATTTACTCAAAAAATTTACGATACGTGTCACCCTCCCTATAGCAACTTGTCTATTAACTAAATTTCGTTCTACACCAACAATCAGACTTAAAACTGCATTTCCACTTTCTTTAACCGATACTACAGCCCTATCCTTCATCCGAAAGGGCAAATACATTCCACTATTAATATCATAATTTTCAACAAAATAATTGATATGAGCCCCTTGTACAAGATCCATCAACTCGTTTTCATTAAGATTCTTTGTCTTAATTTCTTTCACCTGAGAAAAAGGAGATTCCACGTAATTATAATCTACCCAAGCAATCTTATAATAGTATGTCTTGTTCAAATCTGGAACATAGTCTAAACAGCTTTGCATATAAATAGGCCGAATAGCTACTGGTGTAAATTCCTTATTGTCTGTTGAACGATATATTTTAATGTAGCGAATCGAGGGAGTCAAAGGCAATTGCCATTTTAGTTGTACTTGTTTATCGTAAGCTACGACCGAAGAAAGGATCGCAGGAGAAGAAAGTTTGACTTGTGAAATATTTTTTGGCAAAAATTCCATTTGATCAATAAAAATCTGATGTGTTTCTTTGCTCGCTCTATTTTGCATGAAACGCACTGCCGCAATAGGTTCTTGTACAATAAGGTTACTAAATTTTGCAATAGGAATTTTAACATTGATCCACATGTTATAATCAAAAACATCCATGAACGGCCGAATATCAATAAAGTTAGTGCCACTTTTACCTTGCTGAATACCAATCTTTGGTAAGTCTTTTTCTTTGGTATTCTCTGTCTTCAAAAACACTTTAAAAACCAAGAAATCAGAATGATCAACTTTGTAATTTAGCTTTTGACGCGTATATTGTAAATCTACGATCCAATTTCCATCTACCGCAGACTTATATTGCAATGATAGGGCATTGCCAGGTGTAAAGAACAAGGTATCGGAGACTAATAAATGATGGTTTAAGTTTTCTACCCACGACTGCCCGGTGTAGTCCACTTTACTTTTGGCATAGACCCCCTGAACAAGGCTATTATCAAAAATAACTTCCGGATACGTATCCGCATAACTCGAAGAAGCCAAGCCCGCCATCAGCAAGGATGATATGATGAAAGAATAAATATACTTCATAACAACTATTGATTTACGGCAAAAATAAGCAAATATTGAACCATTTGGATAGAAAGACAAATATTCTCTACTGAGGTAAAAAAAATATTACGCACATTCTTAGAAGGTTATATTATCGTTTCTCAAAAAACATTCAAATAATTTTTAGAATAAGATTTTCTGTCTATATTTGCAACGTCGCAAGCGAAAATAGCTCAGTTGGTAGAGCACAACCTTGCCAAGGTTGGGGTCGCGAGTTCGAGTCTCGTTTTTCGCTCAGCTGCCTAGGTGGTGGAACTGGTAGACACGCAGGACTTAAAATCCTGTTCCTGTTAAAGGAGTGCGGGTTCGATTCCCGCCCTAGGTACGGAAAAAAGCTCATCAAATGATGGGCTTTTTATTTTTATTTCTTTTCCCATATCCATACTGGACCAGTGTAGGGTCTCGATCAAAAGTTGCAAACTACAAAAATAATTTAATCAATCTGAAGAGGAAGGATCATGCCGAAATTTGAGGAATATTTGTAGGTTTTAAATTTCATTTCTTGGTATACCAAAGACATAAATACAATCTATATATGTATGAAAAATCTAAAAAAACGACATACCTTAGTACTAAGTAAGGCATAAAAAAAAGAGACCAAGGTCTCTTCTTCTATCGTCGGGATGGCCGGATTTGAACCGACGACCTCCAGCACCCCATGCTGGCGCGATACCGGGCTACGCTACATCCCGCTAAAACATTTCCACTTTACTATTCCTTAATGACAATAGGTTAATTCGGGCTTATGCTATTTTTATGTGCTGCAAATATGTATAAAATATATTTAAGTCCAAAATCAGAAAAATATTTTTTAATAAAAAAGCCTACTATTCATAGTAGGCCCTTTATAAAAAGCGTCTCTCCATTTAGTAATCAATCTCTATAATCGCTTTCAACGGAATCAAAACACCATTTTTAATCTGAATATACTTTTCAGTGAGTGACCATACGGTAGTTTCTATCCGCTTAGGCCCATCCTCTGTTTGAAATACAATAGTAGTCTTCGACTTAAATTCGTTTCCCAATCGTTGTGCTCCCAGTAATTTATCATACAACACAACTGTTTTGTCTACCTCAGCAGGAATAATTCTGTATGCACTAATAAGCTCTTTTTCTATAATCTGTCCAATCATATCATCAAATTTTGATATTAAACAAAAAACAATCTTAATTCTCCTCCGTTACTTAACAAATCCTTGTTATTAACTTAATAAATATAAATAATTACTGACGATGTTTTATTATCAGCAACAAATTATTTACATTATAACGTACTTTATGACATTTATTTTATGAAGACAGAAATTTATTCAGATACGTACAGATTAAACTTTTCGCAGTGCTATGCAAACGGAAAACTGAAGTATAGCGAATTAAGTAATCTTTTGCAGCTTGTAGCTTCTGATCACGCAGAACAATTGGGATTTGGATACCGAGAGATGGCCAAATACGACCAATCGTGGGTATTAAGTCGGGTAAGGATAGAGATTGATAAACTACCGTCTTTTTTAGAGGAAATCCGTATATATACGTGGGTTCAGGATTTTCTAGGAAACCGCTCTATACGAAATTTTGAAGTTTACTTGGAAAATCAAAAAATCATAACCGCCTCTAGCTTTTGGGCTGTATTTAATGTAAAAACTCGAAAATCTGAAAATCTAGCAATCAACATTGATCAAAAAATAATCCAGCCAGAAAAAACTGCCACAAAACATGTATTCAAAAGAATTGAACTAAGTGAAGATATAAGCAATATTGTAAACTATACAACGAAACTTTCTGATTTAGATATTGTAAA
Source organism: Sphingobacterium sp. LRF_L2 (assembly GCF_965644235.1). Lineage (NCBI taxonomy): Bacteria > Pseudomonadati > Bacteroidota > Sphingobacteriia > Sphingobacteriales > Sphingobacteriaceae > Sphingobacterium > Sphingobacterium sp. LRF_L2. The sequence continues at coordinate 100,560 of NZ_CBFFRI010000002.1, read as the reverse complement.
TCATGTAAATAATGTAAAATATACAGATTGGTGTCTCGACGTTTTGCCTTCCAAATTCGTTTTAAAAGAAACTTTCAAAACTATCGACATCAATTACCTAAAAGAGCTAAAACTAGGGGAAGATGTAAAGATAGGCTACGCGATAAGAGATACTTTCATTGACTTTTCAATCAATCGAGAGGAGAAAACAATTTTCCTCATGCAAATAAGCATCTAAAAAAATAAAGAGGGCCTCTGTACTAAAAAGGCCCTGCTTGTAAACTTAAGAAGCAAATGCTTTGTCGCCTTTTTTATAAGGAAAAGCACCATCAAATTTTCCAGGAATCTTCACAAAACGTAAAGCTTGTGTCATTCCAACTTCCGATGTAAAAAAGCCCGTCAAGGTTAACTGTTTAAACAAATGGAAGAAATTATTAGGTTCCTCTTCTTTCTTATTTTTTTGGTATTCTCTAGCTTCCTTATCGTAATTGTTTACAAATTGCAAACGCTCTTCTTTAGAAAGCTCTTGGAATTTCTTACCAAATGCTTTTTTCGCGCGATCATCCACTCCTGCTAATCCTTCCAAGAATGCTTTTTGATCAATCTCATCATAGCAATCACGAATCATTACAGGAATGAATTCGCCCACACCAGCTTCTTTCGCACCTGGAGTAGATGTTTTGGGTAAAATTGCTTCAGCAAGATCTCCTAAGAAATCTGTATTTTCTTTTTCAAACAACGTAGCTACATCTTTAGATGCTGGCCGGGTACACCCCTCCAAAAAGAGGTTTGCTCCTATAACAGAACCTCCGACTAGCATCGCCACGCGTTGAAGTGCTTCTCTTCTATTCATTATTAACGACTTAATTAAATATTATAATTTACTTCCCAGCCCTGACGATATTGTCTCTTCACAAACTGATTTACAATATCAAAGTTTGTCACCTTCATTTGGTTGTTATCCCAAAGTAACTTCAGATTTCGGCCTGGGTATTTACCATCAATACGTAAATCAGCTCCCCGGATGGCTAAGTTAGCCATCAATAACGCTTCAGTTAATGGTCCGGAAATTTCGAAAGGCGCACTTACCTCCATTTTACCGTATCCTGCTAAACAAGCTTCTACCCATTGGCCGTAATGTCCGTTAGCTTTTCCGGGTACTCTGGCATATTTTTGTGCTATCGTTTCCTTCCGGGTAGTTGGCAGTAAACGTGCATTATCCCCATATGTATCTGCAAGAATTTTTCCTTTTGTACCAATCAACAAAATACCGTTCCCTCCATCACCAAAAATTTCATTAGGACCAAGCTCATCGGGACGAGTAGGTTGAATTCCTCCATCCATCCAATGTAGTGTTACAGGACCATTTGTTTTAGGCGTCTTCGGAAACGTCATCGTAACATGACTTGAAGGAGGGCAACTTTCCGGATAATAAGCGCGTTTAAACTCGTCGGCGTACACCGTACCCACAGTAGCCTGAACATCTTGGATATACTTTAATCCAAGTGTGCTAAAGGGAACTTCGAGCAAATGACACCCCATATCACCTAAAGCACCGGTACCATAGTCCCACCATCCACGCCAATTGAACGGAACTAATTTTTCAATATAATCTTTTTTAGGCGCCGTTCCTAACCATAACTCCCAATCTAATTCCTTTGGAATTTCAGCTGTTTGTGTAGGCCATGGAATTCCAGAAGGCCAAACAGGCCTATCCGTCCAACAATAAACGGTATGCACATCGCCAATAAGACCTGCTTCAAACCATTCTTTAATTTCACGAGGACCATCATTAGACGCACCTTGATTACCCATCTGTGTAACGACTTTATACTTTTTCGCTGCATCGGTAAGCACCCTAGCTTCCCACACATCATGTGTCAAGGGCTTTTGAACATACACATGTTTCCCTAACTGCATAGCCGCCAAACTTTGGATGGCATGATTATGGTCTGGAGAAGAAATAGAAACAGCATCGATATGTTTATGTTCCTTATCGAGCATTTCACGGTAATCTCTGTAATACTTGGCTTTAGGAAAAGCTTTTACAGAATTTGCGGCACGACGATCGTCAACATCACAGAGGTATGCAATTTCAGCCTTGCCGCTGCTATAGAATGATGCAATATCACTTTGTCCTTTACCGCCAACTCCAATACCAGCAATCATTAATTTATCGCTTGGTGCTAAAAACCCTTTTCCTCCAAGTACATGGCGAGGAACAATCATAAAACCTGCCGCCGCTAGGGCTGCATTTTTGAGAAAGTCTCTACGAGATTTATTTGTTTCCTTCATTTTTCAGCTATGTTTATGTTAGTTTACATTAAATATGTTATAGATTTCCTTTTTTCAATTCGCTCACTGCAAAGTCTACCGCACGTGCGGTCATGGCCATATAAGTTAAAGATGGATTTACACAAGCGGCAGATGCCATCGCGGCTCCATCAGTCACAAAGACGTTTTTCGCATCCCATACTTGGTTATGCTTATTCAGAACCGAATTTTTAGAATCCGTTCCCATGCGAGCTGTTCCCATTTCATGAATCCCCATTCCAAAAGCATACTCATTGTCATAAGTATATACGTCTTTCACACCGATTCTTTCCAACATTTCCTTCATCTCCTCTTGCATGTCAGGACGCATCTTACGCTCGTTGTCTTTAATTTCCATATCCATGGCTAATACAGGAAGTCCCCACTTATCTTTCTTCTCTTTATCCAAATATATTCTGTTCTCGTGGTAAGGAAGAATCTCCCCAAATGCTGTAAAACCTACGGACCAATCTCCGGGTTCTAACATCGCATCTTTCCAATCTCCTCCTACGCTCATTTCTGCTACCTCGCCAGACCAACGCCCACGGCTTGCAGCCCCTTGGTAACCAAAACCACGTACATAATCACGTTTTTTATCATCTCCCGGAACATTCTGAAAACGTGGCACATACAACCCTGTCGGACGACGTCCGAAAACGTATTTATCCTGATAACCTTCCACACGTCCACCAGCACCACAACGAAAATGATGATCCATCGCATTGTGTCCCAACTCACCCGAACTACTTCCTAATCCGCCTTCCCAGACATCAGTTGCAGAATTCATCAACACCCAAGTAGAATTAAATGCAGAAGCGCATACAAAGATTACTTTTGCAAAAAACTCATATGTTTTACCTGTTTCTGCGTCGACAATCTCAACTCCTTTTGCCTTTTGGGTATCTTTATCATAAATAATTTTTGTAACAATAGAGAAAGGTCTAAGTGTAAGATTACCAGTCGCCACAGCGGGAGGTAAAGTAGAAGACTGTGTACTGAAATAACCACCAAAGTTACATCCTAACCAGCATTGATTTTGATATTGGCAATTAATACGTCCATGGTGAGGCTTGGTGATATTAGCGGTACGCCCCATGATAAAATGACGCTTCCCTCCATATTCCTTTTTTAAGCGCTCAGCCAAATCTTTTTCAACTACTGTAAAATCCATCGGCGGCAAAAAGTCGCCGTCAGGAAGAACATCTAATCCATCTCGATTGCCGGATATTCCTGCCCATTTTTCAGCGTAACTATACCAAGGTGCAATATCAGCATAACGAATAGGCCAATCTGTACCATGTCCATCCTTTAGATTCGCTTCAAAATCTAAGTCCGAAAAACGATAGCTTTGACGCCCCCACATCAACGAACGTCCTCCGACGTGGTATCCGCGATACCAATCGAAACGTTTGGTTTCAGTATAAGGACTTTCTTTTTCGTTCACCCAAAAATCAAGGTTTTTTTCATTCAGCGCGTAATCGCGTTTCAATACAGGGTAATCTGCTTCCATTTCCTTGGTACGCCCTCCTCTATGTGGGTACTCCCAAGTATTCTTGTTTGCATGATAGTCTTTAACATGTTCTACGTTTCTACCACGCTCCAACATAATGGTTTTTAAGCCCTTTTCTGTCAGCTCTTTTGCTGCCCAGCCCCCACTAATTCCAGACCCAATGACAATCGCGTCATAAACATTATCTGCCATATCTCTTCAATTTAGTTTGATTGTTTATACTGTTTTACTCTCTACTTTCTCATCTTTAAATAAAAGGAGAAAAATGATCATTACAACAAATGCAATTCCGGCTGGAACAATCCATGTCTGTTGCCAAAATGCTGATACATCTGCTGTTTTTAGATGTTGGTATTTCTCTCCTACAAACCCCGCTACCCAAAAACCAATCAGTTGCCCTACACCATATGTCGCCAATGTGATTAAGCCCTGTGCAGCACTTTTATATTTAACGCCAGCTTTACTATCGGTATAAATCTGTCCAGAAACGAAAAAGAAATCGTAACAAATACCATGAAGTGCAATACCGATAATCAACATGAAGGATAAATCTCCCGCATTTCCATAAGCAAATAATAGATAACGTAATGCCCAAGCTAACATTCCCACAAGAATCGTTTTCTTAAATCCGAACTTGCTAAAAAATAAAGGTAACAACAATAAAAAACCAACTTCGGACATCTGCCCAATAGTCATCTTTCCAGTAGGATTCGATAAACCTATTTCTGCCAAAAAAGGATTTGCATTTTGGTAGTAGAATGCCAATGGAATACAAATTAGTATGGATGAGATAAAGAAAATAAGGAAGTTTCTATCTTTTAATAATTTTACTGCATCCAATCCTATAATCGAAGCAAATGAAGGTTTTTCATCCGCACTAATTTTAACAGGAGGTGTTTTTGGTAAAACAAAAGAAAATAACCCCAATACGAATGAGGCAACACCAGCCATTAAAAAAGTATTTTTCAACGCGCCTTCTGTAGAATCCCACTTAAATAAGTAACTGATAGAGAGTCCAGCTACAATCCAACCTATTGTTCCAAAAATACGAATACCAGAGAATTGCTTTTCTGGATTTGATAATTGTCTAAATGAAACAGAATTCACCAAGGAAAGTGTTGGCATGTATAAGATCATATACGTCAACACATAGGGATAAAAAACTGTGATATCCGCGGCATTATACATTTGATACATAAGAAATGCACCTACTAAATGTAAAATACCTAAAATACGTTCCGCATTAAAATAGCGGTCTGCAATCATCCCGATAATAAACGGAGCAATAATAGCCCCCAAAGATTGTGTTGAAAACACATTAGCAATTTCAAATTGAGAGGCTTTCAAATTCTGAATTAAGAAAGTTCCCAATGTTACGAACCATGCTCCCCAAATAAAAAATTCAAGGAACATCATAAAAGAAAGTTTAAATCTTACTGATGTTGACATCTGATGATAGGTTTATATAGTATAAATATATATTACTTCTATTTAAATAACAAAAAAATCTTTATTGCTAAATTAATTTAGCTTAAAAATTATCGACTTCTCTATAGGCTGTAACCAATGCAGCCTCTCCTTCCACACCCGATTTTGACATACCGTGTTCCATCCCAACAATTCCGCTGTATCCTTTTTCTTTTAGCCATTTGAAGACATTTTTATAATTAATCTCACCAGTGGTAGGCTCCTTTCTCCCAGGATTATCACCAACTTGAATATAGCCGATTTCACTCCAACATAAATCCATCAAGCTAATTAAATTTCCCTCATTTTTTTGTTGGTGATAGGCATCATACAAAATTTTACAAGAAGTACTTCCTACAGCTTTACAGATCTGATAGGTCTGATCGGTATATCGTAAAAATAAATCTGGTGTATCACTCAACGGTTCCAAAACCATTGTTATACCATGCGGTTCTAACAATTCAGCACCTCTTTTTAGCGCATCGATTACATGTGCGGTTTGTACCCCCAGTGGCAAATTCCGCTGGTAATCCCCAGGAACTACTGTAATCCACTTTGCATTAACGCGTTTTGCAACTTCAATAGAATCCTTACATCCTTTCAAGAAGATATCTATATGCTCTTTTTTTCCAGCAGCTAATGTATTAGCTCCATTACCTCCTTTGGGAACAACAAAAACTCCCATGCGCATGCCGAGTTTCGCTAGCGTTTCTCCAATTTTTGTTTGCTCATCCACGGAACGTTCGGTCATTCCATTATCCTCAATACTACGGAAGCCGAGGTCGTACATGTACTTAATTTCATCCACAAAGTTTTTTCCTGCTGTCGCAGCAAACATACCTTGATGGGGCGCATAATCCAACTTAAACGTCTCCCCCTTTTTGTTGTCTTTTTTCTCAGCCATTGCTTCGTTACTAGAAAGAACTGTACCGCCAATCAGTGCAGCTCCACTTTTTATAAAATCTGATCGTTTCATTTTTATTTTTTTATATAACGGTAAAAGTTGTTCGAAAACAATTCTTTAAACCCTTCTTTATCTTTATAAATTATGTAAACATCCATGTTCTCCATACTATTTGCAAGCTGTACGCCTTGTTCGGCAGATAGAGCCATAAAGACGTTGTCGTAGGCATCTGCATCCATAGCGGTATTTGCTATTACCGTCACACTCGCCACATTATTCTGTACTGGATATCCACTGAAGGGATCAATATGGTGATGAATACTCCTTCCATTTAAATCAAAGCCCCTTCTATAATTACCAGATGTTGTTACAGCTCGGTCAGTTAATTGCAAGACAAATTTTCCTTCTTCAAGACCTGGAGGACGCTCTATTGCGATTTCAAAAAGCTGCTGCTCTCCTTTATGTCCCTTAGCTCTTATTTCGCCTCCCAATTCAATAATATAATTAGACACATGGTTCTGATTGAAAAAAAAAGCTAATTCATCCACTGTATAACCTTGAGCAATGCCATTCAAGTCAATTCGTACACGAGCGTCTTTCTTTTTCAATTTATTTCCTTCAAGCAACAATTGATTCATTCCAACAAACTCCAAAACACTATCTAACATGAATTGCTCGGGCAAATGTGCAACAGGACGTTGGCCGAACCCCCATAAATTAACTAAAGGCTCCACTGTCACATCGAATAAACCCTGGGAAATGTGATTGACGCAAAATGCCTTTTTGAGCACGGTCAACATTTGACGGTCCAACGTGACACCAGATGTATCGCTCCTGTTAACTTTACTAATTAAAGAACTATCTATATAAAGCGACATGGATTGATCTATTTCTTTCAAAATGCTATCTATTGATGTTCTTTTTATCAATTCTCGTTCAGCATAATATTGAATGGAATAAGTTGTTCCTTGAGCTTGTCCATTAATAACAAACTTAGGTTGCTGTGCATAAGCACAGCAACCTAAGGTAAGCAAAATCAATATAGTGATTGTCTTTTGCAAATGATTATATATAAAATGCTGTATTCATTCCAGGAACTGCCACTGGGTATTCTCCATTTTGATTTGGAACAATTTTAGGCATAGCATCCCAAGAATACGCTGCTGGAGATAGATCGACTTCTGATTTTAATGCATCATCCCATTTAATGACCTTTCCAGTGTAACAAGCAAGCCTTCCAATAATTCCTGTTAGGGTACTATAAGCACCGTAATCAGCATCAGCAAACTTGTATTCATTTTTTGCGATAGCATCAAATAATTCTTTGTGTTCTTGTTGGTAAGCATTGGGATTACCTTTAGGATCGTGCCGGTAAATTTCATTCCCTTTTGAATCCCATAAAATAGCTTGATTTCCGGCAGATAGGTATACACGTCCCTTTGTTGCCTGGAATGTTTCATCAACTCGGTTAGAAATACCTTCGAAATGTCGACATTGACTATACACAACCGTACCATCATCATATGTGAGCTCTACAGCAAAATTATCATAGATTTCTCCATATTCCTTATCTGTACGATGTGCACGACTTCCAGTGCCTTGAATCGACACAGGATACTTACCTTTCACCCAATTTGCTATATCAATATTATGAACGTGTTGCTCTACAATATGATCACCACATAACCAATTAAAGTAATACCAATTACGCATTTGGTATTCCATTTCTGTTTGCGCTGGTTTCCTTGGTCTAACCCAAACACCTCCGCTATTCCAATAAACCTGTCCTGCATGTACGTCACCTATAGCGCCATCTTGTATACGTTTAATCGCCTCTCGATAATTGGTCTGATAACGTCTTTGCAACCCGACCACGACATTTAACTTCTTCGTTTTTGCTTCGGCTGCAGCCTGAAGAACTTTTCGTATACCAGGAATATCTACCGCTACGGGCTTCTCCATAAATATATGCTTTCCCGCTTTAACAGCCTCTTCAAAATGTAGAGGTCTAAATCCAGGCGGCGTGGTCAATAAAACGACATCAGCATCACGGATAGCCGATTTGTATCCATCAAATCCTACATATTTTCGACTATCAGGCACATCTATACGGTCGCCAAATTTCTCTTTTAACGTATTAAAAGTAGATTCTAAATTATCTTGGAAGGCATCTGCCATTGCCACCAATTTTATATTCTGCCCAGAGGCAAAAGCATCAAATGCCGCTCCTGTTCCACGTCCACCACATCCAATCAAAGCAATTTTAATAACATCAGTTCCTCCAGCAAAAACACTGCTAATTGGTGTAGAGGCTAACACAGCGGCACCAGCTAATGCTGATCCTGTCTTTATAAATTCTCTTCGTTTAAAGTTATCCATGTTTTTTAGGTATATATAGTTATTTAGAAGTCTTTGATAGGTGCCTTATCATAATAAGCAGCAATTTCTTCCTTCGATGGGGCGACGACTGGTCGTACCAAACGCAAGCCTACAAAAGGAGCTTCTGGAAACCACCAATTCGATTTAGGAATCTGCGGATCTAATTGTTTCCAATAAGGATCTGAAGCATTTCTAGCTGCCGATCTTAAACCATTGACATCACTTTCAAAAGAGCCTCCACGAACACTATGCGCATACAATGTTGTAGGAACTGCCACTGGATTTTTAGCTATTTTACCATCAAACTCTTTATAGAAATCGGCGATATACTGATCAAATGTCCATTCAGACACATTTCCTAACATGTCATATAATCCCCAGGCGTTTGGTTTCTTTTTCCCCACCTCTGCAGTACGACCTTGGCTATTTTCTGCAAACCAAGCATATTCACCTACTTTAGAAGCATCCTCTCCAAAATAGTAAGGAGAATCGGTACCTGCGCGACATGCATATTCCCATTCTGCTTCAGTCGGCAATCTATAAAAGATGCCTGTACGCTTATACAACCACTTGCAAAACTGGATCGCGTTATAGTGCGTCATGGCTAAAGCCGGATGTCCTTCTTTACCCATTCCAAAAGTCATATCTAAATAGGGTTTAGTGGGCCTAGTTACCGCATCAACTTCGGCTTCTACTGCACCAGCAACAGATTGGGTTAATTCTAGATCTTTGTATACAAATGGTTCATACAAATCCCAAGTTACTTCATAGGTACTCATCCAAAACGGATCTAACAAGACTTGATGAATCGGCTTTTCGTCATCCTTAACAGTACTCCCCATGTGAAACTCACCGCCAGGAATAGCCTCCATCGAAAACTCTAGACGCGTGCCTTCAAGTTTTTGAACATATCTTTCGTGTTTGTTCTGTGCTTGAGAAAGGAGGTTAGCGCATACCCATGCAACAACAATTGCACCTTTCTTGACAAAATTTACTATCATTAATCTAGATTTTTTTTAAATCAGAACTAAATATATAAAATATATTGTAAAAAATACACTAAGTACCTTTTACAACAATCAAGTTACAAAAAAGCTATAATTAACTGATAAAACAACCAAGTAGAAAACAAACCGATAAGAATACTAGATCCAATAATCGCATTTCCCAATTTTGTATTTAGATTGAACTGTTGGAGCGACATACTCGTGGCGACCAAACAGGGCATTGCCATTTCAAAATTAACAACTTGCACAACCTCCCCTTCTTGTTTTAGAAAACAAAATATGAGCAACAAAACGAAGGGGCCGATCAATAGTTTATAAAGCAACGCTATCCGTATTAAAAACCATTCGGAACGGTAAAGTGAAAAAGATAGTTGTGTTCCAATAGAAAACAAAGCTAATGGGGAAACGGTAGACGATAATTGTGTAAAAAATGGCTTTAAAGGAGTCAAATCTAAAACTTTTGATAGAAGAAGTGCCGCAACACACCCTATCAAAGGCGGGAAAGAACACACTTTCTTAAGCATATAGCGATACAATATCTTTTTGTTTTGGACTTGACCAGTGCTTTTTCCTAAGGCGACTAAAGTCCCTAAAGACGATAAAATAAAAAAAGTCATTTGATCACAAATTATTGCCCATTTTAGTTGCTCCTCACCGAAATAAGTCATTACTAAAGGAAATCCAACAAAAGATGTATTACTAAGTCCAGCGACAAGTATAAGAGTCCGACTCGTCCTCTGTGATAAACCAAGAGGTATCGCAATGAGTTTAAACAGCAGCAACGAACAAAAAAAAATAAACAACGGAGACCACAAGGCAGAAAGCAATTGCTGACTCCATTGCAATTCCGGCAAATATTTAAAAGAGGTAGCGGGTAGGCCTACATAAATAATCCAAGAATTGATTGCTTTAACACCATCTGGCCTAATGACATGAAATCGCCTCAAACAGTACCCCGCGAAGAGGCAAAAAAGAATGATGATAAAATTTGACATAGCTATGTGCAATTCCTGATTAAATACGTTTTAAAAAGCTATTTCTTACCTACACACAGTCTCAAAAATTAATAACTTTGCAGCCAAAGTTATCGATAATTAAAAAGCAAACTTGAAAAAAACAAACATTATAACGTGCATTCTATCTTTGGCTGCCATACCAAGCTTTGGTCAAGAAGATTCGGTTAGACTTGAAAAAACAAAAACGAATCCAATGGTCATCGAGCTGGAGGTTGAAAATGGCGGAATACTTGCTGCGAAAGATATCAAACGAACGACCTTCCAAAGTGCCTATTATAACGGACTAAATCTTAAAATTGGATGGAAAATTCAACATTCAGACGATCAATATTTTAAGTTATATAACAATCCTATTTATGGTATAGGCTTTTACAGCAGTACCTTTCATACCGACATTATTGGTAGCCCTTATGCTATTTATGGTTTTGTTCAGACGCCCTTTGGTAATGTGGAAAACAAACGATGGGCATTCGACTATAGAATAGGTTTAGGTATATCGGGGAACTTTAAACCTTACAACGAAGAAACCAACCCTCTCAATTTGGTTATCGGAGCTAAAAACAATGTTTTTATCGACTTGGGATTAAGAACCCAGTACAAACTTAACGCACACTGGCGAGCTGGCTTAGGTTTTGCTTTCCATCATTTTTCAAATGGTGCGTTAAGATTGCCAAATAAAGGTGTTAATCTCGTGCCCCTAACAGCATCCATTACTTATCAAACAAGGGCCGATGTCATTCCTAATCAAAAAGATATCAAGCCCATACATAACGATAATATTCTTTACCACATTAACTATGGAATAGGTTGGAAACAATTGGAACGCGAAGTTGACCGTAGATTCTTAAAAATGACTATAAGTGCCTATGCAAGTAAACACGTATCGAACAAATGGCGTATGGGTGGTGGTTTCGATTTATTTTATTCGGAATCAGGAAACAACGACGAGATTGCTGGCGACAAAAGTGGGAAACTAAGTGCTAAGCTTTCGGGTGGGCCATCTTTTTACCTCGCTCATGTATTAAACAGAAATCTCATCCTAAATGGGAATATTGGCTACTACATCCATAAACAGAATTTTAATGGAGAGATTGAGCGCATATTTCTACGAGCAGGCGCACGATACTACGTGTATAAAAACATTAACGCTGGAGTCTCTATAAAAGCACACAAAGGCAAGGCTGATTTTATAGAATGGACGATGGGCTACACATTTAACCGGCACTAACTATAATGATAAGCAGAACAAAATAAGGGTAATTTCGATGGAAATTACCCTTATTTTGTTCTGCTTATCAAGCGAAATTACATCACTAATTTTCCTATACTTTTTGCAAGATTTCTATCAACGGTAATATAACCTGGATAATAGATATTGTTATTTCCTATTCGCATAGAAGGCTTAATTTTGAGAACAATAAAACCCTCTCCTTCTTTTGTAAAAAGATTATTCAACAGCTTATCTACCCCCTGTTCTTCAGCTACTCCGAAAATATTTGTTTTAAAAGTCAGCGGAACAATAGCACTTTGTCCTGTTTCCAATTGAAGATTTTCGTTTACTGTTCCTTCAAATAACGGCTTCCCTTGAATCTCTATCAAATATTTAAAAGAATTCATTACCGTCTTCGTTGTTGTAGGATTGGTCACCTTCATATTCACTTTTGCTTCTAAAGGCAAGTCCTTTTTCAAAAGTGCCAAAGCAATGCCTGGCAATGCTGACAAATTTCCGTTTTTCCCACTGCTGTAACTCTCGACAGCACGTCCTGCTAGCCTTACATCTTGCAACGACTCTACTCTATAGTCACATTTCGCCAATGCATCGATATTATTCTTGCCTACTGCACAACCAGCCAATAGCAAAACAACGAGCAATGCGCCCAAGATATTAACCTTTGTAATTTTCATTTTTATGCCTATTATTTACGTTTTCCACCAAAGTTATAAGTAACACCTAATGTAAAAACAGCATTACCCGCTTTCAAATATGTATTATCTAAAACATTAAAATTGAACCCATTTGTATATTGCAATTGAAAACCCTTATTCAATTCCATTCTCGTATAAAATAGCGGTTCAATAAATAAAGCTTCTTCTACAGCTGTTGCTACTTTATTCACAAAAAAATCACGCATTCCTACTCTACTGACTCGAATCGCTGTACCATAGTTTAACGCTCTCTTTTTACCAAACAAGTTAAGCTTATTTTTTCGAGTTGACGAGTAATTGAGTTGTAAAAAAATCTTGTCGAAATTCATCTCTAAGGTTTCTACTGGCTCCATTCCTGTAGTGGATGCTCTTCGATTCACTTCTGATGAGCGCCCTACCCCATAGCCTCCATATATTTCCAAAACTTGCCTCTTTTCCTTTCCAATTTTCGTAAAATAACCTATTCCCCCTTCAACAAGGCGCTGTTCAAATAATGAATTACTTTGTTCGCCTCCTCTATCGATATAAGATCCATTTGCAATAACTGCTATATGTTTACCTACCGCCACCCCAGCATTTGCACTTAAATTTCCCTTAATATTACTATGCACGGCAACATGTACTTCTCCCTGCTCACGAAACATCGGCGTAGCAGGTACATTAGGCATATATATTGAACTACAAGAACTACCTCCCAACAATATCGTAAGTACCAATAGCTGAAAAATTTTAATTCGCATAACGTCTGTTTGGGCTTACACTGTAATTATTGTGCCAAAAAAGAAAGGAATTCCATAAAACAAAAAAGATGAGTTGAACTCATCTTCTATACAATTCCAGCTTTCTGCAATTCAACTTCCATTTCTCGTTGAAGTTTTAACGCTTCTTCTCTCGCCCGCTCCGCAAAATCAAGTCCATTAGAAGCATAAATAATTCCACGAGTACTGTTCACCAACAATCCACAATCTTTATTCATACCATATTGACAGACTTCTTGAAGAGAACCTCCTTGAGCACCAACCCCAGGAACTAACAAGAAATGGTCAGGAACAATATTTCTCACTTTCAAAAATCCCTCTCCGCGGGTAGCCCCAACAACAAACATCGTATTATCAACAGTCCCCCAGTTAGATACATTTTGCAAAACCGATTCAAACAATTGTAATCCCATTGTATTTTCGAAATTCTGAAAGTCTTTACTTCCCGAATTAGATGTCAAAGCAAGTACAATAGCCCATTTATCCGAAATATCCAAAAAGGGCGTTACAGAATCGTTTCCCATATAGGGAGCAATAGTAATTGCGTCAAATCCTAATCCCGAAACCTTTTCATCAAAAAATGCCTGCGCATACATCGCCGAAGTGTTACCAATATCTCCTCGCTTTGCATCCGCTATACTCAAACAACTTTTGGGAATTACTTCCCACGTCCGCTGTAACGCCTGCCACCCTTTTACTCCATAGCATTCATAAAAAGCGATATTCGGTTTATAAGCCACACAGAGATCTTCCGTAGCCTCAATGATCGCTTTATTAAACGCAAATATCGGATCTTCTTCTCCCAAAAGATGCGCTGGAATTTTGTTAATATCTGTATCAAGCCCTACACACAAAAAACTCTTTTTGCTTTTTATTTGGCGAATCAATTCCGCTCTTATCATCCTTATTTATCCGTTAATGTAGTTATAAATTCAAAAACTTCTTTACGCGCATAGTCTGCCATACCTTCATGACGAGCAGCAATATTACCTTCTTTATCTAAAATAATAGTTGTTGGTATTGATTGTTCAAGCCATGTAGACGGAATTTCACTATCCGGATAAAAAATGGGCAAATCCATCTTTCCTTGTTCCATAAACTGCTTTGCTTTTTCCGATTCTCCTTCGATTTCCACCAACATAAACACCACCCTATCATCGCCTTTAAACTTATCTTTTAGCACCTGAATAGATGGCATTTCAGCTTTACACGGAGGGCACCAAGTTGCCCAAAAATTAAGAAAAACAACTTTCCCCTTTAAATCCGCAATCGTCAGCACATCGCCTTTATCATTTAAAAAAGAAGGATTTACAGAGGCTTTCTCAACTATTTCTTGCTTATTTTCTTTTGCTTCAACTGGTTTCTTCAGTTTTGAGCGCAAGACAGGCAAGACTAATACAATTAACAACGCAACGACTGCAATACCGATAATGATTTGTAGGGTTTTGTTTCTTTTTGTCATGGTCATGGCTATATATAAATAACGTCTTACATATCAAATTTTTCCAGCAATTTTAGCAAGGTCGCAAAATCCTTTGGATAAGGTGCTTCAAAAGCATATTCCTTACCATCAATGGAAAAACTTACATTTCGTGCATGTAACGCAAATCGTTTCATAATAGGAAGTTCTTCTTGCTCTTTCGACATGGTAAAACCACGTTTTTTAATCTGAGACAGATACACCGGCTTACCTCTATACATAGAGTCACTCACAATAGCAGCATGCTGAGTAGCTAAATGTATACGAATCTGGTGCATGCGTCCGGTAATAGGTTTACATTCAACCAGCGTGTAATGCTTGAAATATTTTATCGAATTAAAAATCGTCTCTGCGGCCTTTCCATTAGCCCTATCGATAGACACATTTTTATTTCCTTGATTTAAAATTGGTAAATCCACCAATAGATTGTCAAACGTATGTGTACCACCGATAATGGCATGGTAAATCTTATTCACACGACGGCGTTCGAATTCGATAGAGATCAACCTGTATGTTTCGGGGTTTTTAGCAATTAGAAGAATACCAGAAGTATCTTTGTCAAGACGATGACAAACCTGCGCATCCTGATGATATTTTTTTGCCAATCGAAGTATATTTACTTCTCCACCGCTCCGATCATCGAGCGAAGCCACAAAAGGCGGTTTATTGATGACAATTATATCATCATCTTCAAAAATTATTAAGTCCTGAAATTTCGGAAATTTAAATAAACGATTGTCATTTTCCTGCATAAATGCAAAAATAAGAAATATGGGCTACATAAACGACTTCGAGTGTTCAATCTAGGATTATTTCGCATATTTCTATTTTAATTATTTAGCTTTGCCTTACAAAAGCACAAGAAATGTCAGTAAATAAAATTATTAAAAGAGTCACGACGAATACCATACTTGCCATGAAGCAGAATGGGGAAAAAATCAGTATGCTTACTGCATACGATTTTTCAACGGCACGTGCACTAGATGATGCTGGAATAGATATTTTATTAGTCGGCGATTCTGCAGCTAATGTTTTTGCAGGTTATGAAACCACACTACCGATCACACTAGATCAGATGATTTATCATGCCAGTGCTGTAGCGAGAGGAACTAAAAGGGCTTTAGTGGTTGTTGATTTACCATTTGGCGAGTATCAAGGCACAGCAGAAGATGCTTTTAAAGCAGCCGTAAGAATGATGAAAGAATCTGGTTCCCATGCGCTTAAACTTGAAGGTGGCATTGAAATACTAGACAATATTAAAAAGATAATTGATGCTGGAATTCCCGTTTGTGGCCATTTAGGCTTAACACCGCAAGCTATCAATAAATTTGGAACATTTGGCGTACGTGCCCAAGAGCAGGCCGAAGCAGAAAAACTGAAATCCGATGCATTGGCTTTGCAGTCTATTGGATGCTTTGCTGTAGTCTTAGAAAAGATTCCCGCCAAATTAGCAACAGAAGTATCGGCATCACTTTCGATCCCTACAATAGGAATAGGTGCTGGAAATGGCTGCGATGGGCAGGTTTTAGTCGTAAATGATATGCTCGGTTTCACCAAAGACTTCAAACCAAAATTTCTACGTCAATATATGCAGATGTACCACGGGATAGTAGAAGCTGCTACCCAATATACCATCGATGTAAAGTCTGGTAATTATCCAAACGAACAAGAACAATATTAAGTAAAACATGAGGATTCTGCTTATCATATTACTCTTGGGACTTTTGCTCTACTACTTCTCACGACGATTCTTGATGGGAACTAGTCAACAACGAGAAATAAGTATCCGAGAACGCCAGAATCTATTGCTAATTGACAGCAGTTCACAAGTCATACGGAAAGTTACACAAAGCACTTTCACTACCGTAGGCATAGGTGTATTGCTTTTTTTTGTTATTCTAATTTTAGGTTTCAAAATCAAAATTCTGTGGATAGCGCTCCCATTAAGTCTTTATTTGATTGGACAATTTTTTGTTTACACAAACCATTTGAAGGTTATCAAAGAGCAGCGTATATATTTTGACCCCGAAGGGAATGACATCATTGTCTACTACAAAAATGACCAAAGAGTCCGCTTCAACCTCTTACGAGACACGCTCACACTGTCTGAAGTCAGGTCCATACAAAAAAACAGAGGAACACTATTTGGATATTACAAGTTGCAAACCGATAAATACCAACTATTCATCCCCTATCTCATTGAGCAACACACCGAAAGTGCAAACAGGCAATTTTTCGACTGCTTAAAGAGTAATTTTAAATGGACAATGGAAAGCCGGCTATTTCCCATTATTTGATAAATAAAAAAAACCTATAAAAAAGAGGAGAAATAAGTGTATTATTTCTCCTCTTTTTTATAAAACACCTAGCCTTCGAAAGACTATTGATTGATAGCTTTCCAGATGAGGTCTTTCAATTGTTGAATATTTTTCCCAGCTACCGAAGATATAAAGAGGTAGGGAATATTTGGAGGCACCGTTTTCGCCATCTCTGTTTCTAACTCTTCGTCCAACATATCGGATTTTGTAATAGCCAACAATTTAGGTTTATCAATCAATTCGGGATTGTATGCAGTCAGTTCATTGAGTAGAATTTGATATTCTTCTTCAATCGTTCGATCCGTGTCTGCAGGAATCATAAAAAGCAATACAGAATTCCGTTCAATATGTCGTAAAAATCTATATCCTAACCCTTTTCCCTGTGAAGCACCTTCTATAATACCTGGTATATCAGCCATCACAAAAGACTTATTATCACGGTAACCGACAATTCCAAGATTAGGAACCAATGTGGTAAAGGGATAATTTGCAATTTCTGGTTTTGCAGCGGAAACCACGGACAACAACGTTGATTTTCCAGCATTAGGAAACCCAACTAGCCCTACATCCGCAAGTACTTTCAATTCCAACACGACCCATTGCTCTTTACCGGGGATTCCAGGTTGAGAAAAACGAGGAGTTTGCTGCGTAGCAGATTTAAAATGCCAGTTCCCTAGCCCCCCTTTACCACCTGGTGTTAAAATTCTAGTTTCTCCATCCTCCGTGATATCGAACAAGACTTCTCCTGTTTCTGCATCTTTTGCTATTGTACCCAACGGAACTTCTAAAATTTCATCTTGACCAGTAGCACCACTTCGTAAAGCGCTACCTCCAGATTCGCCATTCGCCGCAATGATATGCTTTCTATATTTTAGATGTAATAAAGTCCAATGTTGGGTTGAGCCTTTCAAGATGACGTGGCCACCGCGCCCACCATCACCACCATCAGGACCACCTTTTGCGGTATGCTTATCCCGATGTAAATGTGCAGAACCAGCACCTCCATGACCGGACCGGCAACACACCTTCACATAATCTACAAAATTTGAGCCTTGGGCCATAAACGAATTACTTCTTAATTAATATTTATCAATAATTTCTGTCAGGGAGTGGAAAATAGTGTCGATATCACCTATGCCATTCACTTTTGCAAGTTTACCCTGTTTTTCGTAGTAAGGTAACACATGAATCGTCTTACCGAAATATTCCTCAATACGCTTTTTCA
The DNA here is from genome assembly GCF_965644235.1 of Sphingobacterium sp. LRF_L2. NCBI lineage: Bacteria > Pseudomonadati > Bacteroidota > Sphingobacteriia > Sphingobacteriales > Sphingobacteriaceae > Sphingobacterium > Sphingobacterium sp. LRF_L2. The sequence continues at coordinate 82,278 of NZ_CBFFRI010000002.1, read as the reverse complement.
ATTTATCAGCCGCATCATCAGCACGTCCAGAAATCTCCTGGCGCTTTGCAATACGCTGCGTTAATTCTTCTTCCGTAACATCCAACGCCACTACACCAGTAATCTGTTCACCAATAGACGTTAGAAATTGATCCAACGCCTCTGCTTGTGCGACCGTCCGCGGGAAACCATCAAATATAAATCCTGTTGCTTGTGGATTTTTTTCAATTTCTTCTTCCAGCATAGCTATTGTTATCGAATCCGGTACAAGGTTACCTTCAGCGATAATCTGACTTACCTGTTGTCCAAGCGTTGTTTGATTTTTGATGTGTGCTCGGAAGATATCGCCCGTTGAGATATGCACCAATTGATACTTTTCAATAAGCTTTTCCGATTGAGTACCTTTACCAGCTCCTGGAGGACCGAATAAAACAAGGTTTAGCATAATAAGTATAGTGTTGTTATTGTTTTATGTTCGAAAAAAAAGCCTAATCCAATATAGAATTAGGCTTCGTTTACTAAGTGCGCTCAAAGGGAGTCGAACCCCTAACCTCCTGATCCGTAGTCAGGTGCTCTATCCAATTAAGCTATGAGCGCGGCAACCATCACATTCCGACTAATACCCCGTTTTGTTTTGGTGATGCAAATATAGACAAATCGATGTTCTCTGCAAATTTTTTTTTACTTTTTCAGCTTATCCCAACTTAACTCACTACTTACCAGGCGATCACTTTTTCTCCGGTTACGGGCAAAAGTTTATTTCCTTAACATCCAATAATTCTCAAAAAAGCTTTGAACATCTAGATAGCGTAAAATAAAAAAAAGATTTTAAAAAGAGAAAAAGTGCGCTCAAAGGGAGTCGAACCCCTAACCTCCTGATCCGTAGTCAGGTGCTCTATCCAATTAAGCTATGAGCGCAAACTTTTGTTAATCATCAAGGATAATTACCCTCCTCGATTTTGGTGATGCAAATATCGTGACTTTTTCCGTCTTTGCAAACATTTTTCACAAAAAATATCGAATTTATTGAATACTGGTATGTATATTGTTGATTAAAAAATATTTACATTTAGAATAAATTTCAAATAATATGGCTGAACGCTTGATTAAAAGCAACAAAATTCGAATTGGTGATATTAGTATCTCCTATTATCATAAAAAAGCAAAATCTGAATCTTCAAAAACCATCATTTTCCTACACGGATTCCCATTCAATAAAAACATGTGGCGGGAGCAATTGGAAAATCTTGCAGACCATATTACGGGCATTGCTTTAGACATCAGAGGACATGGCAACAGTACAGCTGGTCACGGTTTTTTCTCCATCGATGTCTTTGCCAAAGATCTTCGGGTATTCTTAGAAAAAATGGAAATTGAAGAAGCGATTCTTTGCGGTGTGTCCATGGGTGGATATATTGCTTTGCGTGCCTATCAACTTTTCCCAGAAAAAATCAAAGGACTCATTCTTTCAGATACCCATAGCAAAGCTGACACAAATGGGGCAAAACAAAAGCGATTTGACAGTATACAGGCTGTCTTGAATCATGGACGAAGACCTTTTGCAATCGGTTTTTCAGAAAATGTTTTTTCAGCAAACACTATTGAAAATAATCCAGAAGCCGTAGAGCTTATAAAAAGCAGCATACGGAGAAATTCTATTAGCACTATTTGCTCAACGTTATTAGCGCTAGCATCCCGGACAGACACAAGTCAATCTCTTTATGAAATCACTGTGCCCACACTACTTTTACGTGGAGCGGAGGATAAAATAACCGCAAAACAGGATATGCTTGCTATGGCGGAAGCCATCCCTCAAACACAATACTTCGAAATCGATCAAGCAGGACATCTTCCTAATCTAGAAGTCCCAGCACAGTTCAATACTTTCATGCATACTTTTTTAGAGGAAGTTTAAAACTTCCTCTATACTTTGAGTGCGTTGCTAGCTAAACTATATCCCATGTCAATCAACTCGCCAGATCGATGGAAATCCCAAATTCCTGCAGAATTATGAGGAATGGTGACAATATAATCTGGCGAATACTTATCCAAACTTAATGTAGTCAAACGTCGACGCATGGCGTAATAAGACTCTTGTAATAAAGCTACTGGATTTAATTTAGCAACCATTCCCACTTCTTTATCAGGGACGCCCTCTAAGTTTACTGCAATAACGATGTTATTTTTACGAGATACATGGTTAATCGGCACCGGATTTAACACCCCACCATCTACTAGAAATCGATCACCGTCTGCTATGCCTGTGAATACACCGGGAATAGCTATCGATGCCCTAATTGCTGTATATATGCTTCCCTTTTCAAATAATACTTCTTCCTCTTTTTCCAGATCGGTTGCAACAGCAGCATACTTTAGCGGGAGATCTTCAATATTTACATCGTCAAATACCTCGTGCAACGTATTTAACACACGTTCGCCTTTTAGGAGACCATAACGGGGATTAGAAAAATCCATCAAACGAAAAACTTGGGCTTTAGTCAACGTCTTCATCCAATTTCCTAATTCAGAAACACGGTTACAGGCATAAGCAGCACCTACTAAGGAACCAATAGAACAACCGACAATTTCATCGATCTCGAATCCCAATTCTTCCAAACATTGAATAACACCAATCTGCGTTATGCCACGGGCGCCTCCGCTTCCGAGCACAAGAGAAACTTTCTTTTTGTCGTTCACCAATTTCATATGTAAATTATCTATTTTTTAAAGGCCATATGGAATGTCCGGGTTATTTTCATTCGTGTTTGTGTGAAGCACTCGTGGACATTTCATATGTAAATAATTATTTATAAGTATTAGATTTCATTGGAATAAATGAGCTCGTTTCACTCTGTTTATTCATTAATGTCCATATGGAACACATTCAATTCACCTAATAAACACCTTCAGCTTGCGACTTTTCGTCCTCTCCGCTTTGATATATTATTTCATCCTAAATATATCGATATATTTAGGATACTGTATGTCAGATTAATGTCGATTTCCTCATAAGGAGTTGATGCAAATAATAATATAGTTACTTTTGCTAACACTGTTAACTAAATGTCGTAACAACAATGGGAATCAGCGAACGGAAGCTTCGACAACAAGAGGAAATAAGGGCAAAGATTATTGAGCAGTCTTGGAGTATTATCGAGGAGGAAGGCTGGAATGCTTTGTCTATACGTCGTATTGCAGACGCGATTGAATATAGTGTACCCGTAATCTACAAGCATTTTGAGAATAAGGAAGCGATACAGGAACATTTCACAAAAGAAGGCTTTATTGAACTTACCAATTGTATGCGGCTAGCTGAAATGAACAGTACCGATAATACAGAACGCATTCGGATGATAGCCAACAGCTACTGGGAGTTCGCTGCCCAACGTACGGAACACTACCGCATTATGTTCGGCTTAGGAATACCTACCTGTGACACGATTAACAGCGTAGCAGAGATGAAACAAACCTCTGATATTATGTTTCAAGCTATTCAAGACTTGGTTAACGAGCAGAAAAAACAACAGGTAGATATCTATTTGAAGTTGAAAACATTTTGGTCTATGTTACATGGTTTCATTTCGATAGAATTATTATCTAACCGTGTGATACAAAGCGCCCCAACCCCTGTATTTATAGATGCTATCGAAAGTTTTATGTTTACTTTAATTTATAAAAAATAAAAAAAATGAGTTTATTACAAGATCTACAATGGAGATACGCTACAAAAAAGATGAATGGAGAATCTGTAGCACAAGAAAAAGTTGATTACATTACAGAAGCAGCGCGTTTAGCTCCTACCTCTTCAGGTTTACATCCGTTTAAAATCATCGAAATAACGGATCCTGAGCTTAAAGCTAAGATTCAACCTATTGCATTTGGACAAAGCCAAATTGTAGATGCATCTCACCTTCTTATTTTTGCTGCATACGACGCCTACACAAAAGAGCGCGTAGATGCTGTTTTTACGCAGCAAGAAAATGAGAGAAACCTACCACAAGGTTTCGCTGACGCCTACAAAAATCAACTTTTAGGTTCTTTTGAACAACAGACGACAGAGCAACACTTCCAACACGCGGCTCGCCAAGCATACATTGGATTCGGTTTAGCTATTGCGGCAGCAGCCGAACAGAAGGTTGATGCGACACCGATGGAAGGTTTTAACAACGCAGAATTAGATTCTTTATTGGATTTGCAGAAACTAGGCTTAAAGTCAGTAACTATTTTAGCATTAGGTTACCGTGATCAGGAGAACGATTGGCTTGTGAATTTGAAAAAAGTTCGTATTCCTAAAGAAAACTTCGTATTGAATTTTTAGTCAAAAACAACTAAACAATATATTGAAACAAAGTGAAAGAGGGGCTGTTCATCTAGAAAGCCCCTTTTTTTATTTTGTCTTCAGCGGTATATTTTGCAACACATGCGTTAGAAGCGTCCAAAACTTTTGTACAGAACGAATAGAAACACGTTCCTGCGGAGAATGTGCTCCCAAAATTGTCGGTCCAAAAGAAATCATATCCATGGCTGGATAATTTTTTCCTAAGATCCCACATTCTAGTCCGGCATGACAAGCAACGACGGAGGGTTGTTCTTGAAAAAGTTCTTCATATGAAATTTGAAAAACTTTTAAAATTTCAGAATCTGCCTTCGGAGTCCACCCCGGATAATCTCCAGAAAAAGAAACATTAGCCCCCATCAATTCAAAACAACATTTTAACGCATTTGCTAAATCAGTTTTAGAAGATTCAACCGACGATCGTGTAAGGCATTTTATCACCAACTCACCGTTTCTAACCACTACCCTTGCAATGTTATTCGATGTCTCTACCAATCCTTCAAAGTCAGCACTCATTCTATAAACACCATTTGGAGCAGCATAAACTGCCTTGATCAGTTGATCTCTTAATAAACCTGGCAAGGCTTTCGCTTTCTCCAGTTCGAAGGATAGACATGTTATATCTAAACCGTCTTCTGTGGTCGAAAGCTCATTCTTTATAGCCTGTACTTCATCTTCAATAACGGAAAGAGCAGCTGCCTCATATTGCGGAAGAATAGCTAAAGTAGCCCAACTTTCGCGTGGTATGGCATTCCGCAGACCTCCTCCATCTATTTCTACAAGATAAATATCGTAAGGCATTAACCTATAAAGAACTCTATTTAGCAATTTATTTGCATTGCCAAGTCCTTTATGAATTTCCATTCCCGAATGCCCTCCGTGCAGCCCCTTGACAGCAAGCTTATAGCCTACAGCCTGACCTTTGATAGGTTCTGGAGTATAGGTTAATTTTGCCGTAATGTCAATTCCTCCCGCACAGCCGATATCGATTTCATCATCTTGCTCAGTATCTAAGTTTAGAAGAATATCACCTGTCAAAACCCCACCTTGCAATCCCATCGCTCCAGTCATTCCCGTTTCTTCATCTATTGTAAACAAAGCTTCTAAAGCGGGGTGAGAAATATGAGAAGCAGCCAAAAGCCCCATAATAGCCGCCACGCCGATACCATTATCGGCTCCCAATGTAGTACCCTCTGCTCGTACCCAATCACCATCAATCCACATAGAAATACCTTCACTATCAAAATCAAATACGGTATCGTTATTCTTCTGATGAACCATATCGAGATGAGATTGTAAAACAACTGTTTTATGTTTTTCCATCCCCACACTCGCAGGTTTTCGTATTATCACATTTCCTACAGCATCTTTCTGTGTTTCTAGGTTCAACTTTAAACCAAAATCTATCATGAATTGTATAACGCGTTCTTCCTTTTTTGAAGCTCTTGGAATCGCATTCAGTGCTTCAAAGTTTTCCCAAATCGACTTTGGTTCTAGTTGCTCTAACATTAAACTCATATGTAAATTATTATTTATAAGTATTAGATTTCATTGGAATAAATGAGCTCGTTTCACTCGATTACCAATTGATCTATTCATTGACTATTCAAAAATACAGAATCTTTTAGATATGTAATTTTCTATCCAAATACGCTTTTCAGTATTTTTGCCTATCTTATCCATACAAAACTCAAATAGATAAAAAGATACGGCACATTTGCGCATATCATATAAAAAGGTATCATTATATACAAAATCAATTAAAATGAAGTCATCTAAAGAAAAAATGATTGCAGGCGAAATCTATCAAGCGATGGGAAGAGAATTATTTGACGAACGGCAGCATGCGAAAGAACAATTATTCCAGTTCAACAGTCTCGAACCTTCAAAAATTAAGGCAAGAAACCAACTTCTCAAAAAACTATTAGGCAAAACGACAAACCGATTTTATATAGAACCTCCTTTCCGTTGCGATTATGGTTACAACATCTTTCTTGGCGACAATTTTTATGCAAATTATAATCTTACTATTCTAGATTGTAGTACTGTCCATATCGGAGCAAATGTAATGATAGGGCCAAATGTATCACTATTCACGGCAGGACATCCTGTTCATTCCGAACCGAGAATCGCAGGGTGGGAATTTGCCAAACCTATAGTTATTGAAGACAATGTTTGGATTGGAGGACAAACTGTCATAAATCCAGGGATAACGATCGGAATGAATAGTGTTATCGGCTCCGGTTCAGTAGTGACAAAGGATATACCTGCAAATGTCGTCGCTGCAGGTAATCCCTGTAGAGTGTTACGCAATATTACAAACGACGATAAACATTATTTTTTCAAAAACGAGAAAATGCCAGAAGACTTATAATTCCCTGGCATACTTCTTCTTGTTTCATCCTCGTGTTAATTTTTTTTATTTGTTAAACGTTTCACTTCTTGCAACAAAATCGGTAATCCCGGATAAACCATATCGTGGCCATAGCCATCAAACTCCAATAATTTGTGATCAGGATGACCTACAATGCTTAGCATTCTTTCCAAATACGCGTTTTCTTCATATCGCCCTAACATTTCCAAGTCGCGATTACCCGTCATAAGCAAAACAGGCGGAGCATCTTTTCGAACCCAATAAAGCGGCGCTAGGTCATCAATTAAGGGTTGTTTCTCTTCCATGTTTTTTTCTTTTCTTGCCGTAAAATGCGTAATGGCCTGCGCACTAAAAGAAATAACCCCCGTCAGATCATCTGCATTAATCTCTTCTTTGGCTAAATAACTTTTATCAAATGCAAGCATTAGCGCCAAATAAGCTCCAGCAGAATGCCCACTGAGAAAAACACTATTCTTATCCACTCGGTATTTTTTAGCATTCTTCATCGTAAAAGAAATCGCTTGTGCAGCTCGACTAATAATTTCACGAACAGTAACCTGAGGTGAAAAAGGATACCCCACACCTACGACAACGTGATCTTTATTTTTCAAAAATGCTGGTATTTCCTTCTTACCTCCCGTGAGTCCTCCTCCATGAAACCAAAATACAATAGGCTTTTCTTCTCCAGAAGTCGGGTAGTGTATATCTAAAAGACATTGGCTCTTTTCATATGCTGATACATCAGCATCTACATATCTAATATTTTCTTCCGTTTTATAGGTTTGTGTCTGTCCGTAGAGCGAATACGAAAGACTAACCGAAACAAAGAATAAAAGTAATTTTCTCATCATCTAACCTTTAAAACCGTAAAATAACAATATTCAATCGAGTAAACAAATTATATAGGTTCTTATAAACGACAACAGGATTTCGCGAAAGATAAAAGAAAAACGTCTGGACGGGGAGTTCCAGACGTTTACCAAACCAATTATTAACCTAAATTATGAAATTATGAATTCTAACGAATCAATATATTATATAGAACGTAACGATTATCCAGTTAGTATATTACTCAACAAAAAAAACATCATATAACCTTTTTTAACAAAAACAAATTACTTACTCCGAATCAAATAAATAATTAAAATGCCAGATAGAATAAAGCTGACTATAAACCCTAGCCAAGAAAGTATGGGCATACCCCAAATAAGGTGGCCCACTCTACCGTGAGCAAGTATGCTAGCTCCTACACCAAAAGTCATAGCTAAGATAGACAGTAGAAATTTATTGCCAATACGGTGAAACACCAATTGCATGCGGTCAAAATCTTGTATTTTATGATTCAATGTCAACTTATCAGACTTAATTTTCTCCAATAGTGTTAACAAATCTTCAGGCACATCGGTAAGAATATCCTTGACGACCTTTCCTTTTTCGAAAATTTGCTTTTTAATATATTCGGCAGAAGTCTTCTCGTAGGCAATGCGTTTAGCGAAAGGCTTTATACTTTCAGGAATATTCAATTCGGCATTCAATTGTCGCCCCGTCCCTTCTAGAATCGATATCCCGCGCAATAATAGATACACAAAATCAGGTAACAAAATACTGTTATACTGTAGTATTTTATTTAGTTTCTGTAACATAACCCGAATTTCTATATCGTCTAATGCATTTTCTTCAATCATTTGAAAAATCTCATAAGCATCGCGTTCCAGTTGCCGCTCATCTTCGATAGTATGTACTACAGCCAGCTTTTTTAAATTTCGAATTAACCCTTTTGCGTCATTCGTTAAAAAATTGATAACCATAGCCTCAATAATATCCCTATCCTGGGGAATCATAAAGCCCATAGAACCAAAATCAATAAAAAGGATCTGTCCCTTATGATTCACCAATACATTACCAGGGTGGGGATCCGCGTGAAAAAACCCGTGTAGAAGAACCTGTTCCAAATATAAATCTAAACAACTCTGTAAAATCGATTTCGACGATAAATTATAGCCTTTCAATCCCTCAAGATCGTTGATCTTCACGCCATCCACATACTCCATACAGAGGATTTCATCATTGGAATATTCTCGATAAATGTGGGGAATATAAATCGCTTCATTTCCCCGAAAATTTCTTCTAAACCGTTCTAAATTATTAAGTTCATTAGTAAATGACAACTCTCCTAACAACGAATTAGCGAACGATTGCACAATTTCATACAGATTGATCTTCTCCACAATCTCATACTTACTCCGCAATAGCTTAACAAGATCCAAAATAAAATCTAAATCAGCACGTACGATCGCGTCAATATCACTGCGTTTCACCTTCAAGATTACAAACTTACCGTCATTCGTCTCCGCCTTATAAACTTGAGCGATTGATGCTGCTGCAATAGGTATATCGTTGATGAAAGAGAAATGTTCGGCACAATCTATAGCTAGGGAGGAACTAATTTTCAATTGGATGTCTATTTGTTCAGCAGGTACGCTATCCTGTAATTTCACCAATTCAAGACGAAGATCTTTTGGAATAATGTCGGCTCTATTACTTAGTAACTGACCTAATTTTATAAAGGTTGGTCCCAATTCTTCTATAGCTTGACGTATACGAACATTAAAATCTTCTTCAAAAATTCGCTTTGTATTCTTATTCCAAAGTAAAAAACTGTCGGGAATAATCCGATCAATGTTTGTTCTGGAAATCATCTCTTCAAAACCATGTTTAGACAGTATTCTTAAAATCTGTCCTACACGTTTCATTTTATTCATGCCATACATAAACCTAATCTTTGTAAGTATCGATACCTATGACACTCGTTACCTTCTCACTTAAACGCGTAATATCAGATTTTAATCCGATCATTAAGCTCAAAAATTGGACAGCGTTTCCTTCTATTTTTTTAAAATGTTGCAAATAACCTATTTCAGCACCAATAAAAAAGCCAGGAAATTTATAATCTGCGCCTATCCCCATTTTGCCGGCAAGTGAGATGCTGTATTTATTTTCCATCGCAATCGTTTGCCCCACAATATCTCCGCGCGGCTCGCTTACCAATCCAATAGCCGGTCCCAAATAACCGTAAGAATTTAACCGTTTATATTGTTTTCTCCTACCTGCAGCCAAGCTTAACATATAAAAATTTGCTCGACCATTTTCCACCATATAATTGTATTTAGGGTCAGGAATCTGTTGATCGTAACCATAAGTTAAAAGGTATAATGTAGGCATCAAAAAGAATTGGGGATCTTTGAGTGCGATATCGAGCCCCATACTACCGGAGAAGAGTTTTGTTTTAAAGGCATTTCCTGTTTTCCCTAAAGGGAAAGACAACCCTGTGCCTCCCAAATAGTATATTTTGTTATTATGGATCGTATCTACTCCTCTTTGTGCATACAAAGGACCAGAAAGCATACATAATAAAAGTACGGTAAAGATTTTCTCCATAAACCCGAGATATTGTTAACAAGAAACAATAAAATCGGCTCGATTGTTTTAGAGCACTTTACTTTATAGAAAATTTTTACTTTGTGGACCTTGATTAAAAAGCAAATCAATAATACTTAAATCGGGAATAAAACCATGTCTATCCTCAAAAACTTGGTAATACGTCTTTGGAGTAGACCATATCGAAGCCTTTTTCGGGTGAATAGATTCTCTATAATCATATCCTCCTCCCTCTTTTTTATATTCCTCCGTAAAAGAAATATCTCTAGATAATTTAAGGCATTTCAGAATCAATTCAAGCTGTTGAACATTAAAATCGAAAAGAAAATCTATCTTCTTTTCGTAAAAAACCCTAAAGTCATCCTCGTAGTATTCGAAATATGCCGAACTACGATAAGCCGTTTGCAAACTGAGCCAATGCAGGCGCTGCCAATCGTGTTCGTAGTTTATCCGAATGTCTTTCACAGGCACGCGCTCTTTTCTACCGTGAAGAATAGGTATAATCAGGTCAAGTACACCATTCGCCGTCGCTATCTTTGCTCGCGTTCTGTAAGTTTGCTTTGGATAATGTTCAAAACGTTCCAGCAGGATAGATTTATCATATTCCTTTATCTTATGAAAATAAGTAACAGGAGGCAAATAAAAAGCCGGAAAAAGCAAGGATGATTCCATCGATTTTAACTATTTTAGGCAAAAGTAAACTTATTTAGGGATATTTGCAGGGAATCCAACGAATTTGACCGTATTCATGAGAAAAAAAAGTATAGCTACGCTATTGTATATTGTTTCTTTACTTCCATATTGGCTATTGTATAGCATCTCCGATTTGCTATATATATTGCTTTTTTATGGATTTAAATATAGGAAGAAAGTCGTTTACTCGAACCTAACGAACTCTTTCCCACATAAAACAACAGACGAAATTCATGAATTAGCAAAAAAATTTTATAAATTTTTTCCGGATCTTCTGGTTGAAGCAGTCAAGATGAGGACAATTCGCGCGGAGGAAGTTGTCAAACGCATTGAGTTAATTAATGAAGAAGAGGTATTGCGTCATTTCGCACAAGGAAAAGGTGTTATTGGTGTCACGGCCCATTATGGTAATTGGGAACTAGGGATACACCGTTTATCCTTAATGACCAACTATCCGAGGCTTGTTATCTATAAACCTCTTAACAACAAAGATTTCAATGACGTCTATAATAGTCTACGTTGTCGATTTGGCGCAACTATGGTTCCAATGAAACAAATTCTTCGGCATATCGTCCGATTGAAAGGAACCCCTCATATCAGCATGTTTGTTGCGGATCAAACCCCAACCTATCAAGATTCCGATTATTTTATGGAATTTCTAAATCAGGATACGTTGGTGTATACCGGTACGGGGCGTATAGCAAAAATGACAAATAACCCCGTTGTATATTGTCATATCGGCAGGAAGAAAAAACGCGGATACTATTTTTGTAAATTCACCACCTTGGTAGAAGATCCAAGTGTATTTAAGGAACACGAAATTACGGAATTACATAATCGCTTTACTGAAGAAATGATTAAAATACAGCCTGAATATTGGCTTTGGTCACACAAACGCTGGAAACGAAAACGCAGATCATGAAATATTATCCTCGAGTCGCCGTCGTTATACTGAACTGGAATGGAAAGTTCTTTTTAGAAAAATTTCTTCCGTCGGTATATAACAGTACATATCCTAATGTCTCCTTTTATGTAGGAGATAATGCTTCTACGGATGACTCTGTCGCATTTGTAGAAACAAACTACCCCTCTATAACCATCCTGCATAACACCAAAAATCTGGGATTTGCGGGTGGATACAATGAGATACTAAAGCATGTAGAGGCCGACTATTTTGTATTATTGAACTCCGATGTGGAAGTTACCCCCTCTTGGATAGAACCTGTTATATCTTACTTAGAGTCCAATCCGACCGTAGCTGCTGCACAGCCCAAAATATTAGCGTATCATACAAAAGAGTTTTTTGAACATGCAGGTGCAGCAGGAGGATTAATAGACGGATACGGTTACCCCTTTTGTCGCGGGCGGATATTAAACGAAATCGAAAAAGACCAAGCCCAATACAATGACTGTCGAGAGATATTTTGGGCTAGTGGTGCTGCATTTTTTATTCGGACGCATGCATGGCGAGAATCTGGAGGTTTCGATCCAGACTTCTTCGCACACATGGAAGAAATCGATCTATGTTGGCGATTGAAACGTATGGGCCATGGAATCGCTTATGTCGCTGATGCTGTTGTTTATCACGTAGGTGGAGGAACCTTAAATGCCGGAAACCCGCAAAAAACTTATCTGAATTTCCGCAACAACTTAGTCATGTTGCAAAAAAATCTATCTTTCACACGTTGCTTTTGGGTAATTTTTGTCAGGTTATGGCTAGACCTGTTGGCACTTATCAAATTTCTAACTGAAGGAAAGTTTGGTGATGCCTGGGCCGTCAGTCGATCGCATCAATACTTTTTCTTGCATATATTTAAAAATGCAAAAAAAAGAAAACGATTCGGCAAAAAAGAAAACGAAAAAGGCTTTTATACAAAAAGTATTATTTGGGATTTTTACATGAATAAAATCCGAAAATTCTCCATGTTGAAAGTTGAAAATTTCAAGTAACCTGTCACTTATCGAATAAATTTATTTTCTCAATTTAGACAGTTGGCTCCAGGTTTTCGATTTTAACGAAAAACTTGGTTTTAAATTTAATTAAGGGCTTTTATTTCTTAAATTTGCTTTCTATGTTAGCAGATATCCAGGAAAGAATTGCCCAACTAACGAAAGAGTTGAACGAATACAATTATCAGTATTATGTACTCGCTAATTCGCTAATTTCGGATTATGATTTCGATCAAAAACTGAAAGAATTAGAAAGCTTAGAAGCACAATATCCAGCGTTTATCGATTTAAATTCTCCTACTCAAAAGGTCGGTGGAGACATTACCCAAAAATTTAATACTGTTCAACACCGTTGGCCGATGATGTCATTGGGCAACACCTACAGCGAACAAGAATTACGCGATTTTGACGAACGTGTTCGGAAATCAGTAGGAGATAATGTACAATACGTTTGTGAATTGAAATTCGATGGTCTTTCGATTTCGTTGACCTATGAAGAAGGCAAACTCATCCGCGCCGTCACTAGAGGCGATGGAACCCAAGGAGATGAAGTTACGAATAATGTAAAGACGATACGTAGCGTTCCTCATCATTTAACCAAAGGCAATTTCCCAAACCTCTTCGAAATAAGAGGAGAAATATTTATGCACCGGGCAGCTTTCGAACGGCTCAACAAAAAGCGAGAAGAAAATAATGAGCAGGTGTATGCGAATCCACGAAATTTTGCTTCTGGAACGATCAAACTACAAGACCCCAAAGAAGTCGCCAAACGACCTCTAGATTGTTTTCTTTATTTCTTATATGCTGATAACAGAAATAAATTATTTGACACGCATTGGGACAGCATACAAGCTGTAAGAAGTTGGGGATTTCAAATATGTCAACACACGAGTTTATGTAATAATATCGAGGAAATCATCAAGTTCATTTCCTTTTGGGATCAAGAACGGTACAACCTTTCCTATGATATCGATGGAATTGTGATAAAAGTTAACGATTATGCGCAACAAGAAGAGCTCGGTTTTACCGCAAAATCTCCGCGTTGGGCGATTTCGTACAAATATAAAGCAGAACGAGTAGAGACACAATTAGATCGAATTACCTATCAGGTGGGACGTACTGGCGCTGTAACACCAGTTGCTAATTTGAAACCAGTTTTATTAGCGGGTACAACTGTCAAGCGTGCCTCTCTTCATAATGCCAATGAAATCGCTCGATTAGATTTACATGAAGGCGATACTGTTTATGTAGAAAAAGGCGGAGAAATAATTCCTAAAATAATTGGGGTAAATGGAGAAAAACGTGCTGTTGGAACCGCCCCAATAATTTACCCTAGCGTTTGTCCTGAGTGCGGTACTCCTTTAATTCGCCAAGAAGGTGAAGCCGTTCATTACTGTCCGAATGAAGAAGGCTGTCGCCCACAAATTGTAGGTAAACTACAACATTTCATAGGTCGTAAAATGATGGATATCCAAGGAATGGGAGACGAGACAATGGAAACTTTTTATAAGTTAGGACTCCTCCGTAAAATTGCTGATATATATTCGCTAAAAGACCATAAAGAAGAACTAAAAACGTTAGATCGATTTGGAGAAAAGTCTATAGACAATATGCTCACAGGTATAGAACAATCAAAAGAAAAACCTTTTGAAAAAGTACTCTTTGCACTTGGAATACGACATGTAGGCGAGACAATCGCAAAAAAACTAGCGATACATTTTAAAAACATTAATGCAATAATTACGGCTTCAGCTGAAGAAATGGCCGCAGTTCAAGATATTGGAGGGCGTATTGCAGAAAGTGTTTATAGCTATCTACATACCCCACAGCATTTACTTGAAATCGGGAGATTGCAAGAAGCGGGCTTAAATTTCGAAATAGAAGAACAGGAAATTGTCTTTGCAGGAGATACTTTACAAGGCAAAACATTTTTAATTTCTGGGGTTTTTGCTAACTTCTCAAGAGAAGAATTGGCACAACTGATCGAGTCTTATGGTGGAAAAATGATATCTTCAATTTCAGCAAAGCTGAATTACTTAGTTGCAGGAGATAAAATGGGGCCATCAAAATTAGCAAAAGCCGAAAAATTACAGATTCCGATCATATCTGATCAGGATCTTTTAAGTATGATTAATCAAAAAAATTAAACTATAATAATATACGATGAACGAGCTTCAAGGAGCAGGCGTAGCTTTAGTTACTCCATTTAATGCAGATGGATCGATTGATTATGAGTCTTTAGGAAACCTAATTGACTTGCAGATCGACGGAGGGATGAATTATTTAGTGTCACTGGGCACTACAGGTGAAACAGCAACACTCACATCGGAAGAACGAAAACAGGTTTGGGTATTTACCGTAAAACATGTTGCGGGCAGAATACCTCTTGTAGCAGGCATAGGAGGCAACAGTACGCAAGAGATAGTCAAACAAATTAGTGAATTTGATATAGCAGGTTACTGTGCGATTCTTTCTGTCTCTCCTTACTATAACAAACCAACTCAAGAAGGCATCTATCAACACTATAAAGCTATTGCTGAAGCATCTAAGCTTCCCATCATTTTATATAATGTTCCCGGCAGAACAGGTAGTCATGTTTCGGCAGCGACGACCCTCCGTTTAGCAAAAGAATTTAATAACATCGTTGCAACGAAAGAAGCTTCAGGAAGCTTTGCCCAGTTCAGCGAAATTATGCGTGACAAACCAGCAGAATTTGCGCTTATTTCCGGAGATGATCCGGTCACTCTACCGATGATGGCACTGGGTGCTGCAGGAATAATTTCTGTTATCGGAAATGCTTATCCTGCAAAAGTGGCCAAGTTAGCGGGCTACTGTACAGCAGGCGACTATCTACAAGCACGTATTGTCCACAACGAATTATTGAAAATAACAGATTTATGTTTTGTAGAAGGCAATCCCGCTGGTGTAAAATATATTCTTAAACAATTAGGTGTTATCCAATCTGATTATGTTCGCTTACCATTGGTGCCTGTAGGCTCCATTACACAAGCGGCAATTGAAACGGAAATCAAAAACCTTCGCTAAGAAAACCCTAAAATAAAAAAGGCTTGTTTATTTTCAAGCCTTTTTTATTTTAAACTTTCTAGTTCAATATCTATTCTCTCGTAAAATTAAAAACGAACACCCAGTACCCAGAAATTTTCAAAAAACCAAATTCCTTGGGTTGCCTTATCTACCCCTCTCCTACCCGTTGTCCGAATATTTCTCAAGTCTGTATAACCTGTTTTAAAAGTACCTTGTAGGTATAGCCCTTTCCAAAAATGATATTGAACACCAACTTTAGCAGAAGCTCCGTATCCAGCTATATTCCAATAATGATTTCCCCCTTCACCAAATAAATGCGCATCTGTTCTAGGAATCAGTAAACCAACATCCAAACCAGTTTCCGTATTAAGCACCTGTTTTCCTTTTCTATTTACATAAATATCATCATAACGTTCCAAACCAATCGATGCAAAATTATAGCCGTCAGTATGCTCGAAGGTCAGCATCGCAGAATCCACGGTGATATATTCTCCATTATATGTACCGGCTTTTGAACCAGTAGGAAGACCTGGATTTGAAATTTCGTCACCGATGTATCCCGTGATACGGACAGATTGTGGAACATCCATAACGTATTTCATATGGTCCCAACCCAATGAAATACTATAGTTATCTTTAATAAAGTAGCCAAAATGCAAGTTAAACTGCGGAACCGTAATGCGTCCTGGATTTATGTAAGTCATCGAAAGCTTAGTGGGTCTGTCACCAGCTTTCACATCATGAAGTGTAAAATCGTAATTGGGTCCCGTAAAATGAATATCCGATTTCGCATAAGAAGAAAAATTATACCCCCAATAGGCAAAGAATTTCCCTTTGTTACTTTCTAAACGTTGATTCTTTGTTTTAAAAATACTTTTTGCGATTTGCCCTTGTTCTTGAGCAAACACAACTATCCCCCCTAGCAAAAGAGAACTTAATGTTAATATTATCTTTTTCATGTGTTATATATTCAACTCAATCGGCTAGCCAATTATGGCATAGCCAAGCCTTTCATCTTTTAGATGATGATATAATCAAATTAGCACTTTTCACAACTATTAAGGCAATTAGATTGACGGGGATGTCAACCCTAATAACAAAACAACACCTTTTATTTATACGGTTACAAAAAGAAAGGTCACATGGGAATTGTGACCTTTCCATATCATCGAAATTACAATTATTTCGCTTGATTTTTACGAATAATATTTAATGCTCCTCCAGCCTTAAACCACTCAATTTGCTGCGCATTATAAGTATGGTTCGCAGATATTTTATCTTGAGAACCATCCGTATGATGAAATACGAGCGTCAATGATTTTCCTGGAGCAAATTCTGTTAAACCTAAGATATCAACAGTATCATCCTCTTGAATCTTGTCGTAATCGTCTTTATCGGCAAATGTCAACCCAAGCATTCCTTGTTTTTTTAGGTTAGTCTCGTGAATCCGAGCAAAAGACTTAACCAATACCGCACGTACACCCAAATGACGTGGTTCCATTGCTGCATGTTCACGAGAAGAGCCCTCCCCATAATTTTCATCACCTACTACAATAGATCCAATACCCGCAGCTTTATATGCACGTTGCGTTGCCGGAACACCTATATATTCACCTGTCAACTGATTTTTCACAGAATCAGTTTTTTCATTAAAAAAATTAACAGCACCAATCAGCATATTATTGGATATATTATCCAAATGCCCCCGGTATTTTAACCAAGGACCAGCCATAGAAATGTGGTCAGTGGTACATTTACCTTTAGCCTTAATCAAAAGCTTAAGTCCAATTAAGTCCGTTCCCTCCCAAGGATCAAAAGGTTCTAACAATTGAAGACGATCAGAAGTCGGTGAGACATCAACAGTAACAGCAGAACCATCTTCCGCAGGCGCTTGATACCCCGCATCTTCTACAGCGAAACCTTTCGAAGGCAATTCATCTCCCATAGGAGGATCTAATTTCACTTGTTCACCATCGCGGTTGGTCAAAGTATCCGTTACCGGATTAAATCCCAAGTCACCAGAAATTGCGATAGCAGCTACCATTTCCGGAGAAGTCACAAACGCATAAGTATTCGGGTTTCCATCAGCTCGCTTTGCGAAGTTGCGATTGAAAGAATGGACAATAGTATTTTTTTCTTGTTTATCGGCACCAGCACGATCCCACATTCCGATACAAGGTCCACAAGCATTCGTAAAAATTGTTGCGTTAAGTTCTTCGAACGTCTTAAGCAAACCATCACGATCAGCCGTATAACGAACTTGTTCAGAGCCAGGATTAATACCGAATTCAGCTTTCGTAACTAGACCTTTATCTATAGCTTGTTTAGCTATAGAAGCAGCTCTTGCTAAATCTTCGTAAGAAGAATTGGTACAAGACCCTATTAAACCCCACTCTACTGTCAACGGCCACCCATTTTTCTCAGCTTCTTCCCGCATGTGAGAGACAGGTGTATACAAGTCAGGAGTGAAAGGTCCGTTCAACGAAGGCTCTAACTCGGAAAGATTAATTTCAATCAGCTGATCAAAATAATTTTCAGGATCAGCATATACCTCCGGATCGGCAGTCAGATGTGACTTAATAGCATTGGCAGCATCCGCTACTTCAGCACGTCCAGTAGCGCGTAGATAACGCTCCATCGAAACATCATAACCGAAAGTAGACGTTGTGGCACCAATTTCCGCTCCCATATTGCAAATAGTACCCTTACCTGTACAAGATAAAGACTCAGCGCCTTCACCAAAATATTCTACTATAGCTCCAGTCCCACCCTTTACCGTCAAAATACCAGCTACTTTCAAAATTACATCTTTCGGAGCCGTCCAACCGCTTAATTTACCAGTCAACTTCACACCGATTAGCTTCGGAAACTTGAGCTCCCAAGGCAATCCTGCCATTACATCACAAGCGTCAGCTCCACCTACCCCAATAGCAACCATCCCCAAACCACCTGCATTGACAGTATGAGAATCCGTTCCAATCATCATCCCACCAGGAAAGGCATAATTTTCTAAAACAACTTGATGGATAATACCTGCTCCTGGTTTCCAAAAGCCGATACCATATTTATTTGAAACAGAAGACAAGAAATTGAACACTTCAGAACTTTCGTTTCTGGCACGCGTCAAATCCTGCTCAGCACCATCTCGAGCTTGAATCAGGTGATCACAGTGAACGGTGGATGGAACGGCCACTTTAGCACGCCCTGCTTGCATAAATTGCAACAAAGCCATTTGTGCTGTAGCATCCTGCATAGCAACACGATCTGGTGCAAAATCCACATAGGAAGTTCCACGCTCGTAAGCCTCTGCTGCATTCCCATCCCACAAGTGAGCATACAAAATTTTCTCCGATAGGGTTAAAGGCTTATTGACAACCTTACGTGCCGCAGTTATGCGTTCATCATATTGGCTGTAAACCTTTTTAATCATTTCTATATCAAACGCCATATCCTTTTAATTTTAATGTCTATTCACTAAACCCGTTAATCTAAAACGAACAAACTACCCAACCAACTGTTTCAACGGAGGTGCAAATTTCGTCAAATTAATACCTCTTACTGCAATTTTATATTCTTCAATATTTGGAATACGTCCGAGGATAGCAGATAATACAACTACCGGAGTAGAAGCGAGTAGCGATTCTCCTTTCTTACGCTCTGAATCCTCCACAACCCTACCTTGGAAAAGACGAGTTGAAGTTGCCAGGACTGTATCTCCTTTAGCAGCTTTCTCTTGGTTTCCCATACAAAGGTTACAACCTGGACGCTCTAAATACATCATATTTTCATATTCCGTACGTGCCGTGCTTTTTGGTAAAAGATCACTGAATTCAAAACCAGAATATCGTTGTAACACATCCCAATCACCTTCAGCCTGAAGTTCGTCAATAATATTATATGTCGGAGCAGCGACAACGAGCGGAGCTTTAAACTCGACCTTCCCTTGTTGCTCTTCCAGATTTTTTAACATCTGAGAAACAATCTTTAAATCGCCCTTATGAACCATACATGATCCAACAAAACCTAAATCTACCTTTTTATCGCCACCATAGTAAGAAAGTTCACGGATGGTGTCATGTGTATATCGTTTTGACACATCATCATTGTTAACATCAGGATCGGCAATCATTGGTTCCGCGATTATATCAAGATCGATAACGACCTCAGCATAGTATTTAGCATTGTCATCAGGAGTTAAAGCAGGTTTTTCACCCGATTTAATTTCTACAATACGCTTATCAGCCTTATTGATCAAACCTTGAAGGACATGTTTTTCGTTATCCATTCCTTTATCGATCATGATCTGAATTCTTCCTTTCGCAATCTCTAGAGACTCGATCAATGTATCGTCCTCTGAAATACAGATAGAAGCTTTTGCTTTCATCTCTGCGGTCCAGTCTGTAAAAGTAAAGGCCTGATCTGCAGGAAGGGTACCAATATGTACCTCTATAATTCTTCCTTGAAACACATTCTCACCAGCAAATTGCTTCAGCATTTGTGCTTGTGTGGCATGTACCACGTCGCGAAAATCCATATAATCCTTCATTTCCCCTTTGAAGGTCACTTTCACAGATTCAGGAATTGGCATGGAAGCCTCTCCTGTAGCTAGTGCAAGTGCGACTGTTCCTGAATCCGCACCAAAAGCAACACCTTTTGACATACGTGTATGAGAGTCACCACCAATAATAATAGCCCATTCATCTACAGTAATGTCATTAAGAACTTTGTGAATAACATCTGTCATTGAGTGATATTCACCTTTTGGATCACGGGCAGTAATCAAACCGAAGTCATTCATAAACTTCATGAGTTTAGGAATATTCGCTTGTGCTTTTTTATCCCAAACAGATGCCGTATGACATCCTGATTGATAAGCCCCGTCAACTATCGGAGAAATTACTGTAGCAGCCATAGATTCTAGCTCTTGAGCAGTCATCAATCCAGTCGTATCCTGAGAGCCTACAATATTAACTTCAACACGAACATCCGACCCCGCATGTAATATTTTCCCTGGAGTTACGCCAACAGCATTTCTATTGAAGATTTTTTCTACAGCCGTTAATCCTTGTCCTTCAACAGAGATTTCTTTAGAAGGTGCAAAAACAGATACAGCTTCTACACCTAATATCTTGGCAGCTACGGTCTGTATCTTTTTACCAAATACAATAGCATAAGAACCTCCTGCTTTTATAAACTCCATTTTTTGTGGTGTGAAAGACTTCGTTAAGTCTATCAATTCTTGTTCACCATTATAAAGTTTTTTCTTTCTTGTATTGATAGTTAGTACGGTACCAGTAGCAACAGAATAAACTTCTTCAAGTACAGGTTCTCCTTTTTCGTTACGCACAACATTTCCTTCAGCATCAACCTTCTTTACCCAGTTTTTAAGATCAATACCTATCCCACCTGTTACATCCACTGTCGTAAGGAAAATCGGAGAAATACCATTTGTCCCCCCAACGATAGGTGCTATGTTGACAAAGGGTACATACGGACTAGCCTGTTTACCTGTCCAAAGTGCAACATTATTCACCCCTGACATTCTTGATGACCCTACTCCCATAGTTCCTTTCTCAGCAATTAACATCACGCTGGCCTCAGGATATTTCGCTTGAAGCGCTTTAATTTCATCTTGAGCAGCAGGCGTAATCATACATTTACCATGAAGCTCACGATCGGAACGTGAGTGTGCTTGATTACCTGGTGAAAGTAAGTCGGTAGAAATATCCCCTTCGCCAGCAATGAAAGTCACCACCTTAATTTCTTCAGCAACTTCAGGTAGTTGTGTAAAGAATTCAGCTTTAACGTAACTTTCAAGAATTTCTTTTGCTATAACATTTTCTTCCTCAAATGCATTTTTTAAACGTTCTATATCCGCATCGTAAAGAAAAACTTGTGTCTTCAACACCTTTGCTGCTTCTGCTGCAATACTCAAATCAGTCCCTAATGCCAAATCCAGCAAAACCTCGATAGATGGCCCTCCCTTCATGTGAGATAGCAATTCAAAGGCAAACGCTGGATTGATCTCTTCCAAAAGGGATTCTCCTAGAATAATTTCCTTTAAAAATTTTGCTTTCACACCCGCGGCACTCGTGGTTCCCGGCAATGTGTTATAAATAAAAAAACGAAGAGAATCTGCTCTATGCGGATTATTCACATCTTTAATCTGTGTGATGATCTCACTTAGCAACTCTGCTCCGTCAATTGGTTTAGGGTGAAGTCCTTGTTGTTTTCTTTCTTCAATCTCCTGTATATAATCGTTATAAATACTCATCGTATAGAAGTTATTTTCAAATCAAAAAGCAATAAAGAAAAGCGCAATGCCATATTTTCTGTACCACCTTCCATTATTAATGTAAGCTAAAATAATACCATTCCAATTTTACACTCCAATAAATATAAGAACCTGACATTTCTACAACTTTTACAGCCATTCTTTCTTGCCGAAAAGAGAGATTCTGACAATTACGCGCTTCGATATGTAGAGCTAAACTGCCAAATGCTCCGTCCTATTAGCAAAACCGAAGAAATCTCTTTTAGTCTTTCTAAATCAGAAGTCATTGTTATTTATCAAGTGATGTACTATGTTAAAACTAAATCTGTTATCCAGATTTCGATTCACAACAAAAATACAAAAAAGAATAGCTTTTAGATAGATTCCTGCCAAGCCAAACACTAATTTGGAATAAATCCAAACAATAGCTTCCTAAAAGAACTACTACGAAAAAAGCAATCTAAGGAAATTAGATTGCTTCTTCCATTAACCGAGTTAAGCAACTACATAACTATACATTCTGTAAGCCTTTTCTTAACTTCTTCAGCTGCAAAATTGCATCTGTAGGATCACTCGCTGCAAAAACATTACTCCCAGCAACCAAAACGTCTGCGCCGGCTTCGAGCAGCAAACCTCCGTTATGCACCCCTACGCCACCATCTATTTCGATTAGCAAACCATCATTTACACCTGCTGCCAGATTTCTAAGCTCTTTTATCTTTGTATATGTTTGTTCAATAAATTTTTGGCCACCAAAACCAGGATTAACAGACATAATACAAACCAAGTCTATATCACGAATAACGTCTTTTAATAAACTTACTGGCGTATGAGGATTAAGAGCTACACCTGCTCTACAGCCTAATTCTTTGATCGCAGCTAAAGTACGATGAAGGTGTGTACACGCTTCGTAATGCACCGTGATACCATCCGCTCCAGAAGATTTAAACAAACCGAGATAACGATCAGGA
Source organism: Sphingobacterium sp. LRF_L2 (assembly GCF_965644235.1). Lineage (NCBI taxonomy): Bacteria > Pseudomonadati > Bacteroidota > Sphingobacteriia > Sphingobacteriales > Sphingobacteriaceae > Sphingobacterium > Sphingobacterium sp. LRF_L2. Next base: position 59,218 of record NZ_CBFFRI010000002.1, on the reverse strand, counting down.
TCTACAATCATTAAGTGCACATCCAAAGGCTTCTTTGCATACTTAGCAATAGCATGCAGAACAGGAAATCCAAAGGAAATATTAGGCACAAATACCCCATCCATAATATCAATATGAAACCAATCGGCATCACTATTATTGACCATTTGTATTTCATCATACAGCCTTGCAAAGTCTGCCGCTAATACAGAAGGGGCTATCAAATGTGGATTTATAGACATTTTCTTTTTTTAAACAAATATACATGAAGTTTCGGAAGAGTGCCTGTTTAGAAAATTTTAAATAAAAAAAGACCATTGAAAATCAATACGTTTTTTATCGTCCTGTCAGAGAGCGCGGGATTACAGTCGAAAACCTAATCTCATTTTTAACTTCTTTGAATGGAAAACAGCAAAAAATCACACTGTTTTTTTTCCAAGTCAGAGAACAATTAAACAGAATCATGACACATTTTTTTTAAAACAACTCCACACAAAACAATCGTTAGAAACCTAAAATTAAAACTTTCAAGATAAGGTATGCAAAAAAAATACAAGTATGATCTATACTGACACATACATGCAATACTCCAATACAAGTATGATCTATGCCAATACAGACATGTGATACGCCAACACAAGTATGATCTATGACAATACAGGCATGTAATGCGCTAACACAAGTATGACCTATGCCAATACAGGCATGTGATACGCCAACACAAGTATGATCTATGACAATACAGGCATGTAATGCGCTAACACAAGTATGATCTATGACAATACAGGCATGTAATACGCTAATACAAGTATGATCTATGACAATACAGGCATGTAATGCGCCAACACAAGTATGACCTATGACAATACAGGCATGTAATACACCAATACAAGTATGACCTATGACAATACAGGCATGTAATACACCAATACAAGTATGACCTATGACAATACAGACATGTAATACACCAATACAAGTATGACCTATGACAATACAAACATGTAATGCGCTAACACAAGTATGATCTATGACAATACAAACATGTGATACGCTAACACAAGTATGATCTATGACAATACAGGCATGTGATACACCAATACAGGTATGAAATAGGCTATACTTTTCCCTTCAGCACACTAAACCATTTACGAACCAATTTCAGTTCGCTCGGGCAGAAGCACACACTTCTGCCCTTCCTGACATCCAATATGCCCCTGTTTTCGAAGATTGGCCAAAGTCGCACGAAGTGCATCTTTAATATAAGCTAGCAATTTATGGACATTTTGGAATTCCGATTGTCCCCCATTTTGCTACCTTTTTTACCGCCTATGGTAAAAATAAAAAGCCAACATCCTATCTTTTAGAATGTTGGCTTTTGTCTTGGCGGAGAGGGCGGGATTCGAACCCGCGGTACCGTTTCCAGTACGACAGTTTAGCAAACTGTTCCTTTCGGCCACTCAGGCACCTCTCCGTGTTTTGACAGTGCAAACATAACGCAAAAATTTCAATCTGCAAAGCGTCTACACGTATTTTTTAACAAAATTCAATAACCTTCTGACTGTCAAAATGATTTTTTATTTACACGGATGTATTATCTATTTTTTTATTTACATCATAATCAATACGTACGTGATAGATACTCTTCAACATCGCTTTAAAGATGTCAGAAACCTCAGTAATGTCGCGCATTGTGATATTAGCATCCATAAATTGTCGCTGCGTTATTTTATAATCAATAATTTTATCAACAAGCCCATTTATGGAAGCTTCAGTTGGTTCTTTCAAAGCGCGAGAAGCAGCCTCAACAGAGTCCGCCATCATCAGTACCGCTGTCTCTTTAGAAAACGGAATAGGCCCTGGGTATCTAAAAATACTCTCATCTACGAGCTTATCCGGATTATTCTTTAAAAATACATTGTAGAAATAGTCGACACGCGTTGTTCCGTGATGGCTACGGATAAAATCTATAACAACTTCAGGAAGTAAATTCTTTTTCGCCATTTCCACGCCTTTATGAACATGCGAAATAATAATTTGAGCAGACTGCTCCGGTGTAAGTTCCTCGTGCGGATTTGTTCCACTTTTTTGATTCTCAATAAAAAACAATGGATTCAGCATCTTGCCTATATCGTGGTAAAGAGCTCCAGCGCGAACCAAGAGTGGATTGCCACCAATCTTGTAAATAGCCGCTTCTGCCAAATTAGCAACCTGCAAAGAATGCTGGAATGTCCCTGGAGCTTTCAAGGACAATTCCCTCAAAAGTCTAGAGTTACTATTGGTCAGTTCCATGAGAGTAAGATCAGACACAATACCAAACAATCGTTCAAAGGCATAAATCAACGGATAAGCTAGCAACGTAAGCCCTACACTAACGATAAACGGCACAACATCAATCCAATAAATCGAATTAATACTACCATTACGCGTCAGAACGAGACCCAAATAAGCGACAATATAAGTGGCGAGGATAACGAGTGAGGAAAGTAAAAACTGTTCCCGCTTAACCAACGTTTTAATGCTGTAAATAGCTACCATACCCGCTATAAACTGCAGAAATACAAACTCATAGCTGTTAGGGACAAAAAGTGCTGCAATCAATACCATTAATAAGTGAATATTTAGAGCGACACGCGTATCGAATAATACCCGAAAAATGATAGGTACACTACAATAAGGAATATAATATAGGTTGGGGATTTTCATATTGATAGCCCACGATAATACCCCTAGCATAGCTAAAATAACAATCAGAATAATAAAAACAAGTCTATTGTTGTAATATATGGATGTCCTAAAAAAATACAGAAACACCATGAGAAGCGTGATACATAGTGAAATCATAATAAATTGACCAAAAGCAACAAAATTCTGGTTCCCACTGATACGAGCCTCGTCTTCAAACACCTTACGTAAAGACTCTAATTTTTGGTAGGTTTCATTATTGATAATTTTATCCTTTTCTGCAATAAGTTCCCCCTTTTGTACAACCCCTCGTGTCATGGAAATATTGGCCAGTGCATTTTGTTCGACCTTATTCGTCAAATTCTCATCAAAAATATAGTTAATGGTAATGTAGTTTTTTAAGACTTCGGTCAACCAGTTTTTCTTTCCAATTTTCGTATTCTTCTGAATAGCTTCCGATACATATTGATTTGCAGATTCAATCGTAAAAATATCTGCAGTATTTTTTTGTTGCGCGATGTTTTCGTGAATGAGCGTAAAGTTATATTGGCTTTGGGTCCTATCTAGCTTATCAGAATTACCACCTTTATTTTGATAACGATTGTTTAAAGATACGATACCTCGATTGTAGACATAGTTTAATAAAGCATTTCCTACACTTTGATAGCTCTCCATATTCTGATCAATCAGCGAGTCCATATTACTGATTTGCCATTTTTCGGCTATATCGGTATTAAATTGATCGATCTGCTCTTTACTGATACTGATATTTAGATTATAGATAGGCTGAACTGTCTTCAAAATCTGTTCTTTGTCCCTATTAAGCTCCTCTTGGGTTTTTAATATCGCAAAATTATAAGGAGACACAAGATTGTCATGATTCCAAGCTTTTCCTTTTTGAAACTCATACCTAAATCGGGGTTGTTTGGGGAGAAAGATACAGATCAGCACAATCGCCAAAATAACCATTGCAAATTTCACGATGAATGAATTGCTTTGGTTTTTTCCCCGAATATAGTTTATCTTAAGTTTTGCCACTTATTTTCCTTTTTAATGTTTACCAATTTAAACCTACAACAAATGTACTATTTTATAGGTTTAAACGTAGTCGTCATTAATTTACGAAAAGTTTGCGCATTACTTATTCTAAGGCTATCGGCTATATTTAATTCTTCGCCCTCTGGTTATTCCTTTGCAAGGCCATATTATTAAATCTGGCTATAATCCTGCTACACAAGTGAAAACGTAAAAAACAATCTTATTCGAATAAGCTAGCTGCATATTCATTTCTATCACACCAAATCATTTACTCGCGCCATTAAATATGACGAAACGCTATATATTTTATGCTGACTTTTAGCTAAAATCTGAAAACCGTAATTTTCTAAAAAGGGGATTAATAGACTATTCTCCAATACCATAATCCAATGGTGATAAGAACGTGTGCTAGCAAAGCATTTATTCCAAAGTACCGTCCCTATTTCCTGTACATCATACGTTGGAAGAATATAGAATGATAAAAGTTGAACCGATTTTTGTTCCTTAAATATTCCTTGTTTATCTACGGAATTCTTAAAAAGAACATATCCTACAGGCAAATCATCAGAGAAAGCTATAACCATTTGCGTACCTAGAGCATTCAACTCATCTATCGTATCATTTCTGTTTAAGAATTTATTTTTCAACCCTTCGACATTGTCAGTAGTTTGTAAATAAGGGTAAAATTCATTCCACTCCGCCTCTCTAAGTGACAGAAAAAAATCGATTCCTTGATCTGATCCTACAACAAATTTTGATATAATTTTCATTTATTTTCTATTTCTCACAAAAATAGTCCCTATCAAATGTCTATCATCGATACAGAATATAAAAAAAACATCGGTACAGCAACTCAGCGAATGGATAAACCTATCTCCCTTATAAAGTGGAGTGTATTTATAGTGATATTTTCGAAAAATGTAGCTCTAAAATGAAAATCAAAGGCATTTGTCAAAGAAAATGTTTTTCCAGGCGTAAAACTAACACCAAAATCATTACAAGATTTAAAAAACTGTACCATATCTGTACCTTGAGGTAACTGATTCCAAAGACTAAAACCACCATCTGGAGTTGACATTAAGGTTTTTTCAGGAAAAAAAGTTCGGATTTGTTCTGTAATCTCGGCAGCCTGAAGTTGTAAGTAACGCCTAAAAAAACGCAAATGCCTATCATAAGCCACCGAAGACAATAACTTTATTACCATCTCCTGATTTATAGCAGACACACTTCTCCCTAAAGAAAACTTTAATCGTTCTGCAGCAGAAAAATAGCGCCCTGGCGAGAGCCATCCGAGACGTAGACCTGGCGCAACAGTTTTTGAAAAGGAAGAGTAGGTAAGAACCAAACCTCGGTCATCATAATTTCTAATCGTACTGGGTCTAATTGCTCCAAAATATAGATCGCCGTAGATATCATTTTCTATAATAGGAATATCATATTGGCAAGCAATAGCATAAAGCTCTTTCTTTTTTGCCTCCGGCATTGATATACCCGTCGGATTATGAAAGTTAGGGGTTACGACAATTGCCTTAATAGGACTCGATTTACAGACGGATTCAAGGTAGTCAGTATCAAAGCCGATAGTATGTCTAACTGGAATATCAACCGTACGCAATCCAAGATTAGACAGCACCTCCAAAATTGAAAAAACACATGGACTTTCTACCGCGACTATATCATTCGGCTTTGTAATTACAGCAAGAGAAATATACAAACTTTGCAATGCACCATCCGTAATTAAAATCTCTTCAGACGGGACAAATGCGCCATGTCGAGCTATTCGCTTGGACAACAATTCTCGGAGCTCTACGCTTCCATTACTGGGATAGTAGCGAAGAAGAGCTGCCCCCTTCTCCCGAATGATTTGCTGCATAATCTTCAATACCAACTTTTGAGGCATTATATAATCACCAGGGATAGCGGCATTAAGATTTCCTCCCAAAAACTTCTGCTTTCTAGAGGAAGTAATAGAAACCTTATGTCTAAAATCGGAATCTACAGAAAATGGAACAATACTCTTGTCTTCAGCCTTTTTGTCCTGTTGCAATTCGTCACTTACAATATATCCCTTACGCGGGATACTTTTCACAAATCCTTTAAACGAAAGATAATCATAGCCTTTTTGTATAGTACTGACACTAAGGCCATAATCTCTCCTTATCGTTCTTACAGAAGGTAATTTATCTCCAGCTTTAAGTATGTTTTTTATAATTTTTTCCTCAATAACGGAAGTAAATAGCTGATGGCGATATGTTTTCATGATTTCAAAATACTCAACCTCGCTAAATATACGCTTTTTGGATTTGCATCTTAAAAATGAACATTTATCTATTTGTTCATCACTTCACTGTCGCAATATTTCATCTTTCGATAGACCCACTTACTATTAAAATCACCAAAGAAGGAAAATGTCCAAAACGACTAAATGATCCGATTTATCGTTGCCTAGTAACTAAAAAACGTTAAACAAGATAGCCCATAGAAATATCTAAGTTTAACGTTTTTGTATAGACATTCCGGATTTCACAACGTCTTATTTAAACAAAGGGAACTTGTCTATAACGACATTATGTTCCACCAGTAATTATGTTCAAGAATTCTATTACTTCAAATTCTTGAAGATCGAATTCAAAAAAGATGAAAAATAATTTCCGCCCAGATTTAGATTTGAAAAATGCCCGTAATCGTCGATACATCCAGCCTCGTACAATCTGCTATCGGTATCCGATAATGGCTGCATACTTACTTGAATAAAGATTCGATATTCAAACTCATAAAAATACGTTTGTGAAGCTCTATCATATTGGATAGGGGCTCCTGTTTCTCTCAGATATTCAATTATTCGAGCTAATCGGGAAACAGAAAGGTCTAACCTCCTAGCTAAATTTTCAGGTTTACCGGTTCTTTTTTGAGAAATCAACTTATCAAGTAGATTTAATCTTTCAATTTGCTTAAATAGTTGCATAGTAGATTTGCTTATTTATAAAGTTTCTTCAATAAAGAATTTGATCATTTTTGATACAAAAAGACAATTATATTTAGCCTGTAACATTTCACTTTCAGCTTTCAAAAGATTCCCTCGTGAACTGTTTAAGTCATATATTGAGCTTTTCCCTGCTTCATAACTTTTACTTGTAAAACTTAGCGCCATCTCTGCACTTTCGAACATATCTTGTGCCGCCTCATACTGATCCAAATAGGCCCAATAATCAAAGTACAATTTCTCGACATCCTGCTTGATGACTAGATACTGCTGTTTCACTTGAATATCGTTCTGTTGGATGTAATGTTGATTTTTGGCAAGGGTATTTCTCACTCTTCCTTTGTTAAAAATTGGAATGGATAATGTTATGGCTACTTGTTGCGCAAAATTATCTTTTATCTGCGGAAAGAAGCGTCTATCTCCTGTAGACACAAGACTATTAAAGTATAGACTACCGATTAAAGCACTTCCCCGAACAGCTGGATAACGATCTGCTTTAGCTATTTCATTCTCTATCTCGGTCGTCCGTCTCAACAGCTTAAGTTTCTTAAGTTCCGGATGATTGCTTGCCGATTGCTCTATTGCATCCTCTAATGAAAATCCTAAATGTGACGACGGTTCATATCCTTTTTGGTCTTCAACAATATCAAAATTCTTATAATCGAGCAACTGGATCAACTGCACCATATTTAATTTAGCTCGCTGTACATCTTGCTCTGCCTTTTTCAACTGTTGATTTTCTCTCGCTAAATTAGCTTTAGCTTCGTACTGAACGGTCAATGCAGTCGTGCCAGCATTTGTCGTTTTAACTGCCTTTTCATATTGTAAATTAGCGTAAAACACAGCTGTATCCACAGCCCTAGCTATTTCTTTGTTTAACTGAATAGCGAGATAATATTCAATAACCTTGATAGCAATATTCCGTTTCAACACGCGAATTTCTTCTTCGCTCACACCAACCAGAAGCGTCGTTCTTTTAATGTCTTTTTTTAATTTGCCATGATTATAGAGCGTTGCATTGATATCTATACCAAACTCTCCATTTAGGTTGTCATTTCTTCTGGTATTCCCAAAAACGTCTTGGCCTTGTCCAAACTTAGAATACAAGCTCGAAAATCCACTCACTTCTGGAAGCTTTTCATTTTTAGCGATCTTGAGGTCTACAAGTTTTACGCCATTGTTAATCTTACTATTCTGGATTTCCAAATTATTTTCTTGTGCAAATTGAATACAGCGCTGCAAAGTCCACCTTTCCTGACCGAATCCCGAAAACCTAGTCAACAAAAAACAAGAGACAAAAACAAATATTCTGATCATGTTATACCTCCAAAAGTAAAGTCTGTTTATCCCACATGCTGCGATACACCGAATCTTGAAGTAGTAAACTATCATGTGTTCCTTCCTCAACCACTTTACCTGATTTCAGAACCATAATCTTATCCGCATGTGCAATCGTACTCAAACGGTGAGCTATTACAATCATTGTTTTACCTGCAGCTTTAAATGCTTCCAAGGTCTTTTGTATAATCTGTTCCGATTCCGTATCAAGTGAGGATGTTGCCTCATCTAAAATCAAGATATCTGGATTTTTATATAAAGCGCGTGCAATAGCAATACGCTGTTTTTGTCCTCCAGATAGCAATGCTCCATTTTCCCCGAGGTAAGTCTGAAAACCATTAGGAAGCTTCTCGATAAAAGATAAAATATTAAGACTTTTCGTAATGTCTAAAATTCGCTGTACATCTGGAAAATCTTCTCCTAAAGCGATATTATCGATTACATTTCCAGAGAAAAGATCGATTTGTTGTGGTACAACCGACACAACCTGTCGCAACGAATGGTTTGAAATATAATTCAAATCATATTGGCCAATAGTGATTTTTCCTTTTTTTAACGGATACAGGCTTTGCATTAATGCCGCAATGGTCGTTTTTCCCGAACCACTTTCTCCGACAATTGCTGTTGTCTCTCCCTTTTTGAATACGCAGTTAAAACCGTCAAAAACATCTACTCGAGAACAGTAGCTAAAAGAGACATTCACGAACGATATATCGCCAACATGGCTTGAAGTAAGGTCGAGTTTTTCGGTAGATTCTTCGCGCTCCAAATCCATAATTTCGAAGAGACGATCTGATGCTATAATTGCATTCTGGATGGTTTTATTCATTCCTATCAACTGGGTTACAGGAGCCGTAAAGTAGCCTACTAACGCATAAAAAGAAAGTAATTCTCCTGGAGTGATAATCTGCTCTACGACATATTTAGCACCAACCCAAAGTAGAATTATCGTGAATATTCTTGATAAAAACTCAGATGAATTAGCAGAAAACAAACCATTCATCACGGACTTGTAGACAGTTTTTAATAATGTACTAAACCTAGTATCCGTTTTATTATTAGAAAATCCTTCCACACCAAATTGCTTAATCGTTCTAACAGAATTTAGCGATTCTACAAGATGAGACTCCAAATCAGCACCATCTTCCATAAGCTTACGTTCTACTTTTTTATTTAGTTTATTGGTCAACCAATAGACAGCAAAATAAAAAGGAATGACCAATGCTAAGACCAGTGCCAATTTCCAATAATAACTGAACATTAACGCAAAAGAGAAAATTACAATAAATACATTGACAACAATTTGTATAGAAACGTCATTAATAAAAGCTCTAATTTTAACGGCATCATTAACCCGTGAAATGATTTCACCGACCTTCATGGTATCAAAAAAACGTTGAGGAAGTTTTAGTATGTGCTTATAGTAGCCAAGGATCAAATATTTATCAATACGCTGGCCTGTCTCTAAAACCATCACACTTTTCATTGCTCCAATAAAAATTTGAAAGAGCAATAGGATAACCATACCGATAGATAAAAGATTGAGTAATCTAATGTTACCATCAATAAGAACATAATCTGTAATCTTTTCAATATATAAGGATGTAGACAACCCTAAAATAGTATATACAACGGCACCAATCAGGGCCTGGGTAACCACCGTCTTATGAGGTTTAACCAAATTCCAAAATCGGCGATAAACGCCAACTTTTTCATTACGTTGCTCAAAGTATTCATTTGGCTCTAACAAGATCAAAACACCTGTCCAAATTTTTTGAAAATCTGCTATGGTATGCTTTTCCATTTTTCCAAAAGCAGGATCCATTACATGTACATGTGTTTTGTCTACTTTATAAATGACGACAAAATGGTGCAGTTGATTCATCACGATAATGTGGGCGATAGCTGGTAAAGGAATTTGGCCAAGTGCCTCTAGCCCGCCTTTAACCCCTTTAGCATGAAATCCCATATCATTTAACCCTTGTGTCATCCCTAATATATTTGTCCCTCTTGTATCTGTATGGCAAATTTGTCGAATCTTAGCAATGGGAAGATTCAGTCCGTAATGTGACGCTACCGAAGAAAGACAAGCTGCTCCACAGTCCTTGATATCATGTTGTTTTACTATCGTTCCTTTTTTCATCTGTAAATTAGTTACTCATTAGTGTCTGTTTCAGATTATACTTATACTGCCTTTAGTGGTATAAGCATTACATTTCATCCGTCTAAACAAGTTTGTTGCACTCCAATCGTTTTTTTACCTTGATCAAGTGCTCAGGTTTACTTATTTCATCCGATAACCATTCAGTAATAATTTTATATCCATGAACTGGGGTACGGTTTCATGAATAAATCATATAATTTCTCTTCCTTTATATTAAGTTTGGATTAAACCAATCGTCAACTCTATCGAACAATAACTGCCAGAGCGTACGATCTAAAAGATAGAATCGTGCTGTGTATGTACTCCCTTTTTGCACCTCTCCTTTGTAACCATTTTTTAATTGAAGATAATTTTTATCCATAGAGCACCTGACTTTGAAAAAGCTCTGTCCATTCTCCATCGTGACAATATTCTGGTCAATATCATCCACTATACCTTCAATCGTGCCCCATTGATTGTAGTTATAAGTATCGATTTGAAACCGCACTTTCTGCCCTTTTTTGATCAAGCCTATATCATTGGGAGCAACAGAACATTCAGCAATTAGATTACTATCTGCAGATATCTCTACAACGTTCTGTCCTTGGATTAAGAAATTACCTTCTTGAACTCCGGAAAGATTAACCAGTCTGCCTGCGACAGGCGAACGTACAATGTAGTTTTCTCCTTCAATTTTTATTTGAGAAATATCGCTGTTTACCGTGGTCAACTGCCGTTGGACTTCTCTCTTTTGCGCTTGCCATTGTGCCATCTGCTCCTCTTGGATAGCGCTGATTTTACTTTTAGCATTTTTAAAAGTGAAAAAGGTTTTATCGTACTCGGCCTGTGGAATAACACCTTGATCAAACAGAACTTTAGAACGGGAAAGATCTTTTTCTGCCAATTCCAATTGCGCGTTTAGTTCTTCAACTCGCTCCCGAAGTGTCGCCACCTCTTTTTGATATTGTCCTGTGGAAAGATTTTCAAAATTGCCATTTACCAATTTAGATAAATCGGAAAGTTGAGCACTGTAATCGCTATTCAATCCATCTTGCAGTTGCTTCTTTGCTCCCAGATGTTCTGAAGTAATAACAAGTAGTGTATCTCCTGCAGAGACCTCCTGATTATTAAATTTAAGATTGGATTTAATAATACGCCCACTAACAACCGATACAATTTTCGTATTTTCAGATACAGGTCGGACAATACCTCTGGAAGAGGTCGAAACTGGTATTTTAACCAATGGCATCGTTGCAATCGCGCAAATAACCAATACAACAATGGAAATATAAATGGTATTTCTTTTCATGCTACTTTTTTAAAAAAACGTTGATTAACGTCTTTTTCCTGTTAAACCATAGTAGATGCTTCCCGTACACATCTTTTAATAACATAAAAGTAAAATCGGAGGCACTTAAATGAAAAGCTCGTTTACAATTCGTAATTATGGGTTTACAATTCGATGCTTTTTCAACAAAATTTATCGAATAACGATTATTTATTTACACAACCCTACTATATAGAGAAATATAGGATGGAAGTTCACTTCGTATCATTTCTTATTTAACAGGAGATGTTCGCAGAAAAACGACGATACAAGATTCAAAAACACAGAGCGAATATCACAATAAAAGCTTCTTTCCTAAAAGATCTCTACAGATTTTGCAGCAAGAAAATAGGTGTTAAATAAATAGTAGAGACACACGGGAGGTGGTCTCTACTAATGATGAGATTCATCGTTTTTACTAGTTTTTATAGGAGATTAGGGTCTGGTTCCATAATGCTGGATGATCAGTTTGAATGATATTGACAAATGGATAAGCCATGAGGAAAGCTTTGTAAACTTTTTCCCCCTCTAATTCAGCCTTTTCATCGAAATCTCCAAGACTATTCATCCAAAAGTAAACACCTTGCGATTTCAACTTAAGCAGCCGCTCATGATCGCGAAACGATTCGTCGATGTGTATAATCTTGGTCAGATTAGTTTTTAAAATCTCATGCAGATCTTTCATACTTCTTGCCCGAGGAAATAAAGTTATCGAAGGATTAATACGGTGTACACGTTCCATATCCCTATGATCATAGAGAAAAAAAAGTACTTCATCTTCCATACCAACTTTCTCAATAAGTTCAAAAGTCGGATGAATATATTCTTCTTTTTCCTCTTTGAAATCGAGATCGATAATACACTTTCCTTTACAAAAAAGTAAAACCTCGTTTAAGGTCGGTATACGATGTTCTGATATTTCGCCATGCGGTTCCTTTCTCAAGGACAAAGCTTGTACTTCTTCAAATGTAAGCTCACTAATCTTTCCTTTTCCTGTAGTTGTACGATCGACAGTATTATCGTGCATAAGTACCAAAACACCATCTTTCGTACTACGAACATCGACTTCTACAATACTCACTCCTAGCCGGATAGCTTCCTGTATAGACGCTATAGAATTTTCAGGATAATCAATATGAGCCCCTCGATGCGCTGCCACGTGTCGCTCGTTTTTGTTCAACTTATCCAATAACAATTGCGATTGTGCATTTACATCAGATAATCCTACCAAATTGACAAAGATCCAAGACAGCGAATAACCTATTAATCTTCTCATATTTTTATTTTTTTGGCAACTCAAATGAATCAAACAACTCACCATTAAGCTTGTAGCTAGAGAAATAGAGTTTGTTATCCGTTACTCGAATTACTTGATACAGCTGTGTCCGAGAAGCGGAGACCTCCATCCAGCGTTCAGAATCAGAATCATACATTTTAGGCCCAGCTACAGAAAGTAAATAAATGGGACGAGGTGCGTCAACAGCGCCACGAGCGTAGGTATGATCGTGACCTTGTAGAACCATATCAACACCATATTTTTCAAAAATAGGTTTAAAACGTTCGCGTAAGATAGTATTATCTCTATTTTTTGCTGTCGAATACACCGGATGGTGCATTACTACGAGGTTCCATTTTTTCTTTGATGACTTCAAAATTTCTTCTAGCCATTGTTCTTGGATAACCGCAGCTGCAGAATCCAGCATAATTAATTGGGAATTTAACGACACAATACGTAAATCTTGATAATCTAAGAAATAAACAGCATCCTGTAAGTTCTTAGGTCCATTTTTAGGTAGATTAAACTGTACGGACCAATGAGGATCTAGAACTAGCCGCTCCAAAGAATCCCTGCGATATTCATGATTCCCTGGCGTAGGAACAGCAGGAATTATTTGGTGTATAAACCCTGCGCCTTCATACCATTCTCCCCATTCACTATCTGTATTCGATCGATTGATAAGATCACCCGCATGAACGATAAATCGTGCATTTGGCTCCTGTTGAAAGGCTTTTCGGATACTACGCGACCAACGTGATCGCAAATCATTTTGAGCATCTCCTAGATAGATAAACGAAAAATCGCCAGAAGCATTAGCTGTACGAAATTGATTCCAAGAGCTCCACAGCTCACCATCGCCTACACGGTAAACGTAGACTGTACCAGGTTTTAAATTCGTAAAAGTAACATGACCGTACTCGTCCATTTTTCCGGCTCCCCGATCCAATAGCGCAGATGTTCCATGAACTAAGCGTGCATTTTCTTCCAAATCAGGGTTACTCTGCTCTTCAACGATCTGCCCGACAAGTTTATGGGATTTACTATGAGTTCTCCAACTAACAGATTGTGTTGTGGCAGGGTCGTCGGACCAAGTCAACATAACACGATCAGGATATTGACTTTGATCGTTAGTTTGTGCCGTGCTACTCAATACAGCACAACATAAACTTAGACTAAGCAATAATTTCTCTATTTTTTTCATATGTAAATTATTATTTATAAGGATTAGATTTCATTGGAATAAATGAGCTCGTTTCACTCGGTTTGTCTTTTAAAATCCATATGGAATGTCCAGATTTGCTTTGGAGAGCTCACTTCGTTCGGTTATCTTTGATGAGCCCTCCGGGGTTATTTTCATTCGTATTTGTGTTTTTGCAATCATGGACATTCCATAGATGTATAAATCAATATTGAAAGACGTCTAGTAAACTTAAGCCAAATACATAAAGCCTATGCTGCGTTTCTCAACTGTTTCACGCTTACCAAGGTTTATTCGTGCCTTGTAGCAACCAGGGTTTAGACCACGCACTATTTTCGTTATCCGCCTGCGAGTAAGCTGTTTTTTCAATACGTGCTAAGGCTTCCTCTGCATTTTTTTGATTTACACTCATCTCAGTCTGCATATAGGGAATACGTACAGGTAATTGCGTCCTTATAGCCGCAGGGCCTGCCTTCAATTTCGGATACCCTGTCCTTCTGTAATCAAACCATGCCTGCGCAGCAGTAGACCAATTAGAAATCCATTTTTGTTCAATAATTTGTTCTTGTGTATTTGCGAAAACGACTCCATCTTGTTGAATATAGGTTGCATAGTCAGCAGATTTACCCCAACTTGTTAGCGAAAGCTGTACAGCTCTTTCATAATAAGTCTTGGCATCTTCAGGTGTTGTCCATCCTTTCAAAGCGGCTTCCGCTAAAATAAAGCTCACCTCAGAGGCTGCCAAGAGACGAGCTTTTAACAAATCACCTTTTGCGGCGCGGTAAATGTCATTCAAGTAGGAAACATGCGGATTCATCGAGGTCTGTCCGGGTGTCGGATTCAGGTTGTAGGCTGAAGGATTCTTAGAGCCACTCGCTGGCAAACCTACATAATCTGGATCAGTATCTACCGCAATTCCTTCTACCACATCTGGCGATACAATACGAACTCCGTTCACAATTTTATCGGTTTTCGCAGGTTCCGTAGCTCTCACTTCAATAGGGATCTCTACAGGCTTTGCCCATACCGAGAGACGCGGATCATGCAGTTCTTGTAAACGATCAACAAAAGTTGCACACATCTTCATGCGACGAAAATTACTCCCACTTGCATCGAAAACTGTATTCGATGGCCATGAATCACTTGAATTTACCCCTACAAAATCCATCAACACCTCATCTTCCACCGAGGTTATTAATGGAAATTCAGTAGGATTAGCCAACATAGTCTCTATCCCTTCTTTAGCAAAGGCCGGTTCTTTTTCTGATAACCGCATGTAATAACGTAAGGCCAAGGAATTTGCAAAACGTCGCCATTTTAACACATCTCCATCAAAATAAAGATCTGCGCCAGCCAGTACTTCATATGTTCCATTAGGCTTAGCTAGGACTGTATTCGCTTGTTTTAATTCTTCGAGAATTCCCTTATAAATTACATCCTGTTGATCGAATTTAGGGAAGTTATAGTTTACCCCACCTAAGTCTGCCTTAACAGCATCTGTGTAAGGTGCATCACCCCACAAATCTGTGATAAGCCCAAAGATGTAAGCGCGCATAACAAGCGATACACCGTGATGAAAATCGAGACCTAATTCTTTCGAGCGAGTTAGCATAAGTTTATTATCACGTAGGTATCCATAATAGGCATCCCAACTTAATATCCCTCCGGTCAATTCGTAGTCGTTATGTCCATCGAACCAAGCGTCCTTTTGTGTATGCTGCATCACACCGCCCAAATCAATAAAACTCAACTCATTGTATTTACTCGCAGCACCACTTAACACTGTTGAAAGTAATAGATTTGGATTTACATCCTCCTCACTGACACCATTGGGGTTTATATTTAATTCGGTCAAATCCTTACAGCTGGATAATCCCAAGCTTAAAGTAATAGCAAAAAGACATGCACTGATTTTTATATTTTTCTTCATTTCGTGTGCCCTGATAATTTAAAATGTTAAGTTTACTTTGAATCCAATAGGCATAGACCAAGGGTTTACGTTATATCGTTCTATCCCCTGTTTGAAACCTCCTCCCGATTGTGGTTGAAAAGCCATTTCTGGATCTATTCCCACTTTAGCCTTTGTCCAAAGGATAATATTCCGTGTGTATACGCCTACACTACCCGCGTCAATTCCCATACGTTTCAACCATTTTCCAGATAAATCGTAGCTAAAAGACAACTCACGTAGTTTAATAAACGACGCATCAAAGGTCGCTGCACTCATAAAGTCCCACGGATAATTATCCGAATACAAAATATATTTCGTTCCTTCACCCCCTAAATTTTCGGTATATCCTGTAATGTTCCCTTCGGCATCATACTGCGCTATCACACCTGGATTAAACACACCGAAATTTCCAACACCATCCACTGCATAACCGCCATATTCTTCACCTGGTCCCCCAACAATTGGAAAACGATTTCCTTGTACACGTACCAAATCATTATCAATCAAATAATCGCGTAGATCGTCTCCCGTTAAACCATTAGGATTAATCAACTGGTCCAGAAAACGTTGTGTAGTCAAATTAGACTCAAAATACCGATAAGTTTGCGACATAAACTTGCCCCCAAAACGCATATCAGCAGCGATGTTCATCGTGATTTTTTTGTAGCGTAATGTCGACTGCACGCCCATACTAAAGTCAGGGTTGAAGTTTCCAATTTTATTACGGCTATTGTTGATACGAATCGCTTGCCAAGAGCCATTACTGTCCAAAATCGGATAACCGTAATATGGTGATGATGGATCCTCGACAGTAACAAGCTTCGAGTCATATAGATCACCTACTTCTTCGCCTACGTAGGTTCGAGCACCTCCACGTCCCTCAGTCCAAAAGGTATGAAATTCAGCTCCCTCCGATAGTTCCATAATCCGAGTACGGTTACGATGCCAGTTTACACCAATATCCCATGTCCAGTTTTCTTTCTGAATAGGGCGCCCAGAAATAGCCAACTCAATTCCATTACTACGAAGCAAGCCTGCATTGATATTTTTCGAAGTAAAACCACTCGAACTTGGCAACGAAGCTCCTATAATCTGGTTTCTATTATCGAGCTTATATATGGTAGCCTCAAGCTTTAATCTGTTTTGGTAAAGACCGAAATCTGCCCCAACTTCGTAAGAAGTTGCAATCTCCGGTTTTAAGTCGGGTGTCAATAGCGAGCTCGATCGTGTTAAACGTAGAACCTCACCCCAGCTTCCTGGATTGCTAACAATATTAAGAAGGTTGTAGGGAGTCGTGTCATTACCTGCTCTAGCAATACCACCACGAAGCTTGAACAGGCTGACTTCTGCCGTCAGTGGAAGAATCTGGTCTACTAGTACACTTAAGGAGGCCGATGGATAAAAATACGATCGATTCGCTTTAGGCAAACTACTCGCCCAATCGTTACGGGCGGTTAAATCCAAGTAAACCATATCCCGGTAACTTAAGTTAAGTAAACCATAGACGCTATTCACGGCCTTCTGATTAAGCGTACTTAAAAAATCTAGATTCAATGGGCTAATATTCGACAGACTATATAAACCTGGCGTAATTAATCCTGATTCATTTTTTGATGCATTTCTCACCGAAGTCCCTCTATAATATCGTAGATTTCCGCCCAAAGAAGCCGATGCATGAAAATCACCTAACTTTTTATTATACGATGTCAAGAAATCAACATTTTGCTCCATATTCATTAAATTGACAATACCATATGATCCCCGAGGTTCGTTCGTATAGCTATAAGGAATTTTCGTCTCGCGATTTTCCCAATAGATATCATTGGCATACCGTAACATAAATGTCCAATCTTTCTTAATCGTCCAATCCAAACGCAGATTTCCAAATACGCGGTCCCTTACGAAAGAATTATTTACACCGTAAGCTAAAAAGTATGGATTATTATGGTTTCCTGGTGACTGGGAAAGCTGCTGTAACTCTTCTTGACCAGAAATCCAATAATCTTTTAAATCCAAAATATTAATATGTGGAGCAACCTCATACGCTGCTTGAAGCGGATTGGTACCACGATCTCCCGCTGGACGATTATTGGAATTGTTACGACTCGCATCCAACGACAAACCTAAAGAAAGATTATCCCGAATATGCATTGTTGAATTTATATTCAACGTATTCCTAAAAAGATCAGAATTAGGTACAATTCCGCGGTTGTTCATGTTCGAATATGAGAAACGATAGTCTAAACTTTCACTTCGATTTGCCAACGAAATACCATTAGTAGAAGTAATTCCTGTCTGTACAAAATTTTTGATATTGTTGGGATACGATCGTAGTTCCGTTGGAATCGGATTTCCGTTTTCATCTAACGGGCTATTCCACTGTACAGCTTTGTAGCCTTTATCTAATGCAGGACCAACCATATAGCTCGACCCTTCCTCAATAATCAAGTCGCCTGGCTGATCCCCCGGCTTCCAAGGTGTCGTACCACTTGCAAACTTATTATGCAAACCAATAAACTTATTCGGAATATCAAATACCGTATTGCTATTTACCGCAACGGTCATTTTATCAACATTCTTACCACTTTTTGTCGTGATAAGCACAACACCATTTCCTGATCTGGAACCATAAAGTGCGGATGCACTTGGTCCTTTTAATACAGAAATGCTTTCGATATCTTCCGGATTAATATTGGAGATCGCATTACCATAATCGACTTTATTATCATCACCTATCTGTCCAATGTTGTTTACCCCATTTGTAAGAGGTACACCATCTACCACAAAAAGAGGTTGATTATCGTTACTCAACGAAGTAGCTCCACGAATCACCATACTTACCGAAGACCCTGTAGGACCAGTCGAACTAATAGACACTCCGGGAACCTTTCCTGCCATACCGACCAAAAAATTATCATTGTTCATCCGACTGATGTCTTCTCCTTTGACAGTACCTACGGCATAGCCCAAAGAACGATCTTGACGTTTTATACCTAATGCTGTTACAACTACTTCACCTAATTCACTTTGGTTGGTTTGCAAAGTAACCTGGCGTACAGTTGTGTTAGCATCAACATTAACGTTTGCTAATTCTTTATTGATATAGCCGATGTGGGTAATCAGAATTTCATAATTTCCACTGATTAGATTAATTTCGGCTTCTCCTTTCGCATTTGTTAAGACACTTTGTTTGGTAGAAATAATCTTAACTGAAGCACCTGCAACAGGCTGTTGCTGCTCATCTGCGACTTTCAATCGTAATACATGCGATTGTTGTATGACTTTACGCGTCAGTACAACACCTCCGTAAACTTTTTTTGATTGAATATTAGTATTCTGTAGAATGTAACCTAATACCTCATCAAAACTTGCATTTTGGAATTTTTTTTCACTGACCTTTACCTTTTCTAGTTGCAATACTTGTTTATCGTAACCTATAGCATTACCTGTTTTCTGCGAAAGAGCAGACAATGCTTGTTCTGCAGTACTACTTCTTAAATGAATACTTATCTTATCTGACGAATCTGTATTCTCCCTTACGTTCACTGTGATAGCTTCTGCTCCTTGTGTATAAGTGAGCGGACAAAGCGCAAACGCGACAGCTAATTTCGTAAGCTTAACAATTTTATACATATATTTGCGTAAATGTTTGTTTTAAACATGAATCTTAACGGTGCTCACTGGTCGATTTAGCGGTTTGCCAGATGAGCACTTCTTTCAGAAACTCCCCCTAGTTTCTATAATTCCTAATTAGATAGTTTTTAGTTATACAGTATTATTTCATTTTTATCCCTCCTAAATTTTAATTGGTGAATATTACATATGATTGTAAGAATCTGATCTAACGATTCAACTTGTGGTATCAGCAGTGAGTAGCTGAAACTCCGGGTATTGAGATTATCTGTTTTAAGTACCAGGCCATACCTTGATAACATCAATTCACTTAATTCATCAAAGCTCGCTCCATCCAACATAACCCCTCCAGTAGTCCAGATATTAGCATACGCTGGATTACTATCGAAACCTGTAAACACAGCATCATTTGTATTGTAACGCAAGCTCTTCCCTGCGACTAGAATATGTTCTTCATTATTTTGTTTTCCAGTCACACGCACGCGACCAGTCTTCACATTAACTACAACCTGCTGCAATCCTAATGCATTATTTACGTTGAAAGAAGTACCGAGCACCTCAATATCAAGAGTTCCTGTTTCTATAGAAAAAGGATGCAAAGAATCACGATGTATATCAAAAAAAGCTTCCCCTTGATCCAAATATATCTTGCGATTTTCCCTAAAACCATTTTCGTCAAATCGAACTTTCGCATTTCCGCTAAGAAATATAGAAGAACTATCTGGCAGCCTCACCTCCTTTATTCCACCAGGTTGCGTAATAACTTCTTTCCAAGCCGTTTGATGAAAAAGATCAAATTGGATTTCCTCTTTATAGAAAAACAACACCGTGGCGATACCGATAAGTATACAAGAAGCTGCAACCGAAATCCAAGACTTCTTCCAAATCCCAGCCTGTTTGTTTTTTTTCGTGACTAGAATAGATAAATTAGAAAATAACTCCTTCTCGAGTTGATTACGATGGTGTTCGTTGACAAAAGGATTTACCTCTTCCGAAGAAACCGCGTTATACCATGTATCGACTTTCTTCTTATCGTCGTCTGATAGGCCCTCTCTAATATACTCTTGTATAATCTTTTTAAATCTTCCTGAATCCACCTGCATATTGATTTTATTATACTACAGTTGGAAATGGGGAAAGTACTTTAATTAAAAATGTTGTTTATGTTAATAAATTATGAACACAGTAAGAGCTTATTAAAAGAACCAGCATGCCATCATGATCGGCAAAACGTTGAGTCAGTTCTTTCTTAAGAATTTTCTTAGCTTCCGATAGATAGTTTTTTACAGTTTGCTCCGCAATATTGAGATGTTCTGCGATCTGTTGAATGGAATAATTATCGCTACGCATTTGGTAAACTGTTTTCATTAAGCCGGGAAGCTTCGCAACCGAAATTTCAACAATTTCTTCTAACTTTTGGTATACCGTCGCGCTCGTATTTTCAACGAAAACGGTGGTTTCCATTCTATGTAACATATTTTCTACAACATCTTTTCGCACACGCTCAGAGGCGTAATAGTTTAACACTTTGTTTTTAAGTGCTCGAAAAAAATACGGTCGCAATGAGATATACGCGCTGTTGATTAAACTCCTTTTCTCCCAAATATGTATAAAAACCTCCTGAACCACATCTTTGGAAAGATCCTCATCACGCAAATGCCGATACGCAACCGTATAAAGCTGCTCCCAATAGAGGTTAAAAAAATATGCAAATGCACGCGGATCCCCATTTTTAAAAAGAGGTAAATAGAGAGATTCTTCGCCGGGTTTGGTATTCGTCACGGTGCAAATATAGCTTGACAACGTTAGGAGAATGTTAATTTTTCATCAACCTTTAGAAATAGGACGCTGTCGCCATTACAGGTAAAGACCAAGTTGATAAGGCTGCTCAAGTAAATCTAATCCGTAATGGAGATCTTCTATCCTACTCAAATAAAAAAAACACCAAGATTGGAACGAAGTTTACAAATATTTCCGAACGCAATCCATCACGCTAATTCATCTATTTTGACTTTACGTTGTTTTCTAGCGTACAAAAAGGCGAGGTTAAAAATAATGACGGCTGTAAAAATCATTCCAAAGGCAATAATTTGAGTTGTATTAATAGGCTCATTATAATAGAATATGGCCAGCAAAAAACTGATCATCGGGTTTAAATACAGCAATGTCCCCACAATTGAAGAGTCTAACGCCTTTAAGGCAAAATTATTAAGGAATAAAGGGATAATCGTATATACAACTGCGATGATGGCAACAAAAACATAAAAATTTCCGGTTTTTGGAATATCATTTTCAACCATACTTAGGATAGGCAGTAACAGGAGTGTGCTAATAACAATATGGATGGTGAGCGTAAAGAATTTATCTATTTGAAATCTATTCTTTTGAAGCAGCAAATAGATGGCATAAGACAATGCAATAGCCATACTGTAAATCAAATCCATAAAGTGTCCATATGCAAGTATAACGCAGCTAACACAGCTTAAAAACACGGCAAACCACTGCACTTTATTCAATTTTTCCCGCAAAAAGAAACTGGCCAAGACTGTCGTCAAAATGGGGCATATGAGATAGGCTAAAGAAGTGGCATTTACAGTTACAGTATTCATTACATAAATAAATGAGAACCAATTCAAGCCCAACATGACAGCACTTACTAAAATATTTACAATCAGCTTACCCCTTTCTCTTGTAGATAAAGTCTGTAAATAGTTTATACTGGCAAAAACCTGCTTTCGTCGAAAAACAAAACATGCCAAAGCAATACTGATCGAAGCAAAAACTACACGGTAGATAAGAATATCGAGCGCTGGATAACCACGTAAAGGTCTTAATACCAAAGCAAAGGTTCCCCAAATGGCAAAACCAGTTATGGCAGACAAATAATGTTTCATCATTTTTCTAAAAAGCAAACATGTACGAAGTTATAAAAAATACCTAAGACAACTTATCCTAGTCAGCCTGTTACTTCAGTCCATCGTCCAAAACCTTTTTGCTCAACTTAAACTCCCTGTATGCAAAGGCCCCCGATTTGTAGCCTATAACCGCTCCAAATTCGATTTCTTCAATTGATGCATATTTAGGAAAAACAGCAGACCGATACACATTCGACGCAACCATAGGCTTTTCGAATACACGAAAATGTATACCATCTTTTGAGTAAGCTAAGTAATTTGAAGTAGATGTATATCCTTCTACGTTTCCAATAGCTAAACACAGAAAGTAGTAGCCATCTATATATGAGGCTTGTAAATGCCATGTGGAATATCGACGATCAATCTCAAGCCAGGGCTTATTCATAAATTCTACTTTATCGCTATTTCTATATTGTGTAAAATCTAAACCATTTAATGATGATCTAGATCTAATATCTGTGAGTATAGGAGATTTATAACTCGGTTTAAAATCTACTTCATAACTAACAATCCGGTTGTTCGTTCTTATAAATGACGGTGAAATAATATGGTTATCTTGTAGTGAGGCAGGCTCATTACTATCGTAAACTATCTCCAAAGGCGTCCAATCAATTCCATTTTTGGATGTCTGCCGAACTATAGTCCGTTCTGCATCTTGAGTTAACTTATTAGCATTATTCTCACTTTTTGCGCCCCATTTTTTCAATATTTGATTAGAAAAAAAACAACCTCGATAGTACAACTGAAATTCTGTTCCATTAAAAATCCAATCTACATCTGACCAATATCCTTGATTTGGTTTACCGTTGGCAGGTGTATATGAATCTTCAAGAGCTGGGGGACGTTGAATCGGATTAACAAGTCCTGCTGGAGTGATCCAATTTTTACCATCATCGGACACGACAACCGTTGGGTTTTCATAAAGTGCAGCCGTACGATCAGACCCTATTATGCCGAAGTAGGGAGTAAAAACCATCCAATATTTATAACCGTTGAAACCCAATGGAAAATATACCACATCGGGATGACAATAGCTTGCTTTTGATCCAGAAATATCGCGAATAAGTTCATTCAACGAACCACCAGGTATATTAGCATTTGCAATAGCATGAATATTAATTGTGCCTAGGTCTGTAGTGAATCCATTAGGTATTGGTAATTTCCCATTGATTACCCCTGGCGTAGGTTCTGGCTCTGGTACAGGCTCAATATCTACATGAACATTTTTTTTACAGGCTATAGCCAAAAAAAGGGCAAAAAATAGCCATAGACTTCTTTTAAACAACATAATTTGAAAAATAACTTATATTAATAATATTGGTCGTTGATCTCCCCTACTTTGCTCGATACTCCCTAATTTTAGTTAACAAATACAAATATCTATTAAATTTCCCGATATAGCAACATATGTAACATCATCAGCTTACCTAAAAAAGAAACAACTAGATCTCGATTAATTACAGTCAATCATAATAATTGACTGTAATTCATAAAACGAACAATTCAAATACATTCCTTATTTATTAAATCAGTTATGACTGAAAAAAAACAACTATATACAACGAAACTTTAGAGGTACTTTACTAAACTAAATCTATAAAAACCTTATCTATCAAACATAATGATTATCTTACTACAATAAAGTCATCAAAAAACCGTAAATGATAGATCTGAAAGAGATAATAGCGCATTCGGCCCTGGATCAAATACAAGAAGGACAACGAATAGGATTGGGATCGGGAAGAACCATAATGAAACTGGTTGATATCTTGGTTAAGAAAAACAAGCTAATCTCCTCACTGGTTCTTTGCTCTTCGTGTCCCAATACGATCACCATGTTAAGAGAACGGGATATATATGTTCAACCCCTTGACGAAGTTGATCATCTACACATATACTTTGATGGATGCGATCAACTAGATAGTCGATTAAACGCTTTTAAAAGTGGAGGCATCATCTTCTCCAACGAGAAGATTTTAGCGTCGTGTGCAGAAAATTTTGTACTGCTAGCAGAGTGTACAAAATATATCGAAAAATTGGACCATACCTTTCCCTTTTCGCTAGAAGTAGCTAGCCAAGCGAAGGCAGCAGTTTTTCATCAATTGAGAAGCGTATTTCCTGATGCCAACATACACTTTAGAATGTCGTCTGACCCTACTGAAACAGTAAATACGGTAACAGGGAATCCTATTCTCGACATAAGGTTTAAAAAGTTACCCGAACTAGAACGCCTCAATGAGCTAAAATCTATGGCCGGGATTATCGATCACTCTTTATTTTACGCATTGGCAACAAAGGCTATTTTAGCTGGCCCAAGTGGTTTACATTTATTGAAAAAATAATAAAAATGAATACAAAAAATATTACAACGGGTATTTTATCTTTCGGAATGTCGGGCCAAGTTTTTCATAGCCCTTTTATCGATGCTCATGCTGATTTTGACCTAAGAGGAATTGTTGAACGAAGCAAAAAAATAGCACATCAATATTATCCGCATATCATCAGCTACGACTCCGTAGATGAATTATTAAACGATGAACAAATAGAACTCGTCATTGTAAATACACCGAATTATTTACATTTCGAACATGCACTTGCCGCGTTACAAGCAGGTAAGCATGTGCTGGTTGAAAAACCCGCCACAACCGACCGTACAGAGCTGTTAACATTACAGAAGTTAGCCGAATCAAAAGGATTACACTATATGGTTTATCAAAATAGACGATGGGATACAGACTTCAATACGGTAAAAAACATTATAGAAAGTGGTAAATTAGGCAAAATAATAGAAGTAAACTTTAGATTTGATCGCTACAAACCTACTATTGGCGTAAAAACATTCAAAGAAAAAGGAGCAACAGCAGGAAACGGATTGGTATTTGATCTCGGACCGCATCTTCTGGATCAAGTGATCAGCCTATTTGGTCGTCCAATCCATAGCCATATACTAACCTCCAGTAACAGAGAAAATTCGCTTGTACCCGACTTTTTCACCTACCAACTCCAATTCAATAACGATATTACAGCAAATGTTACTTCAAGCCTCTTGACGGCCAATCCATCACCAGCCTTTATTATCCATGGATCTAAGGGAAGTTTTGTAAAAACAAGAAGCGATATACAAGAGACTCAGCTATTAAATCACATCCAACCACTTGATCCATCCTACGGTAAAGATCCCAAGGAGCAAGCAGGAATTCTAACAACTTTTGATAGCGAAGAAAATCCTATTCAAGAAATCATAGAATCGGCTAACACAACTTACCTTCAGCTTTTCGATGCTGTGCATAGCCAAATTCGACAAAACATTCCTTATCCAATTCGCCCGGAAGAGATTCTTTGGCAATTGGAACTGTTGGAACAATCAACTTACAAATAACTGAAATACAACTATTTATGCAAACATATTTACTTAATAAAGCATCTTTTCTGTTATTAATTTTTCGACTATTTGCTGTATGATAATCCCAAGGAAGCTAAATAGTTGAAACGGAACTTGAAGTATATAATACATTATGACTGTTTCAAGTATTTTCAACACACTTCATTTTCTTCTTAACCTTGCGGATCTTAATAGACAGCAACAAAACCGCTGCCATAAAACAGAGAAGAGCAATGCCACTCAAAGCAACTAAAGGCTTATAAGTATGGTATTTTTCAGCGTGTTGAATAAATAGAAGTCTAAAAATACGTAAAAAATGCGTAGAGGGAACGGCATTCGCTATCCATTGAACCCAATGAGGCATTAAGCTAGATGGCCAAGTAAAGCCACTAATAATAAAAGCAGGTGTTGCTATTACCATTAGGACTTCTGTTGACTTTAATTGGGATGGCAGGATAATACTGACCAAAACACCGATAAAACAGACCGACAAAAGGAATGCAAATGTGCATAAAGTAAACCATGCTAAATCTGTGTAAAGCGGCATTTGATAATACTGACCAAAACCCCAATAGAGAAAAATGATACCAAGCGACATCGACAGATAAGGTATCATTTTGATAAGAATCAATATTACTGGATTTCCTACCTTGTCAACTAATTCCTCGAAAGTTCCATTCTCAAATTCAGAAGAAAACGAAAGTGCTAAACCGAGCAGTAAAACTTGCTGCAACACGGTAATCAATACTCCTGGCAACATAAAATAAAGATAGTTCCCACTTCGGATATTCTGTTTAACAATCGTTGTTTTAAATGGCTCATACTGCTGCGCTGCAATGGTAGCTGGAACTCCTTTCTTCATCTGCGTCTGTATTTGTATTCCCGCTTTTAACGTCATCGCACATACATTTACAGCCATTAACGCCGTATTTGAAGTGAGAGTATTTGCACCATCCACGAAAACAATGATCTCAGGCAAACGGTTTTGCTGGATTCCGGAGGAGAAACCTGCAGGAATATAGACTATTGTACTCGCCTCATTTTCGATAGCAATATCTTTAGCGTTGAATAAAGAAGGGATAATGCGAACAACATCTATGCTCTCATTGTCTCCCAACATTTCAATAAATGTGGCACTTACATTGCCTCTATCTTCATCAATCACAACTACAGGCATTTGAGTCACTTTACCTCGTTGGTATACATGTCCGATCAAGATTCCATATAAGATTGGAGCACCTAAAAAAAGGACCAACAAAACTTTATTATTAAAAAAAAGCTTAAACTCTCGTAGGATTAACGTCTTAAAATGCATCACTTATCACCTCCGAATTTATGGTAATTGAAGGACGACCAAACTTTTGGTCAAAAGGTCATTACTATGCTCTCGATCTTGCGGTACAACTTTAATTTCAAAAAGAGCCTGCTGAATATCGTAGTCGGGATATGCAGTTGCAATATTTGCGTAAGCACTCAATGTCTTGATTGCGGTCACTTTCGCCTTTATTTCCTTATTATTCAAATAAGGTACCTGTACCACAACATCTTCCCCTTTGCTCCAGGCTCCTATTCTATCCTCTGGAAGTGTAAATCGAAAATAAGTACTGTTGTTTAGAAATCCGTTAACGATAGGATAACCAGCCATTGCTAATTCACCAATTTTCAGATTAATAGTCTCTATGCTCATATCCTGAGGTGCAAGGATATACTTTTCTTTCGCTGCCACGTTGACTTCTTCAACAGCACCCAAGGCCCTTTCTTTTTGACCAAGAGCCATGATCTGTTGTTCATAACGCGCTCCTCTTTTCGCTTCTGCCATTTCAGCTTGCGCTGCTAGATATTGGCTTTTCGCGCCTTGGTATTTTGCATATGTTTCATCGTATTTTTGTTGAGATATAAGACTATCGAGAAGTAAATTTTGAAGTCTATCTATTGATTTCCTTGCAAAATCGTACTGTTCTTTAAGACCATCCACCTTCGCCTGCAATTGTATAAGCTGCCCTCCCGTAGCCCCCTTCACAGCCATAGTATATTGTGCATCAGCTGATTGCAAAGCGCCACGAGCCTGTTCCGCTTTGGCCTCTACCTCTGGAATATCAAGTACAAGTAACGTATCCCCCTCATTTACCAAATCTCCTTCTTGAACCAAAAACTTCACAACTTTACCAGGCACCTTAGTCACTACAGTTATTTGTTCGCGTTCAATTTTTCCTTCTATACGATTTTCCTTTACGTCGTTCGAACAAGACAGAAAAAAAAGAATCGCACCTGTAAAATAGAGTCTTTTCATGTTATTCATTAATCGTTTGTAATAATTTCCCAGAAGCATGTAGCAGTTCATACACCGCAGATCGTTGTTGCAATACATGACTAAAATAGTTTAAACTAACCTTGTACCACTCGTTTTCAGCCGCTAATAACTCGGTAACATCAATTAATCCTGCATCATGTTGTCGGGAAGCCATCTGCAAATTATTTGACGCGACTTTCACTTGTTGATTTCCCACTTTCAACTTCAGGTTTGTAGTGTTGTAACTTACTTTGATTTTATCCAGTAACAAGGTAAACTTTTCCTCTACATCTGCCTGCTTAGTCGCATTAATAATTTGATCAAGTTCAACTTGTTTCAAATTATTTTTATGCTGTCCACCATTAAAAATTTCCCATTTTGCACCCAATCCTACCATAAAATTGGGACTTCCCTTCAGATAGTTGCCTGATAAATTTATATCGCCTACAATAGGATAATCTTTGACCCTCAAATTTGTTTGAAATACATTCAAATAATTAGCCGCTCCAAAGGCAAAAATCGAAGGCCATAATGCGCCTTTTTCTTTTTTGTACAAATATTTGTAAGCTTCTGAAGAGGCTTGTAATGCTTTTAATTCTGAGCGTTGCAGAACATCTTCAGGTAAGAAGGAAAAGTAAATTGGTAATAAGGGATAGAATACCCCTCCTATTTCCGATACTGACAAACCCGTTTCTTGTTCAATCTTTTTTATCAAAAGCTCCTTATTCCCTGATAACTCAACCTTTTTCTCTTCTAATTCCAACAATGCTAGCTTAAGTTTATCTCTGTCGTAAGGAATAGCCATCCCATTTGCAATCGCTTGATTGACTTTCTCTTGTTCTTTTTTCAAACGTTTCTCCGAATCAATAATAAGTTTGTTTACCTCTGTTAATAACATCAACTGATCAAACGTTGCTACAATATCTTTTGCAAGCTCTTCCTTACACGCCTCTACTAAATAGTTTTGAGCTTTTGCTTTAGCTTTCAGCGCCTTTTCTCCATTTGGAATCTGGAGACCAGTGAAAATGATCTGCCGTACTGACACTCCTGCATAAGCCACTTGTGTATTCATACGAAAGTCAGTAGCACCCTCAAAGATTCCTGTATTTAGAATAGGTAAATTTATGGTTGGAATATCCAAACTTCCATTGGCATGTACGTACCCATATAAACCCGTTGCCGACACATGGGGCAACTTTTTTGACTTCACCCCTTCTACTTCCAATACAGCTTTGTCCACTTCGTAGCTCTTTAGTTTTAATCCCTTATTGGTTTGAAATGCCTTATGAATAAATTCCTTTACATTCGGATCTACGACAGATTGTGCAATCCCATAATAGTGGTAGATAATCATGCTAAGGGTCAGTAACCCCAAGCTTAATTTATTCTTCATAATATTCATTTATTTATTGCACAACAAATATCTGCCTTATATGGTTTACTTTTTTTAAGATATCTAAAAAAACTACATAGACAAGATGGACTTTAATCAACGTTTTCCACGAATCACACTCAATGTTTGTTGAGAAATCCCTAAATAGGATGCTATATCACCCAAAGGCACTCTAGACAAAATCGTAGGATGCTGTTACATAAGCTTTTGATAGCGATCCTGAGCTGTTTCAAATTGCAGGCCTTGTAGATGTGAAGAAAATCCAATTAAAGATTGTAAAAGAATAGATTGCATCAATTGATTGACTGGAATAGAATACATCGATAGTTTTTCAACCAAAGAAAAGGGAACAATGAATACTGTTGTATCTTCAATGGTTTCAATTCCATAAATTGATTTCCTATTATAAAATGTACTTTCTGATCCCGCCGCAAACATATCTTCAAAAAAAAGTAATGCGTAATCTTTCCACCTGATTTTTCATAAAACATTCTGACAATATACGGAGAAAATCACTAAAAAAGTTAATACAATCATAAATTCCCAAGTTATTTATGAAATGCCTTTTTTTTGATATATATTGCCCCGCATAAAGAAGAAGAGAAGTTTATTCATGATTATTTTTTGACAGCAATTCAATACGATGAAGTATTATCAAATATTAGGCCTTGTGTTTTTCTTAGCTATCGTTTCCTGTTCAGACGACGTGACTAGTCCGGAAACGGAAGAGCGGGACTATTCCAGATTATATGTTTCCTTCGAGGATTACGGAACATCCGATATCGGCATCGCCGACTCCAATATACGGATAGTTTCGAGGGCGGATTCTACTTCGTTCAAATTTGACAAAGCACATGTTTCACAAGCAAAAGGTGGTGGACCGATTTATTTTAATCCTTTTTTGCAAGCGGTAGTTCAAGCTAGCGCTAATGCCACTGTGAGTGATTATTCGATATATGGTATTACGATAAGCTCAAAATCGGTGCTGTCGAATGGCGGTTATACCACGAATTCTTACTTTTCAAAAGTAACAGCTCTGGCCTATCACAGGTCTTCTGATGCGTTGATTGTGGTAAACTCTGACGGATCGAATTCCGGAATATATTTGGTAAATCGACCAACAAGTTTATCCGTAAATCAGCGACCTTATAAAAAAATGTTCACTGAGGATCTTCAAATGCAAGGAGCTGCGTACAAAAACAATCGATTGTATGTCGGAAAAAGAGGCGAAAACGGTGGCTTGTATGTGTTTGAGAATATCATTACCAAATCGGTAAACTCGACAGATTCAACTGCTAATATTAGCCCTGATCGTTTTATCGGTATTGAAAATGCCAAAAATCTCCGTGGGATGTCTTATGATACAGTACGCAATGTACTAGCCATTGTAGATTATGACGATGGAGAAACTACAGGAACAGGACGTATCCTGATATTTGAGGCGTTCGACACTAAATTGACGGGAACGACTATATCGCCCACTCGTATTATCACAGGAGAGAATACTCAACTGACACAACCTGTAGATATCGCTCTAGATGTTCGATCAACCGGGGAATACCTATATGTCGCAGATCGATCTAAAAAAATATTTCGTTTCAAGATAAGTGATAGCGGAAATGTGGCTCCAGATGAAGTAATCACAATTGATCAAACACCAACTGGACTGACGCTAGACAGCAGAGATGATTCGACAATCCCTTACCTATAATAACTCAGTTAAAACAGTATTTCAAAGAAATAAAAGAGGTGCATTAAAAATGTCCTCTTTTACTTCTAACATTTTTTTACAACGCTTTAATCCGAATATTACGAAAAAAAACTTCAGATCCGTGTCCCAAAAAACCAATATGTCCTTTTGAACGGAGAAGTCCAGGGTGCGGCTTATTATCTAACGTACCATTTTTAGCTGCATCAGCTAAATCTCCATCGAGAATAACGACATCGTTCAGCGTTACTCGTATCTTACTTCCTTCTACCCGAATTTCTTCCCTGTTCCACTCACCTATTGCTTTCATCGCCAAACGTTTTGCGGGTATAACACCATATACAGAACCATGATATTGATAATCTTGCAAATTCTCGTAAATAGCTGCATCATTATCTAAAATTTGAATTTCTGATCCAACATAGGCTGCATCGCCTTCTAGGGGAGTCCGAATACCAACTCCATTATTTGCACCCGTAGTCAATTTAAAATCAAAGCGATAAATAAAATCTGAAAATTCTTTTTTTGTATAAAGGTTTTTTCCAGACTTGGCGTCAGGGTTTGCGCGCAAATAACCTTCAGGTGTAATTTCATAGGCTGTACTTTCTGTCCATTTATCCAAATTCTCCCCATCAAATAACACTTCAAATCCTTTTGCCTTTTCGTCATCATTCAAAGTGTAGATCTCTTTCCTGGCTAACTCCTTAATAAAAATATCGCGATACCAAACACGAGAACCATGTGCTTGTAATTCTATTTGCTCTTGAGGAAAAATAGATTGATTGCGATCCCAATAATTTTCCAAGGCAACGGAATCCACGACCAATAAACCATTTAACCATACCGAGACCATCTCTCCAACCATCCGGATTTTAAATGTATTCCATTCACCAAGTGCATTATCGGCGACTTCCAACGGATCTTTAGGCCCTTTTACATTATTATATAGCCCTCCCGATCCTACTTGAGCGCCCACATTGGTACGGGATATATCCCAAATTTGTACTTGAGGTGTTCCTCGAAGATAGATACCTGCATCAGGTTCCTTACCATTGGGATCCAACTTCCAATCAACAAGCAGCTCAAAATCACCATATTGTTTAATAGTAGCAATATTATCACCTTCACCGTTAAAAACCAACTCACCATTTAATACCTGCCAATTTCTGTGCATCTCCACATCCGCTAATCGTTGTTTTTGCTCTCTCTCTTTTGCTGGCATCGACGCTCTTTTTAGAGGATTCTCAACCAAGCCCTGCCATCCATTCAAATCAACACCATTAAATAAAGAGACAAAGCCTTTTTCTTGCGGCATTTCTGATAGATGACGAATAATGGCCTCTTTCAAATAAGAACTTTCACTGCCACCCAAATTCCCTATTGCATTCTCCAAAATCTGCCTTACATCATCTCCCGTAAAAGCTTTATTATCCATTGCTATATTCATAGCGGTATTGGTTGCTGCATTTTTCAACTTCATATCGCCCATATATTTTGCCGCAAAAATCATCGCTTGATAAGTGCCTACAGCTTGTAGACTGCCCAAAACATGTTGCTTCTGTTCTGTAGTTTGCGCAATAGAAAACGCATCTTTAAGATATAAAGTCTTTTGTTCAGCTGTACTTTTATCTGCATTAATTTGACGAACCAATCCGTTAAATAGTATTCCAAATAGTTCATCGGAATGTTTCGTCCGAGCTAACTTTATCAAGGTATGAAGAACCTCTGTATTGGACCAGTTGGCCAATTCTCTTATCGCAATCTCACTCAGAGATGAATTTGTCAGATAGCTTGTCACTGTCGTTAAAGAAGCCGCTCCCCCGACACCCGCAAAAACAGGAAAGAATTTTGCAAAGGAAGAATCTTCTGAAGGGGAAACACCAAGTGCTATTAACTTTTTGATTTTTTCGTCCTTATCCGGACTAGCTTTCAGAATAGCGACCAGTGACCTTTGTAAATATGGGGCATCTACATTAGAACAGCTTTTCAACAAATTGACTATCGGATCGAAATCATCTGAATTGACTACATTTGGTAATGCACCTAAGGCCGCTGCATGTAAAGCCGTATCATCAATCGTTAAAAGAGGCAGCAAAACAGACGAAGATTTTGGATTGCTACGTTGGGCGAGAACACCAAGTAAAACGACCTGCGTTTTCCGATCCTCATGAGGTAATGCACGATTGATTTCGTCAATAATCTGCCCATTTTTTGAGGATAATAGCAATGCCACAATTCCTTTTACAACAGAATCATCAGCCTTCTCAATTTCTTCGATCAAATAAAGGCTATTTTCACCTTTTGATAAAGCAAAAATAGCATCTATCCCAGCTATTTTTGCTTTACTATCGGAAATCGCATCGACATGACTCTCCAAGGTAGAAATATGTGATGCACTACCATTAGAGGCTAAGAATTCAAATATACTCTCCTGTATATCAGGAGACACTTTACTAAGCGTTGCAATCAACTTTTTTAAATCAGCAGGTGTAACCCGAGTTTGCAACAATTCAAGAGCAGTTTTTCTGTATAACGCATTTGTACTTAATGCGCCTTTCATTAACAGCTTCTTCACTTTAGCGGGATCAATCTCAGCCAACAATTGTATAGCTCCAGCTTGCAAACTCGCTACACTTCTCTTTTGAGCTTCTTTATGCAAGACATTTGCTACTGACGATGCAAGATTAGGATTTCCCTCTTTCAACAGATTATGTGCATAAATCAATGTTAAGCCGGCAATATTACTAGAGTCAAATTGATAGTTTACATCTTTCAATTTCTGCAAAAAGAATGGAGCAGATTGAGAACCAGCAATTTTACTGAGCGCTGTATAAGCCGCAAATTGATAGTTTTCCGAGGTATATTTCGTTAATGTTCCAATAATTGCCTCCTCATCTACTTTCGATTGAAGATCGCCCAAAGCCGTCACTATGGCCATTGCTTTATTTTCACTTTTCACCTCTTTGAGTGCTACAGAAAGCGAAGTTGCAGCTTCCTTCGTACGTATCCCATTCAATGCAAGAACGGCTTTATCATATAGAAAATCGTCCTGCAAGTAAGGAACTATAGCTACTATAGCTTCATTCTTCGAAGCCTGCCGCATCAACTGCAGAACAAACGCTTTATTATCCTTGTCCGTTAATTTATCTAAAGCTAATATCAATCCGTTTGAATACACCATACGCTGATCTTCTTTTCCTGGTTGCATTACATAAAATGCATAAGAGTTTGCGGCATATTCCACAGAAGCATTATCAGAACCTTGCGGCTTCAAGGTTAACAGCAAATTTGCGATATCCTCAGCACTAAAATTTCCCAATTCGTTCATTGCTTCTAGAACCCGAGCTTGTTCTAGAGCCGGTTGCTGTGCTAAGACATCTGCAACCTTTGTTAACGAACTCCTATTTACGGGTTGTTGGCCCTGAGTACTAACATACAGCAGCAATAAGACCAATATATTGAATACTTTTTTCATTCTTTATTAGGTTAGTTAGATTGACCAAGGACCGCGCATCGGTTGATTGAGTAATCGATTAGCTGCTTCATCATTTACAAATTCTTGTTTCAAGGAATTGAATTCCAATGTACGGTTTAACCGCAATGCTGCCAATCCCAAATTTACCAAAGTTGCAGAATAATACCCATTCTGCTCATTCAGCGCAAATTTTTTACGGCTGCGGCAAGCTTCAAGAAAATCGGTAACCTGAGGTGCAGGATCAGGGTATGCTAAAAGTTTATGTTCCAAGTCTGGAATATCAGACACGAAACCTTTGTAAAGTTTGCCTTTCGGTCCCTCAATATAAGCTTGTCCTTCTTCTGTACCAGCACCATCCAAAACAATTTGGCAACCATCAGCATAGGTATAGGTGATTTTACGCCATGTACCAACAGCATCGCTATGTTGTTGAGGGGCATCTACTTCTATTTTAACAGGACTTTCTTCATCTTTACCTAAAAAATACTGTACCGGATCTAAATAATGTTGTCCCATATCGCCCAATCCACCGCCATCATAATCCCAATAGCCACGGAATGTAGTATGTACTCGATGCGAACTATACGGTTTGTAAGGCGCAGGGCCCAGCCACATATCATAATCTAATTCCTTTGGAACAGATTCTATAGGTAAGTTCTCTTTTCCTACCCAATAGAACTTCCAATCGAAACCAGTATGTTTACTTATCGTAACTTTAAGTGGCCATCCCAACATTCCCGTATCAACCAATTTCTTTATTTTCTTGACCGGAACATTCATTCCATAGAAATTGGCATCAAATCTAAACCAGGTATTTAAACGGAAGATATTTCCATGCTGTGCCACAGCTTCCTTCACTTTCTTTCCTTCCCCTATGGTTCGAGTCATCGGCTTTTCACACCAAATATCCTTTCCTGATCGAGCAGCCTCTACCGCCATAATGCCATGCCAATGTGGTGGAGTAGCAATATGGACAATATCAACTTCTGGATTTTCTATCAATGCTCTAAAGTCAGTATATTCTCTGACTCCACCGCCCAGCGCTTGTTGAGCCAATGCAAGATGCCTTTTATCTACATCACATATTGCAACAGTCTTCGTT
This sequence comes from Sphingobacterium sp. LRF_L2, assembly GCF_965644235.1. Classification (NCBI taxonomy): domain Bacteria; kingdom Pseudomonadati; phylum Bacteroidota; class Sphingobacteriia; order Sphingobacteriales; family Sphingobacteriaceae; genus Sphingobacterium; species Sphingobacterium sp. LRF_L2. The sequence continues at coordinate 23,402 of NZ_CBFFRI010000002.1, read as the reverse complement.
CCGGCATAATCAAAGTGTCCTCGCCCCATAGCCCCAACTCCTATAACTCCCTTTGTAAGATGATCGCTTGGCGCCAGAAAACCCTTTCCTCCCAATACATAACGGGGAACGATCGAGAAAGCAGCAGCACCAATAAGTGATCTTTTTATAAAATCACGTCTAGATGTGTGTTTTTCATTCATTATCGATTAGCTTTAGTTTAGATGAAGGTATTAAGTTAGTATTTTTTATCCTTAATAACCAGATTGTCACAGTATTGTTGGTATACGTTTATCCATAAACCGTATCTCTTCCTGTACATTAAGATAATACGTATAGTGCTAATCACAAGATAAACATTCTAATTCAGACGTAAAAATGGTCACACGATAAACGTATTAAAAAGTTTCTTTCCTTAACTTTTTTATTCTAATTTTAATGGAGTACATATATATGGCTTCAAACAACGTACAAATAAGAGATTTCACGCGGATTGATGCGATAAAGAGCCTCCAATCAGAAAAACTATGGGATATTATAGTCATCGGAGGCGGAGCAACTGGTCTGGGAATAGCGGTAGATGCTGCCTCTCGTGGGTACAAAACGCTGCTTGTTGAAAAACATGATTTTGCGAAAGGTACTTCTAGCAAAAGCACCAAACTTGTGCATGGCGGCGTAAGGTATTTAGCAAATGGAGACTTCAAACTCGTATATGCAGCTTTACATGAACGTGGTCTTATTTTTCAAAATGCTCCACACCTTGCTTCTATTCAACGTTTTATTATACCGCTTTATCATTTTTTCTCAGCCTTTAAATACTTTAGCGGATTAACACTATATGATTGGATGGCAGGAGACTTACGAATAGGAAAATCTAAGTTGTTATCAAAAAAAGCCGTTATTCGGCAAATCCCGACCGTAAAACAAAAGGGGCTGATCGGAGGAATCGCATACTTTGACGGTCAGTTTGACGATGCTCGATTTGCTATAAATCTAGCGCAAACAGCGAATGAGCATGGCGCTACCGTTCTCAACTATACCAACGTTATTCAAATAACAAAGGATAAAAATGGAAAAGCAACTGGCGTTATTTTTACCGATAGCGAATCGCAAAAAACGTATACAGCGGAAGCGAAAACTATTATTAACGCTACCGGAATTTTCGTTGACGATATCTTGAAATTAGATATGCCTGATCACCAAAATCTCGTAAGACCTAGTCAAGGTACCCACATTGTTCTCGATGCTCATTTTTTAGGTGGCAGTGATGCCCTGATGGTACCAAAGACGAGTGATGGGCGTGTACTATTCGCAGTACCCTGGCACGGAAAGGTACTATTAGGGACGACAGATACTCCGTTAAATGAGCATGAGATAGAACCCCGACCTTTGGCCGAGGAGATAAGCTTTATCCTCAATACGGCAGGTTCTTATTTAAACCCAGCACCGAGTCATACCCATATAAGAAGCATTTTTGCTGGTTTACGTCCTCTAGCAGCGCCTAGAGATAATCAAGAAACAAAAGAGATATCACGGGATCACAAGCTGTTTACAAGTCAATCAGGCTTAATTAGCATTACAGGAGGTAAATGGACTACATATCGCAAAATGGCAGAAGAGGCCGTGAATTTAGCAATTCAAGTAGGACAACTCACTCCACAAACCTGTCAAACCAAACACTTAAGAATTCATGGCTACGATACACAAAAACGAGATGATCATTGGCAGATATACGGAGCAGATATTCACCATATTGAAGCTTTAATAAAGGAAAACCCTTCATTTGCCGAGAAAATACATCCTGAATTTGATTTCTGTATTGCGGAAGTTATATGGGCCTGCAAAAACGAGATGGCTCTCAAAGTGGAAGATTTTCTAGCCCGTCGTATACGGATGTTATTATTAAACGCAAAAGCATCTCTGCAAGCGGCCCCTCTTGTCGCTAAAACTATGGCACAACAATTGGGAAAAGATGAACAATGGATAAAAAAAGAACTTGCTGACTATCATCAACTAGTTCAAAATTACATCTTATAAATGTAAAACCATTTAACAGTTTACACGTTACATAGCAAAGTGCGAATCAATATGAAATGTCCATGATACAAACCGAATGTAATGAGCTCATTTATTCCGATGAAATCTAATACTTATAAACAATAATATTCATATGAAAAAAGCCTTATTCAAATTTTTAAATAAAGTAAACAAACGCTTATTACCCAGACTTTATAAAAAAGACCCAAGCCGACTCAAACCTTGGGAGCGTATTATTCTAGCATATAAATACTATATTCTAACTCGTTCCTTAGATTAATCCTTATCTTTTTTTGGAAGACTCGCTAAAATAGTACCATCGGACTTGATATGCATCTCTGTTTGAGGGTAAGGAATAGATATGCCTTTTGCATCCAGTGCCAATTTTATTCTTTCTTGTAATTCATTATGTGTCGCCCAAAATTGTTCTTTATTTACCCAACCACGAATTGTTAAGTTGACAGCGCTATCGGCCAATTCGCTAACAAAAATCTCCGGCTTAGGTGTATCTAATATCCGTTCATCGGATTGAATGAGCGCGAGTATAACATCTTTAGCCTCTTTGATATTATCATCGTAAGAGATACCAACGATGAATTGAAATCGACGAGAAATAATTTTCGTAAAGTTCTTGATAACGGAATTCGCAAGAGTACCGTTGGGACTAAAAACCCGGATTCCCTCGCCGCTAAGCAAAGTGGTATATAAGATATCTATACGTTCTACTGTGCCCTCAGAACCGTTGTTGCTCGATATATAATCTCCTACTTCGAATGGACGGAAGAGCAAGATAAGCACTCCGCCAGCGAAATTGGAAAGACTTCCTTGTAGTGCCAACCCCACCGCTAACCCAAAAGCAGATAATGCCGCGATAAAGGAAGTCGTCTGAATTCCCATAGTATTAGCTACAGTTAGAAAAAGCAAACAATAAAGAGAAAATTTAATCAAACTACTCAGGAAACTACGAATAGATCGATCTACATTCTTCTTCTCAAAACGACGTGCTATCAACCGCAATGCAAGATTAATAAGGTACTTTCCTACAACAAGAATAACGAGCGCAATAAGAACGCTTGGCAATTTTAAAATGACTAAGTCAATTAACTTTTCAATGCTGCTTTCAAATTTTTCCATAATACAAATCTAAAATATTATCGTACAGCATCCATCGTTTTATCTAATTTACTTTTTGAATTCCTCCTATTTTCTTTGAAAATTTGTAAATCCACCTGTTATTAAATAATTATTTGCACAAAAAAAACCAAACTGTCATTCGTTTAGATTACCTTTAATTTATGTCATGGATATACTTAGACAATAATGCTACAACAAAAATAGACCCTTCGGTATTAGATGCCATGTTACCATTTTTACAGGAAGCTTATGGAAATGCATCCAGCATACAACATCGTTTAGGTCGAGAAGCCAATCAAGCCGTAGAGCTAGCTCGCCATCAAATCGCAAACAAATTGGGAGCTCGGGATAACGAAATTTTCTTCACATCAGGTGCAACAGAAAGTATTAACGCTGTATTACGGGGAATTTCTGAGGCCTACAAAAGAAAAGGCAGTCATATTATCACCTGTCAGACGGAACATAAAGCAGTACTTAGCACATGTGCTAACCTCGAACGCAAGGGCATTGAAATCACGTACCTTCCCGTAGATGAATCCGGTGCTATTAATCTGCAACAATTACGGGATAGCATACGTAATGATACCATACTTGTCGCGTTAATGGCAGCTAACAATGAGTCCGGTGTTCTGCATCCTTATCTGGAGATTGCCAGGATTTGCGAAGAAAAAGACGTCTTATATTTTTGTGATGCCACACAACTTGTAGGTAAAAAAGAAATCAACTTACAGGAAGTTCCCATAGACATCCTAACTTTTAGTGCGCACAAGATACATGGACCAAAGGGAATTGGAGCTCTTTTTATACGTAGAAAAAGAAAACCTATACAAATTCCTGCACTTATCACGGGAGGTAAACAAGAACAAGGGTTTAGAGGAGGGACATTGAATGTTCCCTATATCGTTGGTTGTGGCAAGGCGATAGAAATTGCGAAAAACCATGCCCAACTAAAAGATTACAGAAATTTTATAGAACAAGAAATTGTCAATAGAGTTCCACAAGTTATTGTTCATGCCGCTTCAAATCATCGGCTTGACAATACTAGTTTTATCGCTTTTCGGCATTTAAAATCGGCGGAGCTAATAACAGCTCTCCCCCATATTGCGCTGTCTTCGGGCTCGGCTTGTGCCTCGGGACTCTTAGATCCTTCTCATGTACTTAAGGCCATGCATGTTAACGATGACGATGCTTTTAGTAGTATCCGTATTAGTCTCAGCAAATTTAACGAAAGAGAGGAAATTGAACGATTTGTGGAAGAGATTATTGGAACTGTTCAGAACTTGCGGGAATTATCTCCTATTTGGAAGATGTATAAAGACGGATTAATTGATTAAATTTGACATTTGTACAACCCTCTTTAATTGCAAAAATTAGAAAGATTATCGACTTTTGTATAAACTTCAATAACGATACACGAAATGGTAACTATCACAGATAAAGCAAAAGAACGTATTCAGCAAATCATGCAGAATGAGCAATATGATGACAGCTATTTTGTACGCGTAGCTGTTGAAAGTGGCGGGTGCTCTGGACTATCCTATAAATTGAACTTTGATAACGAAGAAAAAAAAGGAGATCAATTTTGTGAAGATAAAGGTGTGAAAATCTGCCTAGACATCAAATCTTACCTTTATTTAGCAGGTACAGAATTAGACTATTCAGAAGGCTTAAATGGGAAAGGTTTCGAATTTCACAACCCGAATGCCAGCCGTACCTGTGCCTGTGGCGAGAGCTTTTCAGTATAATAAAAAGCTGCCTATATCTTAATAAAGGCCTGTTTTAAAACAGGCCTTTATTATTACTACGATATTTTCAATAAAAAATCAAACAAACCAATAAAATCACTAATTTTACCCTTATTTTTTAAAAAAATAACAATCAACAACAATGATGATTGTTATTTGGACGCTAACATCATATGGGACGTAACTTACTAAAAACCGAACAAGCCATCACGTTTGTAAAGGAGACTTTTTCAAAAAAATTAATTAAGGGATTAAACCTCATCCCTGTTTCTTCGCCACTAGTTGTATTAGATGGTACTGGTATCAACGACGATTTAAATGGAGTAGAACGGCCTGTCGGTTTTCCTATCAAATCACTAAATGATCAACGTGCTGTTGTAGTACACTCTTTAGCGAAATGGAAACGCGTTCGTCTCAAAGAGCTGGATATCGAAGAAGGAGAAGGTATTTTAACAGATATGAGAGCCCTTCGTCCCGATGAAGACTATACGCCTATTCATTCTATATATGTGGATCAGTGGGATTGGGAAAAACATATCGCGTTGACTGATCGGAACCTTTCCTACCTCCAAAATACTGTTTTAACGATTTACAACGCTTTATATGAGACAGAACAAGAAGTACAACAGCGTTATCCTGAAAAAGTAGCGGTTTTACCTCAGGAAATAAAATTTGTATCTTCTGAAGAACTCCTATCTATTTATCCCGACCTTTCCCCAAAGGAGCGCGAAAATGCCATAGCTAAAGCGCATGGGGCTGTATTTTTATACGGTATAGGAGCTAATTTGAGTAATGGTGTTCCACATGATGGAAGAGCCGCCGATTACGATGACTGGAGTACCGATAATGAAAATGGCTACAAAGGGTTGAATGGTGATATCTTGGTTTGGAACCCGATATTAAATACAGCCTTCGAATTATCTTCTATGGGCATCCGTGTCGATAAGACCGCGTTATTACATCAACTTACGGTTAGAAATAATCAGGAACGCACAAAATTATCTTTTCATACCATGCTTCTCAATGATCAATTGCCACAGTCTATAGGCGGGGGAATAGGGCAATCGAGGGTATGTATGTTTATGTTAAAGAAAGCGCATATTGGTGAAGTTCAGGTTAGTATTTGGGATCAAAATCATCGTCTTCATTTGGCGGGACAAGACATAAACTTGCTGTAAATATCTTTTCAATACAGATTAACGAATTTAAATTGAAACGAATTAACGTTTAGATGTTCTCTTAATTCTATTAAATTTAGTTAATTTGCGTCTTTATTTTTTGAATAGATAGAAAATATTATGATTATACAACCACGCGTAAGAGGATTTATCTGCTTGACTTCGCATCCAGAAGGTACAGCGGAGCATGTTAGACAACAGATAAATTATGTAAAGTCTAAGGGTAAAATTGAGAACGGACCAAAAAAAGTATTAGTAATTGGTGCTTCTACTGGCTTCGGGTTGGCTTCAAGAATAACCGCTGCATTTGGTTCTGACGCCGCAACAATAGGTGTGTTTTTCGAAAAACCCGCTGCCGTAGGGAAACCAGGCACTGCTGGTTGGTATAATAGCGCAGCCTTCGAACAGCAAGCTCAAGAAGCTGGGCTCTACGCAAAAAGTATAAATGGAGATGCTTTCTCTGACGAAATTAAAAAACAAGCTATTGCACTAATCAAAGAAGATTTAGGACAAGTAGATCTTGTTGTTTATTCATTGGCGTCGCCACGTCGTACCCATCCAAAAACGGGAATCGCACATGCGTCTGTCTTGAAACCTATTGATCAGCCTTTCACTAACAAAACAGTAGATTTTCATGCTGGTGTTGTTTCTGACATCTCTATTCAGCCGGTAGAAAACCAGGAAGATATCGAAAACACAGTTGCTGTTATGGGTGGCGAGGATTGGAAGTTTTGGATAGAAGAACTAAAAGCGGCGAATGTACTTGCAGAAGGTGTAAAAACCGTTGCGTATTCTTATATAGGCCCTGAACTTACTTATCCAATTTACAGAAATGGTACGATAGGAAGAGCTAAAGATGATTTGGAAGCTACTGTCCCTGTGCTTAATGACCTTTTAGCAGACCTTAATGGCGTGAGCTATGTCTCTGTGAATAAAGCATTGGTAACACAATCTAGCTCTGCAATTCCTGTAGTTCCTCTGTATATTTCTTTACTCTATAAGGTAATGAAAGAGAAAGGAATCCACGAAGGTACGATCGAGCAAATGCAACGATTATTTGCTGAAAGGTTGTATTCCAATGCGGAATTACCTTTAGACGAAAAAGGAAGAATCCGTGTAGATGATTTAGAAATGCGTGAAGATGTACAGTCTGAAGTTGCTAAACTTTGGGAACAAGCAAACACTGAAAATTTAGAAGAAATTTCGGATATAGCAGGTTATCGTAATGATTTCTTTAATCTCTTCGGCTTCAACTTTGTTAATGTGAATTACGATGCAGATACCAATGAAGTAGTAACGGTCCCTAGTATCAAAGACTAATAATATTTAAAATATAAAAAAAGGCGATAGAAATTTCTATCGCCTTTTTTTCTGAAAGAGCTTATTCACTACAATCAAAAATCCCCTCTTTACTAAACGTCCAATGAAATTTATTATCTCGATTTTACCCTATTTTTTGTTTAGCTTACTACATGCACAATCCTACAAAGTTACTTATCAGCAAAGTTATCACGACAAGACAAGCGCAGAGGAGAAAAACATAATAGTATTTACGGATAGTAAGCAAACGGTTATTACTTCTACACCGATTATCCAATCACTCATGCCCTACCCTTATGAGGTTCTTTATATCTACAGAGAGCAAAATAATCATTTATACAAAGTAACAAACATATCTGCAGATAGGGAAATTGCAACGTTGGACACCTTCAGTTTAGAAAAGAACAGTATAAATCTGAATACAACAGACCGCAAGCAAATTTTGGGATACAACTGTAAAAAAGCTACCCTTTCTGTAAATTCAAATCAAATAGAGCTTTGGTATACCACTGAACTCCATGTAAAAGGAGCCCCCAACGAATTCGGTCAAAATATAGGCTTGGTATTGGAATATGTAAGAAACGGGAATACAAAAATTACCGCCACTAAGATAGAAAAGATAAAACATGTTCCTTCAAATGCTTCTCTTAGATCATTCTCGCCCTTGGTTGACCCATTAACTTATCAAGATGAGCTTTGGAGAAGTCGTTTTATACAAGTTCCAATTTTTAAAAATGAACAGATTAACTTTACCGAAACACCAAAATCGGATAGTATAATACGTTTTGCGCACGGAACGGTAATTCTAAAGCGGGTAAAAATCCCAGCGGTAGACAAGCAAGGACAGGCTTTTATTCAACTTATTGAAAAATCAAATGGTGATGCCTATGATAGAACGGGATCTGTCTTCATGATAGCGGAAGATCAGGCACAGACCTTTTTAGACGGCATGAAAAATGGCATGCATACACTTCCATTATATGACAATGGAGATGGTCAAAAATACCCTGGCATGGTACGTACCACAGGATATTCACCGTTATTAGAACTTATGCGCTTTTTTACCCCATTTGGTATAGCTCATTTTAACAACCGCCTAACACTAAAAGATAAAACCTGGCAAGATTCGGTCATTTATAGACAAGATATATCTGAGTTTTTATCCCTTCTATCAGGCAAGGAAGTCTATATAGGCGCATACATTGGCAACTATGACAAAGGAGGACATACCATAAGTTTAGAAATGACATTTCATAAAGGACTTTCAAAAATGAACTACACACACATCATCCCTATTTTCAACAGTACGAATGTCATGGAAATGGGAGGTCAAACCTATGCAACATTTTTTAGTCAACAACATGGTTTAGAAGTCACATTTGATTTACCTAAAGCAGCAACAGATGTTCAACTTCGTTACATATCGACAGGTCATGGAGGTTGGGAAAACGGGGACGAATTTGTTCCCAAAGAAAACAGTATCTATATCGATAATAAATTGATTTTTAAATTTACACCTTGGCGCACAGATTGTGGCTCCTATCGCCTATTCAATCCTGTGTCTGGGAATTTCCAGAATGGTTTATCCTCATCAGACCTCAGTCGTTCCAATTGGTGCCCCGGTACAGTGACTACTCCAAATTATATCAATTTAGGAAATCTACCGGAAGGCAAACATACGATACGTGTACATATACCACAAGGTGCCCCAGAAGGTAACAGCTTTAGCTTTTGGAATGTCTCGGGAGCAATTTTGTACAACTAACTAAACAGATAAACAAGAAAGGATCGTAATCACGATCCTTTCTTGTTTATCTTCCTTTTTTAAATAAGAGATAATCTATGCTGAATTTGCCAGGTCCCAACAGCAATATGCCCAGATAGCCCCCCAAAAAAGCAGTAACCAGTTCATGTTTTCCAAAAATTTCCCAATTATGTATAGAGAAAATCACCAAAATAGTAATTAAAAGAGGTATGGTCGCCAAACGAGTAAATAAACCAATGACCAATAAAATAGAACAAAAGAACTCTGCAAATATGGTTAAACTGAGCGAAAACGTCCCCCCTAAGCCTAAGAAATCCATAAATTGACCTTTACGTTCGTTAAACTCGACTAACTTAGCGTAGCCATGATGTGGAATCATCAGTAATCCAAATACAAAACGTAATATAAAAGCCGTGAGACTCAGCGCAAGGGATCCTTTGGGAACAGTAAAAAAGAATTTCTTCATTTGTCAATTATTTATTATTTCACAAATATAATAGGACTTGAAGAAATTTCTCTTGCTAAATTTAAATTAGTCTAAACAAAAAACTTTCCTTTTTATAAAAAAGGAAAGTTGATCCTAATTATCAGAAATTCTTAACGCAAATGTGCTCGTAACATCCACGCAGTTTTCTCATGTTGCTCTATGATACTTACTAAAAAATCCTCTGTACCAGCATCGTGATGTTTATCGCCCACAGTATCAATTTGCTCCCGAACATAGACGATAATAGACTCAAAATCAACCAACAATTCCTTAATAAACCCCTTGCTATCATTTTTATCATAGCGGATCTCGGTCAATTCCGTCAATGCCAAAAATTCTTTCATCGTACCTACAGCATAGTGACCAATAGACCGAATCCGTTCAGCGATTTCGTCAATAGTTTCACTCAGTTGATCATAGATGCTTTCGAAAAATAAATGCTGGGCATGAAAGTCTGCACCTTCTACATTCCAGTGGGCATTGCGAGCTTTCACGTAGAGGACATGTTCATCAGCCAACAATTTGTTTAAAATAGAAGCCACCGCCTGTCTATCGTTTTCTTTAATACCAATACTTGTTTTCATGAATTTAAATTTTAAGAATATACAATTTGATTTTTATCCATATGAATAATTAATGCCTGTAGCCTGTTCATGTATAGGAAAATACAGCTACCATAACATCAAATTCCACCGTTTATTCTAAGCAAGAACCATGCTAAAATCGATATGGCGGACATCCACTAAATGGTGGTACACCTCGGTCTTTGTCTTCAAAAAATGACAATCTGATGCCCAAAAATAGCTTTAGCATTTTTTAACTACCACACCCCTATTCAGTTTATCTAAAATTAGCGACAAACTTTCTATTTTTGTACAGCAAAAAAGTATTGTCATGGCTACATCTGCCCTTTTTCTTCATACATTCAAAACAGATATTTCTGAAATTAAAAAACCAGAAAAATTCACCTTTCCATTTTGTTACGAACCCCATCCTTTAAGTAAAATTGCTGCAACAGAATTACAAGAATACCTAGAAACGCAGGACGACTTTGTACACAATTTTGGGCTAACAGCTATGGATGGCTTGATTATTGGCAAGATGTTCGGTGTACTCGTTGTGGAAACACCAACTGGAGAATTAGCGTACCTAGCCGCATGCTCCGGCAAGTTAGCTGGATCTAATCAGCATCGTTACCTCGTGCCTCCTATTTTCGATATGCTCCAAAAAAACAGTTTCTTTATCCTCGAAGAAGAAGAAATTAATAAATTGAACAGGACCTTAGGAAAATTAGAAAACGATGTAAAAATTCCGCTATTACAAAAAGAGTTAAAAGAACTCGAAGAAAAGGCGGCTAGTTCACTTCGAGCAGACCGTCATAAGATGAAGGAGGCAAAAGCTGCTCGAAAGCAGTCTCGGGACGAAAACAAGCCTATACTATCAGAAGAAGCTTATAAAATTTTAGAAGAAGATCTCGTCAAGCAAAGTTACCGAGACCAGCACGAGCACGCGGTATTGAAAACTTACTGGAAGCAGAATATTCAACAGTTGCAGGATGAACTACACATTCTCCAACACGAAATAGAATCACTACGTGCATTAAGGAAAGAGAAATCTTCTAATTTACAACGTAGACTATTTGACCAGTACCAATTTCTCAACGCAAAAGGACAACCTAAAAGTGTATTACAAATCTTCAACGATTATGACGTGTCTATTCCGCCAGCTGGAGCTGGTGAATGTGCTGCGCCTAAACTTCTTCAATACGCCTACGCAAATAACCTTTTTCCTGTTTGCATAGCTGAATTCTGGTGGGGAGCTTCTCCTGCTTCCGAAATACGTCGCCATAAAACATTTTATCCCGCTTGTAAGAGTAAATGCGAACCTATTTTAACACATATGTTGGATGGACTAGTTCTTGATCAGAATCCGATGTTAGAGAATCCGGCCGAAGGTAAGGACATAGAAATCATTTTTGAGGATGACGATATCGTCGTGGTCAATAAACCTTCGGAGTTTTTGTCTGTGCCGGGTATTAATATTAAGGACTCCGTTCAACACCGCATCATGGAACGTTTTCCTTATATAACAGGGCCAATCATCATCCATCGCTTGGATATGTCAACCTCAGGCATTCTTGTGTTGGCCAAACATAAAGATGCTCATCAGTTTATACAAGATCAGTTTATTAAACATACCATTAAAAAGCGATATACGGCCCTTCTTGACGGTCAATTGGCCACGAAAGAAGGCGAGATCAATTTACCCATTCGGGTAGACTTAGATGATCGTCCTCGTCAGATGGTCTGTTACGAGTATGGCAAACCTGCGCAGACTTTATTTAAAGTAGTCTCTAAGGAAGGAGAATTTACAAGGGTTCATTTTTTTCCACAAACCGGCAGAACCCACCAACTACGTGTACATGCCGCACACTCGCTAGGCCTAAATCATCCTATTGTGGGAGATGATCTATACGGTACACGTGCAGAAAGACTCCATCTACATGCTGGCTTCATTGAATTTGTACATCCGCGCAGCAAATCAAGCGTCAGTTTTACAGTTGAGGATCCTTTCTAATTGTAATATTAAAATCAGAAAAATCAAAAAAAAGTCACAATAAAGAATGCTATAGCATTTCACTTTTCAAATATTTAAACTATTGTTACTTTTGTTCGAATTTCCAAAGACTTGACTTAGTTAGTTCAAAAGTCAAATCGATAGTTTATAAAATATCATTATGTCTAGATATCATATAAAAACAGCTAGCAAACAAATAGGAATGCTTGTTTTGTTTATCACGATCTCCCTTGTGTCTTTCGCACAAACGCTGCATATTAAGGGCAAAGTGATGGATGTAACAAACAAGGAAGCTATTGGATATGCTACAGTCGCCGCTATAGGTTCAACGACTGCGACATCGACAGATGATAACGGGAACTTTGCATTAAATGTAGAACCCGGCTTCTCCAAAATCAGAATTTCATATGTTGGCTACGAATCGCAAGATGTAAGCATAAGTGGCGAAACATATCAGGAACTCAATATATACCTTGTTCCCGAAGAAAACACCATAGAAGCTGTTACAGTGAAAGCACCTCGGAGATCTAAATATTCAAATAAAAATAATCCCGCGGTAGAGTTAATTCGTCAAGTAATAGCGCACAAAGATGAAAATCGCATAGAAGCCTATGAGTACGCGGAATATGAACAATATGAAAAAATATCCCTTGGATTGAGCAATCTCTCTGAAAAGTTTAAAAATAGAAAAGTTTTTAAAAACTATCAGTTTCTGTTTGAGAAAGAAGATGCTGAAGAAGGCCAAGTAGAAAAAGGATATACTTTACCTGCCTTTATTGAAGAGCGTTTGTCACAAATTTATACCCGCAAAAAACCAAACAATACCAAACAATTAATATTAGCAGAACAAAGGGCACAATTCGATCCAAAATTTATTGATAACAATGGTTTGAGTGCTTACTTTAATAAACTGTACCAAGATATTGACATCTATGAAAGTAATATTGAGCTTGTTACGAATCAATTTTTAAGCCCAATTGCTGGTTCATCCCCCACTTTCTATAAATTCTACATCACAGATACCGTTAAAACGGTAACTCCTTATCTCGTTGAGCTAAGTTTTTTTCCTAGAAATAAGGCGGATCTGTTATTCCAAGGGAAACTCTATATTACATTAGATGGGAAGTATGCGGTAAAACGTGCAGAATTAAGTGTTGCTGATGATATCAACTTAAACTTCGTCAGAGATCTCGATGTTAAACTCGAATTCCAACAAGATCAACAACAGCGCTATTACCTCAAAACAAGTTCCTTAGGTTTAGACTTCTCCTTAACGGACAAAGGTACTGGTATAAAGGGGAATAGAACAGTAACTTTTGAAGATTTCAAAACGGGCGTTGTACAACCCGATAGCATTTATTCTGGACCTTCTGTTATCAAAGTCTATGAACAAAAAGGACAACAACAGCAGGCGGCGCAACCAGACGATTATTGGACGATGCATAGACCGATTCCTTTGGAAGCAAAGGAACAGAATATCTATAAAAATATTGATACGTTACAGCTTATACCTTCATTTCAACGTTTCATGGATATTAGTGCCCTTGTGTTGTCTGGTTATAAACAAGCAGGTCCCGTAGAAATTGGTCCAGTTAACACTTTTTATAGCTTCAATCCCGTAGAAGGATTTAGGCTTCGTTTGGGTGGACGTACGACAGATTTATTAAGCAAAAGATTCTATGCAGAAGGTTATGCGGCTTATGGATTCAAAGATGAGAAGTGGAAATATTTTCTGAGTGGAACATACGCTTTAAATAACAAATCTGTATATACGTTTCCACAACATTACCTGCGCGCATCCGTTATGCGAGATACGAAAATACCAGGGCAAAATTTAGAATTTGTACAGGAAGATAATTTTTTACTTTCCTTCAAACGGGGGGAAAACGAACGTTATCTCTACAATGATATCTATCGTCTAGAATACAAAAAAGAGTTTGAAAATCACTTCTCTTACACTATCGGCTTGTCAAAATGGAAACAGCAACCTGCTGGTATACTCACTTATCAAATGTTGGACGCTAATGGTAACAATACTGTATTTAACGAACTAAACACAACGGAACTTTCCGCTAGTTTGCGCTATGCTCCCAATGAAGAGTTTTACCAAGGAAAACTATATAGAACCCCGATATTCAATAAGTATCCTATTTTCTATCTGAATTATGTCGCAGGGTTAAAGAATGTGCTAAACGGTGACTATAACTACCATAACTTTACTTTGGGCGTCGACAAACGCTTTTATTTCTCTCAGTTAGGATACGCTGATGTAAACGTAGAAGGAAATTATATTTTAGGTGATAATATACCTTTTCCGTTTTTAAACATACATCGCGCCAATCAAACGTACGCGTATCAACTGCGCTCTTACAACCTTATGAATTTCTTAGAGTTTGTAAGTGATCATTCGGTCTCTACCAACATACAATATTACATGAATGGTTTTTTATTAAATAAAATCCCTCTTATCAAGAAACTAAAATGGAGAGAAGTATTTAGTGCAAAAGTTATTTACGGAGGACTTCGCGATGAGAATAATCCAAGCTACACGAATCAGGTATTGCAATTTCAGAAAAATGAAGATAACGTTCCAATCACGTACGGATTCAGCAACAAACCCTATGTGGAGGCCAGCGTAGGTCTTTCGAATATCTTTAAGTTTATTCGTGTGGATTATGTAAGACGCCTGAACTATCTCGATCAGCCCGACGCCCCTAAACATGGTATACGAGCGCGCATCAAATTCGACTTCTAAGATATTCACCCATTAGCAAAAAAAGCCACTTCCTAAATAAGTGGCTTTTTTTATGATATTTAAGCTCTTTAGTAAGAAACAATCCGCAGATTTTTATACTTTTAGTTATTAATTAGTTTGATTTTACGAGACAGCAATAACCAGCATAAACGTTCATAAGCATCTTCCTATGTATCCAGACAAAATTCAGTTAATTTATCAATATCCCTCGATGACCCAGGTTGATCTTGAACAGATCGTTGCCCAGCACGAAAAAGTAAATTTAAAAAAGGGAGATTTCATCCTAAAGAAAGGTCAAGTTAGCGATTGTTATTACATTTTAGAAGATGGAATTATACGTTCTTTCGTTTACGATTACGATGGAAATGATATCAGTACAAATTTCTTTTGTAAAGATGAAATTGTTATTGAAGAAGCTTCGATTTTCCATCATATCCCCACGCAGGAAAATATCGTTTGTTTAACAGACTGTACCCTTTGGAAAATTAATTTCGAAAATTTTCAGGCATTATTTGAGACCATACCCGCACTAACCGAATGGGGTCGGGCATGGATGGCCTATCAATTATTTTTAACAAAAAAAAGAGCATTAGATATTATAACATTGCCAGCTATCGATCGTTATAAGCAACTTTTAGAAGCTAAACCCCAAATATTGCAACAAGCGCCCTTGAAATTTATTGCGACCTACTTGGGAATCACCGATACATCGTTAAGTCGTATTCGCAAAGAGCTCGTTGGAAAATAGGACTTTTTGAAAACTTGTCCTAAGACAAGTGTGTTCATCAAATGTAGCTGTATTTTTGAAGTACATACACAACAAAACACACGCAACATGGAAATTAGCTTTGATGCAGGAATCAATATCGCCATGAAAATTCCTTTAGAAAAATATCGGGAAACAGTCGCTTTTTACCGTGACATTTTATTGTTTGATGTGGAAGAAATTCCGATTACTCATCCTACAGTACTCGCCACACATCGCTTAACTTTCGGACAAAACATATTATGGTTAGATTGTGTTAAGGAGTTAACATCGTCAAAAATATGGTTCGAAATCCTTACAAAGAACATAATGGAAACAACGAATTATCTGCACACAAATGAGGTTCGTTTTTGCGACGAAATTGAAGCTATTGATCAGTCCAAAATGCATTGGATTAAAGATCCCTGCGACAATGTGATTTTAGTAAAAAACAAAGAATAACATATGGAAGCTATACAAATCAAAGCAACAATTAACAATCGTGTAGAAACAGTATGGAACGCTTATAATTCCGCAGAAGATATCATGCAATGGAACCAAGCTTCAGATGACTGGCACTGCACGCAGTCCATTAACGATTTACGTGTAGGTGGTAAATTCAAAAATAGAATGGAAGCAAAAGATGGAAGTTTTGGGTTTGACTTTGAAGGTATCTATACAGGTATAATCCCCTTCAAACGCATCTCGTATAACATACCCGATGGAAGAAGTGTCAATATCACTTTCACAAGTCGTGGGACACAAACAGAGGTAAAAACGAGCTTTGATCCAGAACATGAAAATCCTATAGAAATGCAACGTGACGGTTGGCAAGCAATACTCAACAATTTCAAAAACTACGTAGAACGTATCTATGGAGACATGACAAATTTATAATTAACGAAAATCCATAATTATACCGATGTAGCCTGCTCTAGAATTTAGAGTGACATTAAATTTCAACAAAGTATTCAGAAATGAAAACGCACAGCACTAATTACTTTAATACACTTATTACCGTAGCCGAAGATACAAAGGCTGTTACAGGAATCTGTCCAGTCGAAAAAGGCGAAAATAAAACGATAGCAAATTACCAATACGCTTTATTGATGAGTCATCCCTATTGCTTTACCTCGGACGGTCTTATTTTTTCAATCCATGCACAACGTAAAGAACTACTTGAAAAAGAGCTAGAGCAAGCGCGTATGCTGTTTTTTTCAAAAGGTCAACCTTGTTTGCGAACGTCACCTTTAACAAAACAATACGGTTGGGGAATCCACGCCAATAGCGAAGGAAAAGTCAAACTAGTAAATAGTTCTTCTAGTGAGTATTTACAACTCTTAGAAGATCCGGAGGTAACTAAGGTCGCTGCAATGAAATCTAAGCGTTAAGTATTATGGATAAAAATTTCACAACTGTAGACGAATACATTGCTCTTTACTCGCCAGAAGAACAAATATTACTTCAAGAAGTACGCAAGGCTATACATGAGGTAGCACCAGAAGCTTCGGAAACTATTAGTTACCAAATGCCTACTTTCCGTTTCAACGGTAATTTAATCCATTTCGCCTTGTATAAAAATCATTTAGGAATTTATCCTGGATCTACCGCTATAGAACATTTTAGCCAAGCACTGTCGACGTATAAAACAACAAAAGGCGCTATTCAGCTCCCTATAGACAGACCCCTACCGAAAGATATTATACAAAAAATAGTACGATTCAACCTCAATTTATTGCAGGAGAAATCTTCTCCCGACTGGAAGCGTTATCATACACAGTGGGAAGATGCAACAAAAATCATAGAACAAATTGTAGATCAACTCCCTCTAACAAAGACCTTCAAATGGGGAGGAGACGTTTATACATTTCGGAATAAAAATGTATTTTCATACAGGGGATTCAAAAATTACTTTGCTATTTGGTTTTATAATGGTGTTTTTTTATCCGATCCAGAAGGTGTTTTAGTAAGTG
Source organism: Sphingobacterium sp. LRF_L2 (assembly GCF_965644235.1). Taxonomy (NCBI): domain Bacteria; kingdom Pseudomonadati; phylum Bacteroidota; class Sphingobacteriia; order Sphingobacteriales; family Sphingobacteriaceae; genus Sphingobacterium; species Sphingobacterium sp. LRF_L2. The sequence goes on along the minus strand of NZ_CBFFRI010000002.1, from coordinate 5,707 downwards.
CTTCCGAAGGTAAAACAAAATCTTTACGTCAATGGCGTATCACAAGTATAGCCGAAATAGATGTCAACAAAGTAAAAATGTACATCGAAGAAGCGATACAGACTGTTCTTGACGGAAAAGAAATCAAAATGGAAAAGATGGGAGAAAAAACTGTATCAGGTATTTTAAAAAACGTACTCGATGCAAATCTAAAATTACAGGAAGCTTTTGAACAACTAACCCCAGGAAAAAGGAAAGACTACATCATTTATATTGAGGAAGCTAAGCAAGACAAAACAAAAATGGCCAGAATAGAAAAAATTATCCCTCTAATACTGACAGGTAAAGGTCTAAACGATAAATACAAACCCTCTTAATAACACTTTTCATAGCGGAGATAGTCTTCAAATATTGAAGACTATCTCCGTTAGATGCTCAAATATGCCATGATGCATAATGAGGTAGTAATAATGAAAATTAATTTAATTAAGCTCTAGAACGACAACCGAAAAAGGAGGTAAAGTCAACTGAACTAAATCTTTTTTCAATTTTGCATCTTCAAAAGCCTTTGGTACAATTCGATTATTCGCATCGAAGTCATTGAAATCGCGAAGTTTCTTTGTTGTCAAAATACGACCAGATACATTTTTATACGTTTGACCTAAATTGACCGTAATATCCTGTTTTGCTGTGGGATCGATGTTTACAATAGAAAGATGAACTTTTCCATCTTTACTTTTAGACGCAGAAGCAGAAACTGCAGGGATAGATTCACCATTTTTCTCCCATTGCTTACTCGCTAACGTTAAAGGAATTAAAGTAGCATCTTGATGTACTTTATACATTTCCATTACATGAAAGGTCGGTGTTTTAATCATCTTCTCACCTTTTGTTAAAATAACAGCTTGCAGAACATTGATTGTTTGTGCTAAATTAGCCATACGAACACGTTCAGCATGATTATTGAAAATATTTAGCGTCATCCCCGCAATCATAGCATCGCGCATCGTATTTTGTTGGTATAGAAATCCGGGATTAGTGCCTGGCTCCACCTCATACCATCCACCCCATTCATCCACAACTAACGCCACCTCTTTTTTAGGATCATATTTATCCATAATCGCACTATGCTTTTCTACTAACTCATTCATAAACCAAGCCGACTTCATCGTTTGAAAATATTGATCATCAGTATACTCAACAGATGCACCTTTTTTACTCCAATCTATTACTGCATAATGATGAAGAGCGACCCCTTTAACTAAACTTTTAGGAAGGTTTTTCATTAAGGTCTCCGTCCAATGGTAGTCAGCGCTATTTGCACCAGATGCAATTCGGTACAAGCCTCCAGTATTTGTCCAATCAGACATAAAGGTCGCATATTTTCTATAGATATCTGTATAGTACTCCGCGGTCATGTTTCCTCCACATCCCCAAGCTTCGTTACCCACTCCCCAAAACTTAACATTCCAAGGCTTTTCGCGACCATTTTCACGACGTAAATCAGACATTGGGCTCCGTCCCTGAAAATTAACGTACTGTACCCAATCCGCCAGTTCCTGCACCTCTCCACTTCCGACGTTTCCGGCCAAATAAGGTTCCGTACCTAATAATTCACACATATTCAAAAAATCGTGCGTACCAAATGAATTATCCTCCGTCACCCCTCCCCACCAGTTATTTACGATTGATGGTCTATTTTCTTTTGGACCTATACCATCTTTCCAATGATAGGTATCTGCAAAACAACCTCCTGGCCATCTCAGATTTGGTATTTCCAATTCTTTTAAAGCAGCTATCACGTCATTTCGAACACCGTTGGTATGAGGAATTGTTGTATTTGCTTCCCCCACATAGAAACCGTCGTAAACGCAACGACCCAAATGTTCAGCAAAATGACCATAGACATGTTTACTGATTTTAACCGCCGATTGATCTGATGATAATTGAATGGTAGTTTGAGCCGACACACTTCCAAGTGTCAGACCTAAGAAGAGTACTGAAAAAATATGCTTCTTCATAAATTTAAAATAGGTTTACGTCCCTAATATACAAATATAAATGTCAAAAAAACATTTAATAAAAAGATAATTCTTGTAAATGGAACAAAAGGAGGATTCACTTGTTGTATCGCTTAGCTATACGATTGTAAGAGTGGGCTTAAAATCTTGTCTTATGACAAGTGGGAATAGGATTGATGCAATTAACTTTGATACAATGTTGAACAAAAAAGTTCACCACAAGTATAAACTACTAAATATTGAAAAAATGAGCATGAAGAATACTATTCAATTTATAGTAGCGGACTCTGGAAAAGAAGTTCGCGTTTCAAGACAATTTCCTGCAACACTCGATGAAGTTTGGCGTGCGTGAACAGATGCAGAAATACTTGATCAGTGGTGGGCACCAAAACCTTGGCATTGCAACACTAAAAGTATGGATTTTCGAGAAAAAGGAAAATGGATTTATGCTATGAAAGGTCCTGAAGGAGAAGAAGCTTGGGCTAGCTTCACTTTTGAACAAATAGAACCCCTATCAGCAATAGAAGGTCAGGATAGCTTTACAGATGAAGAAGGCAATATTAATGAAGGATTTCCAAGGATGTATTGGAGAACGGAGTTTAGCGAAAACGAATTAGGTACCTTAATCGAAAATAAAATTGTAGCACGATCAAAAGAAGACCTTCAAACTCTACTTTCTATGGGTTTTAAAGAAGGATATGAAATGGGCTTAGACAATCTTGAAGAATATCTCACCAAATAATCTCACATTCAACAAACAAAATTATGGCAAAAGTACACGCTTATTTAAATTTTAATGGTAATTGCGAAGAAGCTTTCACCTTTTATCAAACGGTCTTTGAAAGCCCACTATCAGGTGTATATCGTTTTGGAGACACACCCGAAGATCCTAACTTTCCAACACCCGAAGAAGATAAAAACAAGGTTATGCATACCTCCCTTCATATCAACAAAGATGTGATGCTTATGGGGTCCGATTGTATTGAAAGTTTCGGTCAGAAGGCAACCTATGGCACGGGATCCTATATTATGTTGGACACCGATACTGCGGAAGAAGCCCGCACACTATTCGATAAACTTGCTGTTGACGCTCAAAATCTAGAAATGGATCTTGGCGAAACATTTTTTGCTGAACTTTTTGCATCATTCACAGATAAGTTCGGCATCGCATGGATGATTCATTTTGAGGGCAATAAAAAAATGGGGCAATAACAATGAAATTCTTAAAATACCTTTTGATCACCATTGTCGGTATTATAGCTTTGGTATTAATTATCGCTGCTTTCCTTCCAAAAAAGTTTCATGCTGGTAGTGAAATCGTTATCAATCGTCCCGTTACAGAAGTTTTCGATTATGTTTCCTCATTAGAAAAGCAGGGCACGTACGATGCTTGGTCTAAACAAGATCCTAATATTGAAAAAAAATATACAGGAACGGATAGAACAGTGGGCTTTACTTACGAATGGAAAAGTAAAAAAGTTGGCGATGGAAAGCAGGTTATCACCAAAATAGAACCTCAAAAACGAATTGACATGGATTTATTTTTCAATGGCTCTGACGTAGCCAACAAATCGTTTATAGAAGTATCTCCAATAGACGAAAGCAGTACTCGTGTGACTTGGGAAATCGACGGTGAGATGCCCTATCCTTTCAATATCATGAACGTTCTATTCGATATGAGCAAAGATTTTGAAACAGGATTAAAAAACCTGAAAGGCATTCTAGAAAAGTAAAGGAGAAACATGAAGAGCAAAATCTATCCAGCTATTTGGTGTAACAACAACGCATCAGATATATTTAATTTCTATACCGAGACTTTTTACGGTAGTCAGATTATAGAATCAAACCCTATTGTAGTCTCTGCCGAAATCCTCCAAGTTCCCTTTATAGGCATCAATGGTGGACCGATTTTCAGACCAAACAATGCCATCTCCTTTATGATCATCTGCGAAACCGAAGAAGAAATCAAGAAGCTCTGGCAAACGTTTGAACCCCAAGCTGAAATTCTTATGTCTTTACAGTCATACCCTTGGAGCCCACACTACGGTTGGCTTTGTGATTTACATGGTGTTTCTTGGCAGTTTTACTTAGGAAAACTGGAAGATGTAAACAATCAGCAACTCGTTCCTACACTTATGTTCTGCGGACCACAACAAGGCAGATGCCAAGAAGCTATACATTTCTATGCACAAACATTTAAACATTTTAAATCACAAGGGCATATACCTTATCCTGACGGCGAGAAAAAAAGACAAATCATGCATGCACAATTCATTGTGGAAGGTTTTACCTTAATGGCTATGGATAGCGGTGTAGACCAGTCTTTTTCTTTTAATGAAGGTGTCTCTTTCGTCATCTCTTGCGATGACCAAGATGAAATAGATTATTATTGGGATTTATTCACAGCAAAAGGAGAAGAGAGCCGTTGTGGCTGGTGTAAAGATCAGTTTGGTGTAAGCTGGCAGATTGTTCCTAAAAACCTCTCTAGCATTCTGCAACGATATCCCGATGCCAATAAAGCATTAATGCAAATGGCCAAAATTGAAATCGAGAATCTCAAAAAGTAACAAAATGATGCTTACTGCAAATGCAAAAATAGAAATCCAAAAGAATATCGAAGAAGTATTCGAAGCGATTGTCGACCCAATCAAGATGAGCGGTTATTTTATAGCGACCAGCAGCGGCGTATTAGAAGAGAACAGCACCGTCCAATGGACATTCCCCGAGTTTTCAGATTCTTTTCCGGTAACAGGAAAAAGAATCAAACAGCCGTACTACATTTCATTCGATTGGAGCGGCGGACAAGAACATCAACTTGTGGAGATGCAACTTACAGCAGGAAAAAGCAACAGTACCATTATCCAAATCACTGAACGAGAGATGCCTATCAATGAGGAAGGGATTGAACAGATGAAAAAACAAACAGAGGGATGGGCTAACTTCTTAGCATGCCTTAAAGCATATCTAGAATATGGGATCAATTTAAGGCAAGGAGCATTCGATTTTTTACAGAACAACGAGTAAATTAGCTGCATTTATTTAAATTGTGGTTTATAAAATAGCATGGATAACATATACACTTACGTGATACTACTGCGTGCCGTAAATGTTTCGGGCAAAAATATCATCAAAATGGCAGATTTACGTGAACAACTTAAAGATGCGGGATATAAAAACGTCCAAACTTATATACAAAGTGGCAATATCATTTTGGAATCAGATCTATCAAAAGCCGAAATAGAAAATCGAATACAAAGTCTTATCCAATTAAAATTCCAATTGGATATTCCTGTATTTGCATTACGGCCTCTGGAAATCGAAAATATAATAACGGAAGGGCCTCAAAATGAAAACTTAGATCCAAGTCGTCTTTTCATTACCGTACTAAACCAAGCACCAGAAACTGCACTCACGGAAGCTCTTCGTTCAATTGATCACGGAGACGAATGGTTCAATGTTAAAAAAAACATTTTATACTTCTATATACCTCAAGGTATGGCAAAGTCAAAAATGAATAATGCCTACTTTGAACGTAAATTGAAAGTGGTAAGTACGGGTCGAAACCTAAATACTTTTCAGAAATTATTGGCCTTATCAAAAAAATAGAAATTTCTATCAACAACAATAATAGGATCAGAGTCAAAACCTGTGGACTACGCAAATAATTTGGTTAATCTGAAGAGGAAGAAATTGATGTCACCCACCCC